>JACMLY010000030.1 GCA_014379345.1 Chitinophagaceae bacterium
ATGCCACCTTCGTACAGATCTCTTTTTATGCCGCGAAATATGCCGTTGCTGTTGAAAAAATCCGGATCGCCACCATTTTCACGGTGTGGGCCATTGTCGCTCGTAAAAATGATCAAAGTATTATCGGCGATTCCTTTTTGATTGAGGAGCGTTACGATATCGCCTACATACCTGTCGAGCCTTGATACCATTGCAGCAAATGCTGCATGCGGGTATGGTTCGAAGCTTCGGTTTTTATTTGAATAGGAGGCGGGTCGTGCGTTCAAAGGTTTTTCATCAAACTTTTTAATATAATACGAATACAGGCTATCATGCGGAACAATGACATCGCCATGCGGCAAAGTATATGGCAGGTAAAGAAAGAATGGTTTTCGATGATCTTTTTGTAAAAATTCAACGGCTTTTTGTTGAATGAGATCGGATGAATAGATCGAATCTCCTGAAAGATTTAATGGCAGGTCAACTCTATTGTGATTATTCCACAGATGATCAGGATAGTAATTATGTGCGAGGCTCTGGCAATTGTATCCGAAAAATTCGCCAAAACCTTTTTTGTTTGGATCTCCGCTTGTTGTTATAAATCCCAGCCCCCATTTGCCGAAGGCGGCTGTTACGTAGCCTTGCTGTTGCAATAGCGTAGCGATGGTCGTTACCGAATCCGGCAATGGTGTTTGCCCTTCCGGTTCAAAGCCTTTATTTCCTCTTACCGCAGTATGACCGGTATGCAATCCGGAGAGTAAGCTGGCACGTGAGGGTGCACATACCGTGGAACCTGAATAAAACTGAGTGAACCTGAGGCCGGCTTTCGCCAGTCCGTCAATATTCGGTGTTTCTATCTTTTGTTGTCCGTAGCAACCAATATCGCCATACCCCAGGTCGTCTGCAAAAATGAGAACAATATTTGTTTTTTTTGGGAATGCCATTTTCTGCGCCCTGGAATTGAAGAAAACACTTCCCATTGCCAGAAGTATTATTAGTAAGATGGCTTGCCGGTACATAATGAGTTTGTTATTCGTTCACTCACAGTGTTTGTGTCGTAGTGTCTTCGTGGCTAAAAATTTCCACAAAGGCACGAAGACACAAAAAGGACAAATGACGCGATGAATACATTTTTTTTGCAAACATTTAGTGAAGAAAACCAGGCTTTTCATAAATCTCTACTTCTATAATGCTTAACGTTCCTGGTGCTTTTGCATCATCACGTGCAACCCCATCATCCAGTTTTTTTCCAGATACTTCAACCATTGTATTCCCTCCTTCATCCTTCGAAAGAGTTGCCAGTTGTATCCTTATCTTTTTTCCTTTTTGCGGATTGCAGATGATCGTATAATACCCCAGGCTTGGCCTGGTGGTGCCGGCAAACGCTTTTTTTCCATCAACCGTGATCACCAAAGGATAAACACGTGACCGGAAATTATTCAGTTTTAACGTGACTTCGCTTACCGTTGATTCTCTTTCCAGTTCATATTCAATCCAGGCAGTTGATAATTTTCCGTCGTTTACCCAGTCTGATAGTTCATTATCATCATAGCTTTGAAATGCTGTGTCTGCATGGGCGCCTGCGGTGGCTGCGATAATAGCAATGGGCATCCGGGTGATCGTATAGGAGGGTGTTAATGGGGTAGGACCTCTTTGCAAATTACAGGGCAGGCCAGCCGAAGATAAAATTTCTGTTAATCCATTTTGTACAGGAAATGCTTTTGTAGTTAATGTTAACATCGAACTTTTCAGTCCATTCGTGCTGGCTTTGATCGTTATCTTGCCGGGCGTAGTTGTTGATCGTATCAACACCCGGTTCACTCCATTTTCAACCGGAAGAATTTTCGAAAGAACATAATTGCCGGGGCCCTGCGCCATTCCGCCTCTCCAATCCGCGGGTCCGTCCATCGTAAAGCGGATCGTATCCATAGCAGTCGGACACCTGTTTCCTTTCGCATCTATCACCTCTATCTCAATCAAAGAAACATCATGGCCATCAGACCTAAAACCAGTTGGCCTTTCAATATTAGTTAACCGAAGTGCAACGGGGGGGCCGACCGTATTTATAATGGTTGAACAAATTTGTGTTGCTTTCATATCAAAGCCGGCCGCCGAGATATTTCCGGGTTTCCATTCTATATTCTTAAAGGTGTAAAGAAAGCCATCGCTTTTTTCTCCATATCCCATGGATTTGCCATTTACTTTCAATTCAACTTTTTCTGCTGAAGAGATAACATAAATATTCTTTTTTACGCCAGCGGTATAATTCCAATGTCCAACAATATGTATTCCCGGTGTTTCTGGGGTCACCCATCCATTCCACATGACCTGGTGCGCATAGAAGTTTTGCTTTTTAATTCTTAACGCATCCACCTCACCACTTCGACGATAATTTTCCGCACCACGGTGATGGGTATTGGTTTCAGAAAAAATAATATTGACACCGCCTGCACTTACCCGCTTACCAGTGCCCGGTCGTTCATTCCAGAACTCGAACCAGCGTTTCACATTTTCCACAGCATGCGATTCCATGTTACGATTGTATGACGAAGCATTTTGCCCATTGTAAAGGGGACCATCCCCATCCTTGTGATAAGGTGGTGAAAAATCATCCCAGTATTTTCGAAGGCCCTCATCTCTGGAATACTCGGTAGCCCACAGCGGGATATCAGCGCTTTTGTTAGTATATAGCATTTCACCTCCATATTCTGCTGTTTTGCTATCCAGCATTTCGCGTGACCCGATCGCTCTTCCCCCGTGTGGATCAAACTGGTCGCGAATGCTTATCATTTCTTCCATATGCTTTTCCCTGATGGACTCATTTCCGCATTCGTAAAAAATAATGCTTGGATTATTTTTATTGTAAATGATGGCATCGCGCATAACCGCTTTTCGTTGTTCCCATCTTACGCCGTCTACATCTCGTTCAGCATCGCCTGCTGGCATGGCCTGCATCAATCCAACCCGATCGCAACTTTCTACATCCTGTTTCCACGGCGCTATATGCATCCATCTAACGAGGTTGCCATTGCTTTCAACCATCAGCTTATTACTATAATCGCTCAGCCATGCAGGAACCGATAATCCAATAGCAGGCCATTCATTGGAAGTGCGTTGTGCATAACCATGAACGAGTATCACGCGATCATTAAGATAGATCATACCATCCTTAAAAGCGGTTTTACGAAATCCTGTTTTCGTATTTACGATATCAACTGCCTTACCCGCGATCTTTACAATAGTTTGTACATTGTACAGGTAACCATATCCCCAACTCCAGAAGTTCAATCCGTTTACGATCGAGGCTGCTTTCAGTATTTTCATTTCACCCGCAGCGATAGGGATTTTATCACCACTAAATGTTTTCACCGGTTTATTATTCAGATCCGTAATGACAACTTCATATTGGAGTTCCTGTACCCGACCGGTTTCATTTTTAATTTCGGATTCCGTATGTATTGTTGCCGTTCTTTCTTTCACATCGAAATTATCGGCATATATAGTTACACCTGTTGTTCCCAGGTGTGTAAATAAAGGAAGCGTCTGGTACAGCTTCGAAGTAATATGGAGAAAAACATTTTTATTGATGCCTCCATAGTTTGCATTGAAATTTTTGTCTTCCCATTGAAATTTTGTACTGGTAGCTTTTTCTTTATATTCCCAGTCATTATCGATCCTCGCTGCGATCAGGTTTTCCTGATCGCCGAATTTTACAAGGTCACTAATATCAAAGCCGAATGCGGTTACTCCGTTCTCATGGATACCAATATGCCTGCCGTTCAGATAGAAATCGCCGGCCTGGCGAATTCCTTCAAATTCCAGGAAAACTTTTTGTCCTTTCTGCCCGGCGGGGATTTTAAACTTTTTACGATACCAGGCAATGCCTGTTGAAAGCTCCCGGATATCTTTTTTAAATGCTTCGTCTTCATTCCATGCGTAAGGAAGGGTTACGTTTTTCCAGTTACCATCGTTAAAGTCAGGCTCTGAAGCTTCCGCGTTATCCCCAACAAAAACTTTCCACCCTGGGTTGAAATTGTATTTTACACGTTGTGCGTTTAGAGTCAGAGTAAAGAATAAAAAACATATACCTACCAGAAGTTTCCTTCGCACCTTCGCGTCTTTGCGGGATATATTCGCGCGAAGACGCGAAGGCACAAGGGAGAATAATGTATTTTGTATGGTCATTATTAAAAGTTGGAGATCTATTTCATTTTGTACACTTCCATTCCTGCAAGTAAAAAGCAGCCTAAACCATAATCTTCAAAGTCAGGTGTATTGGTATATGACACTGGTTGTCCATCCTTTGGTTCTTTACCTGTTCCCTGTACAAAGCCCAGCTTGCCGTCGGGATGCACACAGTCCTTCACCATAGCATTCCATGTTTTGGATACTACGGGTGCGTATACTTTTTTTTCGAGTAGACCATTGTTTATACCCCAGGCAAAACCATAAATGAACAAGGCAGTGCCGCTTAATTCCTTTCCGCCGAAATTGGTTGAATCATGCAGGCTGACATTCCAAAATCCATCGCTTCGTTGGACGGGCAATAAGGCTGCGCACATATCCTGATAATCCTGTAAGTATTCAGCGTAATGCGGATCTGTTTTTGGAAGCATCGCCAATGTTCGTACCAATGCTGCTATTACCCAGCCATTGCCGCGGCTCCAATAGCAATCTTCGCCATTAGGTTCTTTGTAAGGTGGCACAAAGTCCTTATCCCGCCACCATAGTTTTTCTGTTTGATTGTATAATCCTGTTCCGCCGTGATTGTATTTTGAGAAGTTGTATATGTCATACATCTTTCTGTAATAACTCGTGTCATTATACAATATGCCCAATCTTACAAATACCGGCATGGCCATTTGCAATGCATCTATCCAGTTCCAATCATCTTTTTTCTCACTCTGAACCATATTGTCGATCGAGGTCTTTATGGCAGTGATCCGCTCGGTTTGTTTGTCGATCAGGAAGAGGTCGATATAAGTTTGTCCACAGCATTGGTCATCCGCGTTTCTTGTATTTACGCCGCTTCTCAAGCCCCATTTGTGTTTGGTTCCCCAATCGACCGCATAGTCATAATATGCTTTGTTTTTATCGATATTGTACAGGGCCATCAGTCCTTCATAATATACAGCCCTTGTCCAGATATTACTCGGTCTTTCACGATTGGTGATGATCGATTTTCCCGGGTCTGGCCATTTATTCATGAAATAGGAGTTAGCCAAACGCATAGAAGCTAGAATCTTTTTTTTTGCGGGAAGCTTTTGCGCTTCTGACTGCTGAAGAGAAACAAAAATCAATGATAATAATAACAGCAAATTTTTACCTTTCATGTGCAAGCTGATTGATGAACGTATAAATCAATCCCGATGATAATGGATAAAATCGATTAAATCATCCTGTAATATCCTGTTTAAAAAAGTCTGCCACTAATTACACGAATTATCACGAATTCAATTCGTGTCAATTCGTGTAATTAGTGGCTGGTCTTTTAGGGCATTTTTTTTAATCCTTCCCACTTAACTTTCCATTTGCCATTTTTGGGAATGCCGGGATTGATCTCCTTTGAGCCATCATATCCTGCACACATCATTGCCACGGCCGTGAGCAAACCTCCATTACCGGGGAGGTAGAGTCGTAGGCGATCGTCCTGGTAATTGTGTCCATTTGGGAGATAGGTATTGGTTTTAATATTCATCAGTAAGGCATCAATTGCTTTTTCGGGAAGTCCGAGCCTGGTGGCAGTCATCGCCGTCATAGGAAAATCCCAACCCCAGGTATCGTTCCAACTCCAGTTGGTCCAAACCAGGTTGAAAGTCTTGCTCATTATTTTTTGATCCACCATTTTGCTGGCGGGCAATATTCCCAATGCGCCCAATACTGAAGGGTGATCTGTTCTATAATCCGGATTTGTATAAGAATCAGGAGCACTTTCTGCAGCGAGGTAAAAATTATTCTGGACGGGAAGAGGTGAAAGCTTTTTCAACACTGAATCCCATTTTTTTTGCCTTGGCATTTTTAATCGTTCTCTCCATTCCTGCGCCATCGACAGAGCCCAATGCCAGTACGCCAACTCATAGGTGGGATTGAATGTTTCCTCCGGTTTAAATCGTTCCTGTGCCGGGATCAATCCCTTTCCTAAAATGAACCTGTCTTTTTCTTTTTCATAAAAGGCGTAAGACGCCATGAAATCGGCGGTAGCAAAGACAAGATTTTTGTATTTGTTCAAAGTCCGGAGATCTTTCTTTTGGCGATGAAGCAATTCAGCAAAATAAATAAAGTGAGGTTGTTGCCATATTAAAAACGATCCTACGGAAGATGGGCTTTCTTCTCCCGCATTATCCGTCATTTTTTGCCAGCGTATTCCCTGATAACCCTGGCGGGATGCGATCTTTTTTGCATTTTTTTCTGCTATCGCATACCAGTCCACGCTTTTTTCTAACAGATGTGCTCTATCCCACAATGCAAAATGAACGCCATGCCACCAGTGCATTTCCAGGTGCGGCTTGCCAAACCAGCTGTTATAGGTAAGACCCGTTTCCTGAGGAGGATAAGAGCCGGCGCATTGAATTTTTGTAAGATATTGCGATAAAACAACCCGCCTTTCCAATTCATTCGCTCTCGGATCAGTGCTGCCGCTAAAATCGATGGCGGCTCCGCGATTCCAGAATTGCTGCCATTCTATAATACTATTTAGTTCTGTGAGATAAAAATCAACAACGGGTTGCAATTTTTTATTGGGCGAGAACCGGCAACTAAAGGCGAACATCGTCTGGTCCTGCGCAGGAGAAATAACGAAATCATGTTTTTGTTTTTGCGTGATCGAGCCATTATTCTTCCAGTTTATATCGATATAGTACCTGGTGGTGTCTAACAGGTGGAGTATTGTGGCTCCATTTGAAATGGTAGTTTCAACGGAGGTGGTATGTTTGTCAGCATTCGTGTAATTTGTTCCCATATCTGCCCATTCTCCTGTGGGATATGGAAAACGCAGCCTGACCTTTAATCTTCCTTCCCGAATCAAATTGGATCTGATGTTGGAAGCGATCTGGTCTTCATCCTGATGGCAGTATGTGGAGACGTCAACGGGAACATTTTCAAGAGTAAAATAACTTTTTATCTCTCCGGTCCAGGGATCAAGTTGCTGGCGAATGTTTTGGATATCATCTATGCCTGCCGGGGAACCATCTTTCTTAGTCAGTTCAAGGCCTATATTCCCCAATTGTAATCGATGAGGATTTTGCCGAAACCAGTTCGCGGCATTTTTATTTCTTTCAGGCTCATTCCATTGAACGCTATAGCTGGTTGTACGCCCGTTCAGATTATACTGTTTCAGTGTTTCAACATGTTGGTAACCGGCTACATCAATAAAGCTATGCCAGCCCCATTCAGATTGAGTACCCAGTGCAACTCCTTTTTCATATCGTTCGGGAAAAGTTTGCAAACCGGTTGCATCAACCGTAAAGGCAAATTTTCCATTGCCAACTGATAAAGAAGACAAAGGATCAAATGTTGTGACCTTTACGATATGTCGTTGTACCAATCCCTTCCTGTTTATTACCTGTGCATTCAGAAAGGAGATAGAGAATGTAAAAAAAAGAGCAAGGGATATCCTCCATTCCGGTATTGGTATTCTCATTTATTTGAAAAATTTCTTCAATTTAAGAGATTTGATCTCTCTAAGGGAATTTATTACAATATCCGCATTGATTTTTGCACCATCCAGGTTGGTATGCGTATGATCTGCAGGAAAGAAAGGCTTTACTTTATCAGGCCCTATTTCTTCATACTTTGACGCAATAAGGTTATTCAAATCGATAAAATAGGCCGCTTCGTTGTCAGCCACTTCTTTTGCCCATTTGCTATAACTATCGGATGACCTGACGACTTTGCCGTCCCTCCAGTCATTTCGGGGAATCGGAGAACAAACAATGGCTATTGCTTTTTTTTCTTTTGCCTCCCTGATATATTTCCGCATATACCAACCGTAAGTATGCACAACTTCTTGTTTTTTGGTGATGGGGTCATAAATTTCTTTTGATTCTTCGCCGATTCCCCTGATCGTGCCCCTTGCACGGGCTGTATCATCCAAGGGGCCGCCATCATTGTGTCCGAATTGCATGATTACGAAATCCCCTTTTTCAAGATCTGCCACAATTTTATCCCATCGGCCTTCCGTAATAAAAGTCCGGCTGCTTCTTCCTCCAATGGCAAGATTTCTTACGCTTATCTTACCGGTATCAAAATAATCTGCGATAAAACTACCCCAACCCCATTGTGTATTCCTGCTGGAACCATCACCATTACGAACAGTGGAATCTCCTATGATATAAAATACCGGCTTATCTTTTTTCAGCATGATAAAAGAAGACAACGTGATCATCAACAGCACCAAAACCGATAATTTTCTAATCATACTTAAATCATTGATTTTATTTTTTGAGAAGTGGCTGGCAACGGAATTACTCCGGTTATTTTTTACTAAACACTATTTTGGGCTTAGGAGGATTTTTCATTCCTTCTCCCATATAGAAACTGGTATGTGGAGGCTGATTATAAGCCACATTCTGCCAGGCAATGCTTAAACGGTAATGCGGGTCGTGCATCAACGTGTAAAATTTTTTATCTGTTGGAATGCTGGTGGAGAAAATTCTTAACTCTTTGCCATCTGTTGTTCGGTAAATGACTTCCTCTCTCCAGTCGCCCAAAATATCGGCGGATAATACCGGGTTGGCTTTTGTTCCATTGTTGCTAAGGCATTGATAATTTGCCGCATTGAACAGGCGTATGGTTTGCTCATTTTCATAGTTCCATTTATCTATATAGGTTGAGTTTAATATTTCGCTCAACACATCACCATCCCAAAATATCCCCATATTTACAGAAGGCGTTTTCTCGGATATTTTATTTCCCTTACTATCAAACATGCCTGTGATGTTTGCACCGGCCACCCAACATTCAAAACCGGGATAACGGGGATCAATATCTAATGCGAGGCCCCGGCCGGGGCCTTCACCATCTTCTCCTGCTTTTACAGATGCTTTTTTCCAAAGCACTTCGCCGGTCCTCGCGTCGCGAAAGTTTGCGCCTGCATCGGCAAATCGTTCCTGTATATCAAATACCTCGAGACCGGGACGTGTGGGATCAAGATCCGAAACATGCAATGCATCGCCATGACCCAGGCCAGTTGAATACAACCCTTTTCCATTATCATCGATCGTCATCGCGCCAAAAACGATTTCATCTTTTCCATCATCATCAACATCAGCTACCGACAGGTTGTGGTTTCCCTGTCCACGGTAAGCTTTATTTTCAGTTGTTCCGTCATCACTATCGAAAGTCCACAAATGCTCGATCTTTCCATTTCGAAAATTCCAAGCAGCCAGTACGGACCGCGTATAATAGCCTCTCGACATAACAAGGCTCGGTGTTTTTCCATCCAGATATGCAACGGCACCAAGAAAGCGATCCATACGGTTGCCATATCCATCGCCCCAGATTTCCTTGAGTTGATCGGTAGTAGGTGTTAATGTTGTTGGATGACGTGAAGGAATATAATCGGTTGTCGCCAACGCAACTCCGGTTAGTCCATTAAACACGGTAAGGTATTCAGGACCTGCAAGAATATACCCTTTCTCATTGCGCCAGTCTTTGCTTGAGTCACCAATTATTTTTCCCTTTGCGTCAATGGTCCCATCTCCCGTTTTCATTGCAATTTCTGCTTTGCCATCACCGTCCAGGTCGTACACCATAAACTGCGTGTAGTGTGCACCCTCACGAATATTTTTTCCAAGATTAATTGTCCACAGTAAGGTGCCATCCAGTTTGTAAGCCTGGAATATTGGTGGGTCCGTGATACCAGCCTGGCTATTATCCCGGCCTCTTCCTGTCTGATGAAGAATGATCTCGTATTCACCGTCGCCATCGAGGTCACCGACAGACGCATCATTCGGGGTATAGCCTGGTGGCGTTTGCAATGTGATCGACAAATAAGGAGCCGTACCGGGTTTTAATACAAACGATTTACTTGCCTTGCTTTCTTTTCCTTTGGAAATAGTTTTTACGAAATACGTTTTTTGTACTGTGGAATCAACAGCATCATCTGAGAAATTGGTGGTTTTGCTGATCGGCTGTGTATTCAATTTGATCGGTTTTCCATTGGCGAGGATTCTATAGACATTGAAAGCAAGATCATCGGGCTCTGTTCCAAGTAAACGCCAGCTTACAAAAACTTTGCCGTCCGGGCCGTTAACGGCAATTACGCCCCGGTCAAGATTCTCCATTACCCGCTGGGATGAAACATCTTTTAATTTTATCGTTAGCAGAACGAGTAACACGAAGTATCTAAATAGTTTCATTTTGTTGAGTTATGCTTTAATTGAATCGAAATTCTGCTGGCTTAATGTATTGATTGATCGCAGGGAATTATTGAACTCGTCAAAGAAACCGAATGAATAACACCATTTAGTTTTTTCCCAGTTTCATTTCTTCAGAATTCGCCACATTCAAAGGTTTGCCGTCTGCACCTGTAATCATCACATCGCTAAACACCCAATTTTTTGCGTACGAGATACCGCCGGCACTTTTGCCTCTTACATTGACGTTATTAAAATGAAAACCTTGCAGGGCGGATTCAATTAGTCCTGCAGCATTCACCACTTTTGTTACGCCGGTTGCAGTAATGTTTGAAACATAAATGTTTCTGAATGTTGGAATCCCTTTTTCTGACGGTTCTACTTTTTGCAGCAGCGTTTTCCAGTGAGCAGGTAGGGAGTCATAGTGATATCCATCAGGTAATTTAGAATAACTGTAAGCAGGATTCCAGTTCATTGTAAATTGAAAAGCGGTGCCGACACTGTCCATTTGAATATTTTGAAAATGAATATCTTCAACGATGCCGCCCCTTGTTGTAGCAGATTTTATGTGGAATCCATTGCCTGTACCTTTACCAACAAGATCTGTTGCCAGTACATGCCTGATGCCACCTGAAGTTTCACTGCCAAGTGTAACAAGTCCGCCTCCTTTGCGCGCAATGCATTTACGAATGACTACATATTCTGTAGGGCGATTCACTCTTAGGCCGTCCCAATCGCGTCCCGACTTTAAAACAAAATCATCGTCATTACAATCGATATCACAATTTTCGATCAATACCCATGATGATGAGTCCACATCTACACCATCGGTGCTCGGGCCTTTGCCATCTTCATTGTTCCGGACAATGAGCCCGTCTACTGTGAGATGATCCGAGTATAACAGCTGCACTGTCCAGAAGCCTGCATTTTTCACTGTAATTTCTTTCACTGTAATATCGGAGGAGTTTTGTACTAAGATCGTACGCACCCGTTTTGCGTCATAGTCAACTATCCAGCGGAGTCCTTTTGGTTCATACTCTCTGCGCATTGCCCAATATTTATCCCAGCAGAATTTCCCCCGGGCATTAATGATGCCCGGGCCACTCAGTGCTGCGTTGGTGGTATTGAGAATATTGATGAGTGCCGCAGGCCATTTCATTTCTATGCCTGCAATCCTTGTATCTATCTCCGGGTAATCGGAAAAACTTTCGCTACCCAATATCAACACGCCCTGATCAATATGCAGATTAACATTTTTTTTCAAAAAGATGGCGCCGGTAACATAAGTGCCGGGTTTAAATCGTACAACGCCTCCGCCTTTGGCTGAACAGGCGTCGACGGCTTTTTGAATCGCCTTTGTACTTATTGTTACTCCGTCGCTAATGGCTCCATATCGGTTGACAAAAAAAATTTGCTTACCAGACGGAAATTTTCTGGCTCCCACTTTTTTTATCCAGCCTGCCTGGTTGATATTATCTGTTGCCGGAATAGATCCCTGCGCAAAGAATATCTGCGGAATGAAAAGAGATATAAATGTTATTGTAAAACTTCGAAGAATCACTACTACAAACATGGCGGAGCAATCTTAAGGCAGTAAAATAGTTCTTCTAAACCTTGTGGCTATCCTGACGCATCCTGTTAAAGGTTTTTTGCCACTAATTCCACGAATTACCACGAATTTAATTCGTGCAGATTCGTGGCAAATGTATTCGGCTGTTAATTACCCGAAATTTTCTGGAACTCGGCTTGTGAAACTGTAAATACAGTTCCATGGCTTGTGCCTTTGGGAAAACTGATTTTGTCTGAGATATCCGTCCAGTTAATAAGGTCCGTAGAAGTAACTGCACCATATGTATGGGAGGTATATTTATCGAAGTAGATGATCCACTGCTTTCCCAGTTTCAGTACTGTAGGGCCTTCCGCCCAATAATTCCCGGTTATCGGCGCCGTTGGTTTGCTATACTTACCGCCAAGATTTTTGCTTGTGGCTATGCGCAGGTTTTTTTGGGGTGGATTACGCGTTTCATCTTTCAGGAACATCAGGTATTGCTTTCCATTTTTTTGGATGGTTGCATCAATCACATTGAATCCCTGGTCGTATAATAATTTTGCTTTGCTAAATATTTTGAACTCTTTTGTAATCGTATAATACATGCGGTGATTGTACTTGTCATCCCCCGTTTTTTCGGACGATGCAAACCTTCCTGGAATAGTGGTTGCCCAAAAAATAATGTATTCTTTTTTTCCGTCGTCATAAAAAATTTCAGGGGCCCAGCAATTCCTTGCAGAATCTTCCTGTTCCATTACAGGAATATATTGCTGGTCGCTCCAACGGATCAAATCATCGGACGAAGCATAGCCGATTCCTCTTTCATTCCAACTTACTGTCCAGACCATATGAAATTTTGCATCTGCTCCACGGACTATACAGGGATCGCGCATTAGTTTATCCTTACCTGCCGTAGGCCTTAAAAAAGAGCTATCATTTTTCAAGCTTTTCCAGGTATAGCCATCATGACTATAGGCAAGATGCAAACCATCCTGACCGTTATTCTTAAAATAAGAGAACAGGTAAACCTTATCGTTGGATTGCGCTTCGATAATCATCGTACTGAACATGAAAAAAAAACATCCAACTAATTTTTGTGCCTGATGTATCATATACTATATTTTTCGAATGATATCCAATGTTCTTCAAATATGCTTTGTCAGAAATTCTTTAAAATAAATCATTCACTGATCTCTCGCGAAGACGGTAAGACGCAAAGAGAGGTTTGACATTCACGGTCTGACCTGTTTTTTCGACACTTATTTTTGCAAAAGCACTATCTGAAGCCACCAGGATTTTTCGAACATTCGGATTATATAACCAATCATTTGCTTCTTAGCAACGTCGCACTCATCAAACCTATCAAAACATCATTAGCCATAGTTCTCACGGTCAGCGTTTCCAGCTCTTTTGTTTCATCAAGCGGAAGGTCCAGTATGGTCGCTGCGCCACCGTCTATGGCGCGATTGCTAAATCCCTTGATTGATGTGTAATTTTTAAAATCAGTATGTACCAATCCTGTTTTAAGATGCAATCTGGGTGGCTTCGGCTGATTAAATGTAAAAGCATATCCATCCTCTACATAGTCCTGCTCAATCGGCCACCAGGTTTCGGGATTGATAAGCGATAAGATGGCTGTTGTTCCATCTTTATATTTTACAATGAGCTCTCCATTTACAAACCGGCTCTGCATCGGATTTGTAGAACCTGCCATCAGTAAATAAATATGCATCGCTTTTCCCGAAAGGGGGATGCTGATTGAGTCGGGATAATTATCCCACAATGAAGTGAATGACACATTTTGATTTGGACCTGGTCCTGGTGTGGAAAACGGAATGCCTTGTTCTAAAACAATCTCATTGTTTGTGCCGGCTCTTTGCCGTAACCCGTTATCATCAATAATGGCAGTAGCTAGTGGATAGCACCAGTTGCCAATGCCGTGTGTGGGTAATTGCAGGGTGGGGGATTGAGGACGCGGGCTTAAGTAATTATTTGAAAAAATATTCGTGACCCTGTCATTAAAAAAAGGTGTAAGATTTATTTTCTCATAGATATTTTTTTCCTGCCTGTCGATGTTCCATTGTTGCAGATATCCTTTTATTTTATTACGCCCCGCTTCGATCTCAATAAGATTTGTTCCGGCTCGTAACAATTTCTGTTGAACTGAAATATCTATTGTGTTTTCTTTATTCAGAGATATTTGTTGCACGAAGGCATTTGAGCCGCGATTTACGGTGATCGTTGCATCGCCTGTCATCGAATGATTAAGTACCCTGAATCGTAACGAGTTTTTTTCAGTACTGCCGGTCATTACGATTTCTGCCGCTGGTTTCACTTTAAAGCAAACTGGTTGCCACCAGCTAAATGATCCTTGTTTAAGTTTTACAAAAATTGTTTTATTTCCCTCAGAGAGATTAATTCGCGCTTCTAACGATTTGTTCGTGGTGCTTACCTGCGTCAACATTTGTTGGGGGTCATAGATTTGAAGCAAACTGGCTTTTTTAGTGTCAGCAACAAGCATATTACCCGGTGAATAATCAGGTTTTGTTGTTACTGTCGTCAGTGGATCACCTGCCCACTCGATATCAATGATGTATTTGTTTAGTAATCCAGCTTCGATTTCGATCCGGGGAACACTCATTACGGTGTCTGTCATCTTCCAGGAAATGTTTTTGCCATTCAGTTTTACACTTCTTATCTCATCGCGTGCCGCCCTTACCTGCAAATGAAGTTGTAATGGTTTGACAAAGGAAGATATGATTGTATAACGATCGTCATTACCCGTCCTTTTAAAATTAAAATCAATGTCAGCGATCTTCAGTGTTGCATGATCCCAGTCTAACGGATAGCCGGGTCTGATCACCAGTTTATTGTTTAATGCATCTGGCAGAATTCCGAATACGCCTTCTACCAGCGATCGGGCAGCCATGCCGATGGGATCGGCGAAGTCGCGGTAAAGTTCGCCACGGACAGCATCATAAAAAGGCAACTGCTGAAATCCGCCCGGGCTACTGCTCAGGTACATGCTTTCAAGGATGGAAGTTTTCCATAAATGAAAAGCTGCATCAGCTCTTCCTCCCTGCCAGTAGGCTAATGCAGCATGAAGATTTTCGGCCAATGCCACATTATTGATGGACCAGGTGTATGGATGCCAGCTAGTGGTTGATAAAACGAAACCACTATCGGGAAACCCGATTGCTCTTACCGGAATATGCGGAATTTCATTGTCGATATACCTGAGCGATTGGTATGCCTGGAAAATATCCGGAACCTCTGAGTCGATAGTATGATAGATCGTCCAGAGTGCAGCAGACGGATGAATAGATTTTAATCCAAGTAGGTCTTTGTATTCTGCATACCATCCTTTTTCAGGTATCCATAATTTGGTTTGAATTGCCTGAAGGATTTTATCAGCTTCTTTTTTGTAAATACTTCCATCTTCGCCAATTTTAACGGCTAATTCTGCAGCCAGCTTATTTGCCCGATAGTTGTAGGCGGATGAATGGGTTACGCCTCCTCCGCTATATTGCAATGCATCACTTGCCCAGATACAGCAATAGGCATCATAAAGGCCATCGCCATCTGCATCGAAATTTCTTTTTTCCCAGTCAAAATGCTTTTGTATTACCGGCCATATTTGCTTTGCAAAAGCGATATCTCCTGTCCAGTTAAAATGAGTCATTAGCTGATCGATGAAAACAAGGTTCATATCATAATGATGGGGCCGGATGTCGCCATTTGGATTTCGACAGATATAGCCACTACTGAACATAGCAGTTCCCATTTTTTCGAGCTGGCGTGCAAAATGCAAGGCTGTATCTGGTGTAACAGGGCCGCTTTCGGGTGTGGTTACCTGTGATTTTGCATAACTGCTGAAATGAGTACGCGCCCTGTCATGCCATCCCAGGGGATCAGCTGTATAAGCGCCCCTCCAGGCCGGCAAACGCATACGCCATGCAATAGCGCCATGCATGTAGGAGGGTGTTTCCCATATTGCATCGGCAGCAATGCCAAGTGCGCCACCTAAAGTATTTAAGTATAGGTCGGGGGTAACCAGTGTTACCCGATCAACTATTTTTTTTCTCGCAGACTCAGCATGATTGAAAATGACAGGCAACTCATTATAACCAGGTAAAGAATCCAGCGGACTATTCTGAAGGAGGTAGTAGCCCGTTTGATTTGTCAGAGAAATTTTTCCGGTGATGACCGGTGTTGAAGAGGCACTGGATTGATACAGTACAGATGGTAATTGCTGTTTGGCTGCATCTGCAAGATGCGCTAAGGTACCGGCAGCAAATACGCCTGCCATCGATTTTAAATTTTGTGCAGTTCCACCTGTCTTGATTCCCTGCGATGGAATATGTTGAATTTCGTACAGCTCCATTTCACTCAACACTTTTCCCGTCCCGTAATGAAGCTGAAATTTATTTTCTTTGATCTGAAACGTATTATCAGTGCAATATTCCGGATGCAGGTAAAATGAAGATTCAGGGTCTGCACCAATATCGCCATCCCTGGAGAATCTTTTACCCGATGCTCCTCCATACACCCATATCAATTCAGTTTTTTGTTCAACTCCTGTAAGTGTATACTGAATGATCATTCCCTCTCTATTGGCGAGTGCAAGAATAGTAAGTTTTAACAGTCCGTTTCCAAGTAGAGGATCCTTTATTTCATAGACCATCGAACCGGGACGGTAAATGGTTTTTATGTTTTGTGCATCGATCAGCCATTTACTATTGTTGCCTGCGATCAGGCCGAGTTTAAAATTCCCTCCCATGCCCGGCATATAAAAAGCAAATTCGGGAAGGTCACCGGTTTCTATTCTGAATCCCGTATTGGTGCCATATAGAGCACGATTGAAACGAAGACCGCCATTTACCCTTACAAAATCGGAGCCCTGTGGCTGGTAATGGATTTTTCGCTGCTTGTTGTGCCACCATCCATTATCATTGGTCTGGGCATTTGAAATGTTGCAGATAGAGCCACAAAATAAAATAATACAAAATGCATTCGATGTAAGTCTGCACATTATATAAAGTTGTTTGTTAATTCGGGTAAGGTTTCAAAATGTTTTCCAGGCCAGGCATCATGTATAGAATCTTAGTGTTCTTCTTGCTTTCCGTTGTGCTCCTGCGTTGGGCGGGTTGTGAACCCCCTGACTATACAATCAGCAGCACCACGAACAACATGTTCCCGGATATTATTTAAGCTCTATCACTACTACACTTTTTGATGGCAGATCAACTACCAGTTTATTTCCTTCTTTTTTGGCTGCACTGAATTTTGCGATCTGAATCGTATTCATTTTATCAAAACTATTAATATCAGTGAGCTTTGCAGAAGTCAGTACCTGACCTGTCACTGTCTTCCAGTTCACGGCATCCATAGAGATAGTTACCGGGATATTTTTATTGGGGTCAATATTAACAAACGAGAGATGAATGGTGCCTGTTGAATCCTGCGAAGCAGAAACATTGACGGCAGGAAGGTTTTGGTTTTCGAGTGTATAATCAGGCGTGCTGATTGTAAACGGAAGATATTTTGCGTCCTGGTGAACCTTGTACATATCGAAAATATGGTAAGTAGGAGTGAGTAACATCTTTCTGCCCTCTGTAAGAATGATGGCCTGAAGCACATTTACCGTTTGTGCCAGGTTCGCCATTCTTACCCTGTCGCTATGATTGTTAAAAATGTTTAAGGTTGTTCCGGCAATGAGTGCATCACGTAAGCTGTTTTGCTGATACAGAAATCCTGGATTTGTTCCGGGTTCCACATCAGTCCAGATGCCCCATTCATCTACTACCAGTGCAACTCTTTTGGCGCTGTCATATTTGTCCATGATGGCAGCATGTTTTGCGACCAGTTCGTCCATGAACAGGCAATTCTTCATTGTCTGGAAATATTCTTTTTCATCAAACTTTGTTGCAGATCCTTTTTTTGACCAATTGCCTGTTGGAATTGTATAATGGTGTAGTGAGAGGCCCCACATCTGGTTGGCACGGATATTTTTCATGCAAACCTCTGTCCAGTTATAGTCTCTGGAATTTGCGCCACCGGCTACTTTGCGCAATGGTGTGCCGGGATAATTTCTGGCATAGGTAGCATAACGTTTGTACTCACCCGCATAATACTCTGCAGTCATATTGCCGCCGCAACCCCAATTCTCATTCCCGATTCCCCAGTAGGTTACCCGCCATGGTTCCTCACGGCCATTTTCTTTTCGTAAGGCTGCCATGGGGCTTACTCCATTAAAATTTACATACTCTACCCATTTGGCCATTTCTTCTACTGTTCCGCTTCCAACATTTCCGGCAATGTATGCCTCGCATTTCAGTAAACTTATCAACTCTAAAAATTCATGTGTTCCAAAACTGTTATCCTCCGTTACTCCACCCCAATGCGTGTTGATCATTTTGGGACGTTCTTTTGGTTTTCCTATTCCATCCCTCCAATGGTATTCATCAGCAAAGCAGCCTCCCGGCCATCGAAGATTGGGCACGTTTATTTTTTTCAATGCTTCTACAACATCGAGCCGTATGCGGCCCTGGCGGGGAACCTTCATGGTATCGGCTACCCAGAATCCATCATAGATACACCGGCCCAGATGCTCCGAAAAATGGCCATAGATATGCCGGCTGATATTGTGTTTTGATGCTTTCGTATCAATAGCGATCTCCGCAGCTTTTTGTGCGGATACGCAAATACCGATCAAAACAAAAAATGAAAGCACTAATGCATGCCTGAATAATTTAGTAGAATATATCATATGGTGCTTGGTTTCTGAATACAATAGTACTGATAACTGTCGCATGGTCCCCCAGATAAAAACTCAGTTAGCTCTTAATTGAATATTGACGGGTTCGTCTCTGTTACAGGTGATCGTGCCATTTGTATAATTCAATTCTGCCAATTGGATAACACTGCGCTTCACATCAAAATTGTTTTTGCCCCCGGGTACATCTTTTGTTCTTCCAGGATGTGTGAAATAAAACACGAAGGCCCGGTTGTTATTCACCACTACGTCACAATGACCGCCGATAGCCTGGTCATCCGGTCCTTTACCCGGCTGCTCCAGTATTCTTTCGCTTTGCTTTTTCCATTTCAACAGGTCATCAGTTTGGTATAGTTCCAGTCCTTTCCACACGTCTACAATCATCCAATAGATATTGTGCCACCTGAAAACTTTAGGACCTTCACCCCGTGCTGCAATTGCTTTCCCTTTATCTTGCCAGGTGAATAAGTCTTTACTGTCTGCATAATAAATAGATTTGCCATCCTTTTCATTATTATACCACATCCGCCAGTTTCCATCCTGTAATTGAAATACGCTGGCATCGATCACTTTGTCATTTACGAGTTTTAAGGTGGATTCATATTTCCAGTTAAGCAGATCGGTGCTGGTCAGGTGAAGAATCATCCTCGGGTGATTCCAATCAACAAAAACACCGGGCACATAAGTGAGGTACATATGAAAAATACCCCTGTCTTCGATGACATCGGGCGCCCAGAAAGTATAGCCCTTATCCGGGCGGTAATTGATATTGGCGGTGTCTTTGTATGTCCATGTTTTTCCATCCTGCGACTCTGCGATGCCGATCCGCGTGCCGTGGACCCAGGCAACGCCGGTTGTGTCATCAAGTGTAGCGCGCCGGTTGGTATAAAACATCCACCAGCGCTGTTTATTTCTATTATAAATGATAACAGGATCTGCCGCGCCATGAAACACCGGATCATCGAACAATGGCTTTGGTGCTGCTTTTTTAGTGTCGATTATTTGTGCCGCTACGCTTGCGCAAAATATAATAGTCAATGTTCCCAGAAAATAACGGCAAAAGTTTCGGCTATTCATAGTTTACCGGTGCTAGGGTAACGGGCCCCGATAGTCCTGAGGGTAATGGTTTCCATGCAGAAGCATCAAACAATCCATTCTTTGTATTTTCTCTTCGCCTTGCAGGCATATTCGTATTGTAAAATTTCTTCCAATGAATATTGTTCCGGTCCATGTACGAAATCCTGTTTGCCATCAGGTTGGAAACAATAATTTCCAACGTATTTGCCTGCTTAAAGTTTTCCCTTGAAATTACCACTTGGAATTTTGGCCCGATCAATGTGCCGATTTTCTGGCCATTCAAAAACACCTCCGCTGTTTCATTTACCTGGCCCAGTTCCAATAGCCATGCAAATGAATTGCCTGCTGGTTTTTCAAAACGAATGGAATATTTTGCCGTACCCGAAAAATTCTTAACATCCTCTCCTTCCAGATCTGTCCAGGATGACAGCTTACTGACAGTGGTTTTTGCCGGAACCGCCGGTCCTCCATTTAAAAACTCAATGGTCCATTCTCCATGGATGGGTTGTGCACTGCCAACAGCTTTGATATACGGAAAGACCTGCCCTGTCTTTTTACTGTTAAAAGTCTGAACGATCACTGATTCAAATGGCTGCAATTGCAATAATACTTCGATTGCTCCCGTGGAAGCAGTTTTCCATTTAGCCAGGCCTTTTATTCCGACCATCGCATCAAATAAAGCAACCGAACTGGCTTTTGTATTGACGGGGATCCAATCATTCACTATTTTATCGCTGCGGTTATTAATGAAGTAAGTATAGCCATCCGGATTTTTTCTCCTGATAAATGAAAGTCCTTTTTCTGGCAGGGACTCCCGTCTTATACCGGCTTCTTCAAAAAGTGTAGTCATATCGTTGCCGATCATAAAAGCACCTTTGCCCATCACCGATTTTTTGATAGAGCCATCACCGGTAAACTGAAATTGCTTTATCATATTCTGAAATAAGACCCTTCTATCCTGCAGTTTATGAAAACCCGGAACATCAGATGGCAGGTTCTTATAAACAATAATTTTTGCCCCGGCCTTTGCGAGATCAACGAGTTTTTGAAGAGATTTTTCGGAGATGAATTTATTTGCGGGGAGCAGGATGGTTTGGTAAGTATTTCCCCCGGTCATTAATCCATCGCCGGTAAACGATATATTTTGTAGTTGTCTGTCAGAAAAAAAATCAAAACCGTAACCGTTAGTGAGCATCCATTCTGATAATTTCTGAAAATCGGTACCATTAAACTCATGTTCCATATTATCGAAATGTTGCAGCAGGTTATTTCCCGGCTCCTGGTACCGGTCTGCCAGGGGATAGAACATCAACACATCATTATCGGGCCTTCCCTTTTGTAAAAAAGACTGTGTACGTGTCACGTAATTGTTCAACGCATGAAAATCTTTCCACTGCGGATTGGTTTGTTGAAAATGAACCGCTGCATAAAACAACCAACCCGGAAATTCTTCTTTTTTTGGTGAATAGTTCACGCCGTGATAAAAAATATGGTTCACACCGCCCAGGAAAAAAAGATCGAGCACTTTTTTTACATCGCCCCAGGAAGAAAGAAAATGTTCGTTTAACCACGTCGCAGACTCTGATGACACCAGCGGCTTGCCCATCACATTGCCTGCTGAAGTGGCAAATTTGAAACGTGGGATATCGTTCCCTTCTGTTTCAGGTATGTCTATGGCGCCATACAGATCAAGCAAATTTGCTGGAGAACCGTGTGACTGGTTGCGGATGACAGCACCCTTTGTATCGCCCCAGCTTTTCCATTGTTTGGTGAAGTATTCAAGTATCAATTCGTCAATGGTTGAGCGATAATCGTAAATGATCCGGCTGTTTGTTTCTTCATCAGCTTTTTTAAACAATGCAGGCAAATGATCTCTCAGGTCATAGCCTCTTCTTTTTTGAAATTCTTCAAACAATCGCGGGGTCCAGTTAGATTGTCCGCGTGCATCATCTACTTCATACGAATCGTTAAACAATGCCCGTATATAACTTATATCATATCCCCTGAAAGCATCATCAAATTTTCTAAAATAGTTTTTAACAGCTTCCCTGCTGAAATGATCGATCGCATACCCTTCACCACCGGGAGCTGCCCGCTCAACCATTTTTCCATGCAGGCCTTCAAACAATGCATACAATGTCCATTTTCCCGGTGGCGCTTTCCAGTTCAGTTTTCCACCTGCATCTACCTGACCGGTCAGGTTTATGATCGTTCCTTTATCAGAATAAGCCATCAATGATTGCAAGGGAAGATGTCCGGGAAATTTTACCTGGTCAAGTGCGAGAGACTGGAGATTCTTATTTTCCGGAATATTCCGGTTGATCTCTTCAATAGCTGGCTGTTTGTCATTGGCAACCCTTATCCATTTTTCCTGTGTATAAATTATATTCTCTTTTAATTCTTCTCCTTCACTGATGGTATATGTTTTATAAAGAATGGTTTTGCTGGCATCTTTATCGGACGTTGTCGGTCCTCCAAAAGGCCATCCGGTGCCATTGGCAAGATCGATGCCTAAGTCAAGCCGTTTTGCTTCTTTGATGGTGTGGTCAAGCATTTGCATCCACTGAGGAGCCAAAAAATTGATGAATTCCTTTTCATAACCGTGCACTCCATAAATAGGTGTAATTTCTAAACCGCCAAGGCCTGCAGCCTGGTAGTCCAACATATTTGCGGTAAGATCTTTTTTATTGACCGCACTTCCTTCCCACCACCAGCGTGCCCAGGGTTTCGTTTGCTGCGATATGGCTGGCCATTGGATCTGGCATATTCCTGAAGTGAAAGCCAACACAATCAATAATAACAAAAGGAATTTCTTCATGCAGTTTTATTTATTCTTGGTACCTGGACGTTGGTGATTGTCTGGCACAAAGACACAAAGTAAAAGGGTTTCTGATGACTTCGTGTCCTGATGCCTTTGCGGCAAAATTTTTTTATCAAAATAACACTGTAGTAACCTTTTGAAGTCTTTTATCATTAAAACCTTCCGTTTGTTGCATACTGAAATCTTCGATATTCTTTAAACTAAACGTTTTTGTTCCCGGAACGGGTTGCGCTTTTACCCGGAAAAGATCAATGCCTTTCACATCTTCCATTACAAAAGCAGGTCTTGTCTCTTTGCCCAGGTAATAAATTTCAACATTATTCAACTCGATATTTTTTGCATGCCTGATGAAAAAACCATAGGCTGGCATGATACCCATTTTAGCTGGTTCGGGATATTGTTTTTCATTTTCCGGAACGATAGTTTGAATTTTTGAAATTGCAGAATCCATCTGTCGGTAGTAGATACGGATATTGTTCAATTTTACGTCTTCGATATTGTGTCCGGGTATTCCGCTTATGATGGAGGCAAAATGCGAATCGGCATTATATACGGAGATATTGCTGATCATTATTCTCCGGAGGGCGCCCACGGGTGTACCATCGGGCCCACGCATTCTTGCTCCGATCCTTAAAAACAGGGGAGCGTTCACGATATCCTTCATTACCAGATTGGTGATGGTGACATCTTCAAGCATGCCGCCATCAACAGTTTCAAGTGCCAGGCCACGGCAATGAATGAATACACAATTCGAGATAGTGATATTCCGGAAACCACCGTTTGATTCCGTACCAAATTTTATTCTTCCTGTAGGGCCTTCATGATCGGGTACAAGTTGCCATTCATTTTTTTGATAGGTGCCATTGAGAAGCGTTCCCCGGTCGAAGCCACTTACCTGGCAATTGGTGATGGTCACATTTTCTGTTGACCGTGCAAATCCCAATGCGTAAGAGCTTTTCAGGCAGATGGCATCATCAAACGGGGAATTAACGGTGCAATTGGAAATACGTACGTTGCGGCAGCAATCAATATCCATTCCGTCGCGGTTGGTATCCATTTTTACATTATCGATCGTTAGGTTGTCAATACCCGTGGCCAGCAGCGCGAAATGTCCACCCAATAGAACGGTAAAATCTTTCAGGATAACGTTGCGGCAAAGTTTTAATGCGATCGCTTTATTGCCTATGCCATTCCCTTGCCGGCCAAATCCTCTTGTTAATCCTTTGCCATGAATGGTTCCGGGACCGAGTATGGAAATGTTTTCCAGGTTTTCTCCCCATATAAGACTGTTACGCCAATGGCTATGACCGAAATCCTGGTATCGATATTTATCACCCCACTCATTGGGTTCAGCTTCGTCATATCCCGCAAAGCCCGCTGACGCCGAATCCGCAGCCAGCAGGGTTGATCCCTGATCAAGATATAATGAAATATTACTTTTTAAATGAATCGAAAAACTCAGGAATATTCCGGGGGGAAAATAAACAGTGCCTCCACCAGATCCGGATGCAGAGTCAATGGCTGCATTGATCGCTTTTGTATCAAGGGTCTTGCCATCTCCGCGGGCTCCGAAATTTTTTATATTGAGCCAGTTTTGCTGTTGTGAGCTCGCAACAGCGGAAATCAAAAAACAGCTGCTCAAAGCCAGGACAAGGCGGCGAATAGTAAAATATACTAGCTGCATAACAAGCAATCTGTTGAAGCTGTAAAGTAAGTGTTCAGGCTCCTTTAACTATCCTGTTGCGTCCTGAGAAAAAAGACAGATGTTTTTTTCCGGAAAATGGTCTGCTTCCCGGTGTAAGCAGGGATTTTTGTGGCAATAAGAATTAAGAGCGATATTATTTTGGTGCTGGCAGGAAATTTGAAGTCACACTCTAAAAAGTATATGAAAAGAAACTGCATTATACTTGCTGTTGTACTGTTCTGTACTGGTTGCGATGGAGAGGTAAAGGTCAACGAACAGAAACTGGATTCCGCCGGAGCCAGGCTCCAGAAAACGGTAGAAAAAGGGGCAGATAGCATTGGCGTGAAACTCGGCAGGCTGAAAGATAAATTGGATAAGGATGACACGTTAAAGAAATAATTTTATTTTCCGGCGATGTTCAAGAAAACTGTGTTAGAAAATAATTTCTCCTATGTTCCTTTGTGGTAAAAAAATCTTACATAATCTTGATATTACCCACGTGCAGATCATGTACCACATAGAATCATAGGAACATAGAAAGAACATAGAATTTGTTATTGTCAACAAGAATTGCATCCTCTTAGGCTTCAAAAGATTTAGAGTAACTTTCAAATAAAAATAATCGTCCCGCAAAAGTTCAACTCCGCAGATGCCAATCCATCAATTTTATTTCATATAGTGGAATTTAGGAATGTTCGCCTAAAAAGTTACAGATAAAATTTAAGGCCTGGAATCAATGACATTGCGTGGGGCAGAATGTCAATAACGAGAAATCTTGAAGGTCTTACCCGGATTTTAACGTCCGGATTTCAAACCTTCAAGATTTTTATAACCGACGATCACATAGTCATTTCATCAGCACTTGGTCCATAGCTACCCGGGATCGGAATATCCAAAATTCTTAGATAAACGCCCAATTGGGCGCGATGGTGAGTGATCTGATTCAAGCAATGCCTGATCAATTCGTATTTGGTCATTACGGCGTATATCTGCTGTCCGTTTCGCAGGGTCCAGCTTGGTAAAAGATCTTCTTTGCCCGCACTGTTTAAAGACTCTTTCCCGCTTTCATAAGACCGTTCCAAAATAGCCAACAGATCCGAAGTATGCTCCGCAGCTGTTGGAGTGTACGGACTGGTTTCAAAATCCATTTCAGTTGTATTTAAACCCATAGTGATCCAGGAAGGTAATTCTGCAATATGAACAGCAAGTTCCCTCATGGCGGTACTTTTTTGATGGGGTTTCCAGGCGAATTTATCTTCGGGTACAAGTGTCAGCATTTTTCGCGCAACCTGTACCTCATGATCTAATTCTTTTAAAAGCAATGGAATGATTTGCATATAATTTGTTTTATGATACAAAGTAACACCCGGCTATTGACAACCCTATGTCAGTATCTATTATGGTGAGAAAAATATTTAAAGAAAAGCAGTATCAAATTAGTTTGAAAACACCCTGTATCTTTAGAAAGAATCATAATTTGTTAGTTCGTTGTGTCTTTCTTTGTGTACGTAGTAGTTTCCTTTGTGTCTTAGTGCCTTCGTGGCAAAAAAGTTGCCACTAAGTCACTAACACAAAGAAAGGCATGAAGAAAGCAGCTGATTAAACCTTCACGATATAAACAGAACTATGACAACTCCTTTAAAAAAAAATCTTAATAGCTGCAGGCTGTTTCTAATTGTCTTATGCCTGCTATCGATCTTTTTTATAAGCTGCAGTTCTCAACGGCCGGTCGTCACGAAATCTCCTGATCCGAGTTCCCACAAGCTTCTTCTTCGGGATGAAGGCTTATCGCAATTGAGCTATGTAGATCTGAAAAATCCCGAAGCAAATTGGCATATGCCCGTGCCGGCCGGCAGGGATATGCAGCTCGTTGGACGGAGGCGTGTTCTTATCGGAACAGGAACGGGTTATGAAGAGCGGGAAATTTTAACGGGGGCAAAAGTGTATGAACTCAATGCATTCAATGGTACCATTGCCGCAAGAAGACTTCGGAACGGCAACACGTTATTAACAGGATTGAACTGGCAGGGTAAACAAGGAATTGTATTGGTGGAAGTGGATAAGGATGGTAAAATAAAAAGATTGATCGTGTACCCAGGACATAATTACGTGCGGCTTGTTCGCGAAACTGTTGCAGGTACCTTTTTGATTACGGCCGATGACACCATCTTTGAAGGAAATGCAGATGGAACCATTTTATGGCAGGCAACACTAACCGGTCGTGATAAGCCTCATGCATGGCAGGCCTTGCGTTTATCAAACGGACAAACTGTGGTAAGTGGTGGCTTTACGGCGAATTTTCAAATCTTCGGGAAAGATGGAAAATTATTGGACACGATCAGTGGGCCTGCCACCGTAAAACCTCATTTTTATGCAGGGTTCCAGATACTTTCGAATGATAATTTATTAGTTACTAACTGGCAGGGGCATGGTGCAAATTTTGGTACAAGCGGAATACAAGTTCTGGAATATAATCGAAACGGTGATCTGGTGTGGTCGTGGAAACAGGATGCAGCAAAATTTTCATCTTTGCAGGGGGTGATTGTGCTGGATGGCCTGGATGTAAATCAGTTGCATGTTGAGGATGCAAATGGAAGACTCGCCGCGGTAAAGCTGCCTTAGCTTTGCTCTTCGATTCATAAATTTATTAACTATGATCCTTGTATGTTCTATGATCCCATGTGGCAAATTTTTTTCACCACACAGGATCATAGAAACATAGGACAAAACATAGCAATTGTCTAACGTTTTATAACAAAAGGCCGCTCATAGTTTCTTTCGTCGGGCATTGACGGTGTCGTTGTAATGTCCCGGTCGAAAACCCTGTTGAGGTTATTTCCTGCCAGGTCTTCCAGATAGGATGCAACCTGTAGAGCATGGCCTCCAACCGACCATGGGTTGATCGGAATAAAAATGAGTTTTGATTCTTCCGCAGAAATAGAAAAAGAACCAGGTATACTTTTCTTATTTTCATCAACCACACGGATCGTTTCCTGCAAAAGGAAATAATCGAGCGATTCATCCATATTTATCACAAGTGGGTGTGTGGTTCCGGCGCCAGGTAAATCCAATATCCACCGTTTGGGATCAGGCGAAATGCTGTCGCGGGATATTACGCTGAATTGTCGTGCATAAGATTGTGCTAAAGGCAATCCCCGTGTATCCTGCCATTTTGATGAAACAGATAAAGTGTACAGTTCGCCTTTTTTTAATGGATTTCCCATTTGCTCATTCGGTATCAGATCACGTTTTATTCTCCCGGGATCAAGCCAGACAGTTAATATGGTTCTTTGTTCATTCCATAATTCAGGTTGAAGGTTCAGGAAAACATCTGCAATCGTATCTTTCTGGTTGCTTAAAAGGGTGATGTATTTCTGCGATTCGCCTTCACGCATGGGATGTGAAAATTCAAGATAGACCTTAATAAGATTCTCAGGCAACTCATACCGGGTAGGATATATTTTGATGAGGGCGGGAAGATTGTTTGTATCAGCTGGTGGGATTTTTATTTTTGCAATTTGCATGTTTCGAAAAATAATTTGATAAGTCAATCCTCTTGAAAAAGGAATGACCGGCTCAAAGATCAATTTATTACCCACAATGTTTTGTTCACCCAAAATGGAAGATGTATTTCGAGTTTCAAGACGAACCTCAAAAAGGTTTCGCAAGGAATCGATAGGAAGCTCAGCTAAAGAACTTATAGGCACTGAAATAGCGTTGGCGCGATCGTCTTTCCAAATAATACTGATCTCTCCGGTCTTATTCTCCACGCAGGAAGAAAATAAACACAGGACAAAAAAAATCAGGCTAGGCAAATTGCCTAACCTGATCATTCCGGGAAACTGAAATTTATAAATTGGTATCATTGGCTGTCCACAGATCAACGTCGCCATTTGTTTTCTTTTGCAGAACCAATACCTGGGTATTATCTAGTTTATCCAATTGAAGTACATTGGTCATAGGCAATGCTGTAAAATTAACTCCTGCGGTACCCTTTACCGGTTCAGTCAAAGTTCCTTCAAACGCCCCAATGTTTTTATAGTTGACTTTTGCTACGGGGTGTTTAGTGTTGGCCATCATTAAAAAAGATTCATTGCCCGCTGTTAGCGTTATCATATCGATTGGAGAATTACCGCTTCCCATTTCAGCAACTGTTCTTCCCTTTACATGAGCACCTGGCTTCAATTCATCCAAAGAAAAAAGCACCAATGGGGTGCAGGTATAACTGGCCACCAGATATTTCTTTCCATTTATTTCAGCAGTAGTAAAAGTTCTGATAGGCGCAGAGGTCTCATATTTTCCATGAGCTGCATGATATATCTCAAGGGTTGATTCATCCTGTTTGCTCGTGAAGGGATACGGAATGCTTTTAAAAGAAGAACTGAACTCATGGTTTGATAAACCGCTAACCATCAATTTTCCATCCATATATCCAAGATCAGATATCGAAGAAATACGTAACGGTCTTCCCCGATGGTCTTTTGCATCTTCAGCAGGCGCATTGTTCAATACTACGGAAGTATAACGCAGATCCTTCACCGGAACTGCCTCGATCTTGTCTCCGGTCAATGTCAGCAACACCGGAGTACCATCACTATTCTGTACGGCCAGGTATATTTTTTTTGAGAGCGGATTCACTGCCATATCCACGATGGTAATATTCGTAACCTCGGTGCCTAAAGCTGCCGCTATCTTCTGGTCGATATTCTTCATTTCCACTGCCGCAGGCTTTTTGTTCTGCTTTATATCTTTTGTGTTAACAGCGAATACCGTTGCGCTTTTAGAATCTCCCACAAACAGAATTCCATCAGGTCCAAAACTTAGCGAGCTAATGGATTTGATCTCAGGGCCCACCAACATGGAATTATTTTCAGAAGGCGGAGTGGTAGCTGCAAATAAAAATAACCCGGCAACAGCAGCAACCAGGTAGAAATATGTCTTTTTCATATTCATGCGGTTTTATATTGAATAAAATAAAAATTGGAGCGTAAGACGATACCAAATATAACGATCATAAGGCTGAAAAGTGCGGAAAAGTTAGAAAGAGACAATCCAATGCACTTGAACTTCTTATTTAGTTTTCTTGTGATAGCGCTCTTCTTAAATTCAGATCTTTATCATCGTCCAAAAAAACTCCGTCAGGAGTTTACTCTTTGTAGAAAAGACATCCCAACCGTGGACCCGCTCCGTAGGAGCGGCATCTTTAAATGATACGTGTGCAATAAACATTTTTCGTCAACTCGATTTAAAACTTTTTCAAAAATTTGAGATATTCCTGCAAGGAGAGATGGTGCTCCTACGGAGCACATCTCTGGCTGTGGGTTGGTCTATAAAGATTACACCCCGATGGGGTGTTTTAAATTCGGTTTTAAGCGAAAAATTTTTGTTGATCCTACCGGTTATTCAATCAGTTAATGTTTGTGGAAACAGGCCAGAGCATTAGGACATCATTCTTTTTCTTCTATTATACTTTCACGATTTATGTCGGGGGCACCTCCAAGTAATTCAAAAATTTAAGAGGACCTCCCTCTTTCACAAAATGGACAAAGTCAGTTGAGATGCGGACACAATTTGTGACGGCATAGATAATAGGCCAGACTATTTTTTATAGGAACGTTTTAGCCATTCCTCTGGAACGCCGATGATACAGATATTCATTGACCGGTTATTCTCCGACAGCATTGCAGACTGGATCTGTATTTTTTCCCCATCCGGGCTAAAAGTGGGATGAGGATGATCTGCAGCGGTCGTTTTATGACCGGTGGAAAGCAGGATCATTTCCTTTGTATTCCTGTCTATCAAATAAAGGCTACGGGAAAAGTCATCTCCTACAGCCCATCGACCGTCTGGCGATCCGTGAATATGCCAAAGACCGCTGCCTGTGGTCGTTTGACCGACGATCAACATTTCACGGGTCCGTAGATTAACAATACCAAGCCCGGTAGGTTTTTCGCGTGTGCCGGAGGGCCCCCATGCATTTTCCTGCCCCGGATTTTGAGGATCGCTTGCGCGGCGTGCAGTATCTGTTCCTTTTTGAAAATTTATTTTCCTGTGGCCTAAAATAGCAATAGCTACTTCATCTTTTGAAATAACAGCTTCGTGCGTAACCCATTCGTAGTCCGCTTCAGGATATAACGGCCGCAGCCCGCTGCCGTCGGCCATCACCGTCCAGGTCCGCTGTGGAGATTTTCCGCCTGTTTCCCAGCAGAAAACGATCTCGCCGGCGTTCCATGGGTTTGATTGAATATGTCCTACCTGGAAAGGCACTGAAACAATATGTTTCAACTCACCGGTTTTGATATTCATGCGGGCAAGACCGGCAGGTCCGGCGCCCATATTCCGGGGCCCAAACATTTCAGCGATCTTTGTACCAGGTGCCAGGTATTTCGCTGCTTCGGTTTTACCTACCCGAAAGTATACCCACTCTTCGTCCCCATCCAGTGCCATGTCGCCGCCGGCACCCATTTGAGGCGGCGTTATGCCACAGATACGCTGGTACACCGTTGAAGGTTTTAAATTTCCTGCTTTACTGTCTACAAATAATTTTTCAAGATCAACTTCAATAATTTGCAATGAGCGGTCACTATTGCGGTCTTGCCCTGACTGTATTGTTGTGTTCCGCATGAAATATAATTTCATTGATTTTTGGGCAATGCATAACATACCACTGAATCCGCCTTCGGAAACCTGTACTATATCACCTGTCTTTTCATTCACTGCCATTGCTTCCCCTTTTACTCGGTCAGAACGGAAGATAAGCCATTGGCCATCTGAAGTCCATTGGGGATGGGTAGGATAAATTTTGGAGTCGCCCTTGGGTGTACTCGTAAGAAAAACAAGTGGTGTGCCGGTTACCGGGTCTTTTACAACTTTTCGCTCAGAAGGAAAGCGGGTACCGATCTGCGAATACAGGCCGGAGAAAATTACCAATGACAAAATGGTTATGAAAAAGCAAATTTTTAGTCTAGGCATAAAATCGTTTATTTTTTTTGAAGTCCGGCAATTGAGGAGGTCATGGCATTTTCTAAGGTAATGCGTTTTGGCATTAATTTTTTTTTGATGACGCAAACGATTGCAAGGACTTTGTCATGCTTCATTGTTTACCTGTGTCCGCCCCAGGGTAAACAATGAAGCATGACAGTTAAAAAGGAAGGTTACACAAATGACAAACATCCCTCCCAATCCGTCATGCTGTGATAGGAAGCATCTGAGAGACCTGAACCTTCGGAGTTTTATAGAGAAAGTTATACTCATTTAGCATGTTCCAGAATATACAAACAGAGGATTATTTTATTCCGGTCCGTACATCTGCCATTCCAATTAGGGGGGTTGGGCTTCTTTATTTTCAATCACCAACCTGAAGTATTGAGTGGTAACCGGCTTGAAATTTGCCCCTGTTCATGATCCATTCACCGATGCCGGCAACTTGTTTTTCATTGTTAGTACCCGCAGGAACAGCATATACGCTCCAATGAATAAACATTCCAACCTTGGCATCTTTCTACCATTTCATTCTATTTGAATCGGCGGCTGATTGCGCTGTTTGTGCATTGATCATGTGAATACATGTTGCTGAAAAATCACTACAAGAATCATTTTTTTCATCATGATAATTTGATTTTTTTGTTGTGGTTATCTTTGTGTATTCGCGTCTTCTAATCGAAAATTTTTCAGACTTAGTAGCCCTCAGGAATATTTTATTCTTTATTCATTTCAGAAATCCTGCCTCAAAACTTCACCCATGCGCCTTGCTTTGCGCTTTCGGAGATCACTTCAATTACTCTCATATTATTTACAGCATCTTCAAGTGGCGTGGGTACACTGCTATTATTTAATATTGATTCGGCGAAAAGACTTCCCTGGATCGTATACTGGTCGACCGCATCAAAGACAATTTCTTTAACCTCGTTTTTTGAATGAAGCCAGATCCTGGTAGATTTGTCGGGCGGCGCATTGAAAGGGATTTCTATTTCGATGCGAGCTTCGGTACCCAGGATATTTACACGCTGGTAAGGCGTTAGTTGCGTAGAACAGGTGAATGTAGATGTCTGCCCGCCAAAATCAAGTATGCCGGATGCAAGCCGGTCGGTTTGTAGTGTTGGATCCAATTCAATAATTCCAAAAACCCTTTCCGGTTCCTTTGCGAACATAAATCTTGCCAGCGAAATGCAATAGCAGCCTATGTCCATCATGCCACCCCCGCCTGCAGCTTTCTGGTTGCGGATATTTTGCGGATCAATATTGTAATAAGAAAAAAAACTTTGGATGGTTTTGAGCTCACCGATCGCTCCATCTGTTACTAGCTTTTTTGTGTGCTGCCACTGCGGATGGAACCTGTACATAAAAGCCTCCATTACTTTTAAATGAGGTTTTTGCCGTGCAATGGTTACTAAACGCATTACTTCTGCGGAAGACAGACCGATAGGCTTTTCACACAACACATGTTTGTCTGCTTCAAGGCATTTAATAGCCCATTCTATGTGCAGGTGATTGGGAAGGGGAATGTAAACAGCATCTATCACCGGATCTCGCAACAAGGCATCGTATGAATCATAAATCTTTGGTATGTTCAGGCGCGCAGATTCCGCCTGTGCGCGCTCTTTGTTTGTGGAGGCAATGGCAACAATCTCGCAAAATTCGCTTCCCTGCATAGCAGGAATTACTTTTTCACGTGCAATTTTAGCAGTGCTTAAAATCCCCCAACGAACTTTATTCATAAATTGGTTGCCGTTTAAAACTATGTCGTTGAATCTATAGTTGAAAAATCTTATCCATTAATATCCATTTTTCGCCTGGTTTGGCCCACGGTAATGGTTGCTGAAACTTCCACATTAATTTTTCCCATTCCTGCACTTTTGGGTTTTCTAAATCCATAATCGATTTCTTTTCGAAACTGAAGTCATCGGTTGTTTCCATGATCATAAACAGGCGATTTGCGGTACGATAGATCTCCATACTGGTAATTCCTGCATCGGACATGCTTTTTTTTATCTGCGGCCAGGCATTTTCAGTTTTATGCCAATGCTCGTATTCCGCGATAAGCGCCTGGTCGTTGACAAGGTCTAGCGCTAAGCAATATTTTTTCATAGCAGGGTATAGTTTATATAAAAAAACTGGATCATCATTTCAATCCGGGCTGGCCCAAAAAAAGAACTTCCGGAAAGATTATTCATAATCTTTTATCTTAAAAACCGGCAGCAAATACATGATCGGTGAAAGTATATAAAAATACAAAAGCTGGTAATTATTTTCCGTATAATATATATCTGTACCATCAGGGATTTGCGGAAAAGTTGAAGGAAGACAAAGAACCCGAAGAAGACTCTCGCATACTAATGCAATTATATCGGTTTTATAAAAACGATTTGGTCATTCTTGTTTGATGTAATTGTAACGGAAGAAATCCACGTCTATATGACCTTCGTCGGTTTTGTTATTATAACTGAAAATGCCTAGACGATCGCCTCTATAAGAACCCCACATCATTTGATAAGGATCGCCGAAGGGTATATATGAAAAACCATCTGTGCTGTAAAAATATAAGCTTTTGCCATCTAATCCCCAGGTTGACTTCAGCCATAAAATATTTCCGGTGAGCACGGGCCCTTCTGTTATTATTCCTTTTAAATTAAATTCCAGGTTTTTTGTATTGCCATTGCACGCGACTCCGATGGTAGAATAATTGGGTGACCCGAAATGGGTCAGCCCGGCTTTTTGTCCGTCCGCCATTCCGCTGATGTCTAATTTTATAATTACTTCATTTCCATCCGTACGAAATGAGCGTTGTGTTATGGTATTACCTGCTTTCAGAAGGTTGTTTGAAATAATCGGTTTAAAGGCACGAAGTCGTAACCATCCGGGTCTTTGCGTCAATGACCACTTATCTGAACGTGGATGATAGTTCCATTCCCATTGTGGCGATAGAATTTTTTTACTAAATTCATCACTTGCTTTAGGGGTAATAACTTTTGACCGATCTACCGGTATTTTGCCCGACCATACCATTCGCCCAATGCCATCCTCACCAATTTCTCCAATAACAGGCCAACCATCTACCCAGCTAACCGGAAGAAGGCTCATCACACGACCCGACCAATCACCCGTGCCATGATGGGTAAGAAAATACCAATCGCCTTTTTGGGTTTGAACAATCCCACCCTGGTTAGGTTCATTGAATTGTTTTTGTGCATGGCTGAGTTGCCTGAGTTCTGTATAAGGTCCCCGGATATTTTTTGACCTTTCCATCATGATCGCACGACCAGACGGCTTCACTTCACTAAAAAAATGGTAATACGTGCCATTGATCTTATAGAGTTTGTTCGCTTCACTGCCTTTGGATTGATAGATCACTTTACCGGACTCCCTGAAGATATTTTTTCCGTCGGCTGTCAGCTTGAAAAGATGGATTTTATATCCATCACTAAAATTTGTTCCTATTAAGTAACCCTGGCCATCATCATCCCAGAAAGGACAACAATCATCCCATCCTTTTTCTGCCATGACCTGGTGTAAAGGCTCCCATGGGCCTGCTGGATTTTTGGCGGTGGTCATAAAATATCCTTCATCAGGAGTACCAAAGTATATCCAGAATTTTTTATTATGATAACGGATAGCCCCAGCCCAGATGCCCCGCCCATACCTGTTCATTTTATCCCAGTTCATTTCAGCTGAGATTTGCGTGATATCCGTTACAGCATGACCTAAAACAGACCAGTTCACCAGATCATTTGAATGAAGTATGATAAATCCCGGCGAGTATTGAAATGTTGAGGATACCGCGTAGTAATCGTTACCGACACGGATGCAATCAAGATCGCTGTAGTCAGCGGGAAGGATTGGATTCATATAGGTGCCGTTTCCCTGATCGCCCCAGGTCTTCCAATCACCCCATTTACGCGATAAGCTGTCCGTCTGAGCTAACACATTCAATAAAATAAAACTTAAGGCAATGAAAATGATTATTCTTCGGTACATGGGTTTAAATCGATTTTACGGGGTGTCAGCATTCGTGTTCTTCATGCCTTCCGTTGTGTTCTTAGTGAATCCTTGCTGGTAATTAAGAAGGTTCACAAAAAATCTTTAGATCAGAACGCCTTTCTTTGTGTCCTTTAGTGACCTGGTGGCAATCTCTTTTGCCACGAAGGCACCAAGACACAAAGGGAACTACTAGGTACACGGAGTAAATTGTCTTTTCAAGAATTCAGGGTAAGCTCCGCCAATTTTTACACCAGGCTTTTGATAGCTCAGCTTGAAATGAAATTTATCTTGCCTGGGCATCATCACTCAAAAAACAACTCCCTTTAGAATATACTTCTTCCCTTTTTCAGTTTTAAAAGATAGGGTATACCCCATATCGGAACTGGTGGATTCCAAATTCAATCCCTCAACAAACACCGCTGTGTTTGTTCTTACGACGCATTCGCCTCCTATCCTGGAAAATATTTCTGCAGTTTCCAAACGGTTATCATTCCAATTTATATTTACCACAAATCCTCCCCTTGCCACCAAACCTTTGACAGATCCTTGCTTCCAGGCATTAGGGATGGCGGGCAATAAATACAAATCCCTGTCCTGACTTTGTAAAAGCATTTCGGCAACGCCGGCGGTTCCGGCAAAATTTCCATCGATCTGAAAGGGAGGATGTGCATCGAACATGTTGGGATAGGCGCCTCCGCCGCGATTGTAATTGGTATTGTCTTCTTTGGTTAACCGCATTAAATTCCGATAAAGTTTGTAAGCGTGGTTTCCATCCAGCAAACGCGCCCAGAAATTCACTTTCCAGGCAAGGCTCCATCCGGTGCCCTCGTCACCTCTCAATTCAAGGGTGCGCTTTGCAGCATTGGCCAGCTGAGGCGTTTTAATAACAGAAATTAAATTGGCAGGATGTAATGCATATAGATGCGATACATGACGGTGATGCGGATCCACGTCTTCAAAATCTTTGTACCATTCCTGCAACTGCCCTTTCGTGCCAATGGAAAAAGGGTATAATTTTTCCGTTGTCTTCAGTAACGTATCTCTGAATGGAGCATCAATTTCAAGGACCTTACCTGCTTCGATCAAATTGGAAAACAAGTCGCGGATAATCCCCATATCCATCGTGGTGGACACAGAAAGACCGGAAGCTTTTTTATCACCATAATAAAAATCATTTTCAGGTGAAGTGGAAGGTGCGGTTACCAGGTGCCCGCTGCTATCTGGCACTAACCAATCCAGTGTGAACAAGGCAGATCCCTTCATCAAGGGATATGCTGTTTCCTTTAAAAATTTTTTATCCCCGGTAAATAAATAATGGTCCCACAAATGACGGGTGAGCCACTGACTTCCAAGTGCCCAGTTAGCCCATTTGGGATCGCCTTTTCCTATATCTCCCACAGGATTTGAAAGCGCCCATATATCGGAGTTATGATGCGTAGCCCATCCTTTCATTCCATAAAATTGTCTGGCAGTTACGGCACCCGTGACGGAGAGATTTTTAAGCAGGCCAAACAATGGCTGATGCAATTCAGACAGATTGGTTGATTCTGCCGGCCAATAGTTCATCTGTACATTGATATTTGTAGTGTAATTAGAGCTCCATGGCGGGCGTAGCGACTTGTTCCAAATTCCTTGTAAGTTGGCCGGAACCTCGGGTACACGAGAACTGCCGATCAACAAGTAGCGACCGTATTGGAAATACAATGATTCAAGACCTGGGTCTTCGCCGCCTTTCGTATATGCTTCCAATCTCTCGTCCGTCGGCAGATTGGTTTTACTTCCTTCACCCTTGTTTATTGTTAATGAAACGCGGTTAAAATATTTTTGAAAGTCAGTGATATGTGCTGAAAACAATACCGGATAGGTTTTAACGACTGCCTTGTCCATGAATGCCCTGGCAAGTTTATTTTCATCTTTGCCCTCTTTATCAGGACATTTATCAAATCCATTAAAACTGGTGGCGGCAGACAGGTATAAAATTATTTCGGAAGCATCGCCAATAGAAATGCCGCTGGTATCGGACGAAATTTTCCCATCCTTACTAACGGCCCTGATCAGTAAGGTAAAACGCATGCCCCTGCAACCATCTGTGTCCTGATAAATTACCGGTTCTTTGTTTGCATTAAAATAGCTGGGGTCAACACGGGCAGGTGCTTTTCCGCGTAAAGCAAGTTCACTGTTGCTGATCACTTCTTTACGGTGCTGTAAAATGCTTTTCGCGCTTACCTTAATGGTTAACTGTTTTGGCGTACCCGATGTAAGGCGAACCACTATCACCTGGTCCGGCGCTGATACAAATACTTCTCTTTTATATTCCACCCCATCAACTGTAAACTTTGTCATTGACGTTGCATTTTGAATATTCAGGTCGCGATAGTACACAGAGGACTGGTTGTTTGTAAGCGTTTGTGTAATCAACAGATCGCCAAGAGGCATATAACTTTCGGAATACAGGCCCTGCATTTTTTTTACAAGCGAATTGGCCGTAGGATAATCCCCTTTGAACAGCGCTTCCCGCACTTTTGGCAAATATTCCGGGGATTGAGGATTCACATTTGTTTTAACGGGACCACCAGACCATAACGTGGCTTCATTCAATTGGATCAATTCTTCACCGACACCACCGAATACCATAGCACCGAGCCGGCCGTTTCCTACAGGAAGTGCTTCCGTCCATACGGATGCCGGTTTATTGTACCAAAGCTTTGTATCCTGTGCTAATGAAACTGAAGAAGAGATCAGTAAGGCCACTATCAATGAATGCTTCATGGTATGAGTATGTTTTTAGTAGTTACGCAACTTTTAGTTTTTGCTTTGCAATCTTACTAAAGTTATTGTTACCATGCCTTGCTTAATCACAAGAGGCTGCCAAATAACGGAACATCCAATCTGGTCAGACGGAGCCGTCAGGCAGATTGGGTCAGGCTTTTTGAATAACTCAATATACTTTATCATTAACTTACTTGTGAATATGAAAAAATTAACCGGCATATCTATTATTTTCTTCTTTCAATTAATTGCCATTTCCGTCAATGGAAAATGCAAGGCTAACGGATTCATGCAATACGCCGGTAAACAGATGCATGATCTTCCAGGTACTATTATCATTCCTGCATCGCATTTTTTGCATGAAATTCCTAAAGGAAATATCATTACAGATGCGGCCGCCCTGGATGTTGATTGGCTTTTCAATAATACCGGTCTTGTTCTGAAATCAGAAACGAATATGATGACCCAAATACAGGTTTCTGAGGCGGGCAGGTATTTTCTTTATGTAAGAAGTCATGGAAAAAAAGGAAGCTCTTTTAAGATTGCAGTGAATGATACAGTAACAGATTCGGTTTTTGGAAATGAAACACTTTGCTGGAGGCAGGGCAACTCATTTGAATTGAAATCGGGGATCACGAATGTAAAGATAACGCGCATCGATCCCGGTTCAGTATTGGATGTAATAGTCCTTACCAAAAATACCGGATTAAAAGAAAATGATATTATTCCGTATCAGCTACATGATGATGTGAAGCTTTTAAAGGAATATAAGATACCAGTATCCGGTACAGTAAAATTTGGTGATGTTAATGCAGATGGATTAACTGATATGATGGTTTTAACACCAGCCTATTCTTCCCACGTTTTTGATAACAGTGGCAAAGAATTATGGTCATGGAAGGCACCGGATTTGTACATTAAAGAGCGATCTGAATTTGAACCGCCGGGTGTGATCTGGGATTTTGACAGGGATGGCAAGGCAGAAATCGTTCAATGGCGAATGATAGATGAAAAAGAGTGGCTTGTAATAGCGGATGGCCAAACAGGCGCTGTCAAAATAAAAACAGAATGGCCCACTAAACCGTTGCCTCATGTGTATAATAATTTTCGTCTTGCTATTGGTAAACTCACCACGAGCGATCCGAACGAAGTAATTGTTTTTACAGATATGGGCGGAACCATCCGGGTTGATGCCTATAATGCAGCATTGAAGCCGTTATGGAGTCATATCGAAAACAGGAAAAAAGACAATCTTGGTCATTATGTTTATCCGGTTGATCTGAATAATGATGGAATCGATGAAGTGCTTGTTGGCTCATTGTTACTGAACGCTAAAGGCGTAACGCTTTGGAATCGCTTTGCATTATTGAACGATAATCATGACCACGCCGATAGTTACAAGTTTGCAGACATAGACAAGGATGGAAATACAGACATCGTGACCGCCAATAGTGAAACAGGCATTTTTATTTACAGAGGCATGACGGGAGAGATCATCTGGCAAAATGTTGCTGAACATACCCAGCAAATACAGGCCGGCGAATTTCTGAAAAATGTTCCCGGCCTGCAGGTTGTCGCTGGTGGAAGAACCTATGGAAACCGGCAGATTGGAGAACCTTATCTTTCAAGCCAGTTGTATTGGTTTGATAATAAAGGGAAACTCATTTTAAAATGGCCAGGAAATCCTATCAATGGCAATCCTGATTTCGTAAAGGGAGACTGGCTTGGAAATGGCAATGATCAATTGTTCTGGTATAAATTCAGGATTAACGATAGTGGCGCCGGTGAACTATATTTTCACGACCCTGTTTTTCACATGTTCGACTTCACAGGCAATGGCGCAGAAGAAGTTATTACTGTAAACAGGGGAGTATTGCGTGTGTACGGCTCAAAAAATGCCCGTTATACAAACAGGGACAAGAAAAAAGACCTGAATTATTTAAAGAATTCAGTAGTTAACCACACTCATTACTAATTCATTAAACGCTGATTAGCCGATTTGATGAGTAGCAAATTAGCCAATTTGAATACAGAATACAGCATATTATAAATCAATTTTTTATTAGCATCATCACATCGGCTAATAAGCATTCCACATCGGCTAATTTGCTAATCATCAAATCGGCTAATCAGCATCAAATGCTTCTCGTCTTCTTCTTCTCTTTATTTTTCTCAGCAACTTTCATTTCTAAATTATGTCCTACAATTACCTGTCCGAATTCAGATTGAATTCTTACTGAGGAAGTACCGCTGCCTGACTTGCCTGCATACTGATGTTTAAATTTAGGCCCCCGGCTATCATCGTTCTTACCCTGCTGGGAAATAGCGAAATCGGTTTTATTGGAGAACTCTCCAAAGTTCGTATTGATATTAAAATTGGCTGAGAAAGTTTTATTAACATCCAGGTACAAATTTGAGAAAGTATTTACGATATTTATTTCTTTTACATTGTTTTCAAGAACCAGTTTTACACCACCACTATGTTCCAGGATCACGTCTACACGGCCGTTTAATTTGTTGACAATGCTTTTGCCCGAAAAATGAATATTCAATTGTCCGTTATTGATGCTTTCAATGGATGCTTCGCCAAATTCAACCCTTACTCTTTTCACATTTGCCAGATCACCTGCAGTAAGGCTCCCGAATTTCGATTCAACTTCTATTTCTCCGGTGTAATCGGGAATAATTGTTTTCCCGAATTCATTTTTTGCGCTTAGTGGATTGCGTGAAGGCATGTACACCATATAGTTAATGCTGAAGCCTTCATTCCGGTATTTTTCTTTGTCCTCTTTGCTGTATTTTTTATCCTGATTATCAATATGTGTTTTGAAAAAAACGCCCGAGCCGGTTTTCCCATCTTCGATACGGATGCCGTTGAGGATTTCCTGTGCCCGTTCATCGGTGTTTGCCTTACCAGTCATGGACACATCAACCTTCACTTCATTTTTATCCCAAGTGGTGATTTTCAACTCACCGAAACGGTTATCAAATGATACCTTTTCACTGGCGCCTACATTGTACGATTTACTGTATGTCTTTTTCTTTTCAATCTTTGGTTCTTCACCGGCAATTGCAGTATTCGTTAATGCCAGTCCCCCGGCGATCAATAAAATACTATATGCTTTTAGAATTTTTTTCATCACTTATAGTTTTTGTTTGTTTGATTTTTTTAATAATGAGAAGCTGATGATTTAACAGATCGGTCTGCAGCCGGAGGTTTTCAATCATTGCTTCCAGTAATTGTTCGCGATTTGGGTTTTGAGGTAATTCTTTTTTCAATGCATTGTAAGAACTATCAAGAGTGGTAATATCACCAATAAATTCATTGTACAGAGCGGGCTGCTCTTTTGCGATCTTCTTCAATTCAGTTTGCTTCAATTCGATCAATTGAGTAAAATGATATACTTCTTTGGCGTACACCGGATTGATGGCATTCATAATTTCATTTGTCTGTATGTTTGAACCGTTGCCGGCAACGCCATTTGTAGCGGGTTTATTTGTAAAATAGAATACCCCCAATGTTGCCAATATTGTAACCGCCGCAACCGCGCTCCACCTAATGATCATCATTCGATGCAACTTTTTATCGCTTACGCCTGAGTGCAATTGTTGCTCTAATTTTTTCCACAATTGCGGATCGGGTTCATCGCTGTCGAATTCAGCACGGTGATTACGAACAAATTTTTCCAGCCGCGAATTCATATCAGCCTCCTTGTTTTAGTATCAACAATAATTTGTGTTTTGCCCGTATATACTGAGTACGCACTGTATTGTGGGTTATTCCCAGGATCTCTGCTATTTCTTCCTGGTCGTATCCTTCCAATAAATATAAACTCAGCACGGTACGATAGCCATCGGCTAGTTTTTGTATTCCTTTCCTAACCTGCTCCACTTTATATTGTAATTCCAGTTCATCTGATCTTTCTTCTTCCATCAGTGTATGGGCGGTAGACTTGTCCAATTCCACCAGATACAGTTTTCGTTTTCTCAGGATATTGATCGATTTGTTGATCACTATTCTTTTCAGCCAGGCGCCAAAAGTGGAGTGATACTGGAAATCGTTCAAACAGCGGAAAGCATCTAGAAATGCTTCCTGCATTACATCTTCTGCATCGGCAGCATTGTTTACAATACGCAGGCTGGTATTATACATCGCCTTTACGTATTGCCGGTAAAGCGTTTCATAACTGGCCGTATCGCCCAGTTTGCAACGTTCTACCAATTCATCCCGGACCATTGTTGCAGTCAGCTCCAAAATGAGAAGGTTTTAAATTTTGAGTTAATTAATAGACACCGGCCTTTCAACCATGTTGCATAGGAGGCAATGTTTTTTTAAGAGCACACTTAAATTTACCAAATACCCGATGGTTTATAGGCCAATCATTTAGCTGGTCAGGTCGGTTTTTCTTACTTTTGCCGCTCACTGTAAAAAGCTACTCATGGCGATACGTTCCGATCTGTTCACAAGCCCCGATTATTTTTTGGCAGATGATCTATTGACAGAAGAACAAAAATTAATTCGTGAATCAGTACGTAGTTATGTAAAGAAAGAGATCTCGCCCATTATCGAAGAATATGCCCAGAGGGCTGAATTTCCTCAGCAAATTGTCAAACAATTGGGAGAACTTGGCTGCTTCGGACCTACTATTCCAATAGAATACGGCGGCGGCGGGCTGGACTATATCAGTTATGGGCTCATGATGCAGGAATTGGAAAGAGGAGATAGCGGGGTTCGGTCAACAGCTTCAGTACAAGGTTCATTGGTGATGTTTCCCATATTTGAATATGGCAGTGACGAGCAACGACGGAAATTCCTGCCGAAACTGGCAAGCGGGGAATGGCTGGGATGTTTTGGCCTTACGGAACCGGATCATGGGTCAAATCCCGCGGGCATGCTGACCAATTTTAAAGATGCCGGTGACCATGTTATATTGAACGGGGCAAAAATGTGGATCAGCAACGCTCCGTTTTCGCAGGTTGCCGTGGTTTGGGCCAAAGATGAGGCCGGAGATATTCGCGGACTGATTGTGGAACGGGGGATGGAGGGATTTTCGACCCCCACTACACATGGTAAATGGAGCCTGAGGGCCAGCGCTACAGGTGAACTGGTTTTTGATAACGTAAAAGTTCCTAAAGAAAATATTTTTCCGGATATAAAAGGATTGAAAGGACCGTTGAGTTGCCTGACAAAAGCACGTTACGGGATTGCTTGGGGGAGCGTAGGAGCAGCGATGGATTGTTATGATACGGCCCTGCGTTACTCCAAAGAACGTATCCAGTTCGACAGGCCTATCGGAGGTTTCCAGTTACAACAAAAGAAACTGGCCGAAATGATCACGGAAATAACAAAGGCGCAACTGCTGAACTGGCGATTAGGTGTATTGATGAATGAAAACCGGGCCACCCCACAGCAGGTATCCATGGCTAAAAGAAATGGTTGTGAAATAGCCGCCGATATTGCCAGAGAAGCAAGACAAATCTTAGGGGGAATGGGAATTACGGGAGAATATCCCATCATGCGGCATATGATGAATATCGAAAGCGTGATCACCTATGAAGGAACACATGATATTCATTTGCTGATTACGGGTATGGATGTAACGGGGATAAATGCTTTTTCGTGAGGTACTAAGTATGATGTACGAAGTACGAAGTACGATGTAAAGTGTTTGAAATTAAATGGGGTTGTAATGTTATAGATGTGGGGATACATTAAATTTTCTTCTTTATTATTACAAGATCTGATCATGATAAAAACTGTTTTCAACCTCGAAATTTTTCAGCGGTCATATAATTCTGCCACGGATATTTTTAAGATTGCAGGAATTTTCCGAAGCAAGAACGCTATTCCCTGAGGAATGATCTTTAAGATCTATTGCGGCAAACATTGCTGAAGGATTGGGAAAGAGGAGATATGAAAATGATTGTAAAAGACATTTGATTTATGCCAGGAAGAATGTAGCAACTTTTTGAAACTGGAAAATCTTTTAATATTTGTATGATGTCAAAGTCCAGAACATCCCATCAGACCTCAGATTTCAAACCTCAAACTTCACTATGCGCATCTTTCTAATCGGTTTTATGGGTTCGGGAAAAACACATTGGGCTAAAATATTGGCCGACCGGCTGAAATTACCGTTGTACGATCTGGATATGGAAATCATCAATCGCGAACGGCGAAGCATACCCGAGATTTTTTCAAATTCCGGTGAAGAATATTTCAGATTAAAGGAAAGAGAGATACTGGATGACCTGATCGATAACAACAGTTCAATGGTTCTTTCCTGCGGAGGAGGAACTCCCTGTTTTTTAAACAATATTGAATTGATGAAAAAATATGGTACAGTGGCCTGGTTGAATACCCATGTTGATGTATTGTTGCAACGGCTCATCAAAGAGAAAGCACAGCGCCCGCTGCTTAAAAATGTGGATGATGACGATCTCAAAAGTTATATCATCCGCAAACTGAATGAACGGCGGATGTATTACCAGCAGGCCGATGTTACTATTGATAACGAGAACAGCATTTCGGTCAATTACCTTGTTGAAACCATTTTACATGCATAAAGGATTTCTGATCACCGGATCCATTGTAGGAGCATTGTCAGTGATACTGGGCGCTTTCGGAGCTCATGCGCTCAAAAAGATAGTTCCCCCCGAATCAATAAACACATTTGAAACCGGCGTACGGTATCAGTTCTATCACACATTTGCTTTGCTGGCGGTTGCTATATTGTTTGAAAAATTTCCTGGTAAATGGCTGGCAAGCGCCGGATGGCTATTCATTTTCGGCATTATTCTATTTTCAGGATCCTTATATATTTTAACTGCATTAAAAGCTTCCGGTACTGTTGGTTTAAAAGGAGTAGGAATGATCACTCCGATCGGCGGATTATTGTTTGTTGCGGGATGGTTGTGCCTGATGGCAGGTATTGTGTCCTCTGCTGTCTCTAAAACTTTATAGAACAATGGAAAAGGTCGCCTGCTCATGGAGTGGTGGTAAAGATAGTTGCTATGCCCTGATGCAGACCCTGCAACAAGGATCCGTGTTAACGGCGCTGGTAAACATGATGAATGAAAACGGTATTATTTCACGGTCGCATGGCTTGCCTCTGCCGGTATTACAACAACAGGCAACCGCTATGGATATCCCGTTGATTGCAATTCCAACTTCATGGGCCGACTATGAAAAAAACTTTATCGATACGCTACTCAACATCAAAAGCCGTTTCGGGGTAGACGCCATGGTATTCGGTGATATAGATCTGCAGGCTCATCGCGATTGGGAGGAAATGGTTTGCGCAAAAGCCGCCATCCAGGCTCGTCTTCCTATATGGCAAAAGAACCGGAAAGAATTGGTGTATGAAATGTTGCATAAAGGTATTGAAGCGATGATCGTATCCTGTAACACAGTAATGGGCGAGGATTTTCTGGGCCTGATGATCTCTGAACCTCTAATTCCGGAACTGGAGAAGATAGGGGTGGATGTCTGCGGAGAAAATGGTGAATTCCATACAGTAGTAATCGATTGCCCGCTATTTGAAAATAAAATAAATCTGCCCGCATTTCACAAAATAAAGCATGAAGAGTATTGGTTTTTGCAATGGAAGGATTGATCATACTCCGTGATACTCCTGCGGCTTTTCTGTTGTATTCGAAAACTCCTTATGTTTAAGACCAAAGATAACCACAGAGGTAAAGGAGTTAAGGCGCAGCGGTACACGGCGCGGGGATATGTTCCAGAGGGAGTGTTGAAAAAAAATCGAGAGCCAAATTAATGCTCCTTCACCTCTGTGACCACCTCCTGTGCCTCTGTCGTTAACTTTGGTCTTACACCCAACGTCTCTAATAATGCTGGAGTTTTTTAACCACGGAGGAAATGGAGGTATGCACAGAAGGAATGGACGATGATCAAACGGGTAGTTCAAAATAAAGAATCGTTCCGTCGCTTGTTTCGATCCTGAACTCGCCCTGAATATTCTGCATCCTTCTTTTCATATTATTCAATCCATTTCCAAACCTCCTAAGCTTTTCAGTATCGATGCCCACACCGTTATCTGCGATCTTAATGGTTAATTTATCATCGACTACCATAATATTTATTTTTACTTTGGTAGCCTGCGAATGTTTCATAATGTTATTCAATGCTTCTTTAACTCCCAGGAAAATATTCCTTCTTTTTTCGCCGCTCATTTCAACATCCGGAACGTCTGTAACGTGCACACTGCAATCTATAGGTGTACTGTCAAAATATTCAATGGCATGAGCACGGATGTAGGCTATCAGACTTTCCAGTGTGTCATTGGAGCTTTTCATTGTCCAGATGATGGTATTCATCTTTCCGAGAAGATCATTCGCTGAATTGGATATTTTTTCGATTTCCGGAAGCGAGGTTTGTTTCATTTTAGTTTTTACAATTTCGCTCATCAGCCGGATGGCTGTAACACCCGAACCCAGTTCATCATGCATATCGGCAGAGATCCTGTTTCTTTCATCCTGTTGAGCTGCCATTACAGCCATTTGTTTTTCAAACTCCTTTCTTTCATTCTCCAGTTTAAACCGTTCACGTTCTTTCACTGATTCAATGATATCCCGGCGATTTTTGTAGGCAAGACCTGCAAGAAAAAATACCAGTTCCAAAACAATTCCCAATTCATAATAGAAGAGCGGCCTGTTCCAGACAGATTGCCGATTATCGGGAACAATCGTCCAGTCGAATACGATGATGGCGAGTGAGAGTATTGAAAAGAATACAAGCGAGATATTGCCGGCTGCCAGGTATTTCAATAAGGTGCTTTTCCGGCGCATGCTATAAACGATAAACACAATTCCGATGAGGCAGAGAAAAACCTTGATCACATAATTTTCGAGAATAAGTAAAACAACGTATTTATCTGTTAAAAAGTAGATCGCAGAAAAAATAGTCAACAGCGCCACAAGAACGATTTTTGCAATTTTCAGGAATTTATCAAGTCGGGGGTATTGAATTTTTGAATTAAGAAATTTTCTTACAAATATGAGATAGAAAAAAACGCCGGTGCATAAGATCATAAAATCCAGGTACTCTTCATAAAAAAAATGAAGCGCAGTATGGTCCATGTTTAAATAAGACTTGGAGAACAACAGCAATCCGCTGCAAAACGCATAGACGGAGTAATAAATAAATTCCATGTTCAGGTATTGCACATAAGCAGCCAACGAATAAAAGATCATTAATAATAATATCCCCGAAACCAGGTAGGTAACCATATCGAGCATTGGATCTCTCGACTTCATCTCTTTAATCGATTGTGGGCCATAGTCAATTTCAATAAGCCTGGGCGAAAGACTATTCACATTGGTTCGCAAAAAGTTAAAACGGGTAAAATAAACCAGGGTATCTTTTGGAGGAATTGACAAAATTTTATATCCGGCAAATTCATCTGTGAGTAGCACACTGTCGGGAATTCTCCTGAAGGTTTGCGCGATATTTTGCGGCGAAGCTTCAAACAAACTAACATTCTTGCAGAATCTGCTGGGCATAAAATAAAGCCGCACCGCTGAATCTGCACTATTGAATAAGGCAAACCGGAAGTAAATATCTTTTTCAATAAACGAAGGTGATACGCTGGTATTATTTTTTGAAAAAGGCGCCGGTTCGAAATGGAGCGACGGTATCTGCGCGTCTCTAACCTGGTGGGGTGATGATGCGGTAAAAAAGATTTCTTTAGAGAGGGTTTTTTGAAACCTGATCTTCGCAATGTCAATTATCGTTGAATCCTTTACCTCGTCCAGGGAGTCTGTTTGGGCCCAAAGCATGCTATCACTTATTGAAAAAAAAGCCAGTGTCGCAAAAAAGGCCAGCTTACAATATTTTTTGATCAAAGCGCAGGTATATTGGGATAATCTCATAAGCAAACGGTACCAAATACTGTATCCGTTGTTGGTTGATTGTTTGAAAGTACAATTTTTAAAGCAATCGGGTCTGGGCGCTGATTTAATTTGAACAAAAGCTATCCATGGGGCGTGTCAACTACTTATCTTTGCAAGCATGGCAAAACGCAAGAACTCAAGAAAAAGCCAGTCTCCCAATCCGGAAAAATTGAATCCTGAAAAAGAAGAACAGGTTAGGGTTAAGGAATTAATGAACGACGAACGGACCCGCAAGATAGCAGGATCGGTTTCATTGCTTGTAAGCCTTTTTCTTCTTATCGCTTTTACATCCTATTTATTTACCTGGAGAGAAGACCAGGATAAGGTCTTTCGCGGTGCATCCATTTTATTGCCTTCAGAAGGTGTTCAAACGGTAAACCTGCTTGGCAATTTTGGTGCGTACATTTCGCACATGTTTTTTTACAATGGCTTCGGAGTTGCATCCTTTTTATTTTGCTCCCTTTTTTTTGTAGTTGGCATCAATGCGGTCATGGGCCGTAAGGTTTTTTCGATCTGGAGAAATATCAGGTATGTGTTGGTGGGGATTGTTTTTTTCTCCGTCTTGCTGGCATTTATAGCGAGAGCAGGTGTATTTCCATGGGGCGGGGCGCTCGGCGACCTGGTGAGCCAATGGCTTACCCGTTTTCTCGGGTACATTGGCACAGCAGCCTTGTTGTTTTTAGCAGGACTCGCCTATTTTATATGGAGATTCAATCCGGTTTTCAGAGTGCCAACATTAAAAAAGGGCGCGGTAGCAAATGAATCAGATAGTGGTGAACAACAAAGCATTTCGGAAATGGATGAATCTCCTTCCTTACTGATCAAGCCGAACAAACTAAATGGAGGAAAAGGGATTGTTGTGATCCCCCCAAAAAACGATGCGACATCTATCAACTTTACAGTTATTGAAAAAGAACCTGATCACAAGGCTTTGCTACCTGTAATACCTCCGGTTGTTGATGAAGTGCCCGCAGTTAAAAAAGATGCATTATTAAAAGAAGAGGAAAATAAGAACCCCGTTAAAAAAACGAAAGAAAAAAGCAATGGTGACCTTGAACTGGAAATTAATCCTGTTCAGGACGAGTTATTGGAAGAGGAAGAAGAGTTGACTGAGACGAAATTACCTGAGCTGGCACCCTATGAGCCCACACTGGATCTTCGTGATTATAAATATCCATCACTTGATCTGCTGGAAACACATGGAAGTGAAAAAATTATTCACGATCCTGCGGAACTGGACACAAACAAGAACCAGATCATCAGCACCCTGCAGAATTATGACATCGCTATTCAAAAAATCAGCGCTACAGTAGGCCCAACCGTTACTTTATACGAGATCGTTCCGGCTCCCGGGGTGAGGATCTCACGTATAAAAAACCTGGAAGATGATATCGCCTTAAGCCTGGCAGCATTGGGTATTCGTATTATTGCTCCGATACCCGGCAAGGGAACCATCGGTATTGAAGTACCCAATGTGAAAAAGACCGTGGTAAGTATGCGAACATTGCTGGCTTCTGATAAATTCCAACACAACAATTATAGCTTGCCTATTGCCATCGGAAAAAAAATAGACAATGAAAACTTCATTGTTGACCTTGCCACCATGCCTCACCTCTTAATGGCCGGTGCAACCGGGCAGGGTAAATCTGTTGGGCTTAACGCCATCCTGGTATCACTGCTTTACAAGAAACATCCATCGCAGCTAAAACTGGTTTTGGTCGATCCCAAAAAAGTAGAGCTGAGTTTATACCGTACGATAGAGAAACATTTCCTGGCAAAGCTTCCCGGGGAAGAAGAGGCAATCATTACAGATACAAAAAAAGTAATTCATACCCTGAATGCGTTGTGTATTGAAATGGATACACGCTACGATCTGCTAAAGGAAGCCGGCGCCAGGAATATCAAAGAATACAATGAAAAATTTATCAAGCGTCGCCTCAATCCGGAAAAAGGTCATCAATTTCTTCCTTTCATTGTGCTGGTGATCGATGAATTTGCGGATTTGATCATGACGGCCGGAAAAGAAGTTGAGATGCCCATCGCCCGTTTGGCCCAGCTTGCGAGAGCCGTAGGCATTCACCTGATCATTGCTACACAACGTCCTTCGGTGAATATCATAACTGGTACGATCAAGGCAAATTTTCCTGCTCGTATTGCTTTTAAAGTGTCATCTAAAATTGATTCAAGAACGATTTTAGATACGGGGGGTGCCGAGCAGTTGATCGGCAAGGGGGATATGCTCATTTCATACAATGGTGAACTCACACGTTTACAATGTGCATTTGTTGATACACCTGAAGTAGAAGACGTTTGCGATTTCGTTGGCGAGCAGCGCGGATATCCGCAGGCATTCCTATTGCCCGAATACGTTGATGAAAAGGAATTGGAAGGGAAGGATTTTGATTTGAGCGATCGGGATAATTTATTCGATGATGCCGCGCGTTTAATTGTTCAAAGCCAGATAGGCTCAACTTCTTTGCTGCAACGTAGAATGAAATTGGGCTATAACCGCGCAGGAAGGTTAATGGACCAATTGGAAGCGGCCGGCATTGTAGGCCCCAACCAGGGTAGTAAAGCAAGGGATGTATTCATAAAAACAGAAGCTGATCTCACACAGCATCTTCTCAACCTGGGTTAGGAATTTGTTAATATGCCCAGTCCCTGTAAACGCATCCAGAACAATCGTGGTCTTACAATTGCATCATAACTAATATATTTGCGGCTCTCTTAAAATCAAAGCATGAAAAATTTATATCTATCGATTGTTGGAATGTTTTTCCTGGCCTTCACAGGTTACGGACAGGGAGGATTGGGTTCAAGTGATCCTGCGGCCAAAAAGATCTTAGATGCGGTTAGTAATAAATTCAAGACTTTTAAAGGCGTTCAATCAAGTTTTGTATTGAAAGTGGAGGATGGAAAAGGAAAAGTGCAGGGCACCGAAAAAGGGACCGTATATATGAAAGGGCCAAAATACCGGGTAGATATGGGTGGGAGAAATATTTTTTGCGATGGGAAAAACATATGGACGTATGAAAAAGGGGCTAATGAGGTGACAATTACTCAACTTGACCCATCAGCGAGCAGTATCACTCCTCAAAAGTTATTTACCAATTTTTACGACAAAGATTTTCTGTATAAAATGAATGGCGAAAAAAAAGAAGCCGGGAAGGTTTTGCAGGAAGTTGAAATGACCCCTGTTGATAAAACCAAAACCTTTCACAAAGTATACATTTCAGTAGACAAGAAAACGCAGACTATTTATAGCACGAAAGTGCTTGAGAAAAATGGGAATAAATATACTTATACTGTAAATAATTTAAACGGCCAGGCAACCATCAGCGATGCCATGTTCGTGTTCGATAAAAAGAAATATCCGGGTGTTGAAGAAGTTGACTTGAGATAATACCCAGATTCAAAAGCGTTGAAAAGGGATCGCATTTGCTACGATCCCTTTTTTATTAAGACCATGTATTGTTTATTATTCATTGCCCCACCGGAATGAAGGATATTTCAATCCTGCAATATCCAGCATTCGGTCAACTACCGTTGAAACAACAGCTTCGATGGTGGAAGGCTTGCTGTAGAAAGAAGGTGTTGCCGGACAGATAATACCGCCGGCGAGTGTAACAGTTTCCATGTTGCGGATATGAACAAGGTTATAGGGTGTATCCCTGACCATACAGATCAGTTTTCTCCTTTCCTTCAAAACCACATCAGCAGCCCGTGTGATCAGATCGTTCGATATGCCAGTCGCAATTCTGCCCAGGGTGCCCATTGAACAGGGTGCAATGATCATACAATCGAATTGAGCTGATCCGGAGGCAAAGGGAGCCATAAAATCGTCGTTTGTATATATTTTAACGGGGTACTTATTATAATCTTCGTTCTCCAACTCCGTTTTCCAGATCTGTTTGGCGTTTTCGGTCATCACAATTGCCAGTTCCTGCCATTGATCCTGAATTGTTAACAGTTTTTCTATCAATAATTTTGGATACATTGATCCACTGGCCCCCGTGATCGCTAACACAATTTTATGCATGGAATTTGAGTTATGTTTGAGTCGAAAAACAAAAATAGCATGCAATCACTGAAATTATTGGTTTTGTTTGGCTGGATATCTGTCTTTGCCTGTGCACAAAAGTCCGGTGCGGGCTTCGCAAAAGTAGAGTGGATGACCTTGGAACAAGCTGCCAACAGCATGCAAAAAGAGAGACGCCCTATCCTCATAGATTTGTATACAGATTGGTGTGGATGGTGCAAGGTGATGGATAAGAAAACATATTCCAATAAGAATGTGAGCGCCTATCTTCAACAGAAATTCTATTCTGTAAAACTGAATGCGGAAGCAACCCAAAGTATTCAATGGAATGGGAAAACATATAAGTTCAATGCGAACTATAAAACCCACGACTTTGCTATTTATCTTACCGGAGGCCAGTTATCATATCCAACTACTGTTATCATTCCTGTTGAAGAAGCACAACCGCAGGCCATCCCCGGTTATCTTGAGCCAAAAGATTTTGAAATGATCGTCAAGTATTTTGGTGAAGGGAAGTTTGGAAAAGTTCCTTTTAACCAATTTCAGCAAAAATTCAAATCGACCTGGTGAATTTTTTTCTTAACACAACGAAGGATGCACCAACTAAATCGCAACTACGTACAAGCATAACCTTCACTCTGACAAATCCTTCTTCCAAATTGAAAAGCCGAGTAAGGGTTTTTTTGTAGGCTTAATGAGATACATGTAGAAGAGTTGATTTTTTTTCTAATAACGAGTTGATGCTAATCAATAATATGCTTGTAGGCTTAAAAAAATATTGAATTTCTAACCATTGTTTCAACACTAGTACCTTATATTTGGTTTTTCATAGGATAAGGTTTAATGGTTAATGGTATTTGATTAGTGCAGCCTCCCTCGGGGGGCTCTTTTTATTTTTATAGTTCTAACCTGTAACAGCTATCTATATTTTTTTGTCTTTGTAACCCCTAAATTGGAAAGGTCAAACACAGTAGCTGGAATGATCGCCGTACCCGGGATGTATATTTCATACGTTTTGAAGGGAATAAAAACTTTGTTTGACCTGCGCTTGCCAATTCTGCTGATCTGGGTGAAGCTTTGTCGATCAACGCCAATGCAAAATACATCAACGTAGTATTTGCCTTTTGGGACTTTTTCAATAACAACTTTGTTGTCTGATGGATAAAAAATCTGCTTGATTATCCCCGCGCCTGTCAGATCATACCGGTCGAAGATTATAAAAACACTATCAACGGTTATTTTTTTATTCTTTAAGAGGATAGTGACAGAAATGCTGTCCGGAGCATGGTGCTGAGCTTGTATTCCGGGAGCCAGGCAGGCTGAAAAAAACAACAGAGTCAAGATCGTTTTCATACAGTGTAGGGGTTGGTATGTTTTGATCTTCGTAGGGTCTGGATATAAAACGCCAGAACCGTCTACATGCGTGCCTGTTTCGCGGAAACTTTAAAGAAAATGCAGATGGCATCTCGTAAACCCTTGTAATTCAATCATAAAAAAAACACGGTTCCGGATTTTTTTTTCATTATAGTCGTTATCAAGCGGAAGCATCTGCCATATCGGGGATTGAGGCAGCCTTGTATTTTCCCGCATCCAATGTTTTCTTGGTTTCATCAAAGGCTCTCAATGTTTCCTCAATATCTGCATCCGTATGTACAGCGGTTGGTATCAGCCTGTATATGATATGGCCTTTTGGAATCACAGGATAAACGACAATGGAGCAGAAAACATGATAGTTTTCGCGCAGATCCATAACCATAGCGGTGGCTTCCTCCACTCCTCCCGTCATATAAATGGGAGTAACAGGCGAGTCGGTATTGCCAATATCAAATCCATGCGCTTTTAATCCGCTTTGAAGCTTGCGGGCATTTCCCCAGAGTTTTTCTTTTAATTCAGGTCTTGTGCGTAATAACTCCAAACGTTTCAAATTTCCAATGACAAGAGGCATGGGTAAACTTTTCGCGAATATCTGCGACCTGATATTGTACCGGATATAGTCCACAATTTTCCTTTCCCCGCCTATAAAAGCTCCAATCGAGGCCATTGATTTGGCAAAAGTTGAGAAATACAGATCAATCTTGTCCTGCACCCCTTGTGCTTCTCCTGCCCCTGCACCTGTTTTTCCCAGAGTGCCGAACCCATGGGCATCGTCGACCAACAAACGGAATTCATAAGTCTCTTTTAATGCGGCTATTTCCTTTAGTTTCCCCTGGTCTCCTGCCATCCCAAATACTCCCTCAGTGATCACAAGAATGCCTCCGGCCTTTTGTTTTTCGATTAGTGTTGTAGCCCTTTGCAATTGCTTTTCAAGATCTGCCATATCGTTATGTTTGTAAACATAGCGATGGCCGGCATGCATTCTGAGCCCGTCAACAATACAGGCATGGCTTTCTGCATCGTATACGATAATATCATGTCGGCTGCAAAGAGCATCTATCAGGCTCGACATGCCCTGGTAACCATAATTCAATAAAGCAGCATCTTCTTTCATAACGAACTCTGCCAACTCCTTTTCAAGCTGCTCATGATAATTGCTATTGCCACTCATCATCCTTGCCCCCATAGGCGCAGCCAAACCAAATCTTGCGGCGCCTTCAGCATCTGCTTTCCGTACATCAGGATGATTTGCAAGACCTAAATAGTTGTTCAGGCTCCAAACGATCACTTCCTTTCCTCTAAATATCATTCTACCCCCGATATCTCCTTCTAATTTTGGGAATGCAAAATACCCATGAGCGTGTTCCCGGTGTTGACCAATCGGGCCATAGTTTTTAATCAATCTTTCAAAAATATCTGCCATATTGAATTGTTTTAAAACCTCCGTCTGTGGGAGTCCGTTTTTTGAGTTGCCCAAAGGTAATGTTTTTGCCTAACGGATGCTCTACCCGGGCCGGACGTTTAACAAAAAACCATCGAATAGATCAAGGATAAAGGTGTGAAAATCATGCTAAAGACAAGAATTTTTTAATCTGCATACAACTCCATTCGCCATACATTTGCCAAAACAACTTTAAATGCGGAAGATATTTATTCTGGCGATCTTATCAGGTGTTGTTGTGATTTCTTTTTCTCAAACCAAATCAATACCACTAAATGCCAATGCGATTCAAAGGCCAAAACTGGTTGTAGGAATTGTCGTAGATCAGATGCGCTGGGATTTTTTGTACCGGTATTATGAACGGTATGCAGTCACTGGCGGCTTCAAACGTTTTCTAACTCAGGGTTATAGCTGCGAAAATACCCTGATCCCGTACACACCAACAGTAACTGCCTGTGGCCATACTACCATTTATACGGGTAGTGTGCCTTCAATTCATGGTGTTACTGGAAATGCCTGGTATGATAACCTGTTGAAGAGAACGGTTTATTGTACAGAAGATAATACCGTTAAAGCAGTTGGAGCAACCGGCGCGGTCGGGGAGATGAGCCCCAGAAATATGTTGGTAACTACTATTTGCGACGAATTACGACTGGCCAGCAATTTTGGTAGCAAGGTGATCGGTGTAGCTTTTAAAGACAGGGGAGGTATTTTACCTGCCGGCCACTCAGCAAATGCAGCGTATTGGTATAACGGAAGCACCGGAGATTGGATCACGTCAACTTATTATATGAATGAATTGCCCGCCTGGGTAAAGGATTTTAATGCAAAAAAACTGTCTGACAAATACTATAAGCAGAATTGGAAAACCTTGTATCCCATTGGAACTTACCTGCAAAGCACAACCGATGAAAAAGGATATGAAGTAAAATCGTTGGGAGCTGATGCAAAGGGATTTCCATACGATCTTGAAAAATTCGTTGGAAAAAATTATGGTGCAATTGCTTCAACGCCTTATGGGAACAGTATAACTGCAGAAATGGCCAAAGCAGCCATTGAAGCCGAGCGGCTCGGCGCCGATAATGTTACGGATATCCTGGCCGTGAGTTTTTCCTCACCCGATTATGTGGGTCATGCTTTCGGTCCAAACTCTATTGAAATTGAAGATACTTACCTGCGGTTGGATAAGGATCTGGGAGATTTTTTTACTTACCTGGACACAAAGATCGGAAAGGGCGAATACCTCGTCTTTCTTTCAGCAGATCATGGGGTTTCACATATTCCCGATTTTTTGAAAGAGAATAGAATTCCTGCAGGAACTATCAATAGTGGTGAGATCATGAGCCGTTTTAATATACAATTGAAAGAAAAATTTGGAAAAGACCGGTTAATTGTGAGCATGTTCAATTACCAGGTCCATTTAAATCATCCTGTTATCGATTCATCCACATTGAATGAAAATGCTATTAAAAAATGGATCATTGATTCTTTAAAGGGAATAGAAAGCGTTGTTCAGGCAATAGACCTTCAACAACTTGGAAATATTCCTTTAAATGTTACGATAAAGACGATGATCGAAAATGGCTATTTCCCCAGAAGATGCGGCGATATACAAATTATATTCAGACCTCAATTCATTGATGGTGGATTTACCGGAACAACCCATGGTTCCTGGAACCCATATGATGCACATATTCCGCTATTGTGGTACGGCTGGAACATTTTGCCAGGCAAGACACACCGCGAAACCTATATGACAGATATTGCTCCAACCCTGGCTGCCATTTTAAAAATTCAAGCGCCTAGTGGTTCGGTGGGAAAGGTGATTGAAGAAGTGGTTAGGTAAATACGAAGTACGAAGTATGAGGTACGATGTGGGACGAGGATTGAGTTTTATGTTTAGTTTGTCGAAATGTTAGTTGGGTTGGTTGTTATATGTTCCGTAGGCAATCTCGTTGAGGTAGGCTTTACGCATTGCAATTCCTGCATGTACCGGAATCAAATATTTGTGATAAACGAATAAAGAAATATCCCGTCGGATCAGATATCGGTAGCATCAAACATATTTCATAAAATCCCGTAGGGACTAAATATGTAGTCAGAGGATATAATTATCAGAACTGCTTTTGCTTAGAATCAATATTTATATGCAACCTATAAACGGAATAATCAGGACATGACAACGATTGAATAATTTTCTTCATCTTTTTTACGAACGGAAATTCACTAAATTGTTCCTCCGGTATATTTGTATTACATAAAATCACAATTAACATGAAGAAATTCTTCTCTCCATCTACCCGGTGGATGTTGCTGTTGATCGCCATAGTTTCTGTGGAATTTTCGGTAGCCCAGGTAAATGCCACAGATAAACTTCCACTTGATCCCAAGGTAAAGATCGGCAAGCTTGAAAACGGCCTGACCTACTATATCCGGCAAAACAAAAAACCCGAACAAAAAGTTGAGTTAAGGCTGGTGCTGAATGCAGGAGCCATCAATGAAGATGATGATCAACGTGGCTTGGCACATATGGCTGAGCATATGGCCTTCAACGGAACGACGAATTTCAAAAAAAATGATATCGTTTCTTTTTTGCAGGATATTGGGGTTGGTTTTGGAAGCGACCTGAATGCATATACCAGTTTTGATGAAACGGTCTATATGCTTCCTGTACCCATCGATAAAGCCGGTAACCTGGAGAAAGGATTCCAGGTTCTGGAAGACTGGGCACATAACGTGACTTATGTAGACGCAGATATTGAAGGCGAACGCTCTATCATATTGGAAGAAAGTCGTTTGGGAAAAGGCGCGAGTGACAGGATGTTTAAAAAGATCTATCCCCAATTATTTGCCGGTTCCAAATATGGAGATCGTTTACCGATCGGGCTTGACAGCATCATCAAAGGCTTTAAGTACGATGTTATCCGCCGGTTCTACAAAGACTGGTACAGGCCCAACCTGATGGCGGTTATCGTAGTTGGCGATATTGAGCCTGCCAAGGCTGAAGAGATGATCAGGAAACATTTTTCATCACTCACCAATCCATCACAGGAGCGCAAACGTGAATATGCTGATGTGCCACCATACAAAACTGCTGAAGCTGCCGTTGTAACCGATAAAGAAGCGACCAGTTATAATATTGGTATTTTCTATCCAGCTTATAAATCAAGCCCGGCATCATCTATTGGCGATTACCGGGATGATCTTACAGAACAGATGTTTACTTCCATGTTAAACCAGCGCTTGCAGGAACTGACACAGAAAGAAAATCCGCCGTTTATTTTTGCCTCTTCCAATTTTCAGACTTTTGCGAGAGGTTACCAGGCATTTAATGTGTTTGCAGGAACAGGTACCGGAGACATAAACAAAGGATTGAGTGCGGTTGCTGAAGAGATTGAAAGGGTGAAAAGATACGGTTTTACAGCAGCAGAATTAGAAAGAGCCAAAAAAAACACACTCACTTTTTATGAAAAGGCGTATAATAACAGGGATAAAACAGAGTCTGAAAATTATGTGCAGGAATACGTGAATCATTTTCTTGAACAGGAACCTACACCAGGTATCGAAAAGGAATTTGAATATGCAAAGTCTTTATTGCCGGGCATCACCATTGAGGAAGTAAATGCGATGACGAAAAAATTCAGTGATGAAAAAAACAAATTCGTTTTTGCTCTGGGACCTGAACCAAAAGCCGATCAAAAATTGCCCGAAGAAAAAGATCTTCTCGCAATAATAGCTGCGAAAGAAAAAGCAGATATCAAACCTTATGAGGAAAAGGCCATCGCAACAAATTTGATCACCACCGAACCCAAAGCGGGTAAAATCCTCAGCCAAACAAAAAATGCCCTGCTAAAAACCACTGAATTGAAATTAAGCAATGGTGTTACGGTCACATTAAAGCCAACTGATTTCAAAAATGACCAAATACTTATGGGAGCTACACGTGCCGGTGGTAAAAATAACTATGGGCTTGCGGATAAATACAATGCGGAGTATGCGACTGCCATCATAAACACAATGGGAGTGGGCGAGTTTTCGCCTACCGATTTAAAGAAAGCCCTGGCCGGAAAATCGGTATCTGTAAACCCGGTTTTTTCCACAACGTCTGAAGGAGTTCGTGGAAATTCAACGGTGAAAGATCTGGAAGCCCTTTTTCAATTGACCCATCTTTATTTTACAAGCCCGCGTAAAGACACAGCATTGTTCAATTCTTTTATTCAGAAGAATAAATCGCAATATGCTAATCTTTCAGCCAATCCGCAGGCCGCATTTATTGATACGATGTATAAAACTTTTTTCAATAATAACCCATTAGCACCCGTTGCTGTTCCGAAAAGCGAATATTATGATAAGATAAAACTCGACAGGTCATTTGCAATTTATAAAGAACGTTTTGGTGACGCCAATGGAATGAACTTTGTTTTTGTGGGTAGTTTCAAAGAAGAAGAAATGATCCCATTGATTGAAAAATACATTGCAAGTCTTCCTGCTACTACAAAAAAATTCACATTTGCCGACAACAAGGTTCGCCCGGTAAGCGGTAAGAGATCATTTAATGTAAATAAGGGAAAGGAAGAAAAAAGCCTGATACTGGCATTTTACACAGGGGAGTTGCCCTATAGCGAGGAGCTTGACCTGAAAGTTCAGGCTATGAGTGAGATCCTGAACATACGTATCATTGAAGAGCTTCGTGAAAAAGTTCAGGGGATCTATGGTGGAGGAACCTTTGCTGAATTTGAAAAATATCCTTACGCGAATTACAGTTTTGTTTTGCAATTGCCATGCGGACCCGAAAAGGTTGACACGCTGCTGAAAGCAGTGAACAAGGAATTCGAGATGATTGTAAAAGAAGGCCCTGCCCAGAGTTATCTCGACAAAGTAAAAAAGCAATGGATCGAACAGTACAAAACCAATGTCAAAGAAAACAATACGTGGTTAGCCAAAATACTGGATTATAAATTACAGGGAGGCGATCCAAAACGGTTTGTTGATTATGAAAAATTTGTGCAGCAATTGACCGTAAAAGATATTCAGCAGGCTGCAAAATTGGTTTTAGAAGGTAAGAACCAGTTTACTGCGGTACTTATGCCTGAAAATTATGGTACTAAAAATTCAGATGGTAAGTTGAAAGGTTTTTAATGGAACCGAATTTTTTTAGGAGTTTGTGATCTTCTGCGTGTACGATCAAAGTTCACGAAAACATAAAGAATAAATTTGATTAAATACAAAGCCGGTTGCAGGAATATCTCAAATTCAAAAAGAGTTGAAATCGATTTTGACGAAAATATTTTTTTGACATTTAGATTAGAAGATACCGCTCCTACGGAGCGGATTGAAGGTTGTGATGATTTTCTACAAAGATTAAACTCCTGACGGAGTTTTTTTCCGGTTGATTTTGGGATCTGGTTTTGATAAGATGTCCATTACCTTGCGCAGGATTATTTCTTCAAAGATTGAGCCCTGACGAAGTTTTTTGGCCGATGAAGTAACCGGGTTTTAATAAGAGGTCCTTTACTTTGCGCAGGGTTGTTTTTTCAAAGATTAGACATCTGAATAACAGCTAAATCACAAATTTTTTTCATTAAATACAAATTTAAACACCCCATCGGGGTGTGATCTTTGTAGACCAGATCATAACATGGGATGTGCTCCGTAAGAGCACTATCTACTTGCAGGAATATTTTAAATTCGAAAACAATTGGAATCGATTTTGACGAAAAATATTTTGGCATTTATGATTAACGATGCCGCTGACGATGTCAGGCGAATAAATTTGGTCAATACACAGTCGCTCACAATACGAATCAGCGGCTGTGTAATTATTTGTGATGTTATTATTCTTTAATTCTTTGCATTTATTTCTTCGCGTAAGCTTTCAACATCCCAACCCGCGTCACGTTCAAGGGCAGGCTCCTTTGTATCTGCCTGCACGATGAGTTCGAGTTCTTCAATATAATTTTTAGCCGCCAGAATGTATTCATCAGGATCGCGGATAGCGGCCAGTTTTTTTAAATTTGCCTCATCATGTTTTAAAAAAGTACGTGCCAATCGATTTGCCGTATAGGCCCTTTTCCCTAAAAGCGTCATTACATCAACGCCCATCCGAATAGCGGTATCAACCGTTTCGCGGTATACACGCAGAACCCCTGCGTTCATCAGGTCGTATGCATCGTAGCGGTTGGAGGCTCTTACAAACATATGCAGGTTCGGGAAATGCTTTTTGACTGTTTCGATCATTTCGAGTCGCTTCTCGGCTGAGTCAATGGCAATAATGATCATTTTGGCCTGGCTGGCGCCTGCCGCATGCAATAGATCGTACCGAGAGGCATCGCCATAAAATACCTTAAAGCCCAGGCGCCGCAACACATCAACTCTGTCAGAATCTATATCAAGATAGGTGGCTTTGATATTGTTTGCCCGCAAAAAGCGGCCAACTATATTCCCAAAATGTCCGAACCCGGCTACAATCACCGGATTTTTTTCATCAATTTCATCAGATGGTTTTACTTCCTTTTGAAGTGTGCCAATACGTGGCAGTATCCAACGTTCATTGATCATCATCAGAAATGGGGTGAGCGCCATACTTATGGCCACTACAGCTATCATCAGGCTCACTGTCTGCTGTTCAAATATGCCTTCTTCCAATGAAAAAGAAAATAATACGAAGGCAAATTCGCCTACCTGGCTGAGTGCAAATGAAAAAATAAGATTTTGGTCTTTACCGATCTTAAAAAACGTACCAAGCAGGAAAAGCACCAGTCCTTTAACAACGATCAGCAACAGTACTAAACTGAAAACCAGACCGGGTTGCAAGAGAATAAGATTAAAATCAATCGAGGCCCCCACTGCAATGAAAAATAGCCCCAACAGCAGGCCCTTGAAAGGTTCTATATCGCTTTCCAGTTCGTGGCGGTATTCGCTGTTTGCCAGTACAACACCTGCCATGAACGTACCCAACGCGGGGCTCAGGCCTACCTGTGTCATTAACACAGCGATTCCAACAATTAATAGCAAGGCCGTGGCGGTAAAGACTTCCCGCATCCGGGTAGCTGCAACAATTCTTAACAAGGGCTTGATAAGAAATCTTCCGGCTACAATGATCAGGATGATCGTACCCAGTACAATGATAGTTTGTATCCAGCCCGGCTGCCCGCCAACCCAGGTATGGTCCGCACCCGGCTGTGTTGCCGTATTATCCGAGGGTGCCAACAGGGGAAAGATGGCCAGCATGGGGATGACTGCAATATCCTGGAACAACAACACAGCAAATGAACTTTGACCCGAAACAGATTTCATCAATCCTTTTTCGGTTAATGTTTGCATTACGATTGCTGTAGAAGATAATGACAGTATCATTCCCAACGCGAGAGATGGTTTACCTTCTAATCCGAACAACATTGCTATCCCGGCTATGATCATTGCTGTAAGGATCACCTGCAAACCGCCCAAGCCAACGATTGACTTTCGCAATTTCCATAACAGCTCAGGTTCAAGTTCAAGACCGATCAGGAACAACATCATTACCACGCCAAACTCTGCGAAATGCATAATGTCCTGGCCTTCCTTTCCTACAAAACCCATTACTGCAGGACCGATCACAATGCCGGCCATCAGGTACCCGAGTACAGATCCTAAACCAAGCTTTTTGGCAATAGGAACAAATAGCACAGCCGATGCCAAATACACCAATGCCTGGAAAAGAAAGGAGTGCTGATCCATAATAATTATGTTTCTATAGATTTGCGAATAGGTAACAATTCATTCAGGTAATTAATCGACTCTGTTTCCTTCATATCGATTTTCTCATCGCGCAAGGCTGATAAAAGGGCGGCATACTGGATAGACTGAATATTGATATCGGCTTCGTTCATCCGGTGAGTGCCATGTATTACATAAGGGGGCCAGTATTCCATACGGCATAATCTTGCAGTGCGCTCCACAGGCCGAAGAAAATCCTGTATGGAATAAGCATTATAACCTTCTTTATTATAAGATTCAGCCCTCCCTCCCGATGTGATAACATGAAAAATTTTTTTGCCTTCGAGCATCCGCCCATTTTTACCGTATGCCCATCCATGTTCCAGCACAAGGTCCTGCCACTGCTTGACAATGGCTGGTGAACTGTACCAATATAAAGGATGCTGAAAAACAAATATATCATTCGACAATAATAACTCCTGCTCTCTTTGAATATCGATATCGAAAAACGGGTATTGCTGGTAAAGATCGTTGATAGTAATATCAGTTATTTGTTGAACACGTTTCAGCATGGCTGCATGTACTCGGGATTTTTCTAATGCGGGATGTGCAAATAACAGCAGTATTCTGGCCATATCTGTATTAAGATCAGGAATGTTAAGATCACCGAAGTTAATGAAAACAGGGTACTGGGTGCTTTGTATGGATGCCGGATACTTGATACCGGATACTGGATGCTTAATCGGGGGAGTATGTTATATTAAATTTGAATTCGTTGAAAGCGCTTAAAGTAAAAAAGGGGCCAGGATAGAAATCCAGCCCCGTTAAAATCCAATATCCTATGAAAAACCAGTTCTATGATAACCAAATACGGGCCAATCGCATTTTGTGTTTGAATTCATGTTCTCAGGCTTATTTTGTTTCCTTGCCAAGGAATTTTAATACCATTTCCGGAACAATCGGACGATAAACTTTAGAATGGGCGTAATAACGTTGTATCCAATCCCCAATCCATTAATGTTTGATTGTTGAAGATTTGCAGCGCGTCGACCGGCATCAATGTATTTCTTGCCTTGATCCATTTGCTGATATTGTGTTGATACATTTTTTCCAGTTTAGCCGCATCCAGCTCGCTGATCTTGCCCCAATGGAAAGTATGGGGAATATTTCTCTCTTCCAGTTGCTTCCATACAGCCTTATAGAAATTTCTTGTGGTTGCTGATTCAACTCCATCCAGCTCAACGATGCAGGTATGCTCGTACCTTGTAAATGCGAGCGTGGCCTCTGAGCGTTTAACGTACCTGTAGGAAAATATACCGGAAAATGGACCTTGCGCCTCATTGATCCCGATCAGCATTTCATTGACCTGATTCACGAAACGAATTGGTATTCCAATAGCGGTGCTGAGAAGTTTCCCCCTTGTGTCCATATTTGTAAAGATCTCACCGGATGTTCCCCAAACATTTGAGAAGGTTACAAAGGAGGTTTTGATCAGATTGTTTACTATGAAAGGTGTCACCACCGGAAGTAGCTGGGTTAATTTTCCGAGAAAGGCGGGTACGTCATCACCTGGTCCTGCTTTGTCGTGATCCACAACCGGCGGCTGATAGTTTTCGGTAAAAGCACGTTTGTACATTATTGTTACATATGCACCATCATTTAGATCGTATTGGTTAACTACTACCTGGAAATGGAAAGGTCTTTCATTTCCATGCGGTAAAAAATCTGCATTGGAAAAATCAAGTGTTTCCATGACATGCCTGAGTGAATCATCGAGCGGGTATCGCTGGCGGTAACATTCAAGTAAATACAGCGGTTCTGTTTCAATCATAACACCATGAATAAAACCGAAGCTTCCAAAGCTTACAAGCGCTGCATTGAACAGATCATCGTCCCGAATCAGTTTGGTTTGCAACCGCCTGATGAACGAATCGGATACTACCGGGTACGATGCTTTTTCAAGCCATATATGTTCATCGGCACTTACAATGATGTGCAGACCCACTACAAAATCGGGTGTAGAGCCAAAATCTATTGCGGAGCCATGGGTGCCTGTAGAAAATGCACCCGCAATAGTCTGGCCGTTGCTGGCCCCGGAAGTTTTTAACGAGCGACCGGTTCTTCTCAAATAATTGTTTAATTCCTGCATGGAATTGCCACATTGTGCAAAAAGAACATTGCTTGGATTGCCGACATACATCTCGGAGAGGCTGGCCGCATTGCGGATTTCGATGAGCATGTTCATCAGTTTGGTGTTAAGCAACCACCCATCAGTAGCAGTTACTTCACTGAAGGACCATCCCCCGCCAAGAGTTCTTATTTTTTTATTCTGCTGAATGGCTTTTCGTATCAATCCCTGAATAGCAAGCGCAGTAGCATTGTAGTCATCCACAATGTCGTCGGTTTCGCCATTGGCAATGTCAAACAGATTGTCTATCACCTGATGAACAGTTTCATGCCGGTTAGTCCAGGTTTTTTGATCGGTTGCTGTAATACTGGGAGCAATAGGCATATATAAGGGTTTAAAAAATAAAATGTTATCCGGGAGATGTGAAAGGTGAGACCTTAGATCTGAAACAAAAAGATATCACGTGTCACGACCTCACTAAAGGCCGCCTACCCGCTGACAAGGCTTATGGCATCTCCATTTTACCTCCACAGGCGACACGATGCCTAAAGTAAAAAGAGTAAGTACGGTATGCCCGAAGTTTTTTTTGAATAGCACCTCATCAACGGCATTATTGTTCGTGCAATTTGGAATATGAAAATCCTTGGGTTTATTGACGAGACCCCAGGCGTACGACCACATGATCGTTTTTTGATATTCGGTTGCCGGATCATTGTTCGTATTCAACACCCTGTATTGGTAACAGCTTTGTGTGGAGAAAACAATGACGACAAAAAGCAAATTTCTGCTTTGTTGCGTGAAAGAGGAAGTTGTGATTCTCATAAAATGAATTAAGAAGTTTTGTAAATTGACCTGCAGCGTTTCGGAAGGCGGGACTAATGAACAATAAATATAAAATAAGTATTGATGATTTCAGATCACCGCTTTGTGGTATGCCGGACGGGAATTGGTGAGGTGAATGCTTTCCGGCATACAGCTCAACCTTATATGAATGGCTGGTGACGCGTGTTGCATAGTACCGCTTCGCCGGAACGATCGCTGAAGCTTGAACAAATAAAAAGCTCAGTTCTTCAATTATCAGGGAAATTTTTCTACATATAATGATGAGCCAGGCAGATTTGCGTGTTTATAACTCCCATTTTAACTCTGAGAGGTTAAGTTGGCCTGATAATTTGAATACCTATAGAAACATTATTGAACCAAAAAATTTTTTTGTTATGGGTAATCTACTTTATATCATCGCGGTCATTTTGATCATTGGCTGGTTGCTTGGTTTTTTTGTCTACAGCGCCGGTGGTTTAATTCACATTCTTTTAGTTGTTGCAATTATTGCAATCCTTTTTAGAGTTATAAGCGGAAACAGGGTTTGATAATAAAAAAGTTATCGATCTTATTTATCACTTTAAAACATCTACTATGGAACCATGGAAAGATAAGTTAAAAGGTAACTGGAATCAGATCAAAGGAAATATTAAGCAGAAATATGCAGACCTTACGGATGATGATCTGTTATATGTAGAAGGTAAAGAAGATGAACTGGTAGGAAGACTACAAAAGAAAACAGGAGAAGCAAAAGAAACAGTGCAATCCTGGTTTAATAACGACAGAGATACAGATAGGAGTTACGATAGAAACAGATCGGACAGGGATCTTTAAAAATAACATGATCTGATGTAATTGGCCACTATTTTAATAGTGGCCTTTTTTTGCTACGGATTACACGGATTAAAAATCCGTGTTAATCCGGGTAATCCGTGGCAAAAAGCTTCTGAGACAACTTGCTCAACCTGAACTTTGTGATATCAAACTATTACGTGAATTTTAAGCTTCAATGGAAAAAAGTTTGAACAAATATATCAGCGAAACAGGTTTTTGCTCTAGAAGAGAAGCGGATCATTATATAGAACAGGGTAGGGTTACAGTCAATGGTATCGAAGCCGCAAAAGGAAATCGCGTGATGGAAAATGATGAAGTGAGAATAGATGGCGAAAAATTAAAAACAAAAAAATCTCCCGTTTATCTCATGCTCAATAAGCCAAAAGGCATTACCTGTACCACCGACACGAAAGACAAATCAAATATTATCGATTACATACACTTCAAATCCAGGATATTTCCGGTTGGCAGGTTGGATAAGCGATCAGAAGGACTTATTTTTTTAACCAACGACGGCGATATAGTCAATAAAATATTGCGGGCAGGTAATAATCATGATAAGGAATACATTGTGACCGTCGATAAACCTCTTACCACTGATTTTATTCAGAAAATGCGAAATGGTGTACGGATCCAGGGCGTCTGGACCAAAAAATGTTTTGTGAAACAGGAGGCGCCGGAAAAATTCCGGATAATTCTGACACAAGGATTGAACCGCCAGATCCGTCGTATGTGTGAGGCATTTGGCTATAAAGTAGAAATGCTGAAGCGGATCCGTATCATGAATATCAAATTGCATGGCCTTGAACCGGGCAAGTGGCGCTATTTTACAAAAGATGAAATTACCGGCATCAATCATATGCTGGTCAATTCCAGTAAAACAGACGATCGTTCCGAATACCAGGACAATATGGATGAATAATCAATTGCGTAGATTAAACCGGTTGTTGTGATGCTGGTAACAAAATAGTAAATATGGCGCCCTCTCCTTCCACTGCATTGGCGGTGATAGAACCACTATGAACTTCTACTATTTTTTTACAGATTGCCAGTCCTATACCTGTACCCGGATATTCTGCCCGTCCGTGAATGCGATGAAAGATCTCGAAGATCTTTTCTTTATACTCTTCGTTAAATCCTATTCCATTGTCGATGACGGAGATTTTATAAGTAATGGGAGATTTCGTTTTTTTTGGAACGACCTTTTCGCAGGTTATATGTATCTCGGTAGTTTTTTTGTCATTGAATTTAATCGCGTTGGATAGGAGATTCTGAAACAATTGACGCATTTGTGAGGGTCGCGCCATGCAGGTAGGTAAATTGTCGATAACAAGCTTTATCTCTTTACCGGTAAAACTGCTTTCAAGATCCCCTTTTACTTGTTCCAGGATAACATTGAGGTCCGTGGGGACAAAAGGAATATTTGCGCTATTAATTCGTGAAAACTCCAGGAGGTCGTCTATGAGTGTCATCATTCGCAGAGAGGCATCCTGCATTTTCTGGATATAGTTTTCTATTCGGTCATCACCCGTTTTGAAGCTGTTCCGCACTATATCGCCGAAGGCAACAATTTTTCGCAGCGGTTCTCTCAAATCATGTGATGCGATATATGCAAATTGTTCCAGTTCCTTATTCTTATTTTCCAATTCCTCTGCATAATCCTTCAACCTGTCTTCAGCCGACTTTCTTTCTGTAAGATCCCGGGTTAACTTCGAGAAACCGATGACACTGCCATCACTATCATGAAGTGAAGTGATGATAATACTCCCCCAAAAAGTGGTTCCGTCTTTACGTACACGCCATCCTTCATGCGCTGCGCGTCCTGTTTCAGAAGCCGTGGTCAATAGCTGTTCGGGAAGTCTCCTGTCAACATCCGGTTGTGTATAAAATATCCTGAAATTTTGGCCGATGATCTCTTCGGCAGTATAGCCTTTTATTTCATGGGCGCCCTTGTTCCAGTTTTGAATGATGCCATCTCTGTCTAATAGTAATATCGCATAATCGTGTACCTCATCTATCATTTTCTGGTAAATATCCTGGTTCTGGCGAAGCATGTTATTAGGATCGTTGATCTGCTGCATTTTTACAAGACAAATTTCTGTGGAGCCGCTTAATGATGTCGATAATAGCTATTTAAAGGGAGTCAGGGAGAACGCTGTTTACTGCCGAAGGTAGGAAAAACAGTAATTTAAAAAATCAAAAACTTTATTGATGCCTCTGCAAATAGTTGTCAAAATCCGGATCTTAACAAGATCAAAATGCGGGGAGGCGTCAGGAATTGATTGCTGAGCAATATTAAAGATCCGACACCGATCCCGGTTATCGACCCACCGTTGTTTAACAGAAAGTTATTATGCAAACATCATTCAGTTTCTGCGTAAGCCTCAACGGGCTCACAGGTACAAATAAGATTTCGGTCGCCATATGTATTATTTACCCTTCCAACAGCCGGCCAAAATTTATTATCTCTTGTGTATGGTAAAGGAAACGCCGCTAATTCGCGCGGATAGGTATAGCTCCAGTTATCGGCACAAATAACATGTTGTGTATGTGGAGCATTTTTTAAAGGATTGTCTTTTCTATCGGCCTTGCCTTCTTCTACAGCGCGTATTTCTTCCCGTATGCTCAGCAATGCATCGCAAAATCTGTCAAGCTCTGCTTTGTCTTCGCTTTCAGTTGGCTCGATCATGATCGTTCCGGGAACGGGAAAGCTCATCGTTGGAGCGTGAAAACCGTAATCGATCAAGCGCTTGGCAATATCTTCTGCTTCTATGTCCGCTGTTTTTTTGAATGGCCGCAGGTCCACTATGAATTCATGCGCACATTCACCATTATCGTTCGTATACAAAATATCATATTCCTTTTCCAATCTTGCACGCATGTAATTTGCATTAAGTATTGCGTATTCAGTAGCTGCTTTTACGCCTTCAGCACCAAGCATTCGTATGTATCCATAACTGATGAGTAAGATGGAAGCTGAACCATAGGGCGCAGCACTCACTGCGCCACCCGAGTTATTACCGTTCGATTCCTTGCGGTCAAATGAAATATGCCCGGGAAGGAATTTCGCCAGGTGGTCTTTCACGCAGATCGGTCCCATACCGGGACCGCCACCACCATGCGGAATGGCAAAGGTTTTGTGCAGGTTGAGGTGACAAACATCAGCACCTATTAAACCGGGCGCAGTCAATCCTACCTGGGCATTCATGTTGGCACCGTCCATATATACCTGCCCCCCGTACTGGTGAACGATCTTTGTGATATCTTTTACCGTTTCTTCATACACCCCATAAGTACTTGGGTAAGTGATCATGATCCCCGCCAGTTGATCGGCATGCCGTGCGGCTTTGGCCTTGAGGTCTTCTACATCTATATAACCGTTATCAAGCGCTTTTACTACAACCACTTTCATTCCTGCCATGACTGCACTTGCCGGATTGGTTCCATGCGCTGATATTGGTATCAGCATTATATTTCTTTTTGAATCACCCCTGCTTTCGTGATATGCTTTGATTACAAGTAACCCTGCATATTCACCCTGCGCTCCGCTGTTTGGTTGAAGGCTGCAGGCATCGAATGCAGTAATCTCGCAGAGGTATTGTTCAAGTTCATTGATGATGAGCTGGTATCCCAGTGTTTGATCCGATGGGGCAAATGGATGCATGCTGCTCCAATGTGTCCAGCTCAAAGGGATCATCTCCGATGCAGCATTCAACTTCATCGTGCAACTGCCCAAAGAGATCATGCTGATGTTCAATGAAAGATCTTTATTTTCCAGCTGCTTAATGTACCGCATCATTTCTGTTTCAGAATGATGGCTGTTGAAAACAGGATGTGATAAAAATTCAGAAGTACGTGTCAAAGAAGACGGAATATGATCAAGGGTGGCGTCTTCGTCGATATTAAAACCCGCGATGCTTTGCTCATTCTCATTGTCGAGTATCAGCAGTAGATCCAGCACATCGGTGAACGTGGTGGTTTCATCTACAGAAAATCCTAAAAGATCATTATCAAAATACCTGAAATTAATAGATGCTGCTTCCGCCTTTTGCCGGATCGCCTGTTTGTCTTTCACACGTATCACGATCGTATCAAAAAAGTGCTCATGTAGAACTTCATATCCTTCAGATGATAATTGTTCGGCAATGGCTTTTGCCAAAACGGTAATTCTTTTGGCAATATTTTTCAGTCCGTCCGGCCCATGAAACACTGCATACATAGCCGCCATATTGGCAAGTAATGCCTGTGCCGTACAGATGTTAGAAGTTGCTTTTTCTCTTTTAATATGTTGCTCACGCGTTTGCAATGCCATGCGAAGCGCCCGATTTCCCTGTGCATCGATACTCACTCCAATGATGCGGCCTGGAATATTGCGTTTGAAATCTTCTTTGGCCGCGAAGAATGCAGCATGAGGACCTCCGAATCCTAAGGGCACACCAAAACGCTGCGAAGAACCGCAGGCAACATCGGCGCCTAATTCTCCGGGAGCAGTCAACAGCGTCAATGCGAGCAGATCGGTGGTCATAACCACATATCCATTAATCGCATGCACTTTATCAATAAAGTCACGGTAATCTTCAACCGAACCTTTATCATTCGGATACTGTACCAGAGCACCAAAATAACTATCATCTAACCGGGCAATCTTGTAATCGCCGAATACCACCTCAATTCCAACCGGAATTGCACGTGTAATTAAAACATCTTTTGTTTGCGGAAAAGTTTCATGGTCAACAAAAAACTTCGGCCGTGCAATATGTTCGTGATCTCTGTTTAGCGCATTGAAAAACATGGCCATTGCTTCAGCCGCGGCTGTTGCTTCGTCCAATAAAGATGCGTTGGCCAGGGGAAGCCCGGTCAGGTCGCTTACCATGGTCTGGAAATTCAATAAACTTTCAAGGCGGCCCTGCGAAATTTCAGCCTGGTAGGGCGTGTACTGAGTATACCAACCCGGGTTTTCAAAAACATTGCGGAGAATAACACTGGGCACTATGGTGTCATAGTAGCCCTGCCCGATATAATTTTTACAAACCTTATTTTTCAGGGAAATTTCTTTGATCAGATCGAGGTAATCCTTTTCATTCATTGAAGGAGAAAGTTTCAATGGACGATCCATGCGGATACCTGAAGGAACCGTTTTTTTGATCAATTCTTCCAGGCTTCCTGCTCCAATAGTTTGCAGCATTTGTTTTGTCTCTTCTTTATTGGCACCGATATGTCTGCGAATAAATTCAGTGCTTTGCTGTGCGAATAGATTCATATGTTCTGATGCCTTTTATATAATGTTAGGGTTCGGGACATTGTGTGAGGTTTAAAGTTTAAGGTTTAAGGTTTAAGGTTAATTTGTTATTGTTTAATTGGTGTAGGAAGTATGAATTTCTAAAACTTTTTTCAATACAAACTTTAAACTTTAAACTTCCAAGAAACCCGCAAAGTTAGGGCGAAACAGGATATAAGCAGGTGTTAATTATGGAAGGGGATAACTTATAATAAAGGGTAAAAACAGGGCGTAGGCCGGTATAAAGTATTTTGTATTTTGTGGGCCCCAACAAACCTAACTATGCTCTCTTCGAACTGTTTAAACTGCAACACAGCTTTAGAGCATGGTCAGCGTTTTTGTCCGACATGCGGGCAAAGCACTAAAACTCACAGGTTATCGATTACTCATTTCTTTCATGAAGCTTTTCACGCGGTGACACATGCCGATAAAGGCGTATTTCACCTCCTGAAATGCCTTTCTATCCGCCCCGGAACAACCGCAAAAGAATACTTGCAGGGAAGGAGGAAGGCATATTTTAACCCTTTTACGTTTTTTCTTCTCATCATGGGCGTGTTTGTATTCCTGAATATGTATTTTAATCCACCCCGCAAAACGGTAGAACCGGATACCCGGGTTTTGGCGAGGATACCGACCGAAACAGGGAAACAAAATTATATTGCTACCATGGATCGTGTAGACCGGGTTTCAGGGTTTACGCGTAATAACGGGAATATTTTGGCGATGGTAGCCGTTCCCTATATATCGCTGATCACCTGGGCTTTTTTTCGTAAAAGAGAATATAACTATGCTGAACACCTGGCCGCAAATATGATGTTTATTACTTTTAGCAATCTTGGTTTTGCGGTATTGGTCTTTCCCTTGCAGGCTCTGACAAGGAACACCGCTGCCCATCCTTTCATAGTCTTGATAGGGATGATCGTTCAGGTATTTTACCTGGCCTGGAGCCTAAACGGATTTCTTGCGCTAAAGTCGGCTGGTTCACGCATGAAGTCTTTTGCTGTAAGCTTTAGCGCCATTGTTTTGTGGGTACTCTTTACCCTTACTGCCATAGCAGTATACATTTATCAGAGTAAGGATTTCTATAAGTTTTTTACAAGGTTGGCCGGGTAGCTTTCAGTGCCGGTTTTGATTGGGTGGCCATACTCCCGGATTCCATCTGCCTTAGTTCATCACTCGTTAACCTGCTGCCATCATGACTCCAGCCGGGAGGACCGAATACATACCGCCATTTTTCTTTCCAGCTAAGATTTTTTTGTTGAAGATCCTGCAACATTTGATTCCATTCATGGAAAACGATTATGGAAGGAGTTTCTTTTTCAAGTGATTTGGTTAAACCGTATTTCTTTGGCTGGTAGGTTGAATCCGGTAACTCCGGCTGAAAGGTACCGAACAGCTTATCCCATATGATGAGGAACATGCCCATGTTCCTGTCGAGGTATTTTGGATTTGAGGCATGGTGTACACGGTGGTGGGAAGGAGTAACGAAAACATATTCAAGCCAGCCCATTTTGTGTATCAGTTCAGTATGTATAAATATGCCCCAGATCTGTGTAGCCGAATAAACCAGCAGGATATCCAGCGGTCTGAAACCAAGTAAAGCAAGCGGAATAAAGTAAATAAATCGGTAAAGAGGCTGAAATACTGAAGATCGAAATCCCACCGTTAAATTCATGCGTTCTGATGAATGATGCGTAACATGAACTGCCCAGAAAAATCTTATTTCATGATCGAACCGGTGAAGCCAGTAATATAAAAAGTCTTCGACTAAAATAAGCATCAGCCAGTATGTTATGAGGTTTGTAAACGATATCCACTGGTGACGATAAAAATATTCCAGGATAACAAGGTATACCGAACGGAAAAAAAGATCAATAACACTGTTTAGCAGCATTAGGTAAATATTCATGGCCGTATCCTTCCAGGAATACAGTTTGCGCTGTTGGTAATTGCTTAATAAAATTTCTATCCCGATCAGGATGATATAAAGCGGTGTACTGAAAAGAATAAGTATTTGTTCAAATAAGGATTCCACCATGCATAAAATAAAAGGTTAATAGAATTGAGTGATCCTTGAAGTGCGGGTTTAATACCTTTGTGTAAGAAAGTTAGCACGGAAAATGCAATAATCAAGCTTTTTTTACACCCACCGATGAATCCAAAAAAAGAGAATCATAGCAAATCTGCTTCTGATCTGAATCCCGGAGCAAACTGGCAAAAAAGATCGGCCGAGCGGCAAAAACAATACAAACAGTTTCTCAACCGTACGGATAAAAACAAAATATTGAATAAGCTTCCGGCCCTTCATGAGCAGGCTTTTCAAAAAATAGATTGCCTGCAATGCGCAAACTGTTGCAAAAATTATTCACCGCGTTTTAAGACACCCGATATCAAAAGGATTTCGAGACATCTTAAAATGAAGGAGGGTGATTTCATTGAAAAATACCTTGTACTGGATGCCGAAGGCGACTATGTGGTTAAGACGAAACCATGTCCTTTTTTGGGCATAAATAATTACTGCAGCATCTATGAAGTACGTCCATCAGACTGTCACCGGTTTCCTTATACGGATGAGGATGTCATTGTGAAACGCCAGGCCCTTACCCTGAAAAACAGCACGTTTTGTCCGATAGTCTATTATGTTTTGGAGGGGTTGATGGAGATTGAGTAGTTTTTGCTGCGAATTACACGGATTATCGCGAATTTTAATTCGTGATAATCCGTGTAATTCGTGGCAAAAATCTCGACCTTGCAAAGTTGCTGCCATTCATAGAGCTATCCAATCGATTGGTTGAAAAATACCTCCCATTCAGCGAAATAAACGGGTGCTCAGTTTGTAAAATGAGTAATTTGTAAATCACGTTATGTCCTCATTCACTTGCATCATCATTGACGACGAGCCTATAGCCCGCAACATCCTGCTGGAATATATTCAGCGCGATGACAGGCTGGTGGTTGTTGCTTCCTATGCCAATGCTGTGGATGCATTGAGAGAGATCAACATGAAAAAACCACGGCTCATGTTTCTGGATATTAAAATGCCAAATATTTCCGGATTCGAGATGCTTCGTTCTTTATCGCAACATCCATACGTCATTTTTACCACTGCTTTTCGCGAATATGCGATCGAAGGATTTAATTTGAATGCAGTTGATTACCTGCTCAAACCGTTTTCATTCGAACGATTTCTTCAGGCTGTCAATAAAGCTTACCATTTATTTTCTACTGAATCCGCGGAAATTCCTTTAGCCGCACCAATGCCGCAGAATAATAATGATGGCGGCAAAGATATATTTGTAAAAAGCGATGGCAAGCTGGTCCGGATCCATGTGCGCGATATCTATTATATCGAAGCGCTCAAGGAATACATACGCATCCATACACCCGGCGGTAACTGGGTGGTTTACCAAACCATGCAACATATTGAGGAAAAGCTGCCAAAGGAACTATTTTTTCGAATCCACCGCAGTTTCATCGTAGGGCTGTCGCATATTAAATCTATTGAAGGAAACTGTGTTATGGTCAACGAAATGCAGCTTCCGATCAGCCGGTATTGTAAAGATGGCTTTATGGAACGCATCACCGGAAATAAATTATTGTAATGCATCATTTCTGATATGGTCGGTTGTAAAAAAACGATTGCCTTTTTTGTTTGTCTGTATTTTGCAGCTACAGCAATATCGCAGGATACTATTAAACTACACTCAAAACCACGTTGGGATAGCACTTTCGACACAAATCTGTATGTCGGTTTCCATGTTGATCCCACCAATAAAATGGAAGTTGCAACGGCAGCGAAACAGGTTTTCAATGCCGATTCCAACTTCAGGAACAATTTGCAAACGCAATACGGGAACGGGTTCGTTACTGCCTGGATGCGATGGATCATTCACAATCCTTCAGCCAATGCTGAGGAAGTATTGCTGCTATATAACCGCGCTAGTTTCTTATCGGTGTACGCGTATGATCAAAAGGGCATCCGGCTTATTAAAAACAACTATCATTTTTTTACAGATCAAACCAAAAACCAGCGCCGTGGGTTTCAGTTTACCGTGCCGGCTGTATCCACTGTTACCATGTATGGCCGCATGTACAATCCCTACCGGAATTTTTCTCCAGGGTACCCGATAATAATCAGGACTGATGAATACCAAAAAGTCAGTGAAAATATATTATTCAGTCAGCGTTACTTTGTTTTTGTTGACATATTATTCCTTGCGATCATTTTTTTTATAGCTATACACACACTTGCGCAATATTTTTTTAATAACAAGCGAAAGGAATTCCTGTTATATGCTTTTTACACCGTTTGCGTGTTTACTTACTTTCTTTTGAAGTTTGAAGAAAACAATTATGTCGATATTTTATTTTCTTTTTTTCCTGTAATTCACAAATATGGTAACAACCCTTTCAGCTACTTGATGTTTTTTGCTTACTATAGGTTTGTACGTTCATTCATCAATTTTAAAGAGGTGGCTGTTTGGTTTTACAAACTCATCCTGGTTACTGAAAAAGTATTGCTTACGGCCATTATTGCCGATATCGTTTTGGCGCTATCCAACCTCGCACCGGTGAAATTCATGATGTTTAACATAATCCGGAGCTATCTTGTTTTGATGGCATTTGTCGGTATATATTTATTGGTCCGGTCGAAAAAAGCCTTATCGTTGTTTATTGCAGTTGGATCTGGTTGCCTGGTTTTAGGTGGACTTATCAGTATGGTTCTGTCGTGGACCATGGACGGGCCATACATCGGCCGATTCGATCCTATTGTGTACCTCCAGTTTGGAATGGTATTAGAACTGGTTTGTTTTACACTGGGACTTAGTTACAAAACAAGCCTGATCGAAAAAGAAAAGATCGAGACACAGCGGCAACTGATCGGGCAGTTAGAAGAAAACCGCAAATTACAGGATGAATTGACCAATAAGCTGGAATCACGTGTGCAGGAACAGACTTCGCATATTCTTATTCAGCAGCAGGAGATAGAAAAGGAAAAAGAGCAGCAGCTCATGCTTGGATTTCAAAAGAAACTGACAGAAATGGAACTCAAATTGCTGAAATCGCAACTGAATCCTCATTTTTATTTTAATACCCTCAATAACCTGTATGGCCTTTCCATGATCGCTCCTAAAAAAGCGCCCGGTGCTATTCTTAAGCTGAGTGATATCATGGAGTATGTAATCTACGATTGCAAAAGTGAAAAAGTGCCGCTCGCGAAGGAGTTGAAATTCATCACCAGCTATATCGACCTTGAAAGGCTGCGGTACGAGGAAGAGGCCGCCATACAGCTAACGATCGGCGGCGATTGTAACGGTCATCTTATCTCACCCTTGCTTCTTATTCAGTTTATAGAAAACGCATTCAAACATGGCATGGAGGATAGCAAACCAGCTAGTTTTCTTTCAATCAATATCCAGGTAGAAAAGGGCTGGTTGTTTTATCATTCCCTGAACAGTATCAAAAATCACCAGCGTTTTCATGCCGGTGTCGGGCTTGAAAACGTAAGGAAGCGACTGGACATACTGTATAATGGCCAGCACGAGCTAGCCATTAACCGCGCAACGGATACCTATGAGGTAAATTTAAAACTGCACCTGCAATAGCAGCATCAACTTCTTTGCTGTTCATTGAACATTTCCTGCCATTGGGAGAATTTTTTTTTTCATTACTCCGCGGAATTAAAAATTTGTATTGCGCTTGCTTGGATGTTTATTCTAATCGTTGTGTAGAGTTCTGTAATTAAAGACAGGTTGTAAGGCTGAGACTTAGTATTACTATCACGCAAAATTGCACTGTCGCACTATCCTGGAAAATCGTCGAAAGTACGAGGTAATTTCTTCACCAATAAAACCTATCTATATGAGTGTACGACGAGGCGATTTCGCATCCAATGCCAGGACACAGATTGCAGCTGGTAAAATCGATCTCTATCGATGCCGTTGCTGTGGCGAATCCTATTTACGTTACATGCTACAGCCGGATCTGCGTGAATAATTGCGGCGGATATCTTACTTCCATCACATTAAGCATAGTTAAAGTTTATTAATCAGGCTGCCCGTAGCTGCCAAAAAATTTTATAAGATGAAACAGAATCCTGCTTTATTTATCCGTAGAATGTTGCCCCTCGTGTCGATAGTGACGCTTGCTTTTTTATTACAGAGTTGCTTGTGTAAACAGTGCCTGTCCGGCGGGGTGCAGAGAAAATCTGATCCAGATGTACGCCAGGTTTATAGTGAAAATGAAAGAAAATTGCCCACTGCCGAAGCGCCGCAACCTGAAATCGTATCACCGGCAATTGTTTATTCTCTGAAAGATATTCCTGAAGTAATTCCCACTTCCGTTGCACAGGATAATGCCACGAATCAGCCGCAGATAACCTATGAAAATCATTTCTCTTTAGCCCTTGACAGTGAAAAGGATATTGCGCTTCAACAGGTGAATACCATCACCCGGAAAATAAATGATATAGACATCGAAAAAATAATTCCTGCGAAGCCAGCCATTGGTAAGAGCTGTCCATTAGGTATTCGTTCTATCAGTTCACAGATAATAGCAGGGCCAAATATTTCATTTAAGAGTAGTAAAGAAGGGGATGATGTTTACGGGAACAATGGTCACAAACACGAACCAGGCGCCGGTTTCCAGGTTGGTATGGGATCGAATCTGGTATTCAGTGAAAAGTTTTCCGTAAGCCCTTCTTTACTTTTAAAACAGAACAACGCGAGCGAAAAAATTACTTACCAGTCATATGAACCCGGAAACCCGCGCGGTGGCAGCGCAGGTGAAACCAAGGATAAATACAGCTATACCTACCTGTCAGCTCCGGTAGTAGCCAACTACAATGTGGGTAAACAAGTGCAGGTTTTTGCAGGACCGGAATTAAACTATCTGCTCAGGGCAAGTGTAAAAACAGAAGGTAGCACCGGAGGAAACGGTAAAGAAAATATTACAAAAAACTCAGTGAAGCTGGGAGTAGGGTTGCAGGCTGGCATTAAATATCAAATTCCTTCCGGCGATGGAGATTCCCCGTTTGGTGTTCAGCTGTTATACGAACATCGTCTATCACGTCTTAATAAAAAGAACCAGGATGGGTACGCGACCTATGACTCGCCAGCCTGGAATATGAAAGGGTTTCAGTTGGGTGTAACCTGTTCAATATGCAATTTGATGAAAGGGAAATAAGATCAACAGCTCTTTTTTATTATGTTTCTCCGAAAAAATAATTCTTTCTGACGTCTGGACTTTTGTCAGTAATTCTTCGTGTCCTTCGTGCCTTCCGTTGTGTTCTTCGTGAACCTATCACTGTGCAGCTACAGGCTCACGAAGAACACAACGGAAGGCATGAAAGACACGGAGTTTACTGATTAGAAGAGTAGTGAATACTATTCAAGGCGCCTATAAATTAATCGGTTATCAATGAATGCGTTTTTACTTTCAAAACAGGTGTTGACGAAAAACTTTCTGCTGCTTATTTGTTCGATACATTATTCAATAACGCCAGCAAATAACAGTAGCCTTGATCGAAATGCAGTCAGGAGTGAAACACCTGCATTAAATCCAGGTACAGATTTAAACCTGGCTGAGCGGTTTCAACTTTTTACGCCGGTAAATATGAATGCGGAATACAGGATCACCATTTGTGCCGATGTTCCGGATAACGGCAACCCGGAACGTGTACATGTCGGTCAACAACCCGGTCATGTGTTCCTGATCCTGGAAAAGACTGAACCGGTACGATCAGGTCAGTCTACGGTACAGGTATTCGGGTTTTATCCGGTCCGTCAACACTCAAGCCTTATCGCCGGCAATGTTCGGGCTAAGATCATGGATAATAGCAAGCGTGAATACAATGCAGCTGTATCGAAAAAAGTTTCTTACCGGCAATTTCAATTGCTCCTACAAAAGGCAGAACAATTATCCGGAAGAGAATATAATTTGCATAGGTTTAATTGTTACGACTATGTATTGGATATATTTAATTCGATCTCTGATATCGAAAAATTACCTGTTACACATGTGAAGCTTCCGTATTTTTTAGGCAGGGCAGGATCTCCCTGTGGTTTATACAGAGACCTGAAACGGTTACAGCAGAATGATCCGCAATGGACTCCTTATATTCAACTCGGAATATTTACGGCTCCTGAAAGCACAAGGTATTAATCAATCATTCTTTTTTTGTTTTCTGATAACTCCGCAGCAGAATTCTTTCGGATGTCTTTCAAAACAATAATACTTTGAAGGACTTATAATAGTTGCTTCGCTACATATTCTGCACAAAACGGAGCATTCTTCTCTTTGGTGAAATATAGTTTGAACTTTTAAGACAGGTTTTGAGCTGTAAGGAAAAGACCTGCCGGGTACAGGCCCACCAGATTTGTTCAATCAATTCATGGCCATTTATTGATTACCAGACCGACATATTATTTTTCATTTTTTAAACCTTACAGCTATGACAAGCTTAAAAAAGCCATCATTATTGTTTGCCAGGAAATGCCAATATGTATTTATCCTCTTTACGCCGTATTAGAAGATGCATTTGGAAAAAGTTTTTCTTTTGTTGACCACACATATGACAATCTGTGTGGATCGAGAAGTTTTCATTCTTTCCAGGATTATGTGAATGAAGAAGCGGTATCACGAATTTATGGGGTATTCATTATTCCTTTTCTGCAGCAGAAAGAATTAAGCAGGGAAAAAAAGTAGGCGAAGCAGTGAATGCTTTAAGATTAAAAAAAGGATGATGACTACTTTCTGTGCGCCTCTGTGCCTTCCTCCGTCATCTCAGTGGGTAAAAAAACGCTAGCATCATCAGACTCTATATATGCATCACCAAAGTTAACCATAGGAGGTATTCTTTATCTCTCACTAATACTCCAACCTGCGTAAACTAGGGGCTTTCAGCCATGTAACTACAACTACAAATAAAGTCATACACCCTCCCAGTACAACCGCCGGTACCACACCCACGAGTTTTGCCGCAACACCACTTTCAAATTGTCCCAACTCGTTCGAGGAATTAATGAACATGGAATTGATCGATGAAACCCTTCCCCGCATGGAGTCGGGTGTTTTTAATTGAAGAATGGTACTTCGTACCACCACACTGATGCCATCGAGTATCCCGCTTAACACAAGTGCAGCAAATGAAAGCCAGAACAATGTTGATAATCCGAATAAAATAATACAGATCCCAAAGCCCGCCACTGCATAGAGAAGTATCCTTCCCTGGTTTTTCTGCAATGGGAAAAACGTAAGCAATGCAATGCTTGTAATGGCACCTATATCTGCGGCGGCATTCAACCATCCGAAACCTTCAGCGCCAACTTTAAGAATGTCTGCAGCAAATACCGGTATCAGGGCCACCGCACCCCCGAAAAGAACAGCAAAAAGGTCAAGTGAAAGGGCGCCTAGCAATTCCTTTGTTTTAAAAACATGCCTCAATCCTTCTTTCATGCTTTCCCAGGTTTTCTGCTGGTTGAGATTGGCGATAGGCTTCGGGCCGATGAAAGCGATACATACAATGGCAATAATTATATAGCCGATGATCACAGAAAAAGTAATCGTATAGCCGGCGTGCGCTATCAGAAATCCGGCTGTTGCATGACCGGTAACCGATGCGATGAGCCATGTGCCCGAACTCCAGGTAATGGCATTGGGTAAAATATTCCTGGGAACAATTTGCGCAATGATCGAGTTGGAGATAGGTCCTGAAAATGCACGGATGATACCGGTACAGAAAATGACCAGGTAAATTGAAATCTCAATAATTTTTTTGCCTGCATATTGTTCCGAAGCATCAAGATGAATGATCAGTAAGGCAATAGCGCAAAGAAGGTAAAAACAAATGGTTTTCAGCAGCATTTTTCGCTTATCATTTTTGTCGATCACGTGGCCGGCGTACAATGCCAGTGATACCGCAGGGATCACTTCTGATAAACCAATCATTCCCAAAGCGAGCGGATTACGGGTGAGCATATAGATTTTCCAGCCTACCACCGTTCCTATCATACGCAATGCCATGATAAAAAAGAAACGCATGATTATGTATAACCGGAATTCTCCTATTTGAATGGCATCAAAGGCTTTTCTGTTTGGTTTCTTCTCCTCCATATTTTCCTGTCATGGTAACGTGAAATAATGCTGTCCATCTTCAAAGTCCTGTTGCAGCGCATCGATGATCACCTGTAAATGTTTTTCATTGCCGAGGAAATCTGCGTTACCGGCATCTATAAATATAGTTTTGATATTATGCTGCTTTATATAGTGGGTATATGTTTCCTGGATATTGAAGAGATATTCGTCGGGTATGGATTGTTCATAGGGACGATTTCTTTTCCTGATATTACTCTGTAACCTGGTTACAGGCACATGCAGGTAGATGAGGATATCCGGCTGCACCAGTTGCTGGTTAATGATCTCAAAGAGTTTCTGGTACAGCTTGAACTCTGCTTCGGGCAGGTTCACTTTTGCAAACAGCAGGCATTTAATATACAGGTAATCTGCAATCGTAACGCTATGAAACAGGTCTTTTGTATGGATCAGCTCCTTGAGTTGTTTATACCGCTCGGCCATGAAAAAAAGCTCGAGGGGAAAAGCGTATTGCTGCGGGTTTTCATAAAACTTCGAAAGAAAGGGATTGTCTGCAAATTGCTCCAAAACCAGTCTGGCATTATAATGTTTTGCAAGGAGATGTGACAAGGTGGTTTTGCCCGCGCCAATATTTCCTTCTATGGTGATGAAATGATAGTTCATGATTTACACGCCAACCCCGATGTTAAGTCCAAAGTAAATTAAATGCTGCCATTGCAAACAACACCTTTATTGATTGTGGAAAAATCATGCAAACAGGGAAACTTCTAAATGATCAGGACAGTTCATTAATAATTCTGTAATGGTTTTATCCAAAACAGGATGGCTCATGTCTGGAGCTATTTCCACTAAAGGGACTAATGCAAAGCGCCTGTATTGCAGTTCCGGGTGAGGAATGGTAAGTTGGGGATCCCTGATGATTGCGCCGTTGAAAAATAAGATGTCTATATCGATCACACGCGGACCATACTTTTCAATTCTCCGGCGGCCCAATTTCTCTTCGATCAGCAGGATATGATGCATGAGTTCTTGTGCAGAAAGATTTGTTACTAATAAAACCGCCTGGTTCAGGAAATCCTGTTGATCGGTTTTGCCCCATGGCGCCGTTTCATATACAGATGATTTCTGAACAATAGTTCCGCATTCCTTGTTCAACAGTTCAATGGCCTGCTGAAGGTTGTTCATGGTGTCACCAACATTTCCACCCATCAGGAGATAAGCCTTGTTCATATATTACACATATTCTTTTGCAAAGCAGGTGCCGGTTTCCACTAATCGAGGTCATCCTTTAAGAGCAGATCTCATTTTCGTTAGAGAATGAAAAAGGATGACATCCCTTGCGGAAATAAGCTTTTATGATGTATTTCCTATATTGCGACACCCAAGTTTTCAAATATCTTTGAATTTTATATAAACTGGTGAACGATGAAAAGCTTTTTTAAAATATTTTTTGCTTCCCTGCTTGCATTAGTGGTATTCTCGATCATTTCTTTTTTTGTGGCGGCGGGTTTTATTTCGGGACTCGCGTCAAGGGGCCAGGCAACAACCGGTAACAAAGCGGTGATGGTGATCGATCTGAATACATTGTACCCTGAAATAACAGTAAAAAACCCTTTACCCTCATTCAGCGGCGAAGAACATTATGATCTTCCGTCCTTGTACGATGTGATAAGGCTTATTGATAAAGCTAAAGCGGATTCTGCCATAAAGGGAATTTATATTAAATGCAGTAATAATAGCAATGGATTTGGAGCCAGCGATGAGATCAGGAAGGCCCTGGCAGATTTTAAGACAAGCAAAAAATTCATTTATGCGTATGCTGATGTCATTTCACAACGTGCCTACCATGTGGCCAATATTTCAGACAAAATCTATTGTAATCCGAAAGGCGGGGTAGACTGGCGGGGGTTTGCCCTTCAATTGGTTTTTCTGAAAGGCACTTTGCAAAAACTGGAAATTGAACCTCAGATCTTTTATGCGGGAAAATTTAAAAGCGCCACAGAACCCTTTCGTGAAACCCAGATGACTGATGCCAACCGTTTGCAAACGACTGAACTATTGTACGACCTATATAATAATTTCCTTGCCACGACAGCGGCTGCCAGAAACATTGATACCGCTACATTAAAGAGATATGCAGATCAGAACCTGGTTCAATATGCAGCAGATGCATTCAGGTACAAATTGGTGGATGGATTGAAATATGATGATGAAGTGCAGGACGAGATAAGACAAAGGCTTAATATCGACAAATACGCGAAACTCAATTTTGTTTCTATTGCCAAATATGCTGCAGCCGTGGATTTTACCCAGTCAGGTACAGATAAAATCGCCATCATTTATGCAACGGGTGATATCGTAGATGGCAGAGGCAGTAAAGACCAGATCGGCGGTGAAACCTACCGCAACCTGATCCGCAGGGTTCGTTTGGACAAAACGATCAAGGCAATTGTTATAAGGGTCAATTCAGGCGGAGGTAGTGCAATGGCCAGCGAAAATATTTGGAGAGAGGTTACGCTGGCCCGTAATGACAAGCCCGTGGTGATTAGTTTTGGAGATGTAGCAGCCTCCGGTGGGTACTATATGTCTTGTAGTTCCGATAGCATTTTTGCCCAGCCCAATACCATAACCGGTTCCATCGGCGTGTTTAGTCTTTTACCCAATATGCAAAACTTCTTCAATAATAAATTAGGAGTAACTTTTGATGGCGTTAAAACCTCGGAAAACGCGGATGCGCTTACGGTAACCAAACCATTGACTCCGATGCAACGGCAATATATTCAGAACGAGGTGGATACAATATATCATGATTTTAAAACCAGGGTTTCTGAAGGACGAAAGAAAACGATGGACTATGTAGACAGCATCGCACAAGGAAGAGTATGGAGTGGCAGCAGGGCATTGCAATTGGGTTTGGTAGACAGGCTTGGTGGATTAAGCGATGCAGTTGCAAGTGCGGCAAAACTGGCAAAATTAAAGGAGTACAGGCTTCGTCAATATCCTGATCCGCCCGGACTCTTCGATAATTTCTTTGAGGACTTTCAGCAAAATGCAAAGAATGCAGCCATTGAAAAAGATCTGGGTGCTGATGGCATAAAAACATATTCCACTTTAAAACGCGTAAAACAATTATTAGGAATCACACAGGCCCGCATTCCATTTGATATGCTTATAGAATAAATCCTGCCACGAATTCATCGACAGGCTCAGAACCCGGATAACCACTAATTTAATTCGTGCTAATTAGTGGAATTCGTGGCAAAAAAACTATTTAATTGCACTAATTTTTTATACCTAGTTTTGCTCCGCTCTAATAAAGTACGCTCTCAACTATGCCCCGATCTTACAGTCAGTTCAAAGCCATGTGGGCCATTGCTAAAGCCAGTTTGAGGGCTTTAATGAAATCTCCATCTTCCATTGTTTTCAGCATTGCCTTTCCTCTGATATTCATTTTGATCTTCGGTTTCATGGGTGGCAGCGGACCGGTCATCAATATCGCATTCGATAAAAATTCAGATACGGGTTCGGCAAACCCGATCATTGCGGGTCTTAAACAGGTTCCCAATATCCGCATTAGCCGATTGCCCGAGAAACAGGTAGAGGAAAATTTAAGTAAAGGAAGGATCACGGCTGTGCTTCATATTTCCGCGAACAAAGATTCTTCACAACCAAAGTACAAGGTGAATATAAAAAGTTCCACTGCGGGTGCTGACAGGATCAATATTCTAAGGTCTATTGTACAAACAGCGGTGTACAATGCCGAATATTATTCAGAAGGTAAAAAAACTTCCTTCGCCACAATCACTGAAGAGCACACCCAGGGAAGGATCTATCGCACGATTGATTTTATTTTACCTGGGCAATTGGGATTTTCATTATTAAGTACGGGCGTTTTCGGCATTGCGTTTATGTTGTTTAATCTTAGGGAAACGCTGGTTCTAAAACGCTACTATGCTTCTCCTATCAGGAAGGGTTTTATTCTTTTGGGCGAAGGATTGGCAAGAGTTATTTTCCAGCTTTTTGTTTCTGCGTTTATACTTCTTCTTGGTAAGTATTTTTTTAAGTTCACGCTCGTCAACGGATGGATCACATTTGCGGAATTACTTGTATTGAGTATGGCAGGCATCCTGGTATTTATGGGTTTTGGGTTTTTTATCAGTGGGGTATCAAAAAATATGAACGCTGTACCTGTGCTGACAAACCTGATAGGCTTTCCTCAGTTCCTTTTATCGGGAACTTTTTTCCCTACGGATAATTTTCCTTCATGGTTAAAACCCGTTGCCGATGTATTGCCTCTAAAACATTTGAACGATGCAATGCGTAATGTTGCCTTTGAAGGATCGCACCTTACGGATTGTGGCAAACAGCTGGGCATCCTGGCTATCTGGGCAATCGTAATGTATGCGTTATCTGTGAAGGTGTACAAGTGGGATTAACAGAAAATATTATGAGAGTATTAAAACTTGTGTTGATAAGTATAGCTGTGTTTGGGATTTTAATTCTTGCACTTTCGCTGTTGTTTCCTTCGAGTGTGCGTATTTCCAGGGCTATTAACATCGGCGTTTCGAAAGAGGAAGTGCAGCGGGGCCTCAGTAACTTTCGCGAATGGCAGTATTGGAACGAAATGACAAGTAAGGAAGAATTAACAAATAAAAAATTTTCGGATTCTTTTTTCTTGTCTGACCAAATGAAGGTCAGTCTGGTATCGGCATCCGGTGACGCTGTTATAACCAGTTGGGATCGTTATCAAAAAGAAAAGATCAACAGTGGATTTAACCTGATCACGGCAGCAGACAGTACGATCGTGCAATGGTATTTTGATTTTAGATTGAGGTGGTACCCGTGGGAAAAATTTGGTAGCATCATTTTTGATAAACAATTGGGGCGCCCCATGGAAAACTCATTGATGAAATTCAAAAATTTCATGGAGAACAACCGGTAACTTATTAACTTCATTTTATAATTAAACATTCAACAGTATGAAAAAATTATTGTTCTTATCAACAGTAGTGCTTACAGTGTTATCCGCCTGCGCGCAGGATCGGAAAAGCCCCCATGAAACAGTAGAAGGCAAAGATGTGAAAGTTACATATGGCCGGCCTTTCAAAAAAGGACGTGTCATTTTTGGTGATCTTGAGAAGTACGGCAAAGTATGGCGAACCGGAGCTGATGAAGCTACTGAAATCACATTCGCAAAAGATGCTACAGTGGCCGGTCAGCCAGTGAAAGCAGGAACGTATACGCTTTTTACCATTCCCGGAGAATCTGAGTGGACAATTATCCTGAACTCCCAATTAAAGCAATGGGGTCATTATAGTTATGACAAGTATAAAGATAAGGACGTATTACAGGTGAAAGTGCCGGCGAAGAAAACAGACAAGGTCATCGAACAACATACGATACGCTTCAATGATGCCGGTATGGTGATCGAATGGGATCAGACACAGGTAGAAGTTCCAATCAGTTCGAACTGAACTGTCTTGTAACGAACCAGCAAGGGCTTTTTCAGATTCCTGATGTAAAAATTGCCACGAAGGCACTAAGACACAAGATTTGGATTTCAAACTTCCATTTACTTTGTGACTTAGTGCCTTCGTGGCAAAATAAAGCGTTACCAACAGCCGCTTTTTATATTTCATTTAATATCTCAATAATCACATCATATACTTTCTGCAGCTGGGTTTTTGTTATACAATATGGAGGCATTATATATACCGTGTTCCCCAATGGCCGTATAAAAACTCCTTTTGCTAAAGCTTTTTGAGTAATGGCGGCGCTTATATTATTAAGATAATCATCCTTACCTTCTGTTTGTATTTCAAATGCGAGAATGGTGCCAAGACAACGATAGTGCTTGGTTTGTAGTTTGTGGTTGGTGGTTTGAAGTTGTATTAGAAATTGTTGATGTTGTTGATTGATCCTTTCAATATTTTCAAGACAATCCTGTTGCTGCAATAGATCAAGACTTGCTAAACCGGCAGTACAGGCTAAGGGATTCGCTGTGTAAGAATGCCCATGAAAAAATGTTTTAAGCCTGTCGTCACTTACAAATGCGTCGTGGATCTTTTTGGAGCAGGCTGTTACACCCAAAGCCATATAGCCGCCCGTTAATCCTTTTGATAAACAGATAATATCGGGCTGGCATGGCAAGTATGCTGATGCGAACAACCTGCCTGTTCTTCCAAAACCAGTCATCACTTCATCGGCGATGCAAATGATACCATATTCCTGTAGTGTATTTAGTAATTGGTTCAGCGGTCCTGCCTCAATCATTTTCATTCCTCCAGCACCTTGTAACAACGGTTCGTAAATAAAGCAGGCGATTTCATCCGGGTGAATGGTGAGCCTGCCTGTCCGGCAGGCAGGTGATGAGCCTTCCTGCCCGGCAGGCATGTAGTGGGTGACACCCTTTGAAAAGTTTAGGATGATATCGTGTAAATTAGTTGGATCAATAAAAATGACTTCAAACAATTTATCCTGGAAAGCAAGTGTAAAAATTCCGCGGTCACTCACACTCATTGCGCCGAAAGTATCCCCATGATAAGAATTTTTTAAAGCAAGGATCTTATTCCGTCTTTTTCCATCCAGCATCCCGTATCCGGAATCCTGTAGCTTGTATTCCGCCCCCATATTCCACCAATACTGAATAGCCATCTTGATAGCAACTTCCACGGCAGTAGACCCGTTATCAGAATAAAATACTTTAGAGAAATTACCTGGCAGGATCCGTAAAAGCCTTTCCGCCAATTGCACTGCAGGCTCGTGGGTAAAGCCTGCGAATATTACCTGTTCAAGGGTTTTTGCCTGTTCGTATATTTTGTCAGCGATATAAGGATGCGCATGTCCATGCAGATTCACCCACCAGCTACTGATCGCATCTATATAGGAATTCCCATTTGCATCTACCAGGTATACCCCCTCCCCCTTAATTACCGGAATCGGATCAGGTGCATATTTTTGAGGGGTATAAGGATGCCAGACCACCAGTTTGTCTCTTTCTGCCAGGGAATTTTCCATATTGCCAAAGATAAGGCCCGGAAACTTCGATGAAAGGAAAACTGGTGCAACGGTTTAATCCCTTCTATTGTCAAGTGAAAGCATCATATTCCGGATAATGGATTTCGAAAGACTGGTAAAAGACTGTATAAAGGGGCGGCCCGATGCCCAGAAGCAGCTCTACGATCATTTTGCGGAGAGCATGCTGGGTATTTGTTATAGGTATACCAAATCAAAAACAGACGCGGAAGATGTATTGCAGGATGGATTCGTGAAAGTTTTCAGGAATCTGAATCAATTCAAATTCGAAGGGGAATTGGGTGGCTGGATCAGACGGATAATGGTAAATACCGCCTTAAATTACCTGAAACAAAACAGGCGCTATCAGTCAGATCTCTCGTTCCAGGACCAAAGCCTTCACCCCGTTTCAAATGACAATCCCGAAGTGACCATGAATGCAAAAGACCTTGCAGAATTAGTAAGACAATTGCCGACAGGCTATCAAACCATTTTCAATTTACATGCAGTAGAAGGATTTACCCATGTTGAAATAGGAGCTATGATGGGGATCAATGAAGGCACGTCCAGATCGCAATACGCGAGAGCGCGTGCCTTATTGATCGAATGGCTGAACACACAGCAAAATGCTATAAAAAAAGCAAATTATGTCCGACCATAATTTTGAAAAACAGATTCAGCAGAAGCTGGATGAATTGAAAATTCCTCCGGCGGACACGGTATGGTCCGGGGTGGAAGCCCAGATACGGAAAGACAAACGCCGCAGGAGAGGGGTCATCTTTTTGCCATTGTTGTTCCTGTTAATTGGAGCTGGCGTTTATTTTATTTTCCAGGATACAGTTTCGTTAAGAAACGGATCTGTTACAAAATCACCCTCCACAAAAACAAATCCAAATCAAAATAGCAATAATTCTACTCCGGAAAATTCAACACCCGTAAAAGATCCCGCCCTTAAAGATCTTCAACAGGATAACAGTGACAATAAAACGGAACGATCTGCAACCAAAAATGCACAGATTGAACCTAAACGTAAAAATCAAACCTCGGAGATTGCCTTAAGTTCGAATAAGGTCGACAAGAATAATTTGAACGATGATAAAGTAAAAGCATCCGGGTTAAAATATGGATCAGAAAAACAGTTGAAGAAAGAAACCGCCGGCACACCAAATAGACAAACTCAGGAGAAAAATAATTTCCCACAGGCAAATGGTACTGACCTGGAGGTTGTGGATCGCCCTTACACTGATAACAGCGTGAAAAAAGCAAATGACAAAAAACAACAGGACGAGAGTGCGCCATTGATTGACAAACAAGATAAAACTGACAAACAAGAAAACACTACCATACAGGTTCCGGATTCTCCGGCTGGTAAGAAAATGATGAATAGTACGGTCGAAAACAAAGTAGCCGATTCAATCAACAGTGACCCCGTGAGCCAGGTAAAAGGTACTGATACTGCGCTGGCAGGAAATCTTACCTTGGAGAAAAAGACAGCTGAAAAAAGAACAAAACAATCACGCTGGAAATGGGGTTTGAGTGCTTCGGCAGGCCTTTCAAATCTGATGGAAGGGGGTTTTTTTAATAATGTTCTGGGTGGAGAAAAGGCGATGGTGGCTGATGTTTCGAGCAATTCTCTCAATAGTGGTGCACCCGGACCCACGGGTATTGTTCACAGCCCCTCTGCCATTAAAAAAGGATTTTCATTTTCGATAGGAGCGTTTGTACAAACAAATCTTTCAAAAAGATTGTCGCTATCAACAGGGATCAGGTACAATCAGCATTCCAACTACATACAAGTTGGAAACCGGGTCGATACCGGAGCGTTTCTTCAGGTACAGAATGCCTTTGGATCTCGCAATGTGACCCAGTATTATAACGCTACGCCAGTGCCTGTGACGCATAAGTACACCAATCGTTTTCATTTTATTGAGCTACCCATCTTACTCAATGCACGTTTAACCAGGAGCAATCGCTTACCTGTTTCCTGGAACGCCGGCTTTTCATTGTCGTACCTGATTTCAGCAAATGCCCTGCATTTTGATGGTAACACCGGTGTTTATTATAAGGATAATGGACTGTTCAATAAACTGCAGACCAATTTTACCACGGGATTTTCATTGTCGCTATGGAATAATTCCAGATTCCCCGTTCAGATAGGACCACAACTTCAGTATGGACTTACTAATCTCATGAAACAGGAAGTTAATGCCAGTAAACACCTTTTCTATTTTGGCTTGAATACCAGGATTTTTTTAAAGAAATAATATCGGTTGAACGCAACGGTTGTTGCTGTTGATATGTCAACCGTAAAATCGATTGCCATGACTAAGATATTTACATCATTCAGTAAACTTATTGGTTTATTTATTGGAATGTTTTTTTTGGCTGGTTGTGTAAAAGATAACTGCACACAAACATATTCTTATTTCATGCCGGTATACAGGACGAGTGCAGAGGTAAGAGCGAATATCAAAAGCAATCAACCTAGGGAAATTGAAAGGCCGGGTAAACTTTTTATTAAGGATAATTATATTTTTTTAAATGAGATTGATAAGGGCATTCATATTATAGACAACGTCAATCCCTCCGCTCCTAAAAATGTTGCTTTTATTGATATTCCCGGTAATATGGATCTGGCTGTTAAAGGCAATATTTTGTATGCGGATTTGTACACAGACCTGCTAACGATCGATATAACGAATCCTTTGAAGGTTGTTGTAAAGTCTATCATTGACAATGCATTTCCTTACCGCCATTACTCGGGTAGCTTTAGTGCCGATAAACAAATGATCATTGTAGATTGGGAAAAACGGGATACGACCGTTAGCGTAGACTGTAAAGGTGGCCGTATGTCTATATGGAATTGTTCCAACTGCATGGTATTTGACGCTGCACTGGCAAACTCCGGTGGCAGTAGTCAAAAATCTACCTCTCCATTTGGAATGGGCGGTTCAATGGCAAGATTTACGATTGTTAATTCGCATCTCTACACTGTCAGCGATCAATCATTGGATGTATTTAGCATTTCAAACCCGCAAACGCCTGCGTTTACTTCAAAACTTCAGTTGGGCTGGGGCATTGAGACTATATATCCTTTTAAAAATAAATTATTCATCGGCTCCAATACAGGTATGTTTATTTATGATATTACTAATCCATCACAGCCTTCCAAGCAGGGATCGTTCACCCATGTAAGAACATGCGATCCTGTTATTGCGGACGATAAATATGCGTATATCACCTTGCGATCTGGAAGTACATGCCAGGGTTTTACAAACCAGCTGGATGTTTTAAATATTGAAGATATTTTCCATCCAACATTGGTAAAATCGTATCCCATGACCAATCCGCATGGTTTATCGAAGGATGGAGATTTACTATTCATATGCGATGGAAAGCAGGGATTAAAAGTGTACAATGCAACGAACGCGAATTCCATTTCATTGATTAAACAGATTATCGGGCCCGAAACTTATGACGTGATTGCATGGAACGATGTGGCTATTGTTTCAGCAGCTGATGGATTGTACCAATATAATTATTCGGATGTCAACAATATCAAGCTGTTAAGTAAAACAGTTTGGAAAAAATAAAAACTTATGCGTGGGATATCTTTTCTGGCAATCGTTATAAGTCTTTCAACTTTTTCGCTGAGCGCACAGGATAAACAACAACCTGTTAAAAGCAAGGGCAACTGTTCCTGTGGGTTTCAATCCCTTTTACAGGTGGGCCTGCTGGAAGGGGCTTCCGGACCTTCATGGAGTTTACAAACGGTCAACGGCATTTATTATAAAAGCTGGTTTGCCGGGATCGGTGGAGGATTGGACTATTATACCATGCGAACCATTCCTTTGTTTTTGGATGTACGAAAAGAATTATTCCGGAAAACCAGAACGCCTTTCCTGTATGCAGATGCCGGCATCCATTTTGACTGGTTAAAAGCAAAGGAAAAACCTGGATGGGGAAAGAGTGAGTACGATCGTGGTTTTTATTATGATGCCGGATTCGGGTATAAATTAGGCTTTGCGAACCGAGATGCGATTCTTTTAAGTCTGGGCTATACAATGAAAAGATTGCGTGAAGAAAGAGTTGTGACTATCCAGTGTACGCAGCCCCCCTGCGATCCTTCTACGGATTATTATAAATATAAATTCAGCCGACTGAGTCTTAAGATAGGCTGGCAGTTTCGGTGAGGTACTGGATTTTTCTTGGTGTTCTTTGTGCACCTTTGAATATTATATCGGAAAGGTTCACAAAGAACGCAAGGAGAACACACAACAGACACGCAGAAAACGAGGGTTTAGGCTTTTTTAGTGGCATCTATAAATTTCAATCCCTTCGCCAGCCTGTCAATGGCTTTCGCCATTCGTTCAATACGCGTTTCTTCTTTTTTCGACGAATAAATCCAGTCTACATAATACTTTTTATTACTCTCATTGAAACTATTGAAGGTTTTGTAAGCCGAAGGTTCGTCGCGCAGACATTGTAAAAATTCGCCGGGGATATGCAGGGGATCACGGTCTGAGAACAATACCACTTTTACCCAATCACCACCCTGTTTTTTTATTTTCTTTCGTATCTCTGCTTTAACGGGAAGAAATAGCTTTCCATTTGCCATTGGCATCAGGTGATATCTTTTTATCTCATAATCGTCAATAAATCCTTTCACTGTTACCCAGCCGAAACGTTCTTTCTTGTCGGGTGGAATTTCGGCTATAACAGTATATGTCCACCCGCCCTTACCCGGGAATTTTTCAAGCTTATATTTTTTATTGACCAATGGCCTTTCCATAGCGAACGATTTTGTGTTAGAAGTCCAGAATAAATTTTCAATATTCAATCGTTATCCGGAGAAAATATTTAAAATAGCTCAGTGATCGTTTCCAGGCATACCCTTCAGGTTATTCATTTTGATCAGGGTTAGAATAGTTATTAACCGGACAACAATGAATACTCAATAATCACGCAAAATTTATTCAGTACAAAAATTGTGTGTTGATTGCTGAATGTTGAACATTGAACATTTGTACATTTATGAAGTTAAAACTTACCACCACTGAAAACTTACGCCTAGCTTTTCAAAAACTTCAGATTTCTTTGTATCCCCTTAAACTTCGAACGTTTCAACGCCGAATGTTGAAAGATTTTTTTAAAGGATTCTTCACTCAATGATTCCCATTCTTTTGTACTGAAATTTAAGATTTCGGGAATAGGTGTAAATGCCGCTTCTGTAGTTGGTCTTGAAAACCTGTTCCAGGGACAAATATCCTGGCAAATATCACAACCAAATATCCAATCCTTAAACTGATCCTTCATCTCTCCCGGGATCAATGCGTCTTTAAGTTCGATAGTGAAATACGAAATGCATTTGCTTCCGTCTACTACCCGCTCTTCCAGGATAGCATCCGTGGGGCAGGCATCGATGCATCTCCGGCAACTGCCACAATAGTCTTTTGCAAACGGGTCATCATATTCGAGTTCAAGGTCTGTGATAAGGGTTGCGATAAAAAAGAAAGATCCCCGTTCTTTCGTAAGCAGGTTGGCATTTTTCCCGATCCAGCCTATACCACTTTCACGCGCCCAGCTTCGTTCCAACACCGGAGCAGAATCTACAAATCCCCTCCCATGTACTTCACCAATATTTTCATGGATCAGGTGTAGCATGTTTTTTAATTTTTCACGGATCACTTCATGGTAATCCATTCCGAAAGCATACTTCGAGATCTTAGGTGCTTCAGTTGTTTGCTGTTGTGATGGGAAATAATTCAACAATAAAGTAATTACAGATTTTGCTCCGGGTACTAACCGTGAGGGATCGATCCTTAAATCAAAATAGTTCTCCATGTACTGCATCGTTCCGTGCATGCCCTTGTCAAGCCACGATTCTAACCTCCTGGCATCTTCATCCAATGAACGGGAACGTGCAATGCCACAGTAATCAAACCCTAACTGCCGGGAAAATCTTTTGATCAGTTCCGTATTCGTTTTTGCCACTGCCATCTTAATTTTCTTCGAGATGCAATATATGAAAGATGCGATGAGCTGCGGGGGCAAGGATCACCCCGATATTTGTAATAAAAACCACCCCGCTGAACAAGGCATATAATGAAGAAAACCATTTTCCCTCCGGCTTTTCTATATCTATAACTGGCCCCATTCCACTCAATATCATTGAAGCATTATGAAAGGCATCGAGCCATTTTGCGTCTGCAATAAAATGATATCCTGCTATACCGATCAGCAGACAGGTGAAAAGTATAACAAAAGAAATGAACAGATACCATAGTGAGCGCTTGTAGAAAGCTTTGACAGGCAGCAAAGGCTGTTTTTTGTGTTCGAACATATTTCTGGGTTTGCTTAAAGTTAATACAGTGCGGCGAGTGGAACCAGGTTTTACTATATACTTTCAAATCATTTTTTACAGGGACAATAATTTTCTTAATTTGACGCCTCAACAATTTTTTAAAATGTATGCCTGGGACATTTTGTGTTATCGTCAACAACAGTGGTTTGCAGCCGTCACCGGTTGATACGCTAAAAACAAAATGCATTCCTGCCATCAGGCAAACACTTTTAAAATATTTTTTATCTGTCATTGCGGGCAGCATTCTTATTATTTACAGGTCAATATGAAATATTTATTAGGTTACGACATTGGTTCTTCATCGGTAAAAGCGGCTTTGGTGGAAGTTGAGACCGGTAAACCGGTTGCCTCTGTATTTTCACCGGCCACAGAGATGCCCATCGTTTCTCCCAGGCCTGGGTTTGCCGAACAGGATCCGGATATGTGGTGGAACGAACTGAAAACGGCTACAAAGAAATTGCGCCAGCACACTTCTTTTCAAGCAGACGAGATCGCGGCCATTGGCATTTCTTACCAGATGCATGGATTGGTATGTATCGACCGGGCTTTAAAGCCTCTTCGTCCTTCGATCATTTGGTGCGATAGCCGTGCCGTTAATATCGGAAACACAGCGACGCAGCACCTGGGCGAACAGTTTTGCCTGCAGCATTTTCTCAATGCTCCGGGCAATTTTACAGCTTCGAAATTAAAATGGGTGAAGGACAATGAACCTGCGGTATATGAAAAGATTTACAAGATCATGTTGCCGGGCGACTATATCGCATTAAAATTAAGTGATGAGGTGTCAACAACGGTTTCAGGATTGTCGGAAGGAATCTTCTGGGATTATTCGACCAACACTATCGCAACAGCATTACTAACCGAATACGGAATCGATGAAAGTTTATTGTCGCCGGTTGTTGAAACATTCAGTATCCAGTCGCGCCTATCTGTAAGTGCGGCCCGGGAATTACAACTGAACGCGGGTATTCCTATCGGTTACAGGGCGGGAGACCAGCCTAATAATGCATATTCATTGAATGTGCTGCAACCCGGCGAAATAGCTGCTACTGCCGGAACTTCAGGTGTTGTCTATGGAGTTACAGATGCAACGCCTTACGATCAGAAATCGCGTGTCAATACCTTTGTGCACGTGAACCACACAGCCAGCCAACCAAGACATGGCGTATTGCTGTGTATAAACGGAACGGGTATCCTGAATAGCTGGTTACGAAAAAATTTCTTTGATGGAATTTCTTACGATGGCATGAATCAGGAGGCTGGCGAGATAGCAATAGGTGCAGAAGGAATAAAATTCTATCCTTTTGGAAATGGCTCTGAAAGGATTTTAGAAAATGCCGATCCGGGCGCAGGATTGAAAGGCCTGCATTTTAATCGCCATCACAGGGGTCATATAGCAAGAGCAGCCCAGGAAGGAATTGTTTTTGCTATGAACTACGGAATTGAGATCATGAAAGAAATGAAAATGAATTTGCAAACGGTTCGTGCAGGCCATACAAATATGTTTTTGAGTGATGTATTTTCTTCCACATTTGCCAACACCACCGGGTGCGTAATAGAATTGTTCAACACAGACGGCGCGCTGGGTGCTGCCCGGGCAGCTGGCGTTGGAGCCGGTGTTTTTTCAGGTTTTGGCGAAAGCTTTAAAGGAATGGAAATGATAAAACGGATAGAACCCGATCAAAAATTTCAACATCAGACAATGGAAGTGTACGGCGAATGGAAGAAGGGGATGAGGTAGGGGATGGATGCTGGATTATAATGATAAATTTAAATAAATTCAATTATGAAAATTATTAGGGGTAACAAAGAATTCTTTCCGGGCATAGGCGCAATTCAATATGAAGGACCGCAGTCAGATAACCCGCTTGCATACAAATGGTATGATGACAAGAAAGTGATCGGCGGTAAGTCCATGAAAGAATATTTACGTTTTGCGGTATGTTACTGGCATACCTTCTGTAACACGGGGAACGATCCTTTCGGTCCGGGTACAAAACATTTTCCATGGGATGTTGACGGCGATGCCGTACAAAGAGCAAAAGATAAAATGGATGCGGCTTTTGAATTCATCACCAAACTGGGTGTTCCTTATTATTGTTTTCATGATATTGACCTGGTTGATGAAGGCAATTCTATCCAGGAATACGAAAGAAGATTGCAGGCGATCGTTGATTATGCCAAGCAAAAACAATCGGATAGTGGTGTCAAATTATTATGGGGAACCGCGAATGTGTTTTCGAATCCACGATATATGAATGGCGCATCTACCAATCCCGATTTCAATGTGGTAAGCTGGGCCGGCACCCAGGTAAAAAATGCCCTTGATGCCACTATTGCGCTCAATGGTGAAAACTATGTTTTCTGGGGTGGCCGCGAAGGCTATATGACGCTGTTGAACACCGATATGAAACGTGAGCAGGACCACCTTGCCAGGTTTTTGACTATGGCGCGCGACTACGCCCGGAAGCAGGGATTTAAAGGCGTTTTCTTCATTGAGCCAAAACCCTGCGAGCCTACAAAACACCAATATGACTACGACTGTGCCACAGTGATAGGCTTTTTACGCCAACACGGGCTCGATACGGATTTCAAAATAAACATTGAAGCAAATCATGCCACGTTAGCGGGCCATACCTTTCAGCATGAATTACAAGTGTCAGCAGATGCCGGAATGCTGGGCAGTATCGACGCCAACCGTGGTGATTACCAAAATGGATGGGATACTGACCAGTTCCCTATGCATCTCAATGAACTGACGGAATGCATGCTTACTATTCTTGAGGCTGGAGGATTTAGTGGTGGAGGTGTTAACTTCGATGCCAAGACCAGAAGAAATTCAACTGATCTGGAAGATATTTTTCTCGCTCATATTGGCGGAATGGATGCATTTGCGAGAGCAACGGTAATAGCCGACAACGTATTGCAAAAATCATCGTACAAAAAATTCCGCCAGCAACGATATGCGTCATTCGATAGTGGAAAAGGCAAAGAATTCGAGGATGGAAAACTGAAGCTGGAAGATCTTCGTGAACTTGCCCTTTCAAATGGTGAGCCTAAACAAACCAGTGGTAAACAGGAATGGCTGGAGAATATTATCAATCAATATATTTAGAGGTTTAAGGTTTAAAGTTTAAGGTTGATTATGTGATAGTACATTTTTTACTTCAATATTATGAAGGCAGTGATTTACAATCTAAAAGACTTTAAACTTCAAACCCCCCGCTTGTTGTTGTGAAAATACCAACAACGGCTATAAGGTTTAAAGTTGGTTATGTGATAGTACATTTTTTACTTCTATTATGAAGGCAGTGATTTACAATCTAAAAAACTTTAAACTTTAAACCTTAAACCCTTTTATTTACACGGAATTTGCCCGTCGATGATATTCTTCACCTGCAGGAACGTTTCTTTTTTGTCTTCCTTTAGAGGGTTTTGTACCAGGATAATGCAGGCATAATTCCGGCATTTATCAATGAACGGCCAGGTGCCCGCCAGGGAAGGACTGGTCAAAGTGGTTTGTCCATCTGTGTCTACTGTCCAATGACCAAGTCTGTGTTGAAGGCCCTCCGCTTCTTTTGGAGAATACTTCACAGGTAAACCTACAAACTGCGGTTTCTGCATTTCTTTAATTGATTCTTCACTGATTATCTGCTTGCCTTCAAACATCCCATTGTTTAACAGCATGGATAGAAAATTGATATAATCGTTCGCTGTTGATCTCGCTCCGGTGGAAGGACTTACAGCCCCGCCATCCTCATTTACAAAATTGGTTGCACGCATTTTAAGAGGCCTTAAAAGACGCTCCTGTATTAGCCGGTCAAAGCTTTTTTTAGTGATCACTTCCAATACCCGTCCTGCTATATTCAAACCAATATTTCCATAATGAAATTCCTCACCGGGGTTTGTTGAAATTTCTTTGGCGGCTAATGTATTCACTTCTTCCTCCAGTGAGGTAAATTTTTTTCTTGGTAACAGCCGCATTTTTCCGCCATCATTTTCAATGCCTGTTGTATTCGATAAACAATGGCGTATGGTTACGTAACTCTTCATGTATTTGTCAAACACGGGAAGGTATTTGCTAACGGGGTCATCAAGCGAAATTTTCCCCTGGTCCACAAAAATCATTACGAGCGCAACGGTGAGCCAATTACCGGCCCCCGCAATGGGAGCCTGTGTTTTGGCATTAAATTCGCCCATCAGTTTTTGGTAAGCTATTTTTCCATCCTTATAAACCAATACTGCGAACTTGTTGCCGAGCGCTTTTTGATTTTTTTGCAGGTAGTCATCGAGCCCCGTCAGCGTATACTGACTTAACGCGGACTGTAACAATAACAGTGTAATAGTAAGAATACTGAAAACACGTCTTGTTATGGTCTGAAGAAGTGACATAAGTTCCGGGGTTTTAATCTGGATTGTATTTTGCCAGGATGAACTAAAGTTATTTGAAAAGAATTAGAGATATAGGGTTGGATTTGTTAAAGCTGATTAACAGCTTGTATTTTGTTATTTTCTCCCGTTGTCTCAAAACCAATTTCTCTCCCGAAAAGGCGGGATCAACTTAGCTATGAATCTGAACAATTTTACAATAAAAGCACAGGAAACAATTACGCAGGCGCAGCAGCTTGCATTCAATAATTCTAACCCAAATATAGAGACCGAGCATATTTTGAAGGCTTTGCTGAATGATGAAAATTCTTCCATTGAATATTTGCTGAAGAAGAACAACGTCAACCTGAAGTTCCTGGAAACCAAACTTGACGAATCGATTGCAAAACTGCCAAAAGTAAACGGCACTGATCCTGCCCAGGCTATCGGTCGCGAGGCAAATAATGCGGTTCTCCGGGCTGGTAATAATCTCAAAAACTTCGGCGATGAATTTATAACGCCCGAACATTTATTGCTTGCCCTGTTACAGGGCAGTGATAATACGGCCAAGCTACTGAAGGATGCGGGTGCTACAGAGAAAGGTCTTGTATCGGCTATTAAGGAACTTCGAAAAGGTGATACGGTAAAATCGCAAACGCAGAATACCCAGTACAACAATCTCGAAAAATACGCCCGTAATCTGAATGAAATGGCGGGCGAAGGAAAACTCGACCCAGTGATCGGTCGCGATGACGAGATCCGAAGAACCCTGCATATTCTTTCGCGTAGAACTAAAAACAATCCAATTCTGGTGGGTGAGCCGGGAGTGGGTAAAACCGCTATTGCAGAGGGCATTGCTCATCGCATCGTGAATGGAGATGTTCCCGAAAACCTCAAATCAAAAATTATTTTTGCTCTTGACATGGGACAATTGATTGCCGGGGCAAAATATAAAGGTGAATTTGAAGAACGTTTGAAAGGAGTAGTAAAAGAGGTGTCTACAAGTGAGGGTGAAATTATTTTGTTTATTGATGAGATACATACATTAGTGGGCGCGGGAGGAGGCGAAGGGGCTATGGATGCGGCTAATATTTTAAAGCCAGCGCTTGCCAGGGGCGAGCTAAGAGCGATTGGGGCAACAACCCTGAATGAGTACCAGAAATTTTTTGAAAAAGACAAAGCTCTTGAACGTCGCTTTCAGAAAGTGATGATAGAAGAACCAACAGTTGAAGATGCCATTTCTATTTTGAGGGGACTTAAAGATCGCTACGAAACACATCACCACGTGCGTATTAAAGATGAGGCGATCATTGCGGCGGTTGAATTATCGCAACGCTACGTGACAGATCGTTTTCTCCCCGATAAGGCTATTGACCTAATAGATGAGAGTGCTGCGAAGCTTCGCGTTGAAATGAATTCGATGCCTGAAGAATTGGATGAGTTGGAAAGGAGGATCCGGCAACTGGAAATTGAAAGAGAGGCGATCAAAAGAGAAAATGATGACGAAAAACTTCGCGAGCTCAATACCGTTATCAGCAACCTGATGGTGGAAAGGGACACGTTAAGAGCAAAATGGCAGCAGGAAAAAGAGCTGGTTGAAAAGGTGCAAAATGCAAAAGCTGCCATTGAGCAACTTAAGCTTGAAGCTGAGCAGGCAGAGCGGAATGGAGAGTACGGAAAGGTAGCAGAGATCCGATACGGCAAAATGAAAGACCAGGAGAAACTGCTCGAAGAACATTCGCATGCCTTAGCTTCCATTAGTGAACACTCACGCCTGATGAAAGAAGAAGTAGATGCTGAAGATATTGCCCAGACCATCTCAAAAGCCACTGGTATCCCGGTTTCGAAAATGCTGCAAAGTGAAAGAGAAAAACTGTTGCATCTCGAAGATGAATTGCATGCCCGGGTAATAGGGCAGGAAGAAGCGATCACTGCGGTTGCCGATGCGGTTCGAAGAAGCCGTGCCGGATTACAGGATCCGCGTCGTCCGATCGGATCATTTATTTTTCTTGGAACAACCGGTGTTGGTAAAACCGAATTGGCAAAGGCCCTGGCAGAATACCTGTTCGATGATGAGCATATGATGACTCGTATTGATATGAGTGAGTACCAGGAAAAACATACAGTGAGCAGGTTGGTGGGCGCCCCGCCCGGTTATGTCGGTTATGATGAAGGGGGACAACTGACCGAATCCGTTCGCCGCAAGCCTTATCAGGTAGTATTACTGGATGAAATCGAAAAAGCGCATCCTGATGTGTGGAATGTTTTGCTACAGGTGCTGGATGATGGTCGTCTGACTGATAATAAGGGAAGGGTGGTGAACTTTAAGAACACGATCATTATCATGACAAGCAACCTGGGAAGCAGTATTATCCAGGAGAATTTCGAGGATATTAATGAGAATAACAGGGAAAAGGTTGTTGAAAAAACAAAGCAGGAAGTAATGACTTTGTTGAGGCAAACTATTCGACCCGAATTTTTAAATCGCGTTGATGAGATCATACTTTTCCAGCCATTGCTAAAAAAAGAGATCAAAGGGATTATCCGGATTCAACTGGAAAATTTGAAGAATCTTGTAGCGCGGAGTGATATCCAACTTGGATTCAGTGATTATTTGCTCGATTTTCTTGCTGAAAACGGTTTTGATCCTCAATACGGAGCAAGACCTTTAAAGCGACTCATCCAGAAGGAAATTGTGAATCAGCTTTCAAAGAAAATTCTGGCAGGAGGCATCGATAAATTAAAGCCGGTTCTGGTTGATGTGTTTGATGGCGTGGTCGTATTCAGGAACGACGCCTCGCCGGTAATGGCAAAAGCGAGAGAAAGAGAATCAACAATATAAAATTTCCTTCGTTGAAGGACCAATCAACTGCTGTGAGCCGGAAAGCAAACAACAGTTGATTTTTTATTTATTGAACAGTATGGTTATATAATTGTTAAACATAAATATCCCCAAAAAGGGAAGGAGTTATTATGATAAAAGCAAAAACGGTAGAAATAATACCCACTAAAAATATATGGGTGGGTAGCAAAGACGCGCAGGTGTCTTTGGTAGAGTTCGGTGATTACGAGAGTGAAGCCTGCGCAAAGGCTAATGAAGTTGTAAAAAAACTACTGAAACATTTTGAAGGCGAATTGAAATTTAATTTCAGACATTTTCCGCTTACACAGATCCATCAACGCGCTCAAAAAGCGGCAGAGGCCGCTGTCGGCGCAGCACAGGAAGGCAAGTTCTGGGAAATGCATAACATTCTTTTTGAACATCGGAAAAACCTTGGAACAGTCAGTTTAAAACTGTACTCCAGGGAAGCGGGTATTTCCAATAAAAAGTTTTTAGATACGCTCGTTAATTCTACCTACAGTTGGGAAGTGCGCAATGATCTTTTGGAAGGATTGAGCAAAGGGGTGCGCGATGTGCCGACTTTTTTCATCAATGGGCAGCTAGTGGAAGGAAAGCCAACTTTTGAAAATCTTAAAAATGCTATTGAAACAGAGCTGAAGCCATCAGTTAAGAAACGCGCTTAGACATAAAGTGTATGGCAAGGTATTTGGCAGATAAGTTGAATATAAATCATATTATTTTTCAACTTTAAATGAAGATTATGAAACGCATTCTATTTGTAGCATTAATTGGTTTGGGTATAGCTTCTTGCGATACACCGCAAACAACTACGGGTACTGGAACGGACACAACAACAACCACCCAGCCTGTTATGACTGACACAACTACTAACAAACCCGATACTACCAGACAGTAGCAGACTTTTAAATAGTTATAAATAAAGGCTCCGGCAGGGGCCTTTTTTATAGTATTTTCCTTTGTGTTAGTGATTTGGTGGCGACCTCTTGCCTAAGGCAAAAAGACACAAAGAAAGGCATTATAATGTGAAGGTTCTTTGTGAACCCCTTACTGTACACTCAGAAGGATCACGAATACACAAAGGATTATTTGTTGTATGATTATGGGACCCGAAGACGATTGGGAATTGGCATTTATCCGTATCATCATACTCAATTGGAATTTATTCGCTTTGCACCAGCGGTAAGATGATGAAGAAAGAAGCGCCTTCGTTTTCTCGGCTCTTTGCAAATATTCTTCCATTGTGATTTGCTACAACCTTCCGGCATAAGGATAATCCAATGCCTGAACCAGGAAATTCCAATTTATTATTCAGTCGTTTAAATAAACCGAATATCTGTTCACAATAATCCTGGTTAAACCCCATCCCATTGTCGCTGAAAATAATTTCGCAGTAAGGTATATGCTTGTTGTTGATCTCGTAGGAGCTAAGTTCATCGTCGGTAATAATGCGGCAGGTAATAGTGATTACAGGCTTACTGTCCTGAAGTGAAAATTTCAGCGCGTTATTAATTAAATTATAAAAGAGCTGGTTCATTTGCAAGGGGATAGCCTCAATGATCGGCAAAGTATCATGAAGAATAACGGCATGTTTTTGTTGAACAAGAAGATCCAGGTCGGATAGAACGTTTTCGAGAATTGGATTTAGATCTGTTTCGGCGAATTTCTGTTCGCGCCTCAAGCTTGAAAAACCCAGGATATCTGTAATAAGTATAGACATTCTTTCTGCTGCTTCTATCATTTTTTCAAGCTGTTTCTGGCCCGAACTGTCGAGGTTTTCGAATTGTTGCTTTTTCAAATAACTGCCATATGTTCTGATTTTACGCAAAGGTTCCTGCAGATCATGACTCGCTATATAAGCATATTGTTCCAATTCATTATTTGAATGCTCAAGCATTGCTATATTTTCTTTTAATTCAATCTCATATTTTTTTACATGGGTTATATTATGAAAACTGGCTGTTATCCCATCCTCGAGCTTTGCAAGCATCATATAGAACCAGGTTTCAGAAGCCCCTCGTTCATACAACTGCTCAAATTCCATTTGTACGCCCGTTTCTACCACGGACACATATTTTTCAAACAAAGTGGTTTCTCTGACATAAGATTGAATTTGACTGAGTTTTTTACCGATCACTTCTTCAGGTTTTAGATGGAGAAGTTTTTCGATGGCTGCATTGGCAAACTCGATCTTAAAATCCACGATTTTTCCATGCTTCCTGATGGCTTTATAACTGACTACTCCGTTTTGTGATGTATTGAGAATGGATTCCAGAAAGCCTTCAAGCCATTTGCCCTTGCGGGCAAGTATGATGTTGAAAATAAAAGTCAGCAAAATGATGATAATCGCGATGACTGAAAACAAGATAGTTAACAGGTTTGTTGTTTCAGTGGAATCACTCAGCTCAGCATCAAGTTTGTACAATATTCTTTTTTCATAAGCAATGGCTTCATTGATCCTTGAATGGATCTCAAATAATTTCGCTAAACGCCAGGCCTCGCCGGAAAGAATGATTTCCGTGATATTCTTATTCACCAGCGTATTAAACTGTTCATTGATCATGGTTGAGATTGAATCAACCCTTCTTGTCTGAGACGGATCATCTTTTGTAAGAGCCGTAAGTTTTACAATCTCAAATGGGATACTTTTTGTTTCCTCCAGGTATAGTTGGTAATATTTTTTTTCCGGTATGCTGGAATAAGTAGGGGTGTATATCTGGGCGCTTTTAAAATAATTTGACAGTCTTTCCAAGGTAGTGATGATTTCACGGGAACGTGCAACAGAGTTAGTATAATCCTTCATATTGTCAAAGCTTTTCTGATTAATAAAAATCGCGATGACCAAAAGAAGGAATGAAATCAGGAAGGCATAAAATGTTCTCTTATTCATGTTTTTATTTCCGATAACCTTGTATTTACATGCAAATAAGGGATAAATCAGGAATGCAAAAATTAAACCGTCGATCAGGATGTTTATGGAAGTTTATCCTGCAATTCGTCTATCATAGTTATCTGCGCCGGATTGATCTTTTGTTTTGCTGTATCCACTTCAAACCATTCACCCCTGTCAACCTCCGGAAAATCCGTCCACTTACCCGATCCGGGAGGCCATTCTAAGGTAAAAGTATTGCTTGAAATTGAAATCGGATCGATATCTCCCTGCAATGCCCAGGCATATATCAATTTGCCGGCTTTTTGTTTCACCGGCGTTAGTTCAATAAAATGACCGGATAATACAACTCCTGTCTCCTCGCCAAATTCACGCTTAGCAGCATCCAATGCATTCTCGCTGTCAGTAAATTCTCCTTTCGGAATAGACCAGGCACCCAGATCTTTTTTTTGCCAAAATGGACCGCCCGGATGTACAAGGAACAATTCCAGGTTTTTATTCCTGATTCTATACAGTAATATCCCTGCGCTCCGCGTTGCCATAATGCATTCGTAATAATTTTATAAATCTACATTCTTCACATACAATTTGAGTGTATTCCGCTATATAATTTAATTTGCGCCCATCGGCGTGCAAAAATTATCGTCTATTATCGCCCATAAATTCGCCCCTATCGGCGTAAAAAAAAATCGCGATCACCAGTGATGAAAAAATTGGATAAGGCTTTTGAACTTTTTGATGCCTATAACAGGCGCGATCCCAATAAAATTAACTGGGATGGAAATGAATATCCTGCTGAATATTTTTATGCTTTACAATTATACAACTGGGTAAAAAAACTCGTGCCGGGAGCAAGTGTGGCATTGTTGACGGCCTCCCGTTGTCAACATATTGGCAGGTGGAAAATTCCAAGAAATAAATATCCATTGGGAAAAGCGGGGTACTTGAGATGGAGAAGTGATCTTGCAAAATTCCATGCGGCTACCGCTGAAGAGTTATTAAACGGTATAGGGTACGATCAAACCGAAATAAATGAGGTCAGGCATATTCTACTCAAGCAAGATTTAAAGAATGATGAAGACGTGCAGGTAATGGAAAATGCTCTTTGCCTGGTATTCCTCGAGTTTCAGTTCGAAGAATTTATTGCCAAACACGACGAAGAGAAACTGATACGGATTGTGCAAAAAAGCTGGAAGAAAATGAGTGAGCCAGGCAGGAGTGCAGCCTTGACGCTAAACTTTACACCCAATGCAAAAGCATTATTGAACAGAGCCGTTGGAGGATAGATTTTCTGCCACGAATTTCACGAATTACCACGAATTAAATTCGTGGTAATTCGTGAAATTCGTGGCAGAAATTTATTTCAGGCTGTAAGCTGCAATGGTCTTTGCATTGAAAGTGGGAACGTACACAATTCTTTTTTGCGCATCATATCCGATATCGGCCGTATTTCTTTTTTGTTCATGGGTTTCCAGTAAGGTCTCAACTTTGCCATCGGCATACACATACCATATATATCCGCCCCAGGCGGTAAGAATGAAATCCCCGTTCCCAATTGGTTCTATTCCATCGATGCCCTGGGTCACTTCTGCAATTTTTGTCAGCTGTTTTTTCGAATCGGCCTTTAAGAAAAGTTTTCCTGAACCAATGTACAGATCATCGCCGATCGCCTTCAGCCCGTTCACTCCCTTCATCGTATCCAGGTAAAGCGCAGGCATGTCATTTTCTATGCGCCAGATCTTGGTTGTTCTTGAATCGGAAACATATATAATACCCTTATCCGTAACTGTAATATCATTGAGACCTTTGGCGCTGTCAATCGGGATCTTTTTTTCGATTTTTCCATTTTGGATATCTATCACTACTACATCTGAGATGTCGGCTACATACAAGCGGTTACCTACTATACCAGATCCCTTAGGGGCATGTAAACCGGTTATCCAGGTTGGTTCGTATTTTTTCCCATCTATGCCAAGTTTTCCCACTCCGCCCTTACCATCTGCATCCCAACCGCCGCCATCAATTAGCGAAATGTACAGAATCCCTTTTTTAAAATCGGGTAAAACGGATTCCGGAACGGCAACAATGGTGTCGGTTTCCCATATCTTTTCTAGTTTATGTTGAGCACGGGTATCAGCATAAATCAAAATAACGATTGTAAGAGCAACAAAAGATTTCATATGCAATAATTTCTTGGTTAAGTATTAAGATCTTGACATTCTGAGAGTACTATCTATAAATAAACACATAGATAAGTACCGGTTGATAAATTTAGTTGAATTTTCATTATCACCATTACAAGTTTATAAAGCTGATTGTCATTTCGTACCGGGTGTTGAGATTCTTGCCATAAAAAAAACCCTGTGAAACGAAAAATCTCTTAAAGTCTTTGTTGCCTTTGAATAGCGGTCATTTCTTAATTTCAGGAGATCTCTCCCTGCCGGTCGAGATGACAATGTATTTTTTGTTTTGAGTATTAAAACCGAGAATCAATCGAACTAAAAACCAATTGTCATTTCGAACGGAGCGTTCAGGCTCTTGCCATAGCATAAGAATGCCGCGTAGTGAGAAATCTAATGCAGTTTGGCGTTCTGCAAATAGCGGTCATTTCTGTCAGAAAACGATTTGCCATTGTTGATACTAACGCAATTGTAAACGAAGTGAAAGTCTCACTAACTGCAATAAATTGTAAAAACATAGCTAACGAAAAAACCGTTCTGCTTGATAATTACTTTTAATTGGTTCCCGTACTTGCGGTTTTTGGTGCAGGCGGCAGCGTTTTCCTTTCTTTCTTTTTATCGTTTCTCCACAGGTCGCTGAACCGATCAAATTCTTTGCGGTAACTGATACTTGCACCAGATCGGTTTTGGCGAACACCTGCGCCGGAAAGATAATTGTAAGAGTCGCGGTAGAAAAAAGTAAGCAACAACCGCCCTTCGGGGGTTAATTTCCATTCAGCAGTAATATCGGGAAGGAAAGGAGTGCCACTGGCATTTACCTGCTGCGCGCTTAGCCCGAAGTCCACGGCACTGCCAAATGTGAAAGTGAGTCGCTCATTAAAAACGCTTTTCGCCACAGAAAGATTGATATTGGTCCGATCTATATTAAAAGCGCTCTGACTGATATTATTCCCGAGCAGGTTGGTTCCGCTATAGAACTGGGCGTTAAAGTTCACCTGGATGCTCTTATCGTTGAATATCTTTTGAAAAATACTGGAGAACTGTTTATTAAGCGTATTGGACAACACACCCGAAATGCTGTTCACCACGATCCCCTCAAACGCTATATTTCCAAGGCCCTGGTTCGCCGAAGTGGATAAAGGACCAAACCTGTTAAACACGATCAAAAAAGCTACCTGTTTGTTCAGTTCATTCTCGTCATTCTGTATCTGGTTCAGCACACGCAGACCATCAAGATCATTCTTTAATGAGCTGTTCGCCGGTAATTCTATCTGGAACCGGATCGTCGGTGTCATCAGGTCGCCCGTAAGATTTGCCAACACCAGTATCTCGCCACGATATTTTCTTACATTATTATTAATATCGGCCCCGCCCGACAGGCTATTAAGATCGAGATCACTGAACCGCACATTTTCAGCTTTGTACTCTGCGTCGATTTTTATAGTAGCCTTAGTAGGATCTCCGGTCCATTGGATATAGTTTCCGGCGCCTTCTCTCAGCGTAAAAGGTTTGCTCAGGAAAGACTGGAAACTGAAATCATAATTACCCCTGTCTATATCATACCTGCCGGTCAGCGTAAACTCCCCGCTGGTCGTTGCTCTCATCCGGAGATTACCTCTTCCATTTGCTTTAATGATGTCACCCGTGAGTTCATCGATGATCACATACATATTTGCATAATTATTCGCTCTTACATCAAGGTTCACAGTTAGATTGCTTTCCTTATCCAAAGAATAATTTTCCATTTCTCTTCCGTAAACCTTCCACACAACAAAATCGGCCTGGTTGTTTTCACGACCGCTTTTTGAATCGATGTATAGTGAAGAACTGTCTGCAGGCTCAGCTTCTATATCCATCTGCATGTCGGATAAAGGTCCTTCAAAGCTCATATTTGCTCGCGCTATCACGTTACCATAAAACGGATCGTTGCCCTGGTTGTTGGTGGCAAGTACCAGCAGCTTATTTGTGTTCATGGCAAAATCAAAATCCAGATCATTGAAACCCCGATGTCGTAATATACCACGCGTTATATAGCCTTTATTTTGAAAAGTATCCTGAATGGTAAACGACCCAAAGTCTATCCGGTCTTCTTTAAAGTCGAACACGGCCGATGGAATTTTGTAAACCACGTTGGTGTAGTTCACTTTTAACCGGCCATCAGTAAGTTGCATTTTACCCAGATAACGCAGATCATTGAGGGGCCCAACCACTCTCAGCGTACCGCTAGCCAAACCGCTCATATCACTGAACACTGCAGAAAGATACTTTTTAATAGGCTCTATTTTGGTAGGATTCAATGTTGCGCTCAGATCGATCTGGTCCCTTGTCAGACTATCTCCGAGCTTGTAGTTGCCTGTTACATCGAAATTGTAATTAGGATTTTCGGATATCGCATGATAGTTTACCTGACGTGATCTTTGCGTAAAGTTTGCGTCGAGCCTTACCCGGCCTATTGAATCATTCTCGAACCTGAATTGTTCAGCCTCACCATCCACTTCAACTGAAAATCGCCCAAAGGGATCAAGCACATTGATATTGCCGGTGAGCAATCCTTCCATCCGCATATTCTTGAGTACAAAAGGAGTAAAGTCACCAATATTTATTTTTTTTAATTCAACCCTTATATCATTGGTGCTTCCAATATCCGATGGAACGGTTGTTACCAATACTTCCTGTTGACCGCTATATATCTTGATGCCATCAGCAGAGACCAGCGATTCAGTAAGTACCAGCTCACCATCTTTATCGATCATCCAGGTTTTGCCATTTACTTCAAAGCTCGATTCACGGAACTTAATTTTTACGCCCCTGGCAAGTGTTTGTACCTGCGTGGAAATGTTGGCCGCATTTAATGTTTGATTCGCGCTGGTAGTGATCGCAACATCGGAGATATCGTTGGAAGATTTTACCTTTATAACGGTTCCAGGAAAATGCAGGCTGTCGTTGATGTACACATCTGCAATATTTGTTTCGGCCGTTAAACTATCCAGCGTACCTGTTCCTTTTAAATTCAAATTATAAAACGCAATATTCTTATATCCAAATTGAGGTATTTCTGCATTCAGGTCAAGCAGGTTCTCTTTACTGTTGATCCTGCCGGTGATAGTGCTGAAATTAAAACCTGAAAGATCTTTGTGAATGAGACCGATATAATCATCTACTTTCTTTGTGGTAATAACAAAACTGAAATTTTCGTTTTTTAACATAACCCGGGAAGGCTTGATATATGCAGGATAGTACTTGTTAAGAAATGTTTGGAACGCCGCAGGAAGATCTTTAATAGAAAATTCTCCGGCCAACGCAGCATCAAATTCATTACTGAGAGCCGTGATGATCTTATTATTATCAACCATTTTTGATTCGAGGAATAGAGAATCAAAGGCGATACGTTGTCCACTCTTTAAAATTGAAGCTTCGAAGATTCTGGCAGTGCCCAGAAAATTATCAATATTATCGCCCTGGAAATTAAAATGGAATTTTCCGTTGAATTCAATGCTGTCCCTTATCAGTTTAAGATTTTTCAGGTTGGCTGTTGTAACAACTGCATCAAAATTAAAGAAAGGTATATCCTTACTAAAATCAACCAACCCGATCAGGCTTGCCTGCAGATTCGGGTCTTTCGAAACCAGTTCGCCATTGAACAATCGTTTAGCCACATTTCCTTTAACTGAAATATCCCGGTATGGATAATCATTGAATTCAAGCAGGCGAATATGGCCATCTAATTTTGCATTTAAATTTCTTGCATTCAATCCGCTTCCATTCACTTTTCCTTCAAATGAAGCATTACCCAATTGTTGATTATCTAAAAACAATCCAAGGTGAAAGCCGGTTGTTTTGATGCTTCCTGAATAACTCGCCACCCTGCCAACAGGAAGTTTCATATTAACATCCGTGATCAGCGTGCCTAATTTGGTTTCAAGTGTTCCAAATGTTACGAAATCCGTAATAAAGCCAGTAAAGTTTCCTTTAAAACGCAGATATTGCAAAAGGTCAAGGCGTGGCTGGGTAATATTTTTTAATTGCGGCACGAACGCTACTGCATCGGCGTAGACGGTACGAAAATTATTCGCTTCGAAATCTATATACGTTTTATTAATATCGGGCAGGCCGGCTATGCTAATATTGCCATTCAGGTAAGTGTCGAGTCCGGCTTCGATCGTAATACCCTTCGCATTCAAATTTTCTATAGTTCCTTTTACAAGTCCGCTTAGCCTGATTTTCTTTTTCCAGCTTTTCACATCCGGAGCAAAAAAGGCGATATCGTCGCTGTTCAATTCTGCGTCATTAAAATTGCCTTCCAGCCGAACTTTTGAAATGAATTCACTCAGATCATCAAACGAACTGTAGCGCATGGCGAAAAAATCATGGAGATGACTGCGGTTGGTGCGCAGATCAAGATTGGAAAATTCCATTGCTTCAGGATGCATCCGGACTTTAGCACTCATTTTCTTTACTTCAAAGCCGCTTCTTTCTTTGGCCGTTAAGGTCACAATTGCCGTTAACGAATCCTGTTGAAGCCTCACCTGCTTAAAACTACCGTTGATTCTTGAAAAAAGAATATGTTGTCCATCAAAAAATGTATAAGCTTCCCGGGGAGTCTCTACATCATTTCTGAAGGCCCCGTTTACAATTTTCAATTCGTTGATGGATAAATCCCAGCCATCCGGGTTCCATCGCAAATGATGGGGGTCGTTCACAATGGCAGTAATTTCCTTTGGGGCCAGATCGGCCGGCGCGGGTCTGTTCCCGAGATAATTATAAATTGCAAATGACGGTTCCTCCAGATTGAGAGAATTTATCTTTATGATCTTTTTAGAAAGGTTGATCTGTTCTGCATCTAGCGTTAACGACATCAAAGACGCCGATAAATTCTCTCCCCGCCAGCCGTCTTTCTGGATGATGGCCACTTTTTCCAGTTCTATTTGCTTAAGATTTAGCTCTATATTGTTTTGGGAACTGCTTTGTTTCGGACTACTGAAGTAATCGATCAGGAATTGGTAATTCCAGGTTGAGTCGGTCCTCTGCAAATGAATGGCCGCGTCTTTTAACCCAATATATTCAAGTTCAATTTTTTCTTTGAAGAAAAACCAGTCTGTGATTAGTATCGTCACAGTACCGGCATGCAATAGAGTGTCCTGGTTCTGGTCCTTTACAAGGGTTTCTTCGAGTAACATTTTGTTGAACAGGGCGAAATCAACATGGCTGATACTAACGGTTGTTTTAAGATCCTTCGAAAGTTTATGTGTTACCTGCCTTACCAGCCAGTTTTGAACCGGCGTGGTTTGAATAAGAAGCCATACCAATACGATCAGGGCGATCAGTACCAGCAACACTGTACGGGATATTTTCCAAAATTTTTTCAGGAGGGGCGTTTAACTGTAAAAATAGGCATTCGCAATGGTAGAGCAAATTCAATACCAAGGAGATATAACAATAATGTAATTCGTGATTCCAAAATTAGGAAAACCATAAATTGCAGGCCCACATTAAATCTGACAGCATGAAGTTTTTGTCCCTCATCTTCTTAGGCTTTGTTTTTAACAGCGTCTTAGCACAATCAGGAGTGCAGCAAAATCGCATTCGTCCCGTTTTGGTCATTCACGGAGGTGCGGGAACAATTCTTAAAAAAAATATGTCACCCGAAAAAGAGAAGGCATATATGCAGGGATTGGAAGACGCGCTCAGGAAAGGGTATGCCATTTTAGAGGGAGGCGGTAGTTCTCTTGATGCAGTGGAGGCGGTTGTCAAAGAACTTGAAGACAATCCCCTGTTCAATGCGGGTAAAGGCGCTGTATTCACTAATGAAGGAAAAATTGAGTTGGATGCGGCGATTATGAACGGAAAAAACCTGGCTGCGGGGGCCGTGGCTGGTATCACCACAGTGAAGAATCCAATTACGGCAGCACGTGCTGTAATGGAAAAAAGCGAGCATGTAATGATGATTGGAAAGGGTGCTGAAAAATTCGCCGAACAGCAGGGCCTTACAATCGTTGACCCTTCCTATTTCTATACTGAAGAAAGATGGAAATCATTACAAAAAATAAAAAGGGATGATTCATTAAAAATGGATACTGATAAAAAAAATAAGACGGGTTTAAAACAATCTGAAAACAAGGACCACAAATACGGAACTGTAGGGGCAGTAGCATTGGATAAACAAGGCAATCTTGCCGCTGCTACCAGCACCGGCGGAATGACCAATAAAAAGTTTGGCCGTGTGGGAGATGTGCCGATCATCGGCGCGGGCACGTATGCAAATAATACCACCTGCGCGATCAGTTGCACCGGCTGGGGCGAATTTTTTATCAGGCTGGTAATGGCAAAGAGTATCAGCGATATGATGGAGTTTGGTAAAATGTCTTTACAAAACGCCGCCAATGAAATGGTGATGAAGAGACTACCCTCGATGCAGGGAGATGGTGGCCTGATTGCTGTCGATAAAAACGGGAATATTGCCATGCCTTTTTGTACGGAAGGAATGTACAGAGGATTTATCGACAAGAATGGTAAAATGGAAATTAAAATATATAAAGAACTTTATTAACTGCCATTCTCCATTGAGCTATCATTAAGTAAGTTCATATTGCTCTTTTATAATTAGGTAGCGCCTGATCTTCATTCGCAATTCACAAAAAGCTGATCTGGTTACTTTGATTTGTTCACAGATTATCAAATTATAAAAGCTGGCGATTTACAGGCCATAGCTTTTCCGGAAAAAATTAAGCAGCATTAATACAAATCTTTTAAATCCAGTTTGGTTTCGTGATCTGAAATGATTTATTGAAAGTCCATAAATAAAGTAAGGACAACGTGACATTAAAAAAAGCGGTTGTCATCCAATGCAACCGCCTTTATTTTACTCTGATCTGTAGCAATAAACTACCAACCCTCCGAAAACAGTTTATTTAAAAGCTATTTTTTAGTGTGGCAGACCTTTTAGATAGGCCGGATAATCTACCTTCATTAGTTCTTCGTCGGCTTTCCGTTGTGCTATGATCAAGTCGCGCATTTCAGACCACGCTGTTCCCATGGCATCGAGCCTTTTTTTTAATTCTTCAAGATTGATGTCCCTGCAATAAATAGAAGAACCTGGCTGCTGCTTCCATGATTGAGCAATATTACCCAGGTCAAAAGGATCGAAACCTAATTCTTCTACCAGCTTAAACACAACTTCCTTTGATTTTGTATCGTCACCCGAAACCGCTAAAGCGATGCGGTTTTTTTCGCCTTTAGGTCTGCCCATATCTTTTATGCTTTCCGCAAGAATGGAGTTAAATACCTTAACAACAGGAATGCCTAATTGCTGCTGAACCCACAAGCTATCTATGCCACTTTGGTCAAGTGCCGGTATGACTCCATCGCGGAGGCTTGGGTAATAATTCCCAGTATCAATGACAACCACGTCCTCATGAAGATGTTCAAACAGATTTTTTGGAAGATCCTTTACATTTTTTTGAGGGATTGTAACAATTACCACTTTTTTATTTTTTGTAGCTTCTTCTACAGTGGTTGCCACAGCTCCAATATCCTCAGAAAGTTTTTTTAAGGACGCCGGGCCCCGGGAGTTAGCTATCGAAACAATATGTCCCAGTTTCACAAATTTTGATGCCAGACAGCTTCCCATACCTCCTGAACCGATAATTCCTATGTTCATAACTCAATATTTTAATAATGCTCCGGTTTTTTGCCCGGAAGCATTTACTGTGACGCTTACAATCTGACTTACGCGGACCGAAGTTGCTTTTCGTCTTCCGTTCTGGGCTTGCCGGTGGCGTTCGGTTGACCTTCACCGGTTTTGATCAGGCTCACTAGACTTTGTCTTATGTATTGGTTCCAACCATTGGAACAGACATCGAAACATTCAAACTCACGAGTTAAGCCGAGGTGGGTGAAGTGCAGTTTTGTTTTGTTATCTGTATGAGCGATTTCGAAACTGACTTTTGTGCCCGTCCATTCACTTTTGTCTTTCGTGTGCTTAAAGTAGTTGTACTTCACCAGCCACACTACTTTTTCGTTGGGGATCACCTCTGTTAATTTTAATTGACAGTAGTGCAAGTCTTCAAAATGATAGGTAAACTCATCATGAAGTTTTTCGGTGTTACCTTCAATTTCTTCTGACCACCATCCACGAACATTTCGGATGGCATCAAATACTTATGCCGGAGTCTGATCCAGCAACAGGGTAATGGTAAAATCTGACGCTGTCATTTTGTTGATTTTTTAGTTGGGTAATTTGTTATTTAATAATGTTTCTAACTTTTTCAATTTCGATGTCCAGAACTCATCAAAGTGAGAGATCCAGGCTTGCAGTTTCTCGAAGCCATCCTTTTTCAGCGTACAATACCGTTCCCGGCCGATGTCCTGGATAGAAATAAACCCCGCGTTATGCAATATTTTAATATGCTTTGAAACGGCGGGACGGCTCATTGCGAAATTATCTGCCAGGCTGTTGATGGTCAGACTATCTGCTGAAAGCAGCATCAGCATCTTCCTTCTGCTGGGGTCTCCAACCACCTGGAATGTATCAAGCGTTGGTATTGACATGTTGCGCAGTGTTTAAAAGGTCAGCGATTTTGGTAAATTTTTCCAGCCATCCATCAATCAAACCATTGTAGAAATTCAGGTTTTCTTTTTTCTCGAAACCGCTATGCTCCAGGAAAAGCTCAGTGCCATTATCTGTTGCCTGCAATTTCCACAAAACGACGGAATCAAGTGTGATCTCTCCCTCACCCGGGCCACTCTTCCATGAATAAGAAAGCTTTTTAAAGGGGACGATCTCCAATACCCTGCAGTAGAAAATTCCGTCGAAATCAAGGCCGGGTATGGGGTTTGTCCTGAATTGAAAGTCAAGCCCTACGATGGGCTGAAAATCATTTTTCATGAGCCATTGCTCCATCAGTTCAGGCTTCGTCAGGTATTCCCAAACCGTCTCAGGTGGATGAGGGAAGAAAAAGCGGTGTTTAATAATTTTTGTCATAACAAGTAACTTTGAAGTTACTTAAAGATATAGGTAACTTTTGAGTTACGCAAATATTTTTAGAAAAAATGCAAATGGCATGGACGCTACAGCATGGGGAAGTATTATTGATACAGCACATTGAACCTGTGAGGCCAGAACGAAAATATGCCCATCAATAAATAACAGTCACACCAGGAAGCAAATAGCAAGCGCTGACTAATTATAAAAGAGCAATAGGAATTTAACTTAATAACATTGGGTATTATCCCCTGTAAGGGTTAGAGAGTGTTACCATCTGATCCCGGGAAACTTAGTCGAGATAAACTCCAAAACACCCGATTGACGGATCTGATGTTCCCAGGTCCATTCATCTAGATCCGGAAATGCATAGCTGGCCTCATTCACCGCCTCCCAGGTAAAATTCGACAGGTCGTTATTAAGATAAAAATAATTCCCGCCGAATTTATTTTGAAAGTTTTCTATCCATGGATAGCGTGTGCTCACGATGGGAATTTTATTAGCTGCGTATTCAAGTAGTTTGGTAGAGGTTTGTTGATTAAATGGTTCGATATTTGGGATATAATTAATTCCAAATCTTGAAGATTGAATAAAGTGGTTTACTTCCCCGGCTGCCACAGGCCCTTTGAATTGGATATTGTGATATTCTTTCAGCGCATCAGCAATCTTCGCGTAATCCCTGCTTAGGAATAAAATATTTCTTTTTGAAATGGCTCCCTTTGTAAAACATTTGATCAGTGGATTCAACCTGCGGGATCTCATTTCCCCTAGATATATAAAATCAAATTCCTTGTTTGCTGCGGGAATGTTTTCGGAAACAATTTGTGATATGCCTACATCCCTGAACCCGAAAGGTACTTTATCGCCAAATCCAAAACTTTTATAAATGAATTGGTTCGGAAAAAGCCGGTAATCAGGCCTGGTATTGAATTGCGTTTTCAGTTTATTTTTCAGATTTGCAAAAGGCGGGGTAGAAGCAGATGCATAATCGTGAATTTTGATCGCATCGGTTTTGTTTAGCCGGTCTATTCCCATAAAATGCCATTCAACATCACATTTTAGCCGGGGAAGATCGCGGGCCGTGCATGATGTAATTTGAATATTATATTTTGAAAAGAATTGGGTGTATCCCTGCAATGCAGGCAGAAATGCTTTTCGGTTATGTACAAAAGCTATCAACATTCTGATAATTGGTATGGATAAATTTATAAATAAGATTAGACAGTGGTTCGTAATTTCGCTTTTTGAAAGATTATATGGAAGTAACAGTACAAACGGCCGGGCAACTTCGCATCACTCCGGAAGAATTCGAACTCATTAAACAAAAATTAGGCAGAACTCCCAACTTCAATGAACTATGTGCCTTTAGCGGCATGTGGAGTGAACATTGCAGTTATAAGAACTCCATAAAATGGCTGAAGACATTGCCAAGGGATGGAAAAAAAATGCTTGTGAAAGCTGGTGAAGAAAATGCGGGGTTAATGGATATTGGCGATGGCTATGGAGTAGTTTTTAAGATCGAGAGTCATAATCATCCGTCTGCCATTGAACCATTCCAGGGTGCTGCAACCGGGGTAGGGGGTATTCACCGCGACATTTTTACCATGGGTGCAAGGCCTATTGCCGCGCTGAATTCGTTACGGTTTGGTAATCTCAATGAACCTAAAACGCAACATTTGCTGGCAGGCATTGTACACGGCATAGGCCATTACGGAAATTGTTTCGGAGTACCAACCGTGGGTGGAGAGATCTATTTTGAAGATTGCTATCATACTAACCCGCTGGTGAATGCGATGAGTGTGGGTGTATTGAAGGCCGGAACAACCATATCCGCCACTGCAAAGGGAATTGGTAACCCCGTTTTCTTCGTGGGCAGTGCAACTGGCAAGGATGGCATCGGCGGTGCATCGTTTGCTTCGGCCAATATTACGGAAGAAAGTACTGAAGAATTACCCGCCGTACAGGTAGGCGATCCCTTCCAGGAAAAAAAATTGCTGGAAGCCTGTCTGGAAGTGATCAAAACAGGCGCCGTCGTTGGTATGCAGGATATGGGTGCAGCGGGAATTATATGTTCAACATCTGAAATGAGTGCAAAGGGTGAGGTAGGGATGCGGATAGACCTCGATAAAGTTCCAACACGTCAGAAAAATATGAAAGCGTGGGAACTACTGTTAAGCGAAAGCCAGGAAAGAATGCTGATGGTAGTGGAAAAAGGTAAAGAGGAGGATGTAATAAAAGTGTTCGAAAAATGGGACTTGCCATGTGCAGAAATAGGAGAGGTTACGGAGGATGGTATGTTGCGTTTCTATATGAGTGGAGAGTTGGAGGCAGAATTACCAGCCTATGATCTTGTTTTGGGCGGAGGAGCTCCGCAATATGACAGAGAAATTTCTGAGCCTGCGTATTTAAAAGAAATTAAAAAGTTCAATCCTGCTGATATAGCAGTTCCTGACGATCTGAAAAACGTTGCCGAACAAATTATTTGTATTCCGAATATTGCTTCCAAGCGGTGGGTATATGTACAATACGACAGCATGGTTGGCGCCTCCAACACTTCCACCAATCAACCCAGTGATGCTGCCATTACATTGGCGAAACCGACAAAAAAAGCGTTGGCATTAACCACCGATTGCAATAGCAGGTATGTATATGCCGATCCATACAAAGGTGCGATGATCGCTGTGTCTGAAGCAGCCAGGAATATCGTCTGCAGCGGCGGAGAACCCCTGGGAATTACCAATTGCCTGAATTTTGGAAATCCATATAATCCAGAAGTGTATTACCAGTTTGTTCATGCCATAAAGGGAATGGGCGAAGCATGTCGGAAATTCAATACACCGGTAACAGGTGGAAATGTTAGTTTTTATAACCAGGGTCCTGACGGCGCTGTATACCCCACACCAACTATAGGAATGGTTGGCCTGCTTGAAGATATCAACGAAAAGATGACTATGGGTTTTAAGAACGAATCGGATATTATTTTTCTGATAGGCAGGAGCAATGATGATATTAATTCATCTGAATATCTACACAAGATGCATGAAATTAAGTACAGCCCTGTACCGAGTTTCGACCTGGAAGAAGAATACCGGTTACAACAGAAAGTGGCTGAGTTGATTCGTAAAAAATTGGTCGTTTCTGCACACGATGTAAGCGAAGGAGGGTTGTTCATTACGCTGATCGAATCTTCGTTTGTCAATAATCTTGGGTTTGATGTGGTTGCGAACGATAGCGATATTCGAAAGGATGCATATTGGTTTGGAGAATCTCAAAGCAGGATAGTGGTGAGTGTTGAACCCGATAAGATAGATATGTTCAAGAGGATACTGGGAACTCATCCGTATGAAGAATTGGGTTTCGTAACCAACGCATCTGTGCAGGTGGACGGTATGGATTGGGGAAATACTTCTTACTGGAAAGAAAAGTATGATACGGCCATCGAAAATTTATTGGCCGGCCATGAAAGCGAGCATGCTTTGAGTGCATTGTAGTTTGGCAATTCGCGATTTTGTCAATGGCCTATTAGAAATTTACCATGAATAAAAATAGTACCATCGTTGTAACCGGGGCAGCAGGCTTTATCGGTAGTTGTTTGGTTAGTTACCTGAATGATCATGGTTTTACCAACCTGATTCTGGTAGATGATTTTTCGAGAGACGATAAATCCTCCAATCTCACCGGAAAGGGTTACAAGGAAAAAATTGAAAGAGAAGTTTTTTTCGAAAAAATTTTCGGCGACAAGTCGTCGATCGATTTTGTTTTTCATATTGGCGCAAGAACCGATACTACCGAATTTGATTACAAAGTTCATCAACGTCTGAACGTAGAGTATTCAAAAAAAATATGGAACTATTGCACCATTCACGCCATCCCTTTGGTTTACGCCTCATCGGCCGCCACCTATGGAAGCGGTGAATCAGGCTACAACGATAGCCACGAACTAATTCCAAATCTTAAGCCCCTAAATCCGTATGGAGAGTCGAAAAATGAATTTGATAAATGGGTTTTACACCAGGACAATCATCCGCCGGCATGGTATGGGTTGAAATTTTTTAATGTCTATGGACCCAATGAAAATCACAAAGGCAGAATGGCCAGCGTCATTTTTCATTCTTTCAACCAGATAAAAAAAGATGGATTGGTAAAACTCTTCAAGTCCCATCGCCCGGATTTTGAAGATGGAAAGCAATTGCGCGATTTTATTTATGTGAAAGACATACTGAAGGTGAGTTATTGGTTGATGGAAAACAGTATCACAAAGAATAGCGGTGGACCAACTTATCCCGGAAGCAGGCAGCGATACGATTTATCAGTAAATAAAAATGCCACGGTAGAAAGCGGGATTTATAATCTTGGTACCGGTAAAGCAAGGAGCTTTGAAGATCTGGTGAAATCAACATTCGCGGCACTTGATCTCTCACCCAATATCGTCTATATTGATATGCCGGCAGATATCCGCGATAAATACCAGTACTTCACCGAAGCCAATATGAACAAATTAAAAACTGCCGGATATCAGGAGGCATTTTATTCTTTGGAAAATGGTATTGATGACTATGTGCGAAATTATCTGGGCGTAAAAAAATATTACTGATTATTTCTTTATGCATACCCTCACGCAATATCAATCATCCCTGTCTCTGAAAAAAAAGAAAGATGTTTCCCGTTAGTCGTTAGTTTTATATCAGAAAATCATTATTGTATGAGCAAAAAGATCGCCATTATAGGCGGCGGAAACCTGGGCACTGCTATCGCGGAAGGATTGTTGAAAAGTAAATTTTCCAAGCCGGCCGATATAATTATCACCAAAAGAGTTCCATCCACCTTAAAGGATTTAAAAGCAAAGGGAGTAGCGGTGAGCGATAATAACAATGATGCCGTGCGCAGCAGCGAACTGATAATATTATCCGTAAAACCATTTCAGGTTAGAGAGGTACTAGAAGGAATAAAAAATGACCTCTCGCGCAAGCATATCATCGTTTCTGTTGTAACCGGTGTGTTGATCAAAGACATTGAAGAAGTGGTTGAAAAAGATCTTCCGGTATTCAGGGCGATGCCAAATACAGCCATTGCCATACAGGAGAGTATGACTTGCATGAGTTACAACAAAACAGGGGCTGTTCATATTAAATATGTGAATGATCTTTTTTCAACATTGGGAAGGGTGGTGAAAATTGATGAGAAGCTGATGGATGCCGCTACTGTTCTCGGCGCCTGCGGTACAGCATATGCCATGCGGTATATCCGCGCCAATATTCAGGGAGGTATTGAAATTGGGTTCGATGCATTAACAGCCAGCCTGATCGCGGCCCAAACCGTGAAAGGCGCGGCTGAATTGCTATTGCAGAAAGGCACGCATCCCGAACACGAAATCGACAAAGTGACTACACCGAAAGGCTGCACCATAGCCGGCTTGAATGAAATGGAACACCAGGGTTTTAGTTCATCACTCATTAAAGGACTTGTTGCCAGTTATGAAAGAATAGCCAAAGATTAATAGATTTTCCATTTGTGTTAGCAATAGCAGTGCAAGCGGGTTGGTCCTGATTCGCATCGCTAACTTTAAATGCCTTAGTCATAGCAGCGGCATCTGGTACCGCCTTATTATCTTTTGATTAATTAACCGAGGGATAATTAAGCCCGATTAGGCTGGAATGATATTCAAAGTCTGAAAGTCATAAAACAGATATTTCGTAAAGTCAAAATAATATATTTCCTTTGGCGTTCTTACGATGCTTCCAATGATAAGTGTATTTGCTTATTTATTGACACGCATAAGAGATCAATCAACTATGAAGAACGAAACTATTAGCCGACTTATCTTAGTGCTTGAAATAGCAGCGATCATATTATTTCATTCCCTGAAAAGCAACCCGCCTGCGAGCGATAAAATTGTTCGCAATATTAATGAGCCAAATCCGGTCACCCTTCAGCCAACCACCCATTTTGTACTAACCAGTACCAAGTAGTTCCTTGGTCAGGCGCAACTAATGTTCGCTAGTTAAAAGTTTTGTTATAAAACTTTTAAGCGATATATACCTCATCATTGGTCTATTAAAAAAGAACAGGTTAACTGTATTTTTTCCACATCCTCATTATCCGATTTTATCAGGCAGAAAATTAAGGTTAGTTTTGTATGACCTTCTGGAATATTTATCATTTCTGCTGGTCATAAGGGAGGTGTAGAGCTTGATAGTTATTCTGCTCATGAACCTGAAAGTGCTGACCGGTATTGTCGAAATATTTTCCCCTTATTAATTACTGAATTAAAAAAAATTAATTAACCATAATCATGGCCAAATACATTTTTGTTACCGGGGGTGTTACGTCTTCTTTGGGAAAGGGAATCATCGCGGCATCGCTTGCAAAGTTGTTGCAAGCCAGAGGTTTGCGTGTAACTATTCAGAAATTCGATCCGTATATCAACGTAGATCCGGGAACTCTGAATCCCTACGAGCATGGTGAATGTTTTGTAACTGAGGACGGAGCCGAGACCGATCTGGACCTGGGTCATTATGAGCGTTTCCTGAATATTTTCACGTCGCAGGCCAATAATGTTACTACCGGGCGCATTTATCAAACGGTTATCAACAAAGAACGCGAAGGCGCATACCTGGGAAAAACGGTTCAGGTTGTACCGCATATTACCGACGAGATCAAAAGAAGAATGGTGTTACTCGGGCAGAATAACGAATTTGACATCATCATTACTGAAATCGGCGGTACTGTGGGTGATATTGAAAGCCTTCCCTTCATCGAAGCATTAAGGCAGTTGCAGTGGGAGTTACCGGAAGAGGATACGGTGGTTGTACACCTTACTCTTATACCATATTTAAAGGCCGCCAAAGAGCTGAAAACAAAACCCACCCAGCATAGCGTTAAAATGCTGAGCCAGGAAGGAGTACATCCGGATATACTGGTTTGTAGAACAGAAGAATCGCTTTCTGTAGATATTCGCCGCAAAATTGCCTTATTCTGCAACGTAAAACAGGAAGCAGTTATTGAAGCGGCAGATGCACCAACCATTTATGAGGTGCCATTGGCAATGATGCGTGAAAAGTTAGATTTGATCTGTTTGAAAAAAATGAATATAACGCAGTATAAAGAGCCTGAACTGAACAAGTGGAAAGAGTTCCTAGATAAGCTTAAATACCCTAAACATAAAGTAACAATTGGGTTGATTGGAAAATATATTGAGTTGCAGGACGCCTATAAATCAATTCTGGAAGCTTTTGTACATGCCGGGGCTATGAATGAATGTAAAGTACAGGTTGTAAATGTGCATAGTGAATTTATTACCGACGAAAATGTTTCTGAAAAACTTTCCAATCTGGATGGGCTACTTGTGGCTCCCGGCTTTGGACACAGAGGCGTTGAAGGAAAGATCATTGCAGTAAGATATGCCCGCGAACACAATCTTCCTTTCTTTGGGATTTGCCTGGGTATGCAAATGGCAGTCATTGAATTTGCTCAAAATGTGTTATCGCTGAAAGGAGCTCACTCCACGGAAATGGATCCGAATACAAATGATCCGGTCATTGACCTGATGGAAGAGCAGAAGACCATCACGGCGAAAGGGGGTACAATGCGATTGGGTAGTTATGCGTGTGCCCTGAAGAGCAATTCGCTGGCTTCCGAAATATACGGTACTGAAGTGATTTCGGAGCGGCACAGACATCGCTGGGAATTCAATAATAAATACCTTACCAGATTTGAAGAGGCAGGTATGATCGCCAGCGGTAAGAATCCGGAAAGTGATCTGGTCGAAATCATTGAAATTCCATCCCATCCGTTTTTTATCGGAGTGCAATACCACCCTGAATTGAAAAGCACCGTGGAGAATCCGCAACCGATTTTCGTACATTTTATAAAAGCTGCAAAAGAATACGCCGAGCTTAAAAGTTCTGCCAGGACTCCCTTGTTACAAGGCGAGATGATTTAATGGCCATTGAAGTAAACGGTACCATTACCAGTCTTCAAACCCCTATCTTTGCACCTCCTTAAAATTTCATGAATGCAAAGTATGGATCGCAATACGGTAATAGGCTTTGTTCTATTGGCTGCTCTATTATTCTTGTACTTATTTCTCTCCACAAAAAGCAGCCAGGATTTACAACAGCAAAAGAAAAAACAGCAGGATTCACTGGCACTTATAAAAAAAACAACTGATTCCATAGCCTTTATAAATGACACTACTTCAAAACAGATTGTTGTTGATACCGCAGGCCTCAAAAAAGCAAATTTCGGAACAGAGCAATTGTCTGTGGTTGAGAATGAAGTATTAAAGATCACATTTAGCAACAAAGGCGGACAGGTTAAATCTGTGGAATTAAAAAAGTATAATTCTGCTAAAAATGGAAAGCCGGTCGTGTTGAGTGGTACTGCCTATGATAAAATCTCGTACAGCATCAATATAGCTCCTAATCAGGCAGCACAGATCAGCGAATTGTTTTTCTCACCGGCAACGATTGTTAAAAGTTCCGACAATAGTTCGGTATTAACCTACAAGCTTAATGGACCTGGCGGTGAAGAAATTATACACCAGTACACCCTGCGGCCTAATGATTACCTGGTCGACTGGAATGTTCAAATGAATGGCGCTGATAAATTACTCACCCAGGGTAATTTCAATCTGGTATGGCAGTCGCAACCGATGGGTCAGGAGAAGGATGTTGTTTATGAAAGGCAACAAACGAATATCTGTTTTTATGAAGATGCCGACTTTGATTATATCCTGTCGCGTACAGAAAAAAAATTCGAAAAACCTGTTCAATGGATAAGCATCGCCCAGCAATTCTTCAATACAACATTGATCGCTAAAAATAATTTCAATTCAGGTGATGTAAGCTGGGTGAAGGAAACAGAAGATTCATCCGCCATTATTGCCAAAACAACCGCTTCCCTGCAGGCAAAAATTCCCATTGGCACTGTGGCAGCGATTCCAATGCAACTGTACTACGGGCCGAATGACTATCGCATACTGAAGAAACAGGCGCCCGACATGGATAAGATCGTGAATCTTGGTCGCGATTTCTATGCGTTCGTGCGCCCAATCAACAAATTCATCGTAATGCCGGTGTTTGATTTTTTTAAGAATTTCGTTGCCAGCTATGGATTGGTGATTGCATTCCTGACCATATTCATCCGTTTATTAACCTCTCCTCTCATCTATAAAAGTTATCTCAGTGGTGCCAAGATGAAGGCATTGAAGCCTGAGATCGAGATCATGAAGAAACGATTGGGGAACGACCAGCAACAGGTTGGTATTGAGCAAATGAAATTGTTCCGCGAAGCTGGCGTCAATCCGTTAGGTGGATGTATTCCCGCCCTATTACAAATTCCTATTTTCTTTGCCTTGTACAGTTTCTTTAACTCGAATATTGCACTTCGGGGTGAAAGTTTTTTATGGGCAGGCGATCTATCAACCTATGATGTCATTCTCAAATTCCCATTTCATGTATGGGGCTTGGGAAGTCATTTGAGCCTGTTTACATTGTTAGCGGTAAGTACCAGTTTCCTGATCTCGATTTATAATATGAATATGACGCCGGACCAAAACAATCCTGCGTTGAAGTATATGCCGTATATTTTTCCTTTCATTTTATTATTCATCTTTAATCGGCTCCCATCTGCGTTAACATGGTATTATACGGTTTCCAATGTTATCACACTTATCATGCAGTGGGTTATTCAGAATTATATTATAGATCATGATAAAATACTGTCAAAGATCGAACTGAATCGTAAAAAACCAAAAACCAAACCTAAATGGCAGGAGCGGTTTGAGCAGATGCAGGAATCTCAGAAAAAGCTGCAGGATACCAAAAACAAGCCCCAGCGCAACAAGTAGCTGTTTCTTAGCATTTTGATACGTTAAATCCTTGTTCGCTATAGGGGGTATGATGGTTGTTTACTATTTTTAGACAACGGTCAATGGCATTACCACGTCTTTTTAAAGTAACTATTACCCCTAATCAATGAAAAAATTTATTACAATAGTTCTCTGTTTTTTTCTTACTTTTTTAGGATGGAGTCAAAAGAAAGTAGCCGAGCTTACTTTGGTTTACGATGCAACTATCACAACGGGAAGTGCAGAACCTAAAATGGCCGACGCATTTGACGGGGCCACCACTACGATCTATCTCAAAGGAAATTTAAGCCGTTCTGAGCTTTCGAGTGCATTATTTTCCTCAACCACTATTCACGACTCAAAAACAGGATCTGCTGTTGTTTTACGTGAAGTAAGCGGACAGAAATTGCTCATCAGAATGTCTCCCGAAAACTGGCTCGAAAAAAATAAAAAGTACCAGGGGATCAGTTTTACAAATACAAAAGAAACCAAAACGATTGCAGGATACAACTGTATGAAGGCCGAGGCAACTTTGAGTGATGGATCAACTTTTTCGGTTTATTATACAACGGATATCATCCCTGAGAATAAGGATTATGACTACCAGTTCAAAAATCTAAATGGATTGCCTCTTGAATATGAATTAACTCAGGGTAAATTGAAAATAAAGTATACTGTTTCAAAAATAAATCTCAATCCTGTACCAGCGTCAAAGTTTGATGTTCCCAAAGGGGGATATCGTGAGATGACCTATGATGAAAGTAAGAAAACAGGTTTGTAAGCAGGTTATTTCCTAAAGTTTATTTTCAAATCCAGCACATTCAGATTGTTCTTTGAGCTAAGTCTGGAAGTATTCAACTTATACTTATACGGTAAGATGAAAATGGTATTTCCCTTTTGATAGGTAACAAGCGTGTTATAAGACAATATATTCTTTCGCTGGCTACTATTAACATGACTACCGGTATAGTTGGGACCTGCTTTTAAAGTAAGACCGTAGGAGGATTTTAGAGGTGTAAATCCTTGTTTTGCAGCAGCAAGACTCTGTTTCTTCTTATTGCCACCCCCGCCGCTACTTGCCAAAGCAAGAACCACGGTACCTACCATCGCAAAGCCGATAATGAGTGATTTTTTTAGCATGTGGTTAAGATTTAGAGTAGAGTTTGCCTGCATATTGAACAAAAATATCGCTTTTTTTTGGGAACTTTTTAACCGTCTATATAAAAGTTTAGTTATTCATTAACGAATTATTGATGCAAATGGTTTCTTATTCCACAAAAATACCTGGTTTTATTTTTTGCGCGCCTATTCTGCGTCTAAAAAAAGTTGTTCAAATCTTTTGAATGGCCTATTTTACATAAACCTTCTGTCTAAATGAAAGAAAATCCATACAGTCAGGATAAAGAGGAAATTCGGGAATTACTTAAGCAATTTCAAAATCTTAAGGCGGGTCGCAGCCATTCTTTTCTTGATGAGGATGCTTTTGAAAAAATTGTAGATCATTTTGATGATGCTGAAGACCTTGTACAAGCTTTGGAGGCAATAGAACTTGGGATTGAACGCTATCCTTATTCAGCCATGCTCCATGTAAAAAAAGCAGATCTTCTTATAGCAACAAGAAGGTACCAGGAAGCCTTAAACATTCTTGACCACGCTGAATTGCTTGACAGCAATGATATAAATCTCTACATTTTGAAAACCGATGCCTTCCTGGCCCTGGATCAACAGGAAAAGGCGGTGGAATTATTGCAAAATGCCCTTCAATTATTTGATGGGCCCGAAAGGATCGAAATGTTGTTCGAGTTGGCAGATGTGTACGATGATTATGAGGAGTTTGATAAGATATTTGACTGCCTCAAACTTATCCTTGAACAAGAGCCCACCAATGAGGAAGCTCTTTACAAGATCTGCTTCTGGACCGATTTCACAGGACGTAATGAAGAAAGTATCCGCCTGCATCAGCAGATCATAGATGATTTTCCTTATTGTGAACTGGCATGGTTCAATTTGGCAGCCGCCTACCAGGGGTTGAAATTATATGAGAAATCAATCGACGCTTATAAATACGCGATTGCCATTGATGAAAAGTTCGATTACGCATACAGGAATATGGGTGATGCGTATATACGCCTGCGTAAATATAAAGACGCTATTGAAGTACTTGAAAGGGTATTGGAATTGTCGAGACCTGAAGATGTGATTTATGAGGCTATTGGTCATTGTTACGACAGGCTTAAAAACTACGCACAGGCAAGATTTTATTATAGAAAAGCATCTCATCTGAATCAGGAAGACAGTAAACTTTATTATAAAATTGCTTGTACATACATCAATGAAGGGCAGTGGGTAACCGCTGTAAAACAATTGGAAACGGCCCTTCAGATCCATCGCCTTCAACCTGAATACAATTTAGCCATGGGCGAATGCAAAATGCAATTGGGCGAATACAAAGAAGCTATTCAGTATTTTTCAACAGTTGTGAGGCAAAGACCTAAAAATATCTCCAGCTGGGAAGCACTGATACGATGTTTGTACAATGGAGCGTACTATGATGAGGCCCTTGAACAGGTTCAGGCGGCCATGCAGCATACTGAAAACAAACCGCTATTCATTTTTTATTTGAGCGTCATTTATTTTGCCCTGGGCAAATCAAAAGAAGGACTGTTGCACCTGGAAAAAGCAATGATCAAATCTCCTAAATTGCTGAAAAAAATGGTTGATTTAAATCCGGCAATTCTCCAGCATCCGCAGGTAGTAGATGTGATTGCAAGATTTAAAAGAAACAGATCAATCTAGTCTCTTCTCCTGCTATTGTAATCCTAAGCTTTTGTTCCCTATTTTTGCGCCGGTTTGAAAATGCAACCAAAAAATAATAGAATGAATTTTAACCTGACCCAAATACCCGAGAGACATTCAAAGCCCAGGGCGCACGGAATCACAATGGTAATGGATAAAGGGATGAGTACCCAGGAAGCGCAAAATTTCTTAAGTGTTGCTCATCCTCATGTTGACATTGTTAAACTCGGCTTCGGCACTTCTTTCGTCACTCCTAACCTGAAAGAAAAAATTGAAGTGTACAAATCCTATAATATGCCCATTTACTTTGGCGGCACTTTGTTTGAAGCCTTTCTTATCCGCGACCAGTTTGACGATTATATTGCTATATGCAAGGAATTCGGAGTTAGTTATATGGAAGTGAGCGACGGTTCAATCAATATCACACACTCCGAAAAATGCGGTTACATCGAAAAGCTTACAAAACATGGGATCGTGTTAAGTGAAGTGGGAAGCAAGGATGCTGCACATATCATTCCTCCTTATAAATGGATAGAGTTAATGCGTTCAGAGCTGAATGCAGGTTCTTCTTACGTGATCGCGGAAGCCAGAGAAGCCGGTAATGTAGGTATATACCGGGGAAGCGGCGAGGTAAGAGAAGGGCTTGTGCAAGAGATCCTCACACAAATTCCAGAAGAAAAAATTATTTGGGAAGCTCCTCAAAAACCACAGCAGTTATATTTTATTGAGCTGGTGGGCTGCAATGTCAATCTGGGAAATATTGCCCCCGGTGAGGTACTGCCTTTAGAAACGATGCGTATCGGTTTACGTGGTGATACTTTCTTTTTGTTTCTTGATAAACAGGTAAGTTCATGAAAAAGTACGGCTTGATAGGATATCCATTAAGCCATTCTTTTTCTGAAAATTTTTTTGCCAACAAATTCAGGGAGGAAGGAATTACGGATTGTGTATATCAAAATTTTCCTCTTGAAAATATCGGGCAATTACGTGAGCTGATTGCCGGCAATCGCGATTTAAGGGGGCTCAATGTTACCATTCCCTTTAAAGAAAAGATCTTACCCTACCTCACAGGTAGCACCGAAATTGTAAAAGCAATTGGTGCATGCAATTGTGTAAAAATAAACGGTGAGAGTTTTACCGGATACAACACCGATGTAATTGGATTTGAAATATCATTGTTAAAAGATCTCAGGCCATATCATTCAAAGGCATTGATACTGGGAGAGGGTGGTGCTGCAAAGGCTGTAGCCTATGTTTTCGAAAAGATTGGTATCGAATACTTATACGTGGTGAGAAAAGGTGAATCAACCCAACAAAAAATATTATTTGGGGATCTGAGCGATTCATTGATCAATTCGCATACCATTATCGTGAATTCTACACCGGTGGGAATGTACCCGAACATTCATGAATACCCACCTATTAACTATGATGTTCTCGGTTCCCGGCACTACCTGTTTGATCTTATTTATAATCCGGCAAAAACAATGTTTTTGCAGAAAGGAGAAGCGGGAGGAGCCGTCATAAAAAACGGGCAGGAAATGCTGATACTGCAGGCAGAAGAAAGCTGGAGAATATGGACTACAGCTTTGGATTTGTAAGTATTTTTTAAGATTTTCCTTCTATTCTTTGTGTATTCCTTCATGTTGTTCGTGAACCCTTAATTGTACAGTCAAAGGTTTACGAATGAGTCATGATGCCCCTAATTTTAATTTCACCCCCGCCGGAACCGCAACAATTTTCTTTTGCTGATAATTGTAACAGACCATACCTGTTTTAGCAATGGCGACAAGGACAATTCGTCCCCCCACTTCTTTCTGCAGCTTATAATAAAGATCAAAAGAAACACTTCTAAAATCATTCGTGGTAACATATGCTTCCACCCTGTCGCCATAAAATAATTCTGATTTGAATTCAATGGCAACATCACTCATAATAAGCCCAACACCTTCCAGATTTAACTCTTTGTAGCCATGAGATTGCAGGAATTGAACCCGGGCCTCATGAATTATTGAAAGCACAGTATCATTTCCAACATGACCACCATAATTCAGGTCAGTAATACGAACAGCTATTGAGGTTGAAAAAAGAAATTGTTGGGGAAGGTCGATTCTGATTCTCGCCATAAGGGATAAGTAAAATAATTCTGAAGAACTAATTTTCCTGATCCTGAAGCATTTCTTTCAAATCCATAATATCAAGAAAATTATTTGCTGTGGGAATATAAGAAGCTTGCTGTAATAATTTGCTTCTCCATTCTTCAAACCGCATTTTCCACTGAAAGTTTTCTGCATTCAGATAGCTGTTATCCTTTCCCCGGTTTAATGCTGTGAGCATCTTGAGAAATTTTCGGGAGATTTTTGTCTGTTCCCCATTTGGACTCGTAACAATGATATAATTTTCATCAGGAGCGCTTACCAGGCTTTCGTCCATAATGATATTTCCATTGTCATCATATATCGGTGGAGCAGTTACAGATATGGAACTACTAGCATTGGCTGCAAGTACAGGATTCAGGCTCTTGTGCCTTACATTTCTGCCATTTCGCGTATTACGATAGCTCGGTTGAACAAGCCTTTTAATCGGATTGGGCGATAAGGAAGCAAGAGAAGGATCCAATATAACCGGGGTTGGCTTATTGTTGCCCGCTTTATCAGTGGCTGATGGAGGAACAGTATTTGCAGCCGGCAAAGACGGAGTCAGTTTTGCCGTTGAATTTTTTGTCGTTGAGGAAATTCCCGGTCCCAGAAAATATACCAATGTCATAACAATTAAACCAATTGTTACGGCTGCAATGGCGATACGCCTGACGGGAAAATTGATCATCCTGGCAGGACGGGAGGCGTGCTTCTCCGCATTTAGAGCCGATAACACATTGTCAAAAAAAAATGGAGGAGGACTGATCTCAAAATCAAGCATTTTTTGAGAAATCATAATATCTCCAACTTTGTACTCTTCTTCTAAGTGATCAGCAATTTTGCTCCAGGCATCCGGGGGAGGAGGGATGTCGGAATGAAGAATTCTATGTTGCCAATTGCCGGACATATTAACGGGTATAGGATTTCTTTGTGTCGCTCAGATATTGAGTTACTTTTTTTTGCAATATAGCTTTTGCTCTTGCCAATTGTGATTTACTTGTGCCTTCACTGATGCCTAACTGATCGCCGATTTCCTTATGCGAATATCCCTCTATCACATACAGATTAAAAACGGTTCGGTAACCAGGCGATAAATCCTGGATCAGGTTAATGATATCCCTTTCTGCAAGATTATCCAAAGCCGAAATATCGGTATTTTCTATTGTATTTTCTTCCTTTTCGCTAACGGTGGCCAGATTCATCTTTTTTCTTCGTAAATGTTCGATCGATGAGTTGATAAAAACCCTTCTTATCCATCCTTCAAACGAACCTTCTGCCCTGAATCTGTGTAAATTCTTATAAACTTTAATAAATCCTTCCTGCAAGAGATCCTGCGCATCGTTGGAATTATCCGCGTAACGCATGCAAACAGCATACATTTTAGGAGCAAATCGTCCGTACAACTCTTCCTGCATCTGCCTGTCTCCGTCAATACATCCTGCTATCAAGTCGGATTCTGAAATACTATGGTTGCTTTTCTGCTGCAATTTTTTAAAAAAGTAATGAGTTTTAATTAATTCTGGCACTAAATGATGTATTCCTGCAAAAATAAAACCAGCCTGTCGGCAGCTTTTTTCCGGTGACTGAATACGTTTTTTTCAACCGTATCCATCTCAGCGAAAGTACGTTTACTTCCCGAAGGCATAAAAACAGGGTCATAGCCAAAACCCTTTGAACCCCTTTTATGATCAATGATTTGTCCTTCGCAGATACCTTCAAATAAATACTCTTTTCCTTCATATATCAGAGAGATCACCGTACGGAACCTGGCCCTTCTATCGCCAATACCCCCAAGATTGCCCAAAAGCTTTTCAATATTTTTGCCTGTATCGACCGTGTCTCCTGCATATCGGGCAGTTTTGACCCCGGGTTCGCCGTTTAATGCATATACTTCCAGCCCGGTATCTTCACTAAAACAATTTTCGTTGGTAAGCTTATAAATCGTTTGTGATTTTTCGGATGCATTGGCTTCCAGGGTATCATGGGGTTCCGGAATCTCGATCTCCATCCCTGCTTGTTTTAAACTGACTATATCCACCATATTTCCGATGGCCGATTGAATCTCTTCCACTTTATGCGGATTGTTACTGGCAAAAATGAGTTGAGTCATCGTACGGATTGGCTGTTATATGGTGCTACTTACATCAAAAAGGGTTTTCAGGCAGGTCCACAATTTTGTTTTCAATAGCTTTCCTTCCTCTATATCATTGTTAAGTTGATCAAGAGACGGTACGGAGAGATATGTTGAATCTGCATAGGTCTGTATTTTAAAATAGGGAAAATTCAGGGGTAATTTTATTTCTGTGAGATCAATACCGAAAAGTATAATGTAGTTACACTTCAATTGTTGTTTAAGCGTTTGGATATCCACAAATTTATATCCTTCATTGACAATTGCCACATCGCCTATATTGAGTTTGCAGGCGACCAGTATTTTGGTAAGAAACTCCAGGTGTCTTTCGGGCAGGAATACATCCGAAGAATGATTAACTACAATGGCTATTTTTTTCAAATTGTTACCAAGAAACTTGATCTTATCCGCTGCAGGACCGGTCACGGCTTCTTCCCGTTTTTGAGAGGGTATTCCGTCATTAACCACGAATACATTTTTATAAAGCTCAGCAATCAAAATATCTGGAAGGATCAAGTTTTCTAGTGACATGAGGGAGTAAGTAAATTATTTGTACTGAACACTAACACGTGTTAGTAAAATTTATGCCGATTTTTTGCAAGGCCGAAGTTTGTTCGTTTCTTTGTAATAACAAAAATAATCTATTATGATCGCGGCTTATGGCATTCCGGTTACAAGAGTTGAGCGTAGCAAATTGCACGATATCCCCCTGGAAAATATACCTTTCGGCAAATATTTCACCGATCATATGCTTGAAGCTGATTATGAAAACGGCGAATGGAAAAATATTGAAATTAAGCCCTACCAACCCCTGTTATTAAGCCCTTCCGTAGCCGCCTTGCATTACGGTCAGGCAATTTTTGAAGGCATTAAAGCGTATAAAGACAAAGAAGGAAATCCATTTATCTTTCGCCCTGTGGATAACTACAAACGGTTCAATCTTTCAGCGGAACGTATGCAGATGCCGACAGTGCCCAGGGAGTTATTTGTGGAGGGTATGCGTCAGTTAATTGACCTAGATAAAAACTGGATCCCTGAAAAGGATGACCATTCCCTGTATATACGTCCTTTCATGTTTTCATCTGATGAACTGATCGGCGTCAGACCTTCCGACACGTATAAATTCATGATCATTTTAAGTCCTACAGGTCCGTATTACGTGGCGCCCATGCGGATTTATGTCGAAGAGCATTATTCAAGGGCAGCACCCGGCGGGATTGGTTATGCCAAGGCTGCGGGAAACTATGGGGCCAGCATGCTGGTTACTGCTGAAGCAAAGAAAAAAGGATATGACCAGGTGCTTTGGACAGACGCGCTTGAGCATAAATATGTTCAGGAAATTGGTACCATGAATGTTTTCTTTATTATAGGCGACAAGGCAATTACGCCCGATCTGACTCAGGGAACAATTCTGGCCGGCGTTACCAGGGAAAGTGCCGTGACCTTATTGGAGGAGATGGGTTACAAGGTGGAAGAGCGGAAAATCAGTATCGACGAATTGGTTGAAGCGTATCAGGCAGGATCTTTAAACGAGGTATTCGGCACTGGAACCGCGGCAACCATATCCCTGATCAAAGAACTGCGATATAAAGATTTTGTAATGAATTTTGATGTGAGCAAGTGGGAAGCAGCACCCGAATTGAAAAAAAGATTAAACGATATCCGCCAAAGCAAAGTGATCGACAAGCACGGCTGGATGTACAAAGTATAAGGCAGCCAAACGCAAAGAATCCCCGGTTCCTGGTACACAATAGGGAAACCGGCGATTTTTTATTTTGTTATTTGCCCGATGAAAATTACCTTTGCCCTCCCAAAATTTAAAAGGTCAAAATGCCTACAATTCAACAATTGGTTCGAAAAGGAAGAGAGATTATCAAAGCGAAAAGTAAGTCCAGAGCTTTGGATGCGTGTCCGTTCAGAAGAGGAGTATGCACCCGTGTATATACCACCACACCGAAGAAACCGAACTCAGCACTGCGTAAGGTGGCTAAGGTGCGTTTAACAAATAAAATTGAGGTGATCGCCTATATTCCCGGTGAAGGACATAACCTGCAGGAACACTCAATCGTATTGGTTAGAGGTGGTCGTGTGAAAGATCTTCCTGGTGTGCGGTATCATATTGTGAGGGGAAGCCTTGATACTGCAGGTGTAAAAGACCGTAAGAAGAGCCGTTCTAAATACGGAACTAAAAAAGAAAAAGCAAAAAAGTAAATAAATCAGCGTTGGGATAGTTCAATCACTTGTTCTATCCAAAAATCAGCTTTACTATGAGGAAAACAAAAGCAAAGAAAATTGCTCCCGCTCCAGATGCGAAATACAATGATGCCCTTGTAACCCGCTTTGTAAACAATTTAATGTGGGGCGGCAAAAAAAATACTGCTTTCAATATTTTTTATGATGCTGTAGAGCGTATTACCAAGCAGACCGGTGAAAACGGGTATGATGTTTGGAAAAGGGCCTTAGCCAATATTACTCCCGCAGTTGAGGTTAGAAGCCGTCGTATTGGTGGAGCTACCTTCCAGATTCCTTCTGAGGTTCGCCCCGACAGAAAAATTTCACTCAGCATGAAATGGCTGATCCGTTATAGCCGTGAAAGAAACGGAAGAAGTATGGGTGAAAAACTGGCAAATGAAGTGATTGCGGCCAGCAAGGGAGAGGGTGGTGCTTTCAAGAAGAAAGAAGATACCCATCGCATGGCGGAAGCAAATAAAGCGTTTGCTCACTTCAGAGTATAAAATAATTTTGAATGTTATCTTAAATAGCCCTGCAGCAATGCGGGGCTTTTTATTGATTATGAACATTGTTCCGGTGTTGGGTTTTTTAAATCTGATCACTCAAACAAATAATAAAAACCTGGTTTAATAGATCAACAATAATTCAAAACTTTGCAGGGAATTTACTTACCTTTGCACACCCAAATTCAGGAATATTTTGTTCCTGAATCATTAAAAAGAAAACAACACAAGTCATGGCAGACTTACGACTACAAAGAAATTTTGGTATTGCGGCTCATATCGATGCCGGCAAGACAACTACAACAGAGCGAATACTACGATATACCGGCATGATACATAAAATAGGTGAGGTACACGAAGGTGCGGCCACCACCGACTGGATGGAGCAGGAAAAAGAAAGAGGTATTACTATCACTTCAGCAGCTGTAAGCTGTCAATGGAAATTTCCTACCATTAAAGGGAAAGACGGTGCTGACACTAAGAATTATTATTTCAATATTATAGACACACCCGGTCACGTGGATTTTACTGTTGAGGTAGAACGTTCTATGCGTGTATTGGACGGGCTGATCGCTTTGTTTTCTGCCGTAGATGGCGTTGAACCACAATCTGAAACTGTTTGGAGGCAGGCCAACCGTTATAAAGTACCCCGCATTGGTTTTGTGAACAAGATGGATAGGGCAGGGGCTGATTTCTTAATGGTGGTTAAACAGGTTAGGGAAATGTTGGGTGCAAAAGCGGTTCCCTTGCAATTGCCGATCGGTGCCGAAGAGGATTTTATTGGAGTCGTTGACCTGATCACTATGAAAGGTGTCATCTGGGATATGGCTACCGAAGGAATGACCTTTGATGAAATCCCTGTTCCCGCCGACATGCAGGAAGATGCTGAATACTGGAGGGGTCAGTTAATTGAAGCGGTTGCAGAATACGATGATAAATTAATGGAGAAGTTTTTTGATGATCCAAATACGATCACACAGGATGAAGTGCATGAAGCGGTTCGAAAGGCAACAATCGATCTGAGTATTGTGCCGATGATGTGTGGTTCTTCTTTCAAAAATAAAGGGGTTCAAACGGCGCTGGATGCAGTTTGTCGTTATTTGCCGTCTCCGGTGGATGTTGGTGCAGTAGTAGGATTAGATCCCGATACTGGGGAAGAAGTTTCGCGCAAACCGGATCCAAAAGAACCTTTTGCAGCCCTTGCATTCAAGATCATGACGGATCCATTCGTGGGACGCCTCGCATTCTTCCGCTGCTATAGCGGCCATCTCGATGCCGGCTCGTATGTAAAAAATATGCGTAGCGGGAAGAACGAACGCATCAGCAGGATCTTGAAAATGTTTGCCAATAAACAGAATCCAATTGATTTTATCGAGGCGGGAGATATCGGAGCAGCAGTTGGGTTTAAAGAAATAAAAACGGGGGATACCTTATGCGATGAGGATCATCCGATCGTTCTGGAAAATATGTTTATTCCGGAACCGGTTATCGCTGTCGCCATCGAACCAAAGGCCCAGGCCGATGTAGACAAAATGGGCACGGCCATTTCAAAACTTGTGGAGGAAGATCCCACTCTTCGTGTAAATACAGACGAGGAAACAGGGCAAACGATTTTGCGTGGAATGGGTGAATTACACCTCGAGATCATCGTAGACCGAATGCGCAGGGAATTCAAGGTGGAAGTAAACCAGGGGGCGCCCATGGTAGCTTATAAAGAAGCATTCCAGGCGACGATCACACACCGTGAGATACTGAAAAAACAGACCGGTGGTCGTGGTAAATTCGCCGATATTGTTTTCGAATTCGGACCAGCAGATGAAGAATTCCTGAAAGAGGGAAAAGGTCATTATCAGTTCATCAATGATATTTTCGGAGGTTCCATCCCGCGTGAATTTATTCCTGCTATCCAGAAAGGTTTTGAAACTTCCATGGGTACCGGGGTATTGGCTGGTTACCCGGTTGAAAACATGAAAGTGCGCGTTTTTGATGGTAGTTTTCACCAGGTGGATTCTGACTCGATGTCGTTTGAATTGTGTGCAAAAGGCGGGTTCCGCGAGGCAGCACGCAAAGCCAAACCGGTGCTACTCGAACCGATCATGAAGGTAGAAGTGATTACCCCAGATTTATACATGGGTGATGTAACGGGCGATCTTAATCGTCGCCGTGGTATGCTCGAAGGAATGGACAGCCGTGCAGGTGCACAGGTCATCAAAGCCAAAGTACCATTGAGTGAAATGTTCGGTTATGTAACCCAGTTGCGAAGTCTATCATCCGGCCGCGCCACTTCAACCATGGAATTCTCTCATTACTCTCCTGCACCAAGTGGAATTGCTGAGGAAGTGATCACCAAGGTGAAGGGAAAAGTGAAAGTTGATTAAAAACACTGCTAATATACAAGTTCAAAGCTCCTGTTTTATCAGGAGCTTTTTTAATAATTCCGGGTTTGTGCACCCAATATCGGGATATGCACCTTAGTTTACTGAGTATGATTTTCCTAAAATTGTGGCCATCTCTTGGAATTCCATATATTTCTTTGAATATCTACAAAAATTCCTTCCTCAAATCTTTGCAGGTTATCTGTAACCCCTTACCTTTGCATCCCATTCGAAAAAATGGATTTTGACTTATGTCTCAAAGAATTAGAATCAAATTACAGTCTTACGATCATAATCTGGTAGATAAATCTGCCGAAAAGATCGTAAAAACAGTGCGTAGCACTGGCGCCGTAGTAACAGGACCTATTCCCTTACCTACCCGCAAAAAGATCTTTACTGTATTGCGTTCACCACACGTAAACAAGAAAAGCCGTGAGCAGTTCCAACTGGCTACTCACAAGCGTTTGCTGGACATCTACACGTCTTCTTCAAGAACAGTGGATGCATTGAGCAAACTGGATTTGCCAAGTGGTGTGGATGTTGAGATCAAAGCGTAATCCTCTACCCCCCTTTAAGAAAGGGGGAGGGGAAAAAAGTTCTTTTTATACAATTATATCATCTCCCAACTTTTTCTGATCGAAAAAGGAAAGGAGCGCTGATTATTCAAAAATTCTTCTTTGCTCTATTGAGTGAAGAAGGCAACATATGAACTAGCCGTTCGGGGTTAGTTTACTGTCGGTACTTCCTACAGCGTATTTCGGCCCACATGGTTCGGCTTCGCTCACCACGGAAAAGGTCGATGGCAAACGGGGATTGAAGTCCTGGTGGTATTCCATCATTACTGTCTCTTCAACTACGAAGGCACAAACCCACTACAATGAAGGGAATTATTGGAAAAAAAATCGGGATGACCAGCATCTTTAGTTCCGATGGTAAGCAGACCTCCTGCACCATCATTGAGGCCGGCCCCTGTGTAGTTACCCAGGTAAAGACTACAGAATCAGATGGCTACAGCGCAGTGCAGTTAGCATTTGGCGACAAAAACGAAAAACATTCCACGGCAGCAGCAAGAAATCACTTCTCAAAAGCAAATACTCCTGCCAAGAAATTTGTAAAGGAATTCCGCGATTTTTCTCTCGAAAAAGCATTGGGCGATAATATTACAGTAGACATATTCAGCGAAGGCGAAAAAGTAAATATAGTAGGCACCACCAAAGGAAAGGGTTTTCAGGGTGTGGTTAAACGTCATGGTATGCATGGTGTAGGTGGACAATCACATGGTCAGCATGACCGCCAGAGAGCTCCCGGTTCAATTGGTAACTCTTCTGATGCTTCCCGTGTTTTTAAAGGTATGCGAATGGCTGGCCGCATGGGTGGCGACAGAGTGAAAATGAAAGGCTTGAAAGTAATTAAGATTTTCCCTGATAAGAATTATATACTGGTTAGCGGTTCGGTACCTGGCCACAATGGTTCTATTGTATTAATCCAGAAATAATCAGCATTAATCAGCGAAATCAGAAGTATTAATCAGAATCAATCAGAAGTCATGCAAGTAGATGTTTTAAATATAAAAGGGGAGAAGACCGGTCGTTCTGTAGACCTGCCAGATGAAATATTTGGTATTGAACCCAATGATCATGTGATCTATCTGGCCGTTAAGCAATACCTCGCGGCTCAGCGCCAGGGAACACATAAGGTAAAAACCCGTATGGAAGTAAAAGGATCCAGCAAAAAGTTACATCGCCAAAAAGGTACCGGCGGTTCCCGTAAAGGAAACCTGCGTAATCCTTTGTATAAAGGTGGTGGTACTATTTTCGGACCTAAACCGCGCGATTACGATTTTAAGCTGAATTATAAAGTGAAAGGCCTTGCAAAGTGCTCGGCACTTTCGTACAAGGTGAAAGAAAACAATTTAGTGGTGCTTGAAGATGTTCAACTGGAAGTACCAAAGACCAGGGACTTTACGGGCATTCTGAAAAGCCTGCAGGCAGATCGTAAAAAAATATTGGTATTAACGGGTGATGACAACACCAATTTCTACCGGTCATTCAGAAACCTTCCGAATGTACAGGGATACCAGTTCAACGATATGAATACATACGACATTGTTAATTCAAATGTTGTTCTTGTTACCGAAAGTGCTGTGAAGAAGATCGTTGAAGATGTAAAAGATGTTAGCGCGAATTAAGGCAAATGGAGGCGGATTGACGCTAATTATGCCTTGGATTATTATTAATTGAAAAAAAATTATTAAGAGATGAAGCTCTCTGAAGTTCTTGTAAGACCTATCGTTACCGAAAAAAGCAATAAGCTTACCGACCAGCGCAGAACGTATGCTTTTCGTGTAGATCGCAAGGCGAATAAATTGGAAATTAAAAAAGCCATTGAAGACTTTTACGGTGTCAGCGTGATAGACGTGAATACAGTAGTAGTTCCAAGCAAGGCAAAATCGAAATTCACCAAAGCCGGTTTTATTTCAGGCCGTAAACCGGGCTTTAAAAAAGCATACGTAACTGTTGCAGAAGGTGAAAATATAGATCTGTATGCGAACATTTGATCCTTCTCCTCAACAGGAGTGGGAGCTGTTTTATAAATAAAGAATGGTTGGCAAGACCGCAAATATTGCAAATAATTTAAAAATCTAAAAACGTTCGCCAATTGGCGGATTCAGGATATGGCACTGAAAAAATACAAACCGATTACAGCAGGAACGCGTTGGAGAATTGGGAATGCATATGCTGAAATAACAAGCGATGAGCCTGAGAAGAGCCTATTGGAAAAAACGACTTCTACGGGTGGAAGGAATGCCCAGGGAAGAAGGGCTATGCGCTATATGGGTGGCGGTCATAAAAAAATGTACCGTATGATCGATTTCAAAAGAAACAAAAAGGAAATTCCTGCAACGGTTGTTTCTATTGAATATGATCCGAATCGTACGGCTTTTATCGCCCTACTCAATTATGCAGATGGTGAAAAGAGGTATATACTTGCTCCGCAGGGCTTACAGGTTGGAGGAGCTATCATTGCCGGAGACGCCGTTGCACCTGAAGTTGGGAATGCATTGCAAATGAAGAATATTCCTTTGGGTACAAATATTCACAATATTGAAATGCAGCCTGGACAGGGTGGTAAACTGGTTCGCAGTGCAGGAACATCCGCGCAATTGACGAACAAGGAAGAGAGGTATGCGGTGTTGAAGATGCCTTCCGGTGAATTAAGAAAAGTATTGATCAAGTGTTATGCAACGGTTGGTGTAGTAAGCAATAGCGATCACAATCTGGAGATGATGGGTAAGGCTGGCCGTAACCGTTGGAAGGGCATTCGTCCTCGTACTCGTGGTGTTGCCATGAATCCGGTTGATCACCCGATGGGTGGCGGTGAGGGTAAAGCATCAGGCGGTCACCCACGCTCACGAACCGGCAAGTATGCAAAGGGATTGAAAACGCGTCAGAGAGGAAAAGGAAGCGATAAGCTGATCATACAAACTAAAAAAGGAAAGAAAATTTCACAATAAATGTGAAAATTTCACATTTTCACATTTTCAAATTAGAATATGGCTCGTTCAATTAAAAAAGGTCCTTATGTAGCCCCCAGGTTGGAGAACAAGGTGTTAGCTATTAATGAAGGAAAGGCAAAAAAGGGAGTGCTCAAAACATGGAGCCGTCGGTCAACGATTACTCCTGATTTTGTGGGACATACATTTGCTGTGCACAACGGCAATAAGTTTATCCCTGTGTATGTAACGGAGTTCATGGTGGGACATAAGCTCGGCGAGTTTGCTCCTACCCGGAACTTTAAAGGGCATTCTAGTAAAAAAGTGGCATAACGGGGAAGAACGTTTGAAGTTTAAAGTCTACAGTTTAAGGTTATAATGACCATTCAACCTTAAGCCATTAACCTTAAACCTTAAATCTTAACCTTAAACTCAATAAAATGGAAGCAATAGCTAAACTCAGAAATTATCCCACATCACCGCGCAGAATGCGTTTATTGGCTGATGAGATCCGTGGTATGGAAGTAGAAAAAGCTTTGGCTTTGTTAGAACATCATCCCCAGCATTCATCTACTCCATTATTCAAACTGTTGAAAAGCGGGATCAATAACTGGGAGCAGAAGAATGAAGGAAAAAGTGCTGCTGATGCAGGTCTTGTAGTTAAAACCATTTTTGTAGACGGCGCCCGTACATTGAAAAGAATGTTACCTGCACCGCAGGGTAGAGCTTACCGTTTGCGTAAACGTAGTAATCACGTGACATTGATCGTGGATGCAAAATTAGAACAGCCGGCTGCAGAAAAAGCAAAACCGGTGAAAGGTAAAACCACGGTCAAGAGAAAAAAAAGCGCAGCAAAAAATTAATTGACAAAAATTTTTAAAGCATAATATGGGTCAGAAAACAAATCCTATTGGAGCCAGGTTAGGGATCATTCGTGGTTGGGAATCTAACTGGTATGGTAACAAAAGAGATTTCTCTACCAAATTGATCGAGGATAATAAGATCAGGACTTATTTGAATGCCCGTATCAACAAAGGTGGTATAGCCAAGATCGTGATCGAGCGTACGCTTAATAAACTGATCGTTACTATCCACACGTCGAAGCCTGGTATTATCATAGGTAAAGGAGGCGGTGAGGTGGATCGGATCAAGGAGGAGTTGAAAAAACTGACTGGTAAGGATGATGTACAGATTAACATTCTGGAGATACGTCGCCCCGAACTGGATGCAATGATCGTCGGTGATACCATCGCGCGCCAGATCGAAAACCGTATCAACTATAAAAGAGCTATTAAAATGGCTATTGCTTCAGCATTGCGCATGGGTGCTGAAGGGATCAAAATAAAAGTGGCTGGTCGTTTAGGTGGCGCTGAGATCGCCCGTACTGAAGAAATCAAACAGGGCCGTACACCGCTGCACACGCTCCGTATGGATATTGATTATGCCAGTGTGTTTGCATTGACGGTATATGGAAAGATCGGTATCAAGGTATGGATCTGTAAAGGCGAGATCCTCGGTAAACGCGATCTGAATCCGAACTTTGTAGGTGGTAAAACGGATGCGAGCGACAGGAGAGGCGGAGGAGAACAACGCAGGGATGAAAGACCGGAAAGAAGAGATGATAGAAGAGGTGGCGGCGGTGAGAGAAGAGACGATAGAAGAGGCGGAGGCGGTGGTGGTGGCCAGCAAAGGGGTGGCGGAGGAAGAAGAAATTAATTGGCTAATTAGCTGATCTGCTAATTTGCTGATGAAACTTAGTATATCATTCGCACATAAGCACATTAGCACATTAGCATATTAGCAAATTATCAAATTAACAAAAGATGTTACAGCCTAAAAGAAGCAAACATAGAAAAGCACAGAAAGGACGGATTCGCGGAGTGGCAAAGCGTGGAGCAACTATTTCTTTCGGATCTTTTGCATTGAAAGCATTGGAACCCATCTGGTTGACAAACCGCCAGATTGAGGCTGCCCGCCAGGCAATGACCCGTGCGATGAAACGTGAAGGTAATGTGTGGATCAGGATATTTCCGGATAAGCCCATCACACGTAAACCACTCGAAGTGAGGATGGGTAAGGGTAAAGGTAACCCCGAATTCTGGGCGGCTGTGGTTGAACCAGGACGTATCTTATTTGAATGCGATGGTGTTCCTGTAAGTGTGGCCAAAGAAGCATTTGACCTGGCAGCGCAAAAATTGCCGATCAAAACAAAGTTCATTGTGAGAAGGGATTACCAGGCTTGATTAATTAGCTGATTAACTAATCTGCTAATTTGCCAATGAAAGAAAAGCAATTATCATTAGCATATCAGCATATTAGCACATAAGCACATTAGCAATTTTCAAATTAAAAACATGTCAAAGAGAATCGATTTTGTAAAGGGGATGAAGGATATGAGTGATTCCGATCTGAAATCAAGGATCCAGGAAGATGAATTGCGTTTAAAAAAACTGGAATTCGCTCATGCGATTTCTCCTTTGGAGAATCCGATGAGCATCCGCAGTCTTCGCAAAGACGTCGCCCGTTTAAAAACTGAATTCCAAAAAAGAGCCATAACTGTTTAAGGTTATAGCAAAAATCTGATAAAAATGTCCGATAGAAATTTGCGTAAAATAAGACAAGGGGTTGTTACTAGCAACAAGATGACAAAGACCATTACAGTTGCTGTTGAAAGAAAAGTAAAGCACCCCATCTATGGTAAGTTCGTGAAGAAAACGACCAGGTTTCATGCACATGATGAGAAAAATGAGTGTACGGTGGGTGATGTCGTACGTATCATGGAAACCCGTCCGCTGAGCAAAACAAAGCGTTGGAGATTAGTGGAAGTTGTAGAGAAAGCGAAATAATTAGCTAATCTGCTAATTTGCTAATTGAAGAGAATCATTAGCACATCAGCACATTGGCATATTAGCAAATTTTCAAATTAATTAAAATGATTCAGCAAGAAAGCAGGTTAAATGTAGCGGATAACAGTGGCGCCAAAGAGGTGTTGTGTATCCGCGTATTGGGGAACAGCGGCCAGGACTATGCCAAGATCGGGGATAAGATTGTTGTAACAGTAAAAGATGCGATCCCTGCAGGCGGTATCAAGAAAGGAACCGTAACCAAGGCTGTTATTGTTCGTACCAAAAACAAATTGCGTCGCAAAGATGGTTCTTATATCCGCTTTGATGACAACGCGGTGGTTTTATTGAACCAGTCTGATGAGCCGAGAGGTACGCGTATTTTTGGACCCGTTGCCCGTGAACTTCGTGACAAAGGATATATGAAGATCATTTCTCTTGCGCCCGAAGTGCTGTGAGCTAAATGCTTAACGCGAAACGCGGGAAGCTTACCAAAATAAAATAGAACGCGTTAGGCATTAAGCGTTTTCGCGTTGAGCTGATAATAGATTTTTCATTGCGTTATGCGCTAAGCATTATGCGTTAAGTTTAAAAAATGAGTAACAGATTTAAAGCCAAATTCAATATTAAAAAGGGCGATCTCGTAATTGTTATTTCCGGGGCATCAAAACCCAGAAAAGACGACAATGGCAAGGTTCAGTATAAGCCCCGTTCCGTGAAGGAGGTATATCCGGATCAGGAAAAAGTGTTGGTGGAAGGAGTGAACATCAGAACCAAACATACTAAACCGTCGGCACGTGATACGAAGGGCGGCATTGTTAAAAAAGAGGCTCCTATTCATATTTCTAATGTGATGCTTTGGGACGCAAAAGCCGGAACTCCAACCAAAGTAAAACGTAGCCGTGAAAATGGTAAACTGGTTCGTGTGGCAAAAAAATCTGGCGAGATTATTAAATAAATATCACAATGAGCACAACTAAATATACCCCGAGATTAGCAGACAAGTACAAGAAAGATGTAATACCTGCTCTGATGAAACGCTTCAGTTATGATAGCGTAATGCAGGTTCCGCGTTTGGAAAAAATCTGCCTGAACCGCGGTGTAAATGGCGCCGTGACCGACAAGAAACTGGTCGATGTAGCAGTGGATGAACTGACACTGATCACAGGTCAGAAGGCTGTTGCTACAATATCTAAGAAAGACATTTCGAATTTTAAGCTTCGTAAGCATATGCCCATCGGTGCAAGGGTTACTTTACGGGGAGTTAAGATGTACGAATTCCTCGACCGTTTGATTGCCACAGCGCTTCCACGTGTACGTGACTTTAAGGGAGTGAGTGAAAAAGCTTTTGATGGCCGTGGCAATTATACCCTGGGTGTAACTGAACAGATCATTTTTCCTGAAGTGGATATTGATAAAGTGAATAAGATAACCGGGCTGGATATTACGATTGTAACCACAGCAGGTACAAATGAGGAGGCATTCGAATTATTGAAGGAAATGGGGATGCCGTTTAAAAACGTTAAGAAAGAAGTTCAATAAAATGTTCGATGTACGATGTGAGATGTACGATGGCTGATTTTATTACATCGTACATCATACATCTAAAATCTAAAATGTTATTATGGCAAAAGAATCAATCAAGGCCAGACAACGGAAGAGAGAGCGCATGGTAGCTCAGTATGCAGAAAAACGCGCTGCTTTAAAGGCAGCAGGCGATTGGAAAGCATTGGATGAATTACCGAGGAATTCTTCGAAAGTGCGTTTGAAAAACCGTTGCCAGCTAACTGGCAGGCCCAGGGGATATATCCGTTATTTCGGATTATCGAGGGTAATGTTTCGTGATATGGCATTGGCTGGAAAAATTCCGGGCATCAGAAAAGCCAGCTGGTAAACACCCAGCCCCCTAAAGGGGAGTTAGTGGGTAATTGTATAAAAAAATAATCATTCCTAAATATCCTCCCTGTAGGGAGGCAAGGAGGGTCAATTATGGTAACAGATTCTATAGCAGATTTCCTTACGAGAGTTCGTAACGCACAGATGGCAGGGCACAGGATCGTTGAGATCCCCGCATCTAATCTGAAAAAACGCATTACTGAAATTTTATACGATCAGGGATATATACTGAAGTATAAGTTTGAAGATGATACAAAACAGGGCGTGATCAAGATCGCTTTGAAATATGATGGTCAGTCCAAAGAGCCTGCTATTAGGTCTCTTGAAAGGGTAAGCCGTCCCGGTCTTCGCCACTATGCAAGCCCGGCAGAATTCAAACGAGTGAAGAATGGTTTGGGGGTAGCGATATTGAGTACTTCGAAAGGCGTAATGACCGACAAGCAAGCCAAGTCGCAGAATGTAGGAGGTGAGGTGCTTTGTTATATATACTAATTAGAATTGGGATTCCTGGCATTTAATAAGATTTCCGGGATTGTTATTCAGATACATTAAGCCAAACCTATACAAGGCTGATCGGTCTGAAGAACCACAAACAACAAACTATAAACATTAAACTATTTAAAAATGTCTCGTATAGGAAAACAACCGGTCGTATTTCCAACTGGAGTAACGGTTACTGTCAGCAGCGATAACCAGCTTGTTGTAAAAGGTCCCAAGGGGGAGCTGAAGCAGGCTATTGATCGTGATATCAAAGTAGAAGTAAAGGACGGTCAGGTTGAATTTGTTCGTCCTACCGACCAGATCCGTCACAGGGCAATGCATGGCTTATACCGTTCGCTGGTTTCGAACATGGTAAAAGGAGTTACAGAAGGTTATAAAAAGAACCTGGAGCTGGTGGGTGTGGGTTTCAAAGCATCGAGCCAGGGAAATTTGTTGGATCTGTCTTTGGGATTTTCTCACAATATCGTTTTTGAGATCCCTAAAGAGCTGAAGGTTACAACCGGCCAGGAGAAAGGGGATAACCCGAAAATTTATCTTGAAGGAATCGATAAACAATTAATAGGTCAGGTTGCTGCCAAATTACGCGGCCTGCGTAAACCCGAACCATACAAAGGAAAGGGTGTGAAATATGTTGGTGAAATAGTACGCAGGAAGGCAGGTAAGGCAGCGGGTAAATAATTAGCAAATTAGCAGATTAGCCAATTGGCTAGCAAGAAAAGGATCGATCAGGGTGATTTATTAATTGGAGGTTTATTTTCCTCACGCATCTGCGGTACTCGTTTAGAAAAGTGAAAAGTTGAACTAGATATATCTTATAAATAGAGATTCATTGGCTAATTAGCTAATCTGCTAATCGGCTAATCGTATCGGGAACATTAAAATAAAAGAACAATGGCTACTAAACTTCAAAGGCGGCAGAAGATACGGTACAGGATCCGTAAGAAAGTTGCCGGCGTTGCACAAAAACCCAGGTTATCAGTTTTCAGAAGCAACAATGAAATATATGTTCAGCTGATCGATGATGACAATGGACAAACCCTGGCTTCGGCATCGTCAAAAGATAAAGATATTGCCACTCAAAAAAGCAATAAAGTAGAGAAATCTAAACTGGTTGGCACGGCAATAGCCAGAAAAGCGATCGAGTTAGGGATCACTACCTGCACTTTTGATCGGGGCGGTAACCTGTATCATGGCCGGGTAAAAAGCGTGGCTGATGGTGCAAGAGAAGGCGGACTTCAATTTTAATATTACAGTTCAAATTTCAAATTGAAATAATGTCAATAGTTAATGTAAACAAAGTCAAAGCAGGCGATTTAGAGTTGAAAGAGAAAGTGGTTGCTATCAACCGTGTTGTGAAAACAACAAAGGGTGGACGTGCCTTCAGCTTTTCGGCCCTGGTTGTGGTAGGTAACGAGAATGGTGTGGTTGGTCATGGTTTGGGTAAGGCCAAAGAGGTACAGGAAGCAATTACAAAAGGAATTGAAGATGCAAAGAAGAACCTGATAAAGGTTCCCATCATGCATGGCACTATTCCTCATGATCAGTTGGCCAAAGAGGGCGCTGCAAAAGTATTGATAAAACCCGCCGCACACGGTACCGGTGTGATCGCAGGAGGCAGCATGCGTGCAGTACTTGAAAGCGCAGGTGTAACAGACGTGTTGGCAAAATCATTGGGTTCTGCGAATCCGCACAATGTGGTGAAAGCAACTTTCCGGGCATTAGCCATGTTGCGTGAGCCGATAAACGTTGCCAAACAGCGAAACGTTAATCTCAAGAAAGTATTCCACGGATAGTATCTTCCCTGAGTGGTTTGGAAATATCCGTGATAGCAATAAATTATTAATTTAAAAGACCTTTAGAGGTTTGGGGTATGAAAAAGATAAAGATCACACAAGTGAGAAGTTCAATAGACAGACCAGAGCGTCAGAAGTTGACTTTGCTGGCTCTTGGCCTCACCAAGATGAAGGCTTCGCGTGAAGTAGAAGCCACTCCCCAGATATTGGGAATGATAAGGAAAGTACATCATCTTATAGCGGTGGAGGAAATTTAATATGTACGATGTTAGGTGTACGATGCACGATTTTTAACGCATCTGGAGTATAACTAACATCGAAAAATGATTTCGGTCAGGCTTTGAAAATCTAACATCCAGCATATAACATCTAACATAGAAGCGAGGGGCGATTTCCCCGTTGAGTTAAAAATCATATACAATGAAATTACACGAATTAAGGCCTGCAAAAGGGGCAACGCACAAACCAAAAACACGCCTGGGCCGCGGTGAAGCATCTGGTAAAGGTGGAACTTCTACAAAAGGAAACAAAGGTGGGCAGAGCCGTGCGGGTTATCAACGTAAAATGGCACATGAAGGAGGGCAGATGCCTATTCAGCGCCGGTTACCAAAGAGGGGATTTAATAATTTTCACAGGGTAGAGTACAAAGTTTTCAATTTAGCCCAGATCGAACAACTGGTTGAGAAATATGGATTAACTGAGTTCTCTTTGGAGAATTTATATGTGAATGGCCTTGCAGGAAGAACTGACAAGGTAAAGATATTAGGTAACGGTGAATTGAAAACAAAGATCCTATTCAAGGTGAATGCTGCCAGTGAAAAGGCAAAGTCGGCAATTGAAGCAGCTGGCGGTTCCCTGGAAATAGTAAAGTAATTTCTGTAACTTGCACGGTCGCATAAATGCGTTCTGTTTGTGTAAGCACATTATCAAATTCTTCGATCCGTGAAAAAATTCATACAGACACTTAAGAATATCTGGAGCATTGATGAGTTGAGAAGTAAGATCCTGGTAACGATCATGCTGATAGCCATTTATCGTTTGGGAACACATATTGTGTTGCCGGGGATTGATCCTACCAAAATTGATACTGCAGCTGCTAATAAAGGGGGAATTCTTGGTTTGATCGATGCTTTTGCAGGCGGTGCCTTTTCACAGGCTTCCATTCTTGCATTGGGCATCATGCCTTATATTTCCGCTTCTATTTTCATGCAGTTGATGTCGATCTTGTACCCGCCATTTGCAAAATTGCAAAAAGAAGGAGAAAGCGGCCGCAAGAAAATAAATCAATACACAAGGTATCTCACCGTTCTGGTAGCACTTTTACAAGCCAGCGCATATGTGGCGTATCTTAACAGCCCGGGTTATAAAGAGGCCATTATCGGTGCGTATTCTTCTTATTTCTGGATATCTACAACAGTTACCTTAACTGCCGGTACCTTATTCGTAATGTGGCTGGGTGAAAAGATAACCGATAAGGGATTAGGAAATGGGGCTTCCGTTATTATCATGGTTGGTATCCTGGCCCGTTTGCCCCAGGCCTTCTGGCAGGAATGGCAGGCAAAGATTCCGACTGGTGGTGGTGGCTTGCTGATCTTTGTGATCGAGATCGCTTTCCTGATCGCTATTATAATGGGTTTGATTGTACTTATTCAGGGTGTGCGCAAGATTCCTGTACAATATGCAAAACAAATTGTAGGCAACAGGCAATTCGGTGGTGCCAGACAGTTTCTTCCTATGAAAGTGAATAGCTCGGGTGTTATGCCAATCATTTTTGCGCAGGCGATCATGTTCCTGCCAACTTTGTTATCAAATTTCGAAACCACACAGGGTCTCGCTAGAATATTCGGTGATCATAGCAATTTCTGGTATATGCTCATCTATGCAGTAATGGTGATCGGATTTACCTTTCTCTATACGGCTTTAATATTTAATCCAAAACAAATTGCAGACGACCTGAAGCGGAACAATGGTTTTATTCCGGGTGTAAAACCAGGCCAGCCCACCGCTGATTATATTGGCTCGGTGATGGATAAAATCACTCTTCCGGGCGCAGTTTTATTGGCAGTAGTTGGCATACTACCTGGATTTGCGCAGCGTTTAGGAGTACAACCGGCTTTCTCTTCTTTCTTCGGAGGAACTTCATTGTTGATTATGGTAGGTGTGATATTGGATACCCTCCAGCAGATCGAAACCCAGTTGTTGATGCGTCAATACGATGGATTGATGAAAACAGGCAGAATACAGGGCAGACAAACAGTATCATCTGCCCCTATCTAACGGCACTGATGAAATTATTGTAAAACCTGACTGCCCAAAGCTGTCAGGTTATTTTTTTACAGTGAACTAAACAGATTGTTCGAAACTATATGATCTATTATAAAACGCAAAGTGAAATTGAGCTGATGCGGCAAAGCGCCAGACTGGTTGGTAAGGCGATTGCTGAAATCGCCAAGCTGATCAAACCAGGTGTCACAACAGGAAAACTTGATTTAGCTGGCGAAGAATTTATACGCGATCACGGGGCAAGCCCTTCATTTAAAAACTATAAAGGATACCCATACGCAGCCTGTATTTCTGTAAACGATGCTGTAGTACATGGCTTTCCCAACGGAAATGAATTAAAGGAAGGTGATATTATTTCTGTTGACGTAGGCGTTTTCAAAAATGGTTTTCATGGTGACAGCGCGTATACTTTCGCTGTAGGCGATCCCGGTGATGAAGTATTAAAACTAATGAAAGTAACAAAGGAATCATTATATAAAGGAATAGAAAAATCTGTTTCAGGTAACCGTGTGGGTGATATATCTTTTGCCATACAGCACTATTGCGAAAAAGAATACAAATTCGGAGTGGTAAGAGAGCTCGTCGGGCACGGACTGGGAAAGCACCTGCACGAAGATCCGCAGGTTCCGAATTACGGTAGGCGCGGCAGCGGACTTAAAATGAAGGAAGGGATGGTAATCGCTATTGAGCCCATGGTAAACCTTGGCGTAAAGGAAGTATGGTACGATGATGATGGATGGACGGTTAGAACAAAAGATGGCAAAGTTTCAGCGCATTATGAACACACGGTATGTATACAAAAAGGCAGGGCCGATGTACTTTCTTCATTTGAAGATATTGAAATAGCGGAGAAACAGAACCCCGAGCTGAGTAGCAATTATTATTAGGAAAATATCTTCTCAAAACGTTTTTTACCCCTCCATCCGGAGGGGTTTGCTTTTTAACTTCAGGTATAAATTTTCTTATGCAAAAAGATCCTGAAGAAAAGTTCAGTGAAGATCCGGATGAGAATCTTCATATCGAGAACCAGTTGCTAAAATTAAAAATGCAGGCAGAGTCAAATGCGGTGATTGTCACTGATCATGACATGCCTCCCGACCTCGAACACTTATTTTTGAAGAACGTTCAGCAATGGGAAGACGCTTACAAAAATGTGAAGCCCATCAAAGTATATGACTACATTAAACGACCAGAATACAGGCAGGAAGAATCGCTGAAAGATGAAGAAATACCGGGTGAACTGGAAAGAATAACGGAGGCGATGAAGCTGAATAATATCTGTTTGCACGTGCAGGGGAAATATGATCCAAGGATTATCTACCGCTTTATTACCAAAGAACTATTTGAGTATGAAACGGATGATATGCAATTTCCGGGTATGACCCAAAATTTCACATATGAGGAATTTCATCCCAATCATCAACTGGATATTCAGCGTCGTACAATGGATTTTTTTGAAGATTGGTTTGAAAGGAAATTCAACGAATATAGTTGGGAGCTCAATGATGTGTTTATTCTGCCCGAAGGCCTCTCGTTATCTAAGCAGGAAGTTCTGGATAGGATTCAAAAAGTATTCGAAGCATATACTTTATTCAGTAATGTTCAGTTCGCCTTCGGCGAAATATCTTTTCAGTTCGATGATACGCACGGCACTGGTTTGGGTCATTCAGAAGGAATTGTAAAATACAGTGCCATGTTAGAGAACGGAGAAAATATCCGCATAGAAGGTCCCTTTAAATTATATATGTCTCACGAATATAGCTGGTGGAATATTTTCTATTTTGTTTTTCCGGGCTTTGTGTGGGGCTAAGAGATAAAGGAGCCGGAAAGAGATAGGGAGGTGGGCTTTTTGCATACTTCACTCTTTCTCTCTTTTCTTTCATTTTGTGTTTTTTCATTTATACGTTCTCTTTGTCTCTTAGCCTTCTACGCCGTATAGAGCTGTGATATGAATAAGTCCGAAAAAGATGAAAACGTGGGCTTTACTCTCACTCTTTCTCTCTTTTCTTTCATTTTGTGTTTTTTCATTTATGCATTCTTTTTGTCTCTTAGCCCGCTAGTTAACCGGAACAAGCTGATTTTTCCAGTCGGTGGGAATACTCTTTATATCCATGATCCTCAGTGAAGTTGCATTGTTTGCTTTGGGAGCCAGTTTCTCATCCACAAAATCATTTTTTATTTTCCACATCGCGCCAGTTGCCGGATCGATTATTAGAAGGCCAATCACACCACCAATCAATATATTGCCAAAATACCAGCCGTTGATCGTAGTATGGACCGGAATAATGCGCTCCTCGAATCCTTCGAGTTCAAACTTTACTTTATAAGATGCCTTCGTAAAAAATCCCGCGCCGGATTTAAGCCGCAGCGTGGTTGGTGTTTTTCCGGAGTAGACAACTTTTCCTTTTCTGTCCGTGATAGTGATCGAAGCCTTTGAAGGTTCGCTATGCACTGTAACTGGGGAGGAGTTGCCGCTGAATAATGTTGCACAAGATGTGCAGTGAATAAGGATAAAGAGAACAAAAATGAAAAACAAGTAGCGGTGACCCATAAGAAGTTTTTCCAAAATAATAATTTATTCGAATGAATAAGATCTGACATGATAACTAATCAGGTTTTCTCAATATATTGAAAGCCATTAATGGAAAGAATGTATCCGGATATGAAGAAGCACTTAATCGTTGTTGGTGGTGGAGCTGCCGGCTTTTTCTGCGCCGTAAATGCGGCCAGATTAAACCCTTCGCTTCGGGTAACACTTCTTGAAAAAAGCAATAAACTGCTTTCTAAAGTGAAGATATCAGGCGGCGGACGTTGTAATGTAACACATGCGTGTTTTGAAATTGCCGACATGATGAAGAAATATCCCCGGGGAACGCATTTCTTAAAAAAGACCTTCCACCAGTTTTTTACAACAGATACCATTCGATGGTTCGAAGAACGTGGTGTATCATTGAAAACAGAACCAGATGGAAGGATGTTCCCCGTTACCGACACGTCGCAGACCATTATTGATTGCCTGATGCGTGAAGTGAATATAAATCATGTGCAGATATTGATGAATGCAGAGGTAAAAGCCTTCAAACAGGAGGATGGCAGATTCCGGGTTGGGTTATCAGACTTAAGACTCCTGGATTCCGACTACATTTGTATCGCCTGTGGAGGCTATCATAAATCCCTCATGTTTGAATGGATACGAGTATCCGGTCACACCATTGAAGAACCTGTTCCTTCCTTGTTTACTTTTAATATTCCCAACCATCCCCTTACCCGGCTCATGGGCATTTCTGTCGCCGACGCACAGGTAAAGATCTGCGGATCTAAATTGTCCGAAAGAGGTCCTATTCTCATTACACATTGGGGATTAAGCGGACCGGCTGTATTGCGGTTGTCTGCGTGGGGTGCCCGGGAGTTGGCAGTTAGCGGTTGGCAGTTTGCGATTGCTATCAATTGGTTGCCGGGCCTCTCTGAGATCAACTTAAAAGAGAAGTTTCAAGAATTAAGAATAGAAACTGCTTCCCAAAAAATCATAAATAAAAATGCATTCGATTTACCACAACGATTATGGCAATTCTTATGTCAGCAAACAGGTATTGCCGAAAATATGCGTTGGGGCGACCTGCCCTCCGGAATCCAAAACCTCCTGATCAGAAATCTGCTCCATTATGAACTGCAAGTGAACGGTAAAACAACCTTCAAGGAAGAATTTGTGACTGCTGGCGGTATTCACCTCAACGAGATCGATGCTAATACTATGCAAAGCAAGATCGTTCCCGGTTTGTTCTTTGCGGGAGAGATCATGAATGTAGATGGAATTACAGGGGGCTTCAATTTTCAACATGCCTGGACAACCGGATGGATCGCTGCCAACGCGATCGCCCAAAGCATTTAATACAGAATTGCCACGAATCATCGGTAACCGGTCGACCGTCCACCGCTCACCGATGAATGCGTGGCCAAAAAAACCACTGATCGTTAGTCTTTTCAATAGCTTTATCCTATCTTTGCAGCCCCGAAATTTAAAACAATCGGGATTATTATTTTATGTCTGATAACAATATTGTTAACTCAAACGCTGACGTGCAGGAGTCTTCTCCTCTGACCGATGTCGGAGAAGAAACTACAGCGATAACAAATGAACCTGCAGTGGCTGCAAAGCCTGAGATCAAACAAACAGCTCACGACGATTTTGACTGGACTATTGACAAAAGAAATGTTGCCTCTTACACTAAAGAAGAAAAGCTCAAATATGATGAAGTGTATGAAGGCACTTTCAAAGCGGTAACGGATGGCGAACTTGTAAAAGGATTGGTTGTTGCGCTTACCAAAACGGATGTTGTAATTAATATTGGTTTTAAAAGCGATGGCCTTGTTTCTTCAAATGAGTTCCGGGATATGCAGGGTTTAAAGATCGGCGACGAAGTGGAAGTGATGGTTGTGGAAAAAGAAGACCGGGAAGGTCACCTTAATCTGAGCCGCAAGCAGGCCCGCATTACCCGTGCATGGGAAAGAATTGTTGAAGTACACAAAACAGGAGAGGTGATCACAGGTACTGTTACTTCAAAAACCAAAGGTGGTCTCATCGTGGATGTATTTGGTATGGAAACTTTCTTGCCGGGTTCTCAGATCGATGTGAAGCCCGTAACGGACTACGATCAGTTTGTAGGCAAAACAATGGAATTTAAAGTGGTGAAAATTAATGAAGCCATTAAAAACGCCGTTGTATCTCACAAAGCGCTTATCGAAAGTGATATCGAAGCACAGCGTGCCGAGATCATGAGTAAGCTCGAAAGAGGACAGGTATTGGAAGGTACTATTAAGAATATTACTGACTTCGGTGCATTTATGGATCTTGGCGGATTGGATGGCTTATTGTATATCACAGATATTAGCTGGGGCCGTATCAGCCATCCAAGCGAAGTACTGAAGCTGGATCAAAAGCTGAAAGTAGTTGTATTGGATTTTGACGATGAGAAGAAGCGTATCAGTTTGGGCTTGAAGCAACTGACTCCACATCCTTGGGATATCCTTCCGGAGAATGTAGTAGAAGGGTCGGTGGTAAAAGGTAAAGTTGTCAATATAGAAGATTACGGTGCATTCCTCGAAATTCTTCCTGGTGTTGAAGGATTGGTTCACGTAAGTGAAATTACCTGGGCTAATACTCCTATCAATGCAAAGGAGTTTTTCAAACTGGGTGATGAACATGAGGCCAAGATCGTTACGCTTGATAAAGGCAATCGTAAAATGAGTTTATCGATCAAGCAAATGAGCGAAGACCCATGGAGCACGATCGAAACAAGGTTCCCTGAAGGAAGCCGCCATACCGGATTGGTGAAAAATATAACTCCATACGGTGTGTTTGTTGAATTGTCGCCGGGTATCGGGGGAATGATCCATATCAGTGATCTAAGCTGGCTCAAACGCTTCAACCACCCATCAGAATATACAAAAGTTGGTGGCCATATCGACATCGTTATCCTCGGGATCGACAAGGACAACCGCAAACTTCAACTGGGACATAAGCAATTGGAAGAGGATCCCTGGAATGCGCTGCAAGATACATTTGCAGTCGGTACCATCCACGACGGAACTGTTATCCGTAAAGATGACAAGGGTGCTATCATTCAGTTGCAATATGGTCTTGAAGGGTTTGCTCCTAACCGTCACTTGTTAAAAGAGGATGGTAAGACGGTGAATGCCGACGAAAATGTACAGGTTATGGTGATCGAGTTCGACCGCAATGAAAAACGCATTGTAGTATCTCATACCAGGATCTGGGAACAAGCGAAGATTGAAGAAAAAGAAGCTGCCAGGAAAGAAGCGAAAGTTGAATCAGACACGGCAAGGAAGGCTGTAAAAAATATTCAAGGCAAGGTAGAGAAGGCAACATTGGGTGATCTCGGTGCTTTGGCAGATATTAAGCAGAAACTTCAACAGGAAGAGCAAAAAGGTGGCGAACCGAAGGCCGTTGAGGCAAAGGCTGCTGAATCAAAAGCTATTGAACCAAGAAGCGGTGAGTTTAAAGAAGTTGAATCAAAAGCTGCCGAACCAAGTGCTTCTGAATTAAAAACAGATGAACCTAAAGAGCAAGAGTAGTCAGATATTCTTTAAATAAAAACGTCCCGCAGTTCGCGGGACGTTTTTTATTGCAGCTGTTCCAATACTGTTTCATCAAATGCGTGAAAGGATTCTATTTTGAAATTGGCTGCACTCCAGTAAGAAAGATGTTGTTGTAAGGGAGCAGGAACAACAACACATTTCATGCGGGCAGCTCTCGCAGCGATCATTCCATTGAAAGAATCTTCAAAGCAAACACAACTGAGCGGAGATACATTTAATTTTTCAGCACAATTGAGATATACCTGCGGATGCGGTTTGCTGTGCGGAAGTTCTTCGGCCGAAGAGAATTCTTTTATATAATTCCGTATCCGGAGTTTTTCGGTTACCACATCTATCAACGCAACAGGCGATGAAGTGGCCAGGCCAATGATAAAATTTCTTTCACGGAAAAATTCAAATATATAGTTCACTCCAGGCATAACAACCGCATGGTCTCTTATCTTTTCAATTGCCTTTGAAACGATGCTGCTCTCGGCTTCTTTAGCATGGCGCTTGTCAACGTTAAAGTAAGTAAACCACCAATCGATCCATTCTCTGGTTCGCAACCCGGTGGTGGAAATATATTCCTCAGGAGTCAAAGCAATATCGAATAATGCAAGGGTTTCTTTCCCCGCCTCTTCCCAAAAAGGCTCTGAATCTATCAGAACCCCATCCATATCGAATATGACCGTGTTTAAGGGCATGGTTGAGTTTGAAAATTTGATACTTGATATTTGTTACTGGATACCAAAGGATGTATAAATTACTGAAAAAAGCATTCACAAATACTTGCTGAAATGAATACCAAACTTCTCTTCTGTATTCTGGATTCTGTATTCCGGAAAACGCATTTCGGCAAGATGGTATGAAGAGTCATTTCAAATTTTCAAATTTACAGTTATTCTTCCTTAATTTTATTTACTTAGTAAACCGATAGATATGGATTTTTGGGAGCGACTGAAGAATTTTAAATTAGTCAGGAAGATTGTATACGCCATAGTGGGATTCATCTCTTACCCCGGTCTTACAATGGTGAATCGATTGAAGATTTACGGTACAGAACATATCAGGAAACTTCCCGATAACAATGTGTTGTTTGTAAGTAATCATCAAACCTATTTTGCCGACGTGATCACATTTCTGCATATTTTCTGTGCAGTCAAATGGGGCAAACAGAATAAGCTTGGAATTCCATATTATTTGCTTAATCCCTTCACAAATGTTTACTATGTTGCCGCGGAAGAAACCATGAAAGGAAGTTTCATCAGCAGGCTGTTTACGCTGGCGGGCGCGTTAATGGTCAAGAGAACATGGCGCAGTGAAGGTACGGAGGTCAGGAAAGGGCTTGATCCTTCAGATACCCGCAAAATCATGAGGACATTAAAGCATAATTGGGTGATTACATTTCCTCAGGGAACTACCAAACCTTTTGCGCCCGGGCGTAAGGGAACCGCTCATATTATCAGGCTTACACGACCCCTCGTGGTACCAGTAGTGATCGATGGCTTTTGGAGGGCTTTCAACAAAAAAGGATTAAAGTTTAAGAAAACAGGAACATTGCTTTCCGTAAATTTCAAGGCGCCCCTGCAGATCAACTATGATGCCTCTGCCGAAATTATCCTTGACCAGATAATGGATGCTATTGAACAAAGTAAAGAGCATATGATAAAGGCAAAAGTGGTGCGGCATGAGACTTGAAAGTTCTCAACAAATAATGTTCGATACTCAATGTTTGAAGCCGTTGTTGGTGTTTTCACCAACAACAGCGGAGAAGGTAATTTACCGCACAAAAGGCAATCGCAAAATTATGTGATCTGTACCCGCGCTTCTGTTGTTGCGAAAACACCAACAACGGCTTTAAATATCTTAATATGATAATTGAAAATTGATCATTGAACATCGGGCATTGAAAATTTGTTTAATGTCCGGAATTGACTTCCGTTATTAAAGCTCTTTCCATGTATGATCTGCCAGTAGCTGCACTGTTGCTACAAATTGTTTAAATGGACCGGCGCCACCCCATTCTTTTGGAGAAACAAGTGATAACATACAGGAATCATCATGTTTCTCGTAGAGATAATAGGTTTGCCCGATATTGGGTTTAAAAGAAAGTTTGGCATTGTATATCATCAACGATAACTCTTTTCTCTTTTGGATTTCCTGCGCCTGCAATGCGAGTAATTCAATTTGTCTCCTGATCTGATCAAGCTGCATATTTGTTTGCTCTTCCATGGCTGTAAGGGCCTTGTGCTTGATGACTCCTTCTTCCGTAGGTCTGATAAGCGCCCCTGATACTGATGCTGCATAAGGAAGCACACTTAACTGCTTATGATAAATTTCAGTATTTGTGTAGGATGTGTTGTCTGGCCTGAAACCCTGCTGTGTGATCTTCAGGTAACCATTAGGCAGTATCTCATGTACAACATGCAATATCACACGGCCATGATTGTAAAAATGAATTTCAAACGTAATCCCATCCGGAAATACGGCCTGTACATGATCGGCAAGGTCTGTATTATTGAAGGGATGCAATCCGCCATCAGCCAGCAAACGGTAATGTGCAGCAAATGCCTGGTTGGATAAGGCTACCCAGGTATGATGAATACCGAGCTCCTTATTTTCATTCGTCGATTCAATTTTATAAATACCGCTTTTGGGACGCTCGCTGTATTCATACATACCCTTTTCCGGGAACAATTGCCAGCTTGCCAAAAAGTTATAAGCCTGTATCATATGTGATGCAAATCTCAAATTTCAGAAAACAAATACCAAATTCCTTCCTGCCAGATTGGTTTATATTTTCATTTTGAAACTATTAACTTCTCCACCTGAATTTTTTCGCACTCAGGATTCAATAGTCCTTAACTTCGTTAATGAGTTCACTAGCCAACATTAATTTTATTTATGAAACCTTATTCCGTTTTATTTGTTCTACTCTCTTTTTTCTTCATCAAGCAGATGGTTGCACAGGAATTGCCCAAACATTCAAATGAAGTTTTACAGGAAGCTTACAGGCAGGCAGCAGCCGATAAAAAAAATGTGTTCCTCATGTTTCACGCTTCATGGTGCGGATGGTGCCATAAACTGGATTCGTCGATGAACGATAAAACGGTGAGAGATTTTTTCAATAGCAATTATGTTATTAAACATTTGACGGTTTATGAATCAAAAGATAAAAAAAACCTTGAAAATCCCGGTGCTCTGGAATTCCTCACAAAATACAAGGGTAATGATCTGGGAATACCATATTGGATCATTCTTGATAAAAACGGAAATTGGTTAGCGGATTCTCAGGTGAGGCCGGATGGATCAGACTATACTATGATAGGCGAGAATGTCGGTTGCCCAGCCAGCAGGGAAGAAGTAAATCATTTTCTTAAAGTGTTAGGAAAAACCTCAAGTCTGAATACAAGCCAACGTGCTGATATCGAAAAAAGATTTCTACGTAACCAATAAGATTTTCTGCCACGAATTGCACGAATCAGCACGAATTAATTCGTGCTGATTCGTGCAATTCGTGGCAGAAATTTCTTTCAGCCCAACAGGTCTTTCCGGTCTTTTTGTAGTGCCCTGATCATTTCTCCATAACCCTGCCGCCTAGACAGGGCTGAAACAGCCTGGGCGATACGCCTGATTTTTGTAGACTCTGTCTTAGCGCTATCAATCCATTTAACGAAATAACCCTGATGCGATTTCGCCAAAGATTTAAAAAACTCAACCGCAGAAGGTTCATCTGATAAACAGTCAACAAATTCCGGTGACGGTTTGATGACAAATTTCTCGTCGGCGTCAAGTATTACCATGAGTTTGGCGCCTTTTCTCTTGCCAATATTTTTCCTGATCTCAGCATTTAATGCCATGATGAAATCGCCGCCACCCATAGGAATCAGTGCAATACCTCTAAATGAATAATCGTCGAGCTTTCCCTTAACCCTGAATGTTTTCTTATTTCCGGGTTTTATTTTTTCTGCAAAATTGTGGGGAATATCAATATAAGTCCACCCGGTTTTTTCACCCTGCCTGGCAAATTGCTTGATGATGGCGGAAAATTGAACCATTGCATTTTTATTTTGTAAACTTAATATACATTTGACTGTTTACACGAGCCGTTACAGGAAAAATTGTCAGGATTAATCGTACAATCTAAAATATGTTATCTAAAGAACAATATGTTTTGATGCTTGAAGATGATGCTGACGATCGTTATATTACAGAAACTACAATTAAAGAGTTAGGCTACGATTTTTCCATAAGATTTCTTACTTATGGAAGGGAGCTAATGAGTTATCTGACACAGGCCGAAGAACCATCACTAATATTATTAGATTATAATCCCGTTACAGGGGCAGATACCCTGCGGCAATTGAAAACCCATCCTGATTTCAATCATATCCCCGTAGTCGTACTAAGCGAACTGGTATCTCCCAATCATGTCAGACAATGTTACCAGCTGGGAGCAAATAGTTTTATTATGAAGCCTCATTCCGCTGATTTAACAAGAAATAAAATTGAAACATTTTTTAAATACTGGTTTGAAGTGGCGGAGATATAAATCGATGTTCTCCGTTACCATCCATTACCATAATCCCTTTATTTTCTTTGTGCCTTGCGTTGTGTTCTTAGTGATCTCTTATTTTTCAATCAAAGTGCTAACAAAGACAAAAGCATAGTTTAAAATTGTTCTAAAAAAATTAACTTACAGTTTATCTAACGATTCAATCAATATTATGCACACATCAAGAAGAAAGTTCCTGAAAAGCAGTTCAATGATCCTGGCTGGATCAAGTTTCTTATCGAATAGTTTTTTTACGTCAAACGCACCCGGCGAATTACTGGGAATACAATTGTATTCGATCCGTGATGAAATGAAAAAGGACCCGTTGGGAACTTTAAAGCAATTGTCGGAGATGGGATACAAACATGTAGAGCATGCCAACTATGTAGGCCGCAAATTTTATGGGTATTCCGCTACGGAATTTAAAAAGATATTGCAGGGGCTTGGGCTGAATATGCCCAGTGGTCATACCGTAATGGGAAAACAGCATTGGGATTCGGCAAAAAAGGATTTTACTGACGAATGGAAATGGACTGTTGAGGATGCGGCCCTAATGGGGCAGCAATTGGTTATTAGTCCCTGGCTGGATGAAAGCCTGCGAAAAAATTATGATGATATGAAGCGCTACATGGAGGTGTTTAATAAAAGCGGGGAGTTATGTAAAAAATCGGGAATGAAGTTTGGCTATCACAACCACGATTTCGAATTCAGTCAAAAACTGAATAATATAATGGTCTATGACATAATACTTCAGAATACCGATCCTTCACTGGTTACCCAGCAATTAGATATTGGTAATATGTATAACGGAGGAGCCAAGGCACTTGATGTAATGAATAAGTATCCTGGCCGGTTCGAATCAATGCATGTGAAAGATGAAATTAAATCGGGAGGAGAGGAAAAGTATGAGAGTACTATCCTGGGCAAAGGCGTCGTGCCGGTAAAGGAAGTGATCGATCTTGGAAGAAAATCCGGAGGCACAATACACTTCATTATCGAGCAGGAATCTTACCAGGGGAAAACACCACTAGAGTGTGCGAAAGAAGATTTGACAATAATGAAGAAGTGGGGGTATTGAAAAAGATACTGGATAATGGTTTAAGGTTTAAGGTTTGGGAATGCAAGTTAGTTGTAAACATTTTAGGGCTGATCTATCGGTTGCTTAGCAACTTCTGGATATTATTAGCGGTTAGAACTACCGTATCAGGACGGAAGTGCCTTTTTGCAAATAGGGTTTGCCGGTAAAATCGATTGCCTTTACTGCCCACACATAAATGCCACTATTCTGGAGTTTACCTTTGATGGTTCCGTCCCATCCCTCTTTATTAGCGGCGGTGGAAAATACCAGCTGGCCCCATCGGTTATATACATGGAAATATTCGATCTGTTTCATTCCGACCGCAATGGGTTTTAACCGATCATTCCTCCCGTCATGATCAGGCGTAAAAGCATTAGGTACAAATACGGTAGGCAATGTTTTAAAGATCTTTACTGAAACGGAGGCAGAATCATAACAACCTGCCCGGTTGTAGACCTGTACTTTATAGCGAATGCTATCTCCGGAGTGGATAATGGATGCAATAGGGTTTGCAATAGTAGAATTTGATAAACCCAAAGCAGGACTCCATATATAACTGATGCCGCCGGTTGCATTTAACTGTAGTGGTTGTCCACTGATTATGGCTGTATCGCCACCTGCAAACGCTTTAATCGGAGGCAGTACGGTGACTACAACATCGTCTATTCCGGGTTTGGGGCAGCCTTTGTTGTCATAAACAATAATACGATAAGATGTTGAAACCCGGGGAGTGGCCACAGGATTCAGCTGGTTACCATTCAATGTAGCAACAGGTGACCAGGCGAAAGAATTACCAACTATAGCCGCATTTAGTTGAGCAGCTGTTTTATCGCAGATAACCGTATCCGGACCAGCATTTGCCTTCGGGTAAGGAACGGTGTTCACGATTACGGCTTCGGTTGCTGAGCAGCCTCCAATATTTGCTGTGACCTGGTAAGTGGTTGTGCTGCGCGAAATAACCGTGGGATTTTGAACAGCGGGATTCACTACCTGCAAAGCGGGGGTCCAGGAATACGTAAAACCGTCCGAAACGATGCGTAATCGAATTGTGTCCGTTTCACAGATCGTTGTATCATTCATTGCTTGCAAATTCACATGATCTGTCACCCTCACGGTCACTGAATCCCGGTTCAGACAGCCGTTATCATCCATGTCTGCATAATAAGTTGTTGTGGTCTTTGGCGAAACCGTAGGTGTTTTCGAGTTGGCATTAATGATGTTCGAATTTGGGCTCCATGAATATATTCCATTTGCCGCTGCATTGAGTTGTACCAAATCGTTCACGCAGATCAGCGTATCCGTGAAAGCCAGGTCTAATGGAGGTTTATCAATAATAGATAGATAATCGATCACGGTATCCCTGCAGCCAAGCGTATTGGTGGTCACCAACTGTGTGTACTTCCTGCCCATGGAAGGAAAAGTATAAAGAGGATGCGGGATGTCAGCAAAGTCCGCTACTGTGGTAAGATCTCCAAAATCCCAGGTCCAGGAATTAACGGTTCCATACACGGATGTGGTAGCATCTGTAAACAGAGTGGGTTTGGTAAAGCAGACCCCACTATATGTAAATTGGGGAAAAAATCCCGGGTAAACTTTAGCTATTGCGGTTGTAGAATCGGAGCATGCCTGTCCGGCATTCACAAGCAACTTTATTTTATAGACTCCCGTATCGGCAAAAGTATACGACATGGCAGGACTGGTTGAGGTTGTTAATGCTGTCCCTGCATTATCCGTAACTATCCAGGTATAGGTTTTAATCAAAGGACTGGATGAAAGATTCGATATTGAAAGGGTTTTTGTATTTCTGCAAAGCATATACTCCGGCAAAAGCATAGCTGCCGCAATTGTGCACGGAGCGATGTTTATCTGTAAATCTTTTCGCTGCGTAGCAAGCACTACGCCATTACGTATCTCCTCAACACACACTGTCACCACATACACGCCGGCCGAGGGGGCAACGCCTGTGATAAGTCCTGTAGCTGAATTAATGCTAACATTATTGCCCAGTGGCCTCTGACCATTAAAGGACGTTCCGTAAGGTACGGACTGGTAAGGAGGAGCCGCCGGAGAGTTACTCGCTCCGCTTCCACCTCCCCCCGAATGAGTAAAAGCCTCACATAATGAATAACGGAGCTGATCTCGATCGTTATCTACTGCCCCGAAGCTGTAGGAAAAAGAATTGTCTGCACAAACAATCACCAGGTCATTTCCTGTAAAAATAGCACTGCTATTGGTGGGGCCGCTGCTGACATCATTGGATCCGGGGATTTCACAGGTGTATGTGGCGCCGACCTGGGTATAGCCGTCGTAAAGATTATTGATTCCCTGGATTCTGTAGGTAACCTGGCTTGCAAGTTTATAGCCGTCAGCGGAAGCAGGAAGAGCAACAGTGAAACTATAAGAACCTACTTCGTAACAAACTGATGGTGGATTACTGATACATGGGTTTACGCTGGAAAGACTCAGCGTTTTTTGATCCCCCAGCGGCACATCTACATCCAAAACATGATCGCCATTCTTTTTATTAAAAATGCCAACAATTGCCGGATTATAAAACTGGCGGCCGCTGTTGCAGCGCATAAAAAACTTGAGGGTAACATTGTATTGATAGAGCCCATTGGAAACGCCCTGGAAAATATAGAACATTTCACCGCCGGTAATATGGTCTGCTTTGGCAACAACCGCACTAAACAGTATTACAGATAAAGTAATAATCTTCTTCATTAACCAGTTAGGTATCAGTTGGAAGGGTAGAACAAAAACGCAGGAATTACACAGGATCGGACAGGTAATTCAATATACGGCTTATTCCTCAAAACGGTTGTTAATGAAAACCAGCCTGCAGCCCTAAAATCATTTTGCCACGAATTACACGAATTATCACGAATAGAGATCCGTGGTAATCCGTGTAATTCGTGGCAAAATAAATTCGCCTTAATTAGCGACCATTCGTGTTACAAAAACATTTTTCTTTCAATCTTTGTATCATGATCGTAAATATCTTCCCTGAAATTTAATTTCCCGCTTTCATCAACCCATGCAGTGTAATAAGTAATAAAAACCTCAACCGGCTCTTTTAACTTTACATATCTTTCTTTCTCTGCATTCATTGCTTCACTGATTTTCATTTCATCCCAGGATGCATCATTTTGTAAAAGATATTGGGCCATTTTTTCGGGTTCGCTCAAACGAATGCATCCATGACTGTAAGCTCTTTTATTTTTTTCGAACAGGCTTTTCGAAGGTGTATCATGGAAGTAAATATTATAGCTATTGGGAAAAAGGAATTTTACCTTACCTAAGGCGTTTTTTTCTCCGGGAAGCTGCCTTATTTCCGGTATCCCATCGCTTTCTCCAATAATTTCCATATCCTGTTTCTCCAGGTAATTCGGATTTTTAGCCATTTCAGGAAGTAATTCCTTCTTCACAATGCTTGGTGGCACATTCCAATATGGACTGAAAACGACCTGGTTTAAAGTTTTCGTAAACATCATGGTATTGTGCCCTTCCTTGCCAACAACAATTTTCATGTCGAACACCTTTTTGCCGTTTTCCATTACATGCAAAACGAATTCGGGAATATTTACCAGTATTAATTTCCCTTCCGGTTGTGAAGGCATCCACCGCATTCTTTCGAGGTTAATAACCAGTTGCTTTATTCTTGCAGAAACAGGAACATTCAGTTCTTTAAATGTTTCCGTGTTAACTGTGCCGGTGGATTGCAATCCAAATCTTTCCTGGAAGTTTTTAACAGCGAGGGCTAAGGTGTCATTGAAGAACTGGCTGGTATCGCTCACCGCCAGATCACCGGTGAAATAAAGGTGCTTTTTAATTGCGGCGATTTCCGGCGAAGAACTTCCCTCTTTCAATGTTTTTTTACCGGTCATTGTTACAATGGGCCATCCTCCCTGTTTAGCTATCTCCACGTATTTTGCCAATTGTTCTTTTAACTTTTTATACGGCTCATTAATATCTTCGAAGTATTTGTTGTCTTTGTGCTTTTTTGTAAGCAGCGAATCAGCCAGGTAAAGAACATCCTGTTTTTTGCGAGGTATGAACCTTTCAAGTTCTTTTCTTTTTACATATCCTTTCTCGAAGGTTTTTAACGAATATTTTAAAAAGAGCAATGTCAATTGAAGTTCCGTATTGAGAAAAGAGTTGTTCGAGGCAGAGACTGAAAGATCTTCTTCCAGCATAAGGTTGTCTATTCTTTTCCTAAGTGTTTTATCGATCAGGGATGTATCAGCCGAGTAAGTGGTATAGTGGTCGAGAAGGTTCCAAAATCCAAAAGCCTGTTCGCTCAGGCCTTCACTGGAAAACCAGGCAAATTGGTAATTCCTGGTGTTGTAAAAGCTGCGGACGCGACGCGCCAGAGAATCAGACACTTTTTTCTGCGCCAAATATTCTTCCACAGTGCTGCTGTCGAGGAACAAGTCAGAATACGAAACCGTTTTAGAGATGCTTACATCTCTTTTGGAAATATTTTTCTTTTGCTTTTCTTCTCGCTCTTCATCATTTTCTTTTTCTTGTTCTTCATTGCTTTGACAGGCTGCGAGTAATAGGCATGAGTATGCCAGAAATAGTAATCTCATCATGCGATCTTTAATTAAAAATATTATGCCAATAGTAGGTTTTGGTTCCTACAGGCGTTTGGGTTTTACCTAACAATTTATTGGAAATTATCAGCTTCCGGTATGAAGCCATGGCTATTTTTAACAAACATCTTAATTTTATGACCACGACAGTTAAAATTCACCGGAAGATAACATACGAGTATTGATTATGATGGACGGGTTTGCGCAGAATAAAGTTGTTTATAGTTTTAAACAAAGCAAATAAAAACAATTGTTATTTATTTTAACTATTAAAATATGGATATGGAAGTAAGAAGATTGGGAACCTCAGACATTATGGTTACGCCGATGGCCTTTGGTGCATGGGCAATCGGAGGGTGGATGTGGGGTGGCGCAGAAGAAAAAGAAGCACTGATCGCAGTAAAGGCGGCCTATGAGGCCGGCATTACTACCATCGATACGGCGCCGGCTTATGGTTTTGGCCGTAGTGAAGAATTGATCAGTAAGGCGCTTGAGGGAATACCAAGAAGCAATTATCAGTTATTAACCAAATTCGGTTTGAACTGGTCTACCGCACAGGGTGAATATTATTTTGATTCAGTGGATAATGATGGAAAGGCTTTTAAGATGTTTAAATGGGCTTCTAAAGAACGCGTTATGAAAGAGTGTGAAGATTGCCTGGGAAGATTGAAAACCGATTATATTGATCTTTTCCAGATCCATTGGCCTGATTCCACAACTCCCGTCAATGAAACTTTTGAAGCGGTTCAGCGATTAATCGAGCAGGGGAAAGTAAGGGCTGCAGGGGTGTGTAATTACAACACAATGCTTGTAAGTGAAGCACTGGATACGATTCAGCTTGCATCTAACCAGGTTCCGTATTCGCTGGTATTCCGTGATATGGAAAAGGAAGTGATTCCCCAGGCTATTGAAAAAGCGTTGGGTATTATTTCATACAGCCCTCTTCAAAGAGGATTGTTAACCGGAAAAATTAAACCAGGGCATCACTTCAGCGAAGGTGATACCAGAGAAGGCAATCGTTTTTATACAGATGAAAATATAATTAAGGTGAATCTTTTATTGGAGTCACTAAAACCAATTGCTGAAAAATACAAAGCCACCATCGGGCAATTAGTTATCAACTGGACCATGCACCGGCCGGGAATTGCGTGCGTTCTGGTAGGCGCCAGGAATGCAGCACAGGTAAATGACAACGCAAAAGCATTTCATTTTTCACTCAGTAAAGAAGATGCCGATACTATCACAGCATTGGCTGATCAATACACCACTCCATCCCTTAAACCCGCGTAATTATACAGTATTATATACTTATCTGCAGAGGCGATTAACAATAATACTATGTTGTGGAAATAATGTAAGCAATATTGTTTTATCGCCCATCTCAAAATCCTCAAAATCAAATCCGGGTGCAACTGTACACCCGGTCAGTGCGAATGGTGTTTCCGGTGCTGGTTCTGCCGCAAACCACGCGCCTGCAGGCACAACGAATTGGAATAACTCGCCATTGTCGGGAAGATTACCAAGTTTTATGCGATAATAAATTCCTGCATTTTCAATAACATGTATATACAGCGTCCCTCCTGAATAGAAATGCCAGCATTCGTCGCTTTTAATTTTATGGAAAGAAGAAAAATCTCCCTGCTCGAGCAAATAATAAATAGCCGTTGAAAAGGATCGGTTCCCCTTAAAACGCGCAGGCAATGCCGTCGCGGGCAACCACTCGTTGCTTCGATAGCTCTGCCTGAAGAAGCCTCCTTCAGGATGCTGTTCAAGTTGCAAAGCAGTGATGTATTGTTTGGCATTCATTCTTATAAGTTAGGCCACTAATATAGAGCATGAAATTATGTTCCGCATAAGATACAAAAAGAGTTGCCATCTTTTCGCTTTGTATACGCAAAGAGCTTATATACAGTGCACTAATATAGTGCTGTAAGTATTTACCTATAGACAGGCAATCGGGAAAAACAAGTACCTGTAAAATATGGCTGGAAGATTCCGATACTTTTTGATGCGCGTGAAGCGTTTATGAGTATTCATTACTTTGATAATAAATGGTATAAATCCAAAATTCAATGTCCTTCACATTATGAAAATCGAAGAAATCAAGAATGAGATAACGTTGCTGTTTGATATGAAGGAAGTATCAAAAAGATCCACTCAGTTTATTGGCGTAGGGGTCATAATAACTGCCGCGCTTACCCCTGTTCATATGTACGACGGTCATAATTTATCTGCGATCATTACATTTATTTTTTCTGTATTCCTAGGTGGCGTTTGGATTATGCATAAAAAAGGACTTACAAAATATTCAACGGCGATCAGTATCGTTGGGATAAATATATTTCTGACAATTTTCAATTATGCAGAAGGGCTTAAAATGGGCGATTATTTATTTTTTTTCCCATTGTTATTTGCCCTGCCGTTTCTTGTAAGAAACAAAAAAAAATATACTAAAGAAGTTCTTATATATTTTATTTTTACAGCAGCATGTTTTTGCATCTCCTTATCCATTTCTCCTCAACTAAGTCCCTGGCAAATTATTACCGATGAGCAATACAGTACTATCTTTTATATCAGTGCTATCTGTTCCGTGTTAATGAGTGCCCTTTTTGCATATTTAGGAATTTATTTTGAAAGAAAATATGCGGCGGTCTTATTAGATCAGAAGAACAGAACAGAAGAAGCTATGAAAGCCCGTAGCCAGTTTCTATCGCAGATGGGGCATGAGCTCCGAACACCTCTCAATGGGATCATCGGCGCTTCCAATTTATTGACTAAGAATAATACCCTGCCTGAACAAAGCGAATACCTGAATATTTTGAAGTATTGTTCTAACCACATGCTAGAGTTGATCAATAATATTCTTGACTACAATAAGATTGAAGCAGGGAAACTGGATATTCATCTGACAGAGATGAATCTGAAACAATTGGTACAAAATTCTGCGCTTCCTTTTTATAACCGGTTTGATGAAAAAAAGATACAACTACTGGTAGAAATAGATAAGGAACTTGATGTAAATGTAATGATCGACGATATTCGCGTCATCCAGATTCTGAATAACCTGATCTCAAATGCACTTAAATTTACCGAGAAAGGTCATGTTAAGTTGAAAGTTCTTCGAAAGACGAAAGATGACCAGATGATTGATGTTTTATTTACTGTAGAAGACACCGGTATCGGAATTCATGAAAATGATTTTCCTAAAATATTTGAAAGTTTCGGACAAGTGTATACATCGACCACTCGCCAGTACGAAGGAACCGGTCTTGGTCTGAGCATCTCGCAACGTTTGTTAGCACTTATGGGCAGCAAACTGGAATTGGAAAGTGAGCCGGGTAAGGGAAGTAATTTTTCTTTTTCAGTAAAACTCAAACAAACCACCACTCCCAACGCACAGCATACGATAGTTAAAATGCAGAATACCGATCTTTCCGGGATGCGTATACTAATTGCAGAAGACAATGTTATCAATATGCTGATCGCAAAAAAAATTATGGCAGACTGGAATGTTTCTCTAACCACTGCTGAAAACGGACTAATAGCACTTCAATCACTCGAAACGGACGCCAATTATAATATCATCTTACTGGATCTTGAAATGCCTGAAATGGACGGTTACACGGCTGTACGCGAAATAAATAAGCTATATCCCGGCATTCCGGTGCTGGCATTTACGGCAGCACTTATAGACCAGGATATGTACAGCGATTTAAAGAATACCGGCTTTGTGGATGCGGTATTAAAACCTTGCCAGCCGATGGAACTATTCTCGAAAATCCGTCAATATGCCAACTGACGTAAAATCGCAAGAATAATTGCGCATGCAGAAATCTCGATTTCTCCGGTTCGCCGTTACCCGAAATTCCTATGATCGCCAAAGACGCAAAAACTGAGATAACACTAATACACGATATCAAGGAGGTATCTACAAGGTCTGTGCAATTCATCGGGGCAGCATTGATCGTTGCATTGGTAAATATTCCTATCAATATTTATATCGGGCATAAGCTGACTACGCTTATCTTGTCTATATTTTGTCTTCTTCTCGGCATCATCCTTTTCATGTTAAAAAAAGGATACACCAGGTATACCAAGACACTTACAATAACAGGTATTAATATCTTCTTCATCCTGTTTAATTTTTCCGACGGGCTTAGAATGGGAAATTATATCTTTTTTTTTCCGCTGCTTTTTGCCTTGCCTTTTCTTATCAGCAGCAAGAATAAATATAACAAGGAGGTGTTGTCGTACTTTCTCTTTACCGTAACATGCTTTTGCGTTTGTATTTTTTTTGTACCCGGCGAAAGCAGTTGGCAGAAAATCAAAGAAGCACAATATGCGCCCAGTTTTACAATAAACTGCATTTGTGCCCTTGTTTTAAGTACTGCCTTTTCTTACCTGGGTATCACATTTGAAAAAAAATATTCCCGGGAATTATTGGAGCAAAACAAAAGAAAGGAAAATGCGATGAAAGCACGATCACAGTTCCTTTCACAGATGGGCCATGAATTGAGGACTCCGATGAATGGGATCCTTGGAGCCACCAACCTGTTAGCAAAACAGAAAATCATGCCTGGTCAGGATGAATATCTTGATATTTTGAAATACTGTTCAAATCATATGCTTGAATTGATCAATAATATTCTTGATTATAATAAAATTGAAGCGGGTAAACTGGATCTACACACCTCAGAAGTAAACCTGAAACAGTTATTGCAAAACGCCACACTTCCTTTTTATAATCGTTTTGAGGAAAAGAGAGTCGAATTAATGGTTGAAATTGATCAGGAACTTGATGAAAAGGTAATAGTTGACGAAATACGGATGATACAGGTCCTCAACAACCTGCTTTCAAATGCGTTAAAATTTACGAATAGCGGCTATGTGAAACTAAAAGTTTCCTGTGCCCACAAGGAAAAGCATCTGCTCGGTGTCGATTTCCTTGTCGAAGATACCGGCATAGGCATTGCCGAAAATGACTTTCAAAAGGTTTTTGAAAGTTTTGAACAGGTGTATTCAGACAGCACCCGGAAATATGAAGGTACGGGCCTCGGGTTGAGCATAGCCCAACGTTTATTAAACCTGATGGATAGCAAGCTCGAACTGCAAAGCGAGCTCGGTAAAGGCAGTCAATTCTCATTTTCGGTCAACCTTGTAAAAGCCGATATCGATAAGGAACATGCGAACAACACAAATCTCCAGGACGGCGATCTCTCAGGAATGAGGATTTTAATCGCCGAAGACAATCTGATAAATATGCTTGTCGCCAAAAAAATGCTTCAGGGATGGAATGTATCCCTGACTACTGCCGAAAATGGGATTGAAGTGCTTGAATCTCTAGAAGTCAACGCCAACTACAACCTGATCCTGATGGATCTTGAAATGCCGGAGATGGATGGCTATACCGCTGTTCGCGAAATCAGAAAACTTTATCCCACCATACCAGTGCTTGCTTATACTGCTGCATTGATCGACCAGGAAATGTATATTGATCTAAAAGAAACAGGATTTGTTGACGCGGTGCTAAAGCCATGTCAGCCCCTGGAATTGTTTTCTAAAATACGCCAGTATGCAAACTGATCTCATATCTCGCAATTAACCACACTTCCTTTATCGTTATTTTATCTATCTGGGCAGGATTTCGATTTATTTGACGTCTCACGAAGACAAGGGCATAATTTTTTTTATACATAAAGGCGCTGGCTTTTAACGCCTGTTAATGATAAAATCGTGATGGTCAACAATTTTACGAAGATATGCAAGGCTTCTTTTCTTACCACATGCTTGTTTACTTTTTTTGCATCAGTTGCACAGGTAGGGGACTCGGTATCGGTTCGATCCCAATACAAATTTGGACGTGTTTACGGAAAGGTGGTCGATAGCAAAACAAATAAAGGGGTTGAGGCCGCTTCCGTACAGATTTTTATTTCAATGAACGACGCTTCGGGAGATAAAAAAACGGACAGCCTCATAGGAGGAATGCTCTCAAGACCCAATGGGGACTTTAATTTTGATAACCTTCCCCTGATAGATACCTTCAAATTTATGATTAGTGCCGTCGGCTTTAAACCTCTCCAGGTGGAGGTTTTTGTTGATGGATCTTCTACCGGTGTTGAAAAAGACCTGGGAAATCTTAAGATACAGCAGGATGCCGCTTACCTTTCTACAGTTACCGTTGTGGCACAAAGACCCGGACTTGAAATGAGTATAGATCGCAAGATTTTCAATGTAGAAAAGAATTTAACGGCCACTGGTGGAACTGCCATTGATGTAATGAAGGGCATCCCTTCGGTGACGGTTGATGTGGAAGGAAATGTATTGTTGAGGAATAATACTCCCCAGATATTCGTTGATGGCCGGCCAACCATTCTTACACTTGAACAGATACCTGCCGATAATATTGAGAGAATTGAGCTCATTACAAATCCTTCCGCGAAGTTTGATGCAGCCAGCACCGGCGGTATCATTAATGTTGTTTTAAAGAAAAATAAGAAGTTGGGACTAAACGGTGTTGTCTCTCTGGGTGTCGGAACGCCGGATGTTCTGAATGGCAACCTGACCTTAAATTTGCGTGAAGGAAAATTCAATGTTTTTGCAAGCGGAAGTTACAATCAAATGGGGGGCAGGGCTACAGCGCAAACGCTGAGGCAAAATAAGGAGAGTGGTATAATTAGAAATTATTTTAATCAAAATTCCATCGGCGAAAGAACGCGTGAGTTTACCTCTGTGAGGTTTGGTTTTGATTTTTTTATGGATAACAGAAATACAATAACCCTTTCACAAAATTTTGTAAAGGGAAAATTTACTTCGGAAGAAGAACAAGATCAGGAATATCTGGACGAAAACCGGCAGTTGGATAGGAGAGGCGATCGGCTCTCTGATGGGCAGTCTTCATTTAACAGGAGTAATTCACAGCTGGTATTTACCCATAAATTCACAAGGCCCGGTCAGCAGTTGTCAGCGGATATTACTTACAATTATGGAACAGGGGATGACAGATCGAATATTCTGAATACTTATTTTTATCCCGACGGAAGTGAATTTAAACTTCCCGACAGGGTCAACAATTACGGATCGAATGAAAACGATCAGCTTACCGTGCAGGTTGATTTTGTTAGCCCTAAAGGAGAGGATTCGAAATTTGAAACGGGGGTTCGCAGCTTTATCAACAATTTCAACAGTGATTATAACGCTTTCTCTATTGATGGATCAGGTTCGGCCACGAAATTAGCGTTAAGTAATAATTACGAGTACAAAGAAGTAGTGAATGCTCTTTATGCTACCTATTCAAATAAGTGGAAAAAGTTTTCTTACCAGCTTGGCCTGCGCGCCGAACACTCAACATTCAAGGGAGAGTTGCCCGACAGTGCACAAAAATTCGGGTATGAATACCCCGACAGCTTCAAAAATCTTTTTGACGCCCTATTCCCAAGTATTTTTATTACAAAAGAACTGAGCGAAGGGGAAGATGTACAAATTAACTATACGCGCCGGATAAGAAGGCCCGATTTCTGGCGTTTGAATCCCTTTATCGATATTAATGATCCGGTCAATCTGCGCCAAGGCAATCCAAATCTCCGACCGGAGTTTACAAACTCATTTGAATTCAATTACAATAAGAAATATGTTCAGGGCAGTTTTCTCGGCGTGCTATTCTACAGGAATACCCAGGGTGATATTACCCAATACAGCGATACAATCAGTGCAGCGCAATTTCAACAACTCAATAATGCCGCTATTGATCCCAATGCCATACTTAACACATTCATCAATGCGCAGAGCACAAATTCCCTGGGAGCAGAACTAACCCTTCAGCATACGCTGGCAAAGAATTTTGATATCGTTCCTACTATTGAAATGCAATATCAAAAGGTAAATGCGATCATCGATCAACTCGATCTGAGTAATGAGGGGTTTACTTATGAAGCAAAGCTGGTCACTAATTATAAGATAGAAACAAAAAGATCGAAGCTTTTTAATAACCTTGGATTTCAATTGATCGGCGAATATGAATCCTCGGAGATATTACCACAGGGAAAGCGAAAACCCCAATACAGTCTGGACGCTGCTATACGTAAGGATTTTTTAAAGAATAACAAGGCTTCCCTGACTTTTAGTGTAAGCGACGTTTTCAATACAAATCGTTTCGGAACAATTTACGATACGGAACGTTTTTACCAGGACTCATACCGGCGCCGAAATGTGAGAAGTTTTCGGCTGAGTTTTTCTTACCGTTTTGGAAAATCTGATTTCAAATTGTTACGAAGAGACAGAGACAATGAAGAGAATACCGATGGCGACGCAGAGAATTAAATTGTATAAAGGATCAAAATACAGTAACAAAACGACTTTACTTATTCAGTAACAAAATCCCTTCTTTTGCAAATGATAATTTTCCCTGCTTATATAAAGCGCCTGTGGTCATTTTAAAGGTTTTTTTGCTCATACCGAAGAACTCATAAATGTCTTCAGGAGCCGATTTGTCGTTATACGGCAAATAGCCATTATTTTCCTGTAAAAGACGGATCAGTTTTTCCGTTTCGCCTTCCACCCGTTTATAACCCGGTTTGCCGGATACAACATCGATTTTATTATCTGTGCGTATCGTTTTAATATATCCCTGGAATTTGTCGCCAACACTGATATTGCGATAGATTTCATTGAAATGCAATACACCTGTGTGAAGATTATTAATGATCACGACATAACCAATATCCGTGCGACGATAAACGGTCAGATCAACCAGCTCCAGATCTTTTACAGTCAGAATATCATTATTTAAAAAAGATTCTATTTTTTCTGACGCTGCCACTCTGCCGGTTTGTTCATCCAGGTAAATTCTTACCAGGTATTCGCCGCCCACCCGCATTCCCATAAGCTGTTGTGACCTCGGTACAAATAAATCCTTCATCAGGCCCCAATCGAGGAAGGCGCCTTGTGGTGTCACACTCACTACTTTTAGCATTACAATGTCTCCAATAATTCCTTTCGGAGATTGAGTTGTTGCTATAATACGATTCTCAGAATCGTGGTATACGAACACCTTTACCTCATCACCGATATCCGTAGCAGGAGGAACAAATCTTTTGGGCAGCAATATTCCTTCGGCGCCATCATCCAGGTAAATGCCGAAATCTGCTTTGCGAATTACTTTTAATATATTATATACACCTGCCTGTACCATGTACTCAATTAAAGAACCTCGCCGCCGTATCCTTCGTGTCTTCCGTTACGTTCTTGGTGAACCTTTTGACAATAACATCACCACGGTCACATAGAACACAACGGAGGACACGAAAAACACGAAGAAATTAAGGATTAAATATTATTTGTAATTTTTTTAACGGGATAATGCGAAGGTATGTTTTAGCAGAACAATTGTTTTGCTCATTTTATCATTCCGTAGTCAAGCACTCTACGAAGGAATTTTTTATCCTGTATCACCCAGGTGGCTTCATAGCCGCCCTCGCCATCCTTATTCATCAGATACACATATACTTTTCGGTTATCTTTTGAAAGATATATTCCGTTGTTCGATCTTTCAGTACCTGATTTATCTCTATAAGTGAAGTTCACATTGCAGAGGTCTGCATATGCTGTTAGGGGTACCGGGATGGTATCTTTGTCGATAAGAATAATTAAAGACTGAATATGATTACCGGGAACTTCTCCATAATTACCATAGTAAGGTTTGTTGTCTATCTTCACCACGTGTTCCTCGTCTTTTACGAGTTTATGTTGAGAGGGTTCAAAACGGACGGTAGTAATAATGACTTTAATATTGTTGCTCTCAAAACTCATAAAATTATTTTCATGCTTGCTTACTCCGATTTTCGTCAATGGTAATTTTCCAATGCTTTCATCAATTCCACCAACAGCAAAAGAAGCTATGTCTGCCCGGACATCCTTCTCAGGTATTTTTGTAAAACTCTCTTTTTTGGTACGGTAATCACGAAATTCTAATTCCTGAGACATAACATCGAACCTGGAATAGACAAGCAAAACACAGAAAATAATGCGCATGAATGAAATTATAATGGTTCAAATAAAAATAACAGATAATAGGTTAACGAAAAGCGAAAAGGCAATGTTTTCTAAGGATTTTTTCAATGTGTAACATAATAGAAAAGCCGGGAATTAACCCGGCCGTATTGGTTCACAGAATAGAGTCTAATTATCCCAAACCCGGTCCGGTCTGGTTATTTTCTGCCGTACGACTTTTACTAGATAACTCATCTAATTCAGCATCCATGGGACCGACATTCAGATCATCATTCCGTTGACTACTTCCAGAACTTTTCTGTGTAGTATTTTCACGTTTTGCTGTCGAACTGCTCCCCTTTCTTCCCTTATTTTTTTGTTGATCGCCTTTTCTTTTATTAATGTCTTGTTCGGAGCTATTCGGCTCACTGGATTGATCGGAGCGATTCTTATTCTCTGCCATGATTTATTTCTTTTGGTTAACAATGGTTTAAATGACCTCGTCTCAAGAACTGATTTTATCAGTATCCTCATTAAATTCATCCCCCGGCTGGCGGTATTTATTTTCCTGCTGATCTCTGGCGAGCGAACCGGTACTTCTCACAGGATTATTAGGCTGATCCTCCTGGAAACCGCGGTTCTGTAAATTTTCCTGTTTGCGGTTTTTGGCCAACTGAGGCTGGGATACAGCGCCACTGCTAATTTCTTCCTTTTTTGTTGAATCTGGATTTTCGTTCAATTGTGGATCCGCGGCTTCATCCTGGTTCTTGGTTCCGGTTATTTTATGTGCCATTCACTTTCTTTTCATTATGCTATAAAAAAATAATGCCGTTTGTAAATCATTGAGATTTAGAAAGTTCATTGCAGACTACACAAAATCGGGTGTGGGATGTGGTTCAATTTCTACAGATTCGCCCGTTTTAACTTGGAGAAGCAAGTGATTTATGTAATATAACATTTCATCGCATCCAGCTCTAAAATAAGTATGAACTCAAAAATCTTGTTATTGGTGACGACCCTTTTCCTGAACTCTTTCATAAAAGCTGCTGATGTCAAAAATTCCGTGCAATCCAATTTGAAAACGGTTACAGTGTACAGAAGTGGCGCCGAACTTATCCATACAGTTGGTTCTTTCTTACGCCAGGGTAATAATGAATTGATTATTGAAGGCATCAGCAATCAGCTTGATGTAAATAGCATACAGATCAATTGCCCCGGAACTGTTACAATATTGAGTGTTGAGTTCTCAAATAATTATTTAGGAACTTCTGAAGCTTCGCCGCGCATTCAATTTCTGCATGATTCTCTTGATCAGATCCAAAAAGAGCTGGATCGGATCAATGTTTCTATAACCACCACCACAGATCTGCTGGAAGTACTAAAAGCAAATCGTGATATTAAGGGATCACAGACCGGGCTGAGTGTGGCCGAATTAATCAAACTGATGGATTATTATAAAAATAAATCCATCGAATTACAGAACGAATTATCCGGGCAAAGGGAAAAACAGAAAAAAATTCATGTTCTGATCGGTAGAATTAAAAGCCAGATCACAGAGGAGGAAAAGAAGAACACGAAAATAGCCGGTCGTATACATTTACAACTTTCAGTTGCAGTAGCTGGCAAAGCAGAATTTACCATTTCATACATTACCCAAAATGCTTTTTGGACCCCCTTTTATGACATCAGGGTAGAAGATATTAAAAGCCCGCTTAAAGTCATCTACAAGGCAAAACTGGTGCAGACAACGGGGATCGATTGGAAACAGGTTAAATTAGCATTATCAACTTCGGTTCCGAATCAATGGGGAAGCGCGCCGCTTCTGCGCTCATGGTTTTTAAGTTACATCAACCCCGTAACAGCGATGGAAAGAGGCCTGGCCAGGAACCGCATTCAATCCTTCTCTGATGACAAATCTGCTTTACAGGAAGTTGTAGTGGTAGGATACGGGACCAGTAATCCGGTGAGTTCTTCAAATAGCAAGGAAGGAAAGCCGTTGTATGTTGTAAATGGTGCTATCATGAGTGAGGAAGAATTTGGAAAGATCAGCCCGGCTTCTATTTCTAAGACCGAGGTGCTTGCCGAATCGGCGGCAGCTGCCACATATGGGTCCCGGGCACGGAACGGCGTGGTGATTGTCACTTTAAAAGATGGTTTGGAGGATTATGTTTCTGTAACGGACAACGAGCTCAACGTAACTTTTGATATAGATCTTCCATACGATGTTCCCACCAATGGTAAAGAGCAAACGGCCACTTTGAAAGAGTATTCGATCGAAGCTTTGTATAAATATTACTCGGTTCCTAAACTGGATAAGGACGCTTACTTACTGGCCGAAGTAGCTGATTGGGAGAAATTGAATTTATTGCCGGGAGAGGCTAATATCATATTTGAGGGTACCTATGTTGGAAAATCATTTATCGATCCCAATTCAACTTCAGACACTTTGAACCTGACACTGGGAAGAGATAAACGTGTGGTGGTTAAGAGGGAAAAACTGACAGATTACAGCAGTGTAAAATTTTTAGGGAGCAACAAGTTGCAGAAGATCACGTATGAACTGACGGTCAAGAATAATAAAAAGGATATCGTTAAATTAATGCTCAAGGATCAATACCCCCTATCTACAAATAAAGAAATTGAAGTAGAACTGCTTGATAATGGCAATGCGTCAGTCAATACCGACCTCGGCGTGCTGACCTGGAAACTTGAATTGCAGCCCGGCGAAAGCAGAAAAATACGTTTCGCATACACGGTCAAGTATCCTAAAGAAAAAATATTGAATCTAAACTAAATTCGTTTCGTCTTCGCTCTTTACCGCATACTCCTATTCCTTTCTTAGTGTCTTAGTGGCAATGTCTTACCACTAAGACACTAAGACACTAGTGAGAAGGGATCGAAAGAAAAAGGACTGAAATATCTCAGTCCTTTAAAATTGAATCAATTGCTTATCTAAATACGTTTAACGTTCACCGCATTTAAACCCTTTTTACCATTTTGTACATCGAACTCTACGCGGTCGTTTTCTTTGATCTGATCGATTAAACCGCTTGAGTGTACAAAAGTTTCCTGACTTGAGTCGTCGTGTTTGATGAAACCGAAGCCTTTTTCTGAATTGAAAAATTTAACAGTTCCGTGTTTTTTGTTGTCCATGAATTATTAATTGAATAAATGTATTAATGTAAAGATAGGCTTTAATTGCATTGAGATAGATTTTGAAGGGTCGTAATATGGCGCAAATCAGGCTGCGGGCCGAATACCTTTGATAATACGGGGATAAAAGCTTAGCTTCGCCAAAATTTTTTTATGACTTCTGAGTTAATTTCAAAGTTTATTGAGAATGAACAAATGCCTAATAAGCCGGTAAAGATCGAATTCAAAAAGAGAAATGCAGTTACCGGTATGTTCGTTAAAGTAAACGATTATGATGAATTAAAATCGAAGAATTTCTGGCGCATTGTTTCAGAAACCAATATGGAACAATGGCATAAGTCACGGGATATCAATCTGGTAAGAATTTTCAACGGAACCGAGTTCACTAAATTATCGGTTATTAAGAAAAAATAATCACGGATTTTTTTCTTAAATTATGTATTCTTTTAACCGGGTAAATTGAAAGGATTCTATGGGTTGCTCTCCACTACCTGATCATTATTGTCGCCTCCAAGACTGTATGAATTGTTTTCTTCATCCTCTTCCCCTATCTTCTCATTAGCGTCATCGGCTTCACTGTTTGGGACATCAAGGTCGGAGCCTGTTTGCTCCTGGCCAAAACCTGCTTCATTCAAAGGTTCCCCCTCAAAATCTGTCGTATCGAGACTGGCCCTGCGTAAGCGGTCTTCATCGTAAGTATCACGAAAGTTGTCCCCTGACTCTAACATGGTACGCTCAGTAGCTCCCAGATCGCTCTCCATTCCCATTCGTATACCTGTCTCATCTTCATCGTTTAGATCATCCAATATGCCAACCCCTTCTTCATCATCCGAAGAAATAGTCGTATCGGCAAGTTCACCAAGAGGTAGTACATGAATATGTTCCTGACCGGGAATATCTTTGACTTCCGGTAAGTCTATTGTTGATTCTTCTTTTCTAAGTCGATCATTATCCCTTGGAGAGTCTTTTATATCACTGCGTTCCCGGTTAGTTTCTGCAGAATTGTTTTTATTTCTACGCGGATTTTCATTTGCTTCCATATTCTTTGTTTCAACTAGTGATAAAAAATCCGTGCCTGCGGTGTGGCAATAATGACGATTTGCGAGATGTGACCTTACAAATTTGTTTAAACATGCCTTAGCGGGCACCAGGGCTATTTTCTGGGCCTAACATACCCTACCACAGTCCCATTTTTATTAATGATTTTCCATTGATTACTGATGAGAAGAAAATCCTCTGAACCTGTTTGAAATGCTAAGGGGTATGAAGATTTGCCAGTTGTCCATACCTTACCCAACACGTGTATTCTGTTATTAAAAAGCTTTACAAGGTTATGGCTTGTCGTAACATGATATCTTGCATGCGGATCAAATGTGAAATACACATCATATGATATGTAGTCTTCCGATAAACCAAAAGGTAGAGAAGATCGCTTTGCTTCGGGTGATGTTTCCCTGGCCATAATGCTTGTTTTTAGCGTATCATCTGCCCGTTTCCATCCATCGGCGATAGCCATTAACCGGTCATCTCTTGCCGGATGGGTGCTGGTAGCCCGTGCAGTCGCAATGATCCTCATTGCCAATTGTGCATCGTATAGACTTGCTCCCATTTTTCGCAATACATATCCCGAGAATTCATCCGCTTCGAGTTCAATTGCCGGTAGACTTCCTTTTCCATCAAGCGTGTGACCATTCAGATGATGCCCCATTTCATGAGCAAGTACGGCTACTGAAGCCCAAGGTGTGCCGGCGGCTTTATTCATTGCTGCAATAAATGCAGGATTGTACAATATATATCGCTTACCATGATAAAATATCGCGGAAGCATTGGGGACATTTGCTTTTTTTACTTCAAAACTAGCTTCGAGGCCTATAGTCTTTAAAATTATCTGGATAATTTCTTCTGCACCATCCGAATAGGCGATTGCCGGCACAGTCAATTTCGTTTCAGCGCGCAAATACCTTAAAGACAGACTGGAAATGTTGGTGGCCTGAACTGAATAAAACAAAATGAGCAATAGTGCAAAAAAACAAAATGATTTAAACATAGTAGGTTGATGAATAATTTATGACGCAGAAAGGTTTGAATTATTGCTTAATGAAATGCAAATGTCCGTTGGCATAACAAGTTATTGACCATAATGGGGAAAATGGGGAAATAATTCCGTTTAATCTGCTCACTCTTTGCTTTGGCTTGCTTAGAAAGACTGGTGTGAAACTTGCGCGTTAGAGATAAAAACAGACATATGAAGACAAGTTTTATTTACCTGGCCGGAGTTTTTGCGTTGAGCGGATTTTTAATGTTTGAAAACGTTACTACCGGAAAATCTGGGGGCATTGATTTACCTGAAGTTGTCGCCGATACGGTTCCTAACAAAACCGTGTATCTTGATCTTAATACAGGAGAAACAATTGATATATGGTACGATGCAGCCGGATTGCGCACATTGAACAAAAAGACTGGCGCTCCTGTTGACTTTTACGTGAATACATCTACGAACGACACGGTGTTTGGACGCGGTAGGTTCGTCGTCAACGGATATGTTCTCAAAGGTGATGATGGCAAATGGAACCTGAACGATGGTAAAGTAAAAGTAGATGGCGATGAATTAAAAGTAAAAGTGGGCGATCAAAAATTTAAAATTGATGGTGATGAGATCAAGATTAAGGGGAATGGAGTAAAAGTAAAATCAGACGGTGGAGATGTAAAAGTTAAATCCAAAGATGGCAAAGCAAAATATGAAGAGGACAGGATAAAAATCAAGGATGGTGATAACACAGTAAAGGTGAAAGATTCCACAAAGTCGCAGTAGACAACAGTAGTTGATCCATATGTACAAAGGGCGCCCGGTGGCGCCCTTTGTACATATGGAATTATTTACATGTAATAGACAGTATTTAATCGGACAGTCAAGGATTTTTAGTTTTTTAGGGTTGGATATATATTTTTACGCTGCCGGTGTAAGTTGTCCTATTAATTTCTGCCTTGCTAAGTTAAGAGATTCATTGAAAGTTTGCATTGGGGTTTTACCGTAGCAATATCTTCCACTATGAACCCGCTCGTTATTGTAATACTTTATCCATTCATCAAGATCGTGTTGTAAATCCATGAGATTTGAATAAAGCTTTTTTCGGAAAGCAACAGCGTAAAACTCTTCTTGAATTGTTCGATGAAGCCTCTCACAGATCCCATTGCTTTGTGGATGGCGCACCTGCGTTTTACTATGCTCGATGCCTTCAATCTGCAGATACAATTCATATTCATGATGTTCAGGTTTCCCTTTGTATTCTGTTCCCCGATCTGTTAGTATCCGAAGAAGCGGTATTTGTTGTTCTTCGAAGAAAGGCAAAACCCGGTCATTGAGTATTTCTGCAGAGGTTATGGCATGCTTGCTTTCGTAAAGCTTGGCAAAAGCGACTCTGCTATAAGTATCAATGAAAGTCTGCTGATAAATTCGACCAACTCCTTTGATGTTGCCAACATAATAAGTGTCCTGGGATCCCAGATAACCCGGATGTTCGGTTTCTATCTCACCGAAAGCTTCACGCTTTTCCTTCTTGCGCTCCATTGCCACCAGCTGAGCTTCGGTAAGGATAAGTCCATCCTGTGCTACACGAGCTTCTAAAGCCTTTAAGCGTTTTTCAAACACTTCCAGGTTATGCCGAAGCCAAACACTACGAACACCGCCAGCTGAAATGAAAATGCCCTGCTTACGAAGCTCGTTGCAAGTTCGCTGTTGCCCAAAAGCGGGATAATCGAAGGCCATTTTAACAACGGCATCTTCAATGGATGGATCCACTCTGTTTTTAATAATTGGCTTACTGCGACTGATTTCCTGAAGTGCTGACTCCCCACCGGTATCGTACATCTCTTTGATGCGGTAAAAGCTATCTCGGCTATAGCCCATTACCTTACATGCCTGGGAAACATTGCCTAAATGTTCTGCTAGATTTAGCAGTCCTAATCTCGTTTTGATTAACTTAGATTCTACTTTCATAATCTGACATTTTGGGATTGATTAATAAGTGTGGTTACTTAAAGTTAATCCCAACTGTCAGATTAAATATTGACTACTTCAATTTACACCAGTATTTAATCCGGATTTTATTACAGGGGAGATGTTTTACCGTGACTAATTATTGGAGCAATACGCTCTCTTCCTTTTCTAATATCTTATCGAGTAAAGCGGCGATTTGTCCTGGTTGTCCATTACCAATAACAGCATTATCTACCTGTACAATCGGCAAAATCCTTTTTGTAGTGCTGGTCATGAATGCTTCTTTTGCGGTTCGAATATCGTGAAGGGTTACAATCCTTTCTTCCACAACAAAATGATTTGAAGCAAGTTCGATTATTTTCTTTCGTGTGATTCCCTGCAGGATATTTTTTTTGGGTGTCGCTACCACATCATCTTTGGTTACAATAAAAAAATTTGATCGCGGAAATTCCGATACCTCTCCTTGCTGGTGATATAATACATCCACCGCATTGCTTTCCTTTATTTTTTGCTGAAGCCAGATGCCCATCGAGTAATTGATCGTTTTGGCACCCGGAAATTCACGCACGTATTCGTGCGTGATCACTTTGATCCCTTGTTCAAAAAGGCCTGCCGGCCGCAGGTGAAGGGGATGTTGAAGAATTACAAGATTGGGCCGTACGACTTCATAGCTATCAGGAGAATAACCGCCTGTCAATAGCATTCGAATGCCTGAATTAGGAATAACATTTTTACTGATAAGCTGCTGAATAATTGAAATTATTTCCGGCTTAGCGATTGGAAGTTGAAGATGCATAAGCTCAGCAGACCGAAAAAACCGATCTATGTGGTAATCCAGGTAAACAGGTATATCATTGCTTGTTCTGCAATAATCAAAAATGCCGTAGCCCCGCTGGATGGCCAGATCGCTGATGTGCAGGAAGGCATTTTCTTCTTTAATAAACTGGCCATTCAGGAAGGCGATTCTATTAGTCACGCATGGTATGTTTTCATAAAGATAAAAGATACAGTATGAAAACTGGTCACGTTTGACTGCTACGCCAGGATCTCCTGCGCCTTTTCCTGTATTACGGACTTTATCTTTCCTTTAAAAAAGGTGGCGGCAAACGGAAGATTGCCATCCAGGTCTACCGTTGATTCGTTAACGTTCAAGGTACCGGATACAGCGAAGCCCATGATTGAAAAACTGAATTTACCGGTATTATCTTTCCATTCTTCGTGCAGGTCCTTGATCTGATCGGCATAATCTGATTTCATCTTAGGTAATAATTCCTGTATCCTGCGCTTGGCCTCCTGTTGTGAAAGGTTATGTGGTATGCTCATTTCCAGCGATGGCATATTGTATGTTTTAAGATTTATCAATGTTTGCTGCCTGATGACGGAGATCTGCAGACAAAATGCTTCCCTTTCTACATCAACAAAAATCAGTCCCGCTAAATGAATTTGCGATCGTTTGAAGGTTTTAGTTCTTTGATACAACAGTGTTTTCGCCGTGTCACCTGGATCCCTGTAGGCAGGTTCGTGCCTTCTTTTGTGAACCCCCGCCGTATAGTCACAAGAATCACATCAAATTTTATAGTGAACGTTTTTCGATTTATATGCCACTCGTCCACCAACCATTTTTTATATATTATTTACCGGTCACAAAAAATATTATTTATGCTTTATGAATCTTCGTAACTTAAGTATATAAAAATCGTCGTGTATGAAAAGATTATTGGTGATCCTCATTTTAGTTGCCTTTGCGGGGGCTGTGGCCTTTGCCAGTCTTAACAGCATGGACAAAAAGCAAGGCCAGGTCAAGAAGATCGAGAAAAAAGAAATCAAGAAAAAGAAGGAATGCAAACGCACTTGTTGGCTTTCTTCGTAAAACAGATTCTAAGCCCGGCGCCCGCATCGACGGGCTTTTTTGTTTCCTCCCTAATCAGGAAACTGAACTCGTGATGCAGGTTTTACGCTGCTGTAAAATTTTCCTCTCAATCTGGTTAAACCTGAACATACCTACCTTCTGTGTATCTCTGTGCTCTCGCTCCTTTACCTCTGTAAATAAAAAACTCTTGCATTATTAGGGGCCTTATGTTTAAGACCGAAGTTAACCACAGCGGAAACGGAGGTCTACACAGCGGATACGAAGGTTGAATTTCAGTCAGCCTCTATTCACAGGCGTAGAATGTATCAATGCGGGGTTCAGTTAAGAAAAAAATTATCATTCATGTTTTTTAGAGCGTTGATAGCTTCCAATCAGATTTGTCAAGTGACATATTTAAAACCGTCCAGATTTTGCCTTTTAGTTCCCGTTCTTTTGTTTTTTGGGGGTTGACCAAAAATCCTGCTTTTTGGTAACATCTTATTGCAGCTGTATTCCAATTGAAAACATTCAGTTCTGCTCTTTCTGCTTTACACTGTATAAAAGCAATTTTCAATAATTTATTCACGATCCGGAGGCCAATTCCAAATCCCCGGTAGGCCTGTTCGCCGATAATTATCCGGCATAGTACTGCGGTATTTTTTTCCAGATATATTTCACCATGACCGATAGTCATGTTCGTTGAAGACAGTACAACTTTATATACAAAACGGTTATCATCTTCCAAATAAATTTGCAGTTGGTTTTGCGTGAGCGGAAAGCTAAAAATGGAGCCGGCAAACTGAAACATTGCTTCTTCGCTCTCCACCCAGGAAATAAGTTTTTCAAAATCGGTGTCTGCAAAGGGAAGAAGCTCAATCATAGTATGACCCTTTAATAAATTGGTGTGAATTTCGTTTGTGTTCATGTTGTAACGGAATAAAATTAAGATGTTTAACGGAATGGGATCACGCGCTTCCGTTTTTTGAATTCATTTAGTTATCCCTAAATGATTTAGCTTTAATAGGAACATAATTTGTTCGACTGAACTCTAATAATCTATAAAATTCAACTAGAAATGAGAAGATATTTTTATTTACTAAGTATGATTTTGTTTTTATGCATTTTCAGTGATCACAGCTTCGCTCAAAAAATGATCCGGCTGATTGATCGGAAAGCCTCTCCTGAAACAGTGAACTTATTTCTCAACTTACATGAGCTTTCAAAAAAACATATTTTGTTCGGTCATCAGCATGCTACTGAATATGGGCATGGATGGTTTGGCGATTCGAGCCGTTCAGATGTGAAATCTGTTACCGGTTCTCATCCTGCCGTTATAGGCGTAGATTTTTCCGGTTTATCAGGCAGGCCTGATAGTTCCATAGAAAGAACAAAGAACTCATTAAGGGCGAATATTCAAGCTACTTATAACCGCGGGGGAGTCGTGACAATAGCCTGGCATTTTTCTAATCCGATTTCGGGCGGAGGTTTCTATTGGAAAGATTCAGTATCTCTGCCGGCTGTGAAATTTATCATTCCCGGTAAGGAACATCATGAAAAATATAAGGCGATCCTGCGGGGAATAGGATCTTTTGTAAAATCTGTTAAAGGAAAAGATGGTAAAACTGTTCCCATGATCTTCCGGCCGTTTCATGAATTTGATGGAGACTGGTTTTGGTGGGGATGGGCGCATTGTACTCCGGAAGAGTTTAAATCGCTTTGGCGATTTACGGTTTCTTACCTGAGGGATAGCCTGGAGGTTCATAATTTTATTTATACTTTTTCACCCGATAATAAATTTAACAGCCAGGCACAATTCCTGGAAAGATATCCCGGCGATGAATGGGTAGATATGGTGGGCATGGATAACTATGGTGACTTTGGCAGGGATGGAAAATACAATCTCGAAGCTGGCATCAGGAAACTAAAAATTGTTTCGGATTATGCCAGAAGCGCCGGCAAACTCGCTGCATTCACTGAAACCGGGCTTGAATCAATCCCGAATAAAACATGGTGGACAGAAACTTTACTGAAAGCCCTGAAATCTGCGGATATCCAATTGAGCTATGTGTTGGTATGGCGCAATGATACGAGAAGTCCGACGCACTACTATGCGCCATTTCCAGGTCATGTAAGTGAACCTGATTTCCTGGTATTCTATAACGATCCATACACATTGTTTGAGAAAGATTTGAAAGGAATATATAATCGACGCTAAAATCTAAACGGCCTAAGCTTGCGTCGATTACTGATCTAGCCTTTTTTGTTAAAAGAATTACTGATCAGTTGCGTTAGCATTCTTGCAACCGTTCCATTCCCGTCATCAAGAGCTGGATTAAAAATGCTCACACTCATTCCGATTATTTTTTTTGTTGACAGAAGTTTTTTTAGCAGCTGCTCACAGTGCTTAAACGAAAGTCCTTCCGGAATTCTGTAATCGACTGCAGGGTTCTCATCGTCTGCCAGTGCATCCGTATCAAAATGTATCCAGAAGCTTTCTACTTTCATTGCGTTCATTTGTTGAATGATCTTTTGAGCAGTAGCAGAAATGCCGGCTTTTTTTATGGATTTATAATCTAAACAATGTATGTCTGTTTGCCGGATATCCTGCGATCCATACTTTTTAGTTTCCTCCCAATCGCGTTGACCGATATGGATTACATGCTGTTCGGCAACGTACGGCATCAGACGATCAATATTGGTTAACAATTCAGGACCTCTTCCCGTAACTATGGCGAGGTCCATGTCTGCAACCTCTCCTGTAATTGATTTTTCAGGTTGATAAAAATCTGCATGTGCGTCACAGAATAGCAAACCGAAATTACCCCTGGCTTTTAACGACGGAAGTATTCCGATAAGTATACTGCAATCGCCTCCTAATACCAAGGGAAAATGATTTTGATGGAGGGTGTTTGAAATCTCTTTCATCAAATCTTCAGAGAAGGCCCTGATATTTGCCGCGTTTAGACAACCTGTCTCCACATCCCTGTCAAACTTATAGTGCGAATTCAGGGTAGGCACGATGATTTGCGGAATTTTGATATATAATTTTTCACGCAGCCCGTTTGCTAACAGCGTTTCGGCAAGTTTCTCCACACCTGTCGGTTTTAATCCCAGGATGGAAGGAGCAGAGATAATTTGTATGTCGGGTATGTCTCCCATCACGTGAAACGCTTATTGTTTCATTAATTCCATTTCAAAAGTTTGTGTCCAGTTGGTTGCATCATTACTCCTGTATCCTTTTTCGATCCACTTTTTATTTACTACGCGGATAGTGTATTTTATGTAACCTCCCGGATACTTTAAGCTCCATTCGAAAATATTCGGTTCGATGATTTTTGCATCTGCTTCCATGAAGGAACCATCAGACTGAAATATTCTTAAAATATATTGTTTGGTGTTTACGTTAAATGACACAATCCCCAAAGCATCGTTGACTACGGTGGTCGAATCCTCCAAAGCTATTCCAAATGCCTCAATCTGAATAGCTGTTCCGCTTAATTTGGCCATTACAGTTTCTGTCTCACGGAATGACTGCTTCCTGCCACCTGTTTCTGTCCAACCGATGCCTTTCCAACTTCCGTCCATGAAAAGAAGCTTGTTCATGGCTGTTATTGTTTCTTTGGGGGTTTGGGAAACGAGTGGTTGCAGCATTACGATAAACACAACAAGAAAAAAAGTTATTTGTTTCATTTTACTGTTTGTTGCCCGTTTTAGAAGTCCATAATCTTGCCCAAAATTCGGTGGCTCGATTTTTTATAAAAATATATTAAAGGGAGATTTTTATGAAAACCATCATTATATTTATTTTTCTAGGCATGAGCCTTGGATATTCAAAGCTGTCTTTTGCACAGGTAGACAGTGCTAAATTAGTTAAGACGGAGAAGGAACTCGAAAGGAATAAAAAAGATGTAGATAAATTGGAGAGGAAAATTAATAAGGAGGAGAAAAAAATTAAAAGAAGAGAAAGAAAAGCTCAAAAAACAGAAAAAAGAAGAGAAAAAGAGCTTAAAAGGATCAGAAAGCAAGAGCAGGAAATAGAGAAGATAAAAAAGGACTCAACTCAATAAATTTTCTTAGGGTATACGATACCAAAGACTATACCCATCATTCTGCAAATTTTCTTCGACCAATTGTCTTCAATGTGCGAGATCGCCACATAGCGATTTCAAACTTTCGGGAAGAATTAAAAACCTGTGAGACTGTAAGTGGTGAGACCGTACGTGCAGCATGCCCTCCACCTATTACAGCAATGTTCCAGACATAAATAAATAAGCCATTGAAAAATAAATAACCAGCCCTGTTACATCGACCAGGGTAGCTACAAAGGGTGCAGAGGAAGTGGCAGGATCTGCACCGAGTTTTTTGAGGATCATGGGCAGCATAGAGCCGGTGACCGTTCCCCATAATACTACACAGAGCAATGAAAAGCCAACAGCCAGGCCGATCTGCGTTCCGTGTTCACCATATGTATTAAAGATACCGTTCCACACTTCCAGCCTGATAAAGCCAATCAACCCAAGTACGCTACCTAGTAAAATACCCGAAATGATTTCTCTTCGCATCACTCGCCACCAATCGCTAATGGTGATTTCACCAAGCGCCATCGCCTGTATAATAAGCGTTGAAGCCTGTGAGCCCGTATTGCCACCGCTTGAAATAATCAGTGGGATGAATGTCGCGAGTACCACAGCTTTGGCAATCTCATCTTCGAAATAGCCCATAGCGGTGGCTGTGAGCATTTCGCCTAGAAACAAAACGATCAGCCATACCACTCGTTTCTTGAAAAGTTTTAAAATAGGCATTTCAAGGTAAGGTTCATCTAAGGCTTCGGTACCACCGATCTTTTGAATGTCTTCACTGAACTCTTCGCTGGCAACCCATAGCACATCGTCAATGGTAATGATGCCAAGCAGGATATTTTTGTCATCGATGACTGGCAGCGCAACGCGGTTATTCATTTTAAATACTTCATTGGCTATCTCCTGGTCATCATTTACATGAAGGGTGATAAACCGGTAATCAATGATCTCGTCTACCAGTTTTTCAGGACTGGCAAGAAGGATTTCGCGAATACGGATATCGTCGATAAACTCGCCTTTATCATTCACCACGTAGATCACATCAATGGTTTCACTGGCCTTACCGACTTCGCGGATATGATCGAGTACTTCTTTTACATTCCAGTCTACCTGTACCGCTATATAATCCGGTGTCATCAGTCTTCCTACACTTCCCTCAGGATAGCCGAGAAGGGATAACGTGATCCTTCTTTCTTCGGGATTGAGCAGGCGGATGAGTTCTTTTACCACTTCACTTGGAAGTTCTTCCAGAAAGGCGGTACGGTCATCGGCAGGTAATTCATTTAAAAGCTCAGCTGTTTTATAAGGAGGAAGTTCGTGGATGATGTTTTTTTGTGTAGACAGATCGAGGATCTTAAACACGCTGACAGCCCGGTGTACATTCATATTACCGATGATCTGACTTTCATATTCAGGAAATTGATTGATCAGTTCTGCAACGTCGCTAATGTTTTGATCATTCAGGAATTTGCGGATACGAAGCGTGTCATCGGTTGCGATGATTTCTTTAAAATCTTCCAGCAGGGTAATTTCTTCTTTTTCCTCGGCCATGCGCGAATTTACTTTTCTATTGTGAGAATTCAGAATACAGAACTATCGTTTATCGGGTTAATGAACATATCTACGCCTCTGCGCGCCTCTGTGCCCTGACTCCTGCACTTCTGTGGTTAAATCTCTTCGCATTCGGAGGCTTCGTAAATGTATGACCATAGTTAACCACAGAGGTGCAGGGGGTAAGGTACAGAGGCGCGCAGAGGATGCGGATCTCTTTTGAGGTCAGCAGCGCCTTCACCAGACCTGGCATTCCTACATACAGGATGATAACGTGATGAAGTATATTGCAGGCTTGCATAGTTTAGCATCACGGCTTGATGATTTTTTGAATACGAAACGATGATTTTACCTTGTTTATACATAGCTGCTACAAAAAAAATGGGACGGGGCATTTTTACATCCAAGAACCTGAAGATGGGTAAGGTGGTTGAAATTGCGCCGGTTATCGTGATGGAAGGCTCAGACAGGGAATGGCTCGACAAGACACTACTGCACGATTATATTTTTGAATGGGGTGGCAAGAAAAAGCAGTGTTGTATGGCCTTGGGTTGGATTGCATTGTATAATCATTCTTATCACTCGAATTGCGAATATGAAATGGATTATAAAAAGCAACTGATCCAGATCATTACTGTTCGCGATATCAAAAAAGGCGAAGAACTTTTTATCAATTACAATGGCGAATGGAATAATTCAACGAAACTATGGTTCGAGACACGCTAATGTTGGGCGCAAATGGGCGCGAATTTTGGGGGACGCGGATGTTAACGATTTCTGACCGGGATTGAAGACCGTACAATAAAAAATAAGGACAAAAAAATGACTAGTCTAATATATGATATCCCTGATTGTTTTTGGAAGCCATGTTTCAAATAAGCTATTAGCGTTAAGAAGCGTTAAAAAACTAGCGTCGGTTTACGTGATATTTTAACGAAAAATACATTCCGTAGCTATTCAACTGCAAGTTTCCAAAACCAATTCCCCTAACCGGGATTTTAAGATATGGTTCTGCCTGAAGTGAAAAATGTTTATTCAGATTTTTTTCAAAGCCCGCAGATATATTCAGGATCGAAAGCCAATGATTTCCGTTCGATGAAAGGCTCCTGTAGCGGTAACCCGGAGTGCCATTCGTATACTGGTAATAATAATGATAATCTTCCTTTTTCATCAGGTAAGTGGAAAGCCCGGTATTCACAAAGAACCGGTAATTGTTATTGGTGTTAAGGTCGTAACGGACATTCAGCGGGATATCGAACATATAACAATGCCCGTCCACTTTGTCAAGCTGCACGTTGTCGAGCCAGGTCCCTTTTGGCGGATTAAAATCTTTTCCGAGTGATGAATAATTCTTTTTGGTATATAAAACGCCGGTGTTTACACTCCATCGTTGCGATAAGCGATAACCAAGCTGTATCCCCACGATGAAACCTGCCTTGTCTGTATTTTTAAATTTTACAGTGCTCATATCAGGCGCGCCCACGGCACCTATCTCAAATCCTTTTCTAAAATGGGCTTTATTTTTAGACGATAGAGGTTTTTTTGTAACGGAATTCGAAGCAGAATCGATGTTTGTTTGTTCAGCCATTGATTGAGCGGCGGTATCAATAGACAATTCCGGTTTATTCTGTGTTACGGACGTTGTGGCGGATGAATCATCATTTGTCTTTTTTGTGTGGGCAGAAGCAGTATGCCGTTGATCATCTTTTTTAATGAATTCATCTCCGGGTTCGGAAGATTCGGGGATCGAAGATGTTTCATCAGCAAACCGCCTATTTTTCCTATTCTTCTTTTTTGTATTTATTATAATATTATTAGCCGCAACAACATTACGGAATGCATTTTTTTTATCCGGGTTTGATTGGACTATAGTAACCCCTGTATTACTCCGCACAATTGGCTTTCCGGTCAAGCTTTCTTTTCTTTTCTGAATAGCTATTGCTTCGCTGCCAGGAACCGGGAGAACCTGACCGTCTTTTTTCTGCTGGGAATGATTGGTTTTAGCATCGGCTGATCGATCAACCCGAGATGACTGGCCGGCTTCTGTATTTTTTAAGGCAGGTGATTCAGAAAGCGCTGTGCCCTGTTTTAAAACAGTTATTTGTGGATCATTGTTGCCTGTCAGGATCCATAGTAAACCGCCACCGGATAGTAAGGCGAGTAACCATACAAAAAAGAGAAAACGCCGCCTTTCTTTTCTGCCTGTTTGGGGCAGGTGTTTATTGAGCGTCTGTTCAAGCTTGTCCCAGCCCGATGTATTTTGATCTACATCATACTGTTCTGCAGCTTGCCTGCTCAAACGGTCAAGGTCTTTATCAGAAAGGGGATGCATACAGGTTAAAATGGGATTTACTGAGTAATAGTTTTCTAAGGTTGTCTCTGGCTTTCGAGAGGTTGGATTTTGAGGCTCCTACTGATATGCCAAGCTTTTTCGAAATTTCCTCATGGCTCAATCCTTCGATCACGAATAGGTTGAATACGGTTCTGTAGGCCGGAGATAATAATTTAATGGCGTTGATGATCTCCTTATAAGATAGTACATCCAGACCGTTTTCACTATGATCAGGCAATTTATCCGATTCTTCGCTTAAAATATGTCCGTTTACCGATGATCTGTTCTTCCGGTAATGATCTATACAGGTATTTACTAAAATTCTTTTGAACCAGCCTTTAAGAGATAGTAAACTATCTTCCTGCCTGAACTCATCAAACTGATCTAACTTTTTGTAGAGTTTCACGAACGCCTCGTTCATGATTTCCTCTGACTCTTCAGTATGATTGGTGTAACGATAACAGATTTTCATAGCAAAGCCCCGAAGGATGTAATACAATTCCTTTTGGCTGTTGCGGTCATTGTTGCGACAACCATTCAGCAATGCGGCTATTTTTGCATTCTCAGTGAGCAAGGATAATATATTTCCTTAATTATGACTATATAGGCCCTGGTGATATAAGTTACAGACTTTTGCGACTTCTTGCTATACGTGATATTATCTGCCATGGTTGCCGGTTTGTTTAACCTATTTCATAGCAAACCTATTCACCGGCGGAATTCCGATCACCGCGATATTTCCCTTGATAAACAATTGTACCTGAATGGTATTCTTTTGAGGCAGCAGGCCGATCAGCTTCAACTCCTGAAAATCGCCCCTGGTAGATAGCCAATCGGTTAGCTGTTGATTTAGCCTGGCTTCTATGATCGTCTTGTTATTTTTGATAAGCTCTCCAATATCAAAGACCGACTGATCTTTTAGTTTTCTCATGATCTTTCTGCGGAACATTCCTTTCGCAATATTGACAAGCATATCCCGTGAGTCAACCGAAAAACTGATATCAGGCATTGTCAACACTTGCTTCGCGGTATCCAACAGGGGAGTGCCGCCCAGGTGCAGGGTTCCCGTTTTATTCCCATCGAAAGAAACATCTATAAGTAATTTATTTTCATCCGTACCCGCCAGGTTAATGTTTTTAATGATAAAGGTTCTGCCTTCAACCTCGAAGGGTTTATTACGGAGGCTGTCGTTTAATAATTTTGAGAGGAAACTGTAATCATACACCGCGTTCAAATAAGCTGCAATTCCGGGGGTACTTTCGGTGTTATTGAAAGAAGGCAGGTATTTTCTTGTAACGATAGACAAACTATCGGATGAAAATTGGGGAGTTCCCTGGAAGCCGACCGAAAATTGAAGTGTATCCCTTGAATAATTGAACTTTCCGACCCGCAAAATGGCCGGGTTAAGATTCAGGTAGCCATATTTGCTTACAGGAAAAACGCGGTTGCCCTTTGTTTTCCATTGTTGCAGCAAGTCATTAGCGTTGAAAGCCTGCACAAATTGGTCGAAACTGATAGTATAGGTTTCAATCGACGCCCGGATACTGTCCATTACTTCTTTAGTCATATCCGTCTGCAGCAGGGAAACCACGCATTTATCTCTTGCCAGTAACTGATCGATTCGGGTGGTGGTACGTACCTGGTATTGAGACATCAGTTCAAGGGAAGATTTGATACTGATCGCCACTTTTCGCATCGCTTCGCTTCCGAATCCACAGCTTCCGGATACCCATGGTGACACCTGTTTATCGAAAGCACACACGGTTTTGCTTCCTGCGATCTGGTAATTGCCGGTAAAGGCAATGGTTACATTATTATTCGTACAGCTGAACGTAAAAGGAGATCGTACAAAACGGTATTTATAACGGAAATCGCAGGACGGTTGAAAATAATTCGGCCAGTTATCCGAGGTAAATTCTTTGGCGGTCATCGAATCCATCATGGCCAATAATGGCTTCATGTACACTTTTACAGGTATGTTTATTTGCGATGCTGGTAAAGCGGGAAGTGTGCGGGCTGGTGGATTGGTGGATAATATCTTTTTGCTACTATTACACGCATTGAAAACCATGATCGTACAAATCAGCAAAAGCCACCTGTTTAGTTCCATAGATTACTTTTAATATCTATTTGGTCTTTCTTTTGAGTTGCTTTATATCATCAAGGTCTTTTAAACGACCTGCTTTCTTCTTAGCATCTATAAGATGATTGATATGAAGAGTTCTCACTAGTAAATCTCCATCTTTATACTGATGCGACACCTTAAAACATTCGACATAATCTAATCCTTTGACTTTTGTCATAATATCAATAGCTACCGGTTTTCGGCCAAACTTAAAAACGTCCCACTTCTTATGCTCTAAGAAATTTTCTTTTGTCATGTCAAATACAGGCATATGAAAAGCGTAAAAAGCTTGTACCAGTTTTTTGTAATTGTCAGCTGTTCGTTCCACCCAAACATCCATATCTCCAGTAACTCTGGCATGGCCATGGATAATAACGGAGAATCCTCCGACTAAGATATAAGAGACATCATTGTCATTTAACGCATTTAGAAAATCCCGGAAGTCATCATTAAACAGATTGCCCATCAACTGTGTTTACAGATTGAAAAAATTAATTTATCCATTCTGGGCGGATTATTCATATCGAATTTGTATGCAATGCTTGTGAGGTACAATGCTATTTCAAGTCGTTCTTCCGCACTATGATTGTGATAGTTTCTCATTTCGTCATCTGCTTCCCGAAACGTCATGGCTTTAAAAGCGGTCTTGTCTAGACGATATTTTTTTGGTTCGCTCATGCCATAAAATTAAGTTGTTTTACTACTGCTAAAAACATAGTAAAATACGATGTGAAGAGTATAAATCCAAACAGGCGCCGGGGCCTTTATCGTTTATCCAAAGTTTTTTAAATTGAAGATTAAACATTCAATTTTTAAATGAACGGGAAACCATCCTTCTGTAAGTTATTGCCTTTTTTCACCCTGTTATACACCCAATCCAACCGATTACCCATTTCTGTCGTCTTTTCCACTTATCAGTTGCTATTTTTGATTTGCTGTAGTAGGATACCCACCCTTGAAACAGCTATCCGTCCCTCATTTGTCAAATTTGTTTTTCATAGGAATATACAGTCCCTCTTTTTCTAAAGAGGGTTTTTTTTTGGTGAGTGGTCAGTGGTGAATGGTCAATGGTGAATGTCTTATCGAAGCATACATGTTCAATTTTCAATGCTCAAGCGGAAAACAAAATATTCAAGTCAATACATTCTTAACAACTTGAGCCATTTACCACTCACCACTCACCATTCCGATTGACCAATGGCAGGCGCACAATTACTTTTGTGCCTGCAGGCGACCGGGATTCATCAAACTTATCAATCACGGAAACGCTTGCTTCCTTACCGGTCTTTTCACTAACCAGTTGTAAACGTTCTTCGGTAACCTGCAGTCCCACGCTGTTATGAGAGGATATTCTCTTGCTTTTCAACGCTGCTGCCCGTTCTCTGCCTACACCATTGTCTTCAACGGTACATTCCAAATGGTTATTCACAGGCTTCAACGATATGATTATGTTGCCTTTTCCCTTTTTATGCGCAATACCGTGCAGTATAGCATTTTCTATATAAGGTTGAATGATCATCGGCGGGATGGCAATATCTTCCTTCCGGAGCGATGAATCTGTTTCAATAGAAAAATCAAATCCGTTATTAAACCGCAACTGCTCAAGTTCTATATATAAATACAACTGGTCAAGTTCACTGGCCAGGCTTACCCATTCCTGCCGCGAATTATCCAGGATCAAACGCATGAGACGCGCAAATTTTACCAGGTATTTTTCTGCATTATCGCTGTCATTTTGTAAAACAAAAAGACGAATGGCGTTGAGAGAATTGTACAGAAAATGCGGGTTCATCTGTGAACGCAGGGCCTTCATTTCGGAGGCCGTTATGCGTTCACGGAATTCTCCTCTGATTTTTTCTTCTTTCACCAGCCTTTGTTCGCGGATTTTCATGATCAATACGATACCGGCTACAAAAATCGCTATCGTTGTTGCCCGGAACCACCAGGTTTCCCAGAAAGGCGGCTTGATATCAATGCTCAATACAGCCGGCGGACTCCATTCACCGCCTTTATATTTCGCTTTTACTTCAAATGCATATAATCCCCCATCTACACCTGTATAGGTAGCAAAATTTCTGTTACCGCTATTCACCCAATCCTTGTCGTAACCTTTCAGCCTGTATGAGTACTCGATAGAATTATCAGGTAAAGAACTTAATGAGGAAAAATCGATGGTAAAAAAATTTTCTTTGTATGAGAGCCGGATGGTATCAATACTTTTATAAAGAGGTTTTGGTTTTTCAAATATGGAAATATTGCTGATCACCGGAACAATCCCCGCCTTTTGCTGATTTGCCAGCAAGGGATCAACTACAATAAAAGTATTGTCATTTCCCAATACAAGTTTGCCATTTTTCAAAAGATATTTTCCTTTCGAATAGAAATTGTTTTCCCGCTGCCCATAATCAATTTTTGAGTGCTCGATTTTTTCAAGATGAGGATCAAAAATGGTAAATCCTTCGTATGATCCAACCCAAATCTTTCCCTGCCCATCGGGTATAATGCGATTGCAAACATCCATTACGAGCCCATCACTTTCACGCCACGCCTTAAAATGTTCCGTTGCCGGGTCAAACCGGATCAATCCACCCCCTTCGGTAGCCAGCCATATTTTCCCTTCTGTATCCGCATGCATATCATTTATGGGCCGTTGAAATACCAACGGTTTTTGGTTTGCCGGTGGAACATAGGAGTAGAACAGGTCCTTTTCACGGGTATATTTATAGAGCATTCCGGAGTAGGTTCCGAACCATAGATTCCCTTGTCTGTCTTCGGTGAATGCCTTTACAGCGGTGATTTTCGCCTGTTCTATAAAAACACTGTCGGGGTTATACCGCCTGTAAGAATTTGCAACCGGATCAAACCTATATAAATACCTGGCACCCGCGCTAAACCAGATATCCCCTTTGCTGTCGCCATAACACCAGCTGATGCCGGTTTCTGCTATTTTTTCTGATTCGGGTATTCCATCAAAGGACCTGAATTTCCTTAGTTCCGGATTGAATATTGTGATGCCCCGGGGTGTACTTAACCATAATTCCGTTTTTATTTTTGTAAGATGGGTTACTTGCTGATCTCCCCTGGCAAGCGGGTAGTGTTCATAATGTCCCGCATTAAAATCATAGTTGTATAACCCGAGGCCGCTGAACCATAATTTCCCCGATTCATCTTCGGTGAGGCCGGTAATGTTGCCTGGATCCTGAACGGACCTGATGTTGTCCGCGGGTTTGTATATGCTATAAAAAGAAACAGTAGGATCATAGATCGATAATCCATACATTCCTCCAATATAAATGCTGCCATCTTTTGCCTGAATGACATCCCAGAAAAAATCCGAATTAATGCCCGAAGGATTTGCAGGATCATGCTTTATTCGTTCCCATATTCCTGATATGGCATCCCGGAAATAAACCAGGTTATTCCACGAGCACACCCACGTATTATTATTGATATCAAAAAAAATTGCAGCCAGGCTTGCCTCAGTTTGCTTATCATTTTTCTTAACACCTTCATCTGTGTAAGAAATGGCTTTTTCTGCGAATGAATAAGAAACGATTTTTAACCGGCCATAATCCCCATACACAAGCCTGTTTTTGCGATCGAATGATATCGGGAAAATTTCACAGTCGTTGAAAACCGGCAATTTTTCAGGGTTGTTCTTGTAATTATAAAAAATCTTTTTTTGAAGGTCGAAGCAATTCAGGCCTTTATCGGAGCCCAGCCATAAATAATGGTTAACAGGATCTTCTTTCATTGCATTCCGATGGATCCTGTTTGAACTAATGGATGTGGAATCCGAAGGGTTATTCTTATAAGAAATGAATGATCTTTTTTCAGGATCGAATTCGTATAAACCGCCCAGGGAGGTAACCCATATCCGTCCACTGCGATCGCAGACAATATTTGTGACGTCATTCGCCCGCGAGGCATCCCTCGATTGAGGTTCGAGCAGGTAATTAGTAAATACGTTCCTGCTTTTCAGGTAGTGGCTTACCCCATTTGCAGTACCTATCCAAATGTTCCCACTACTGTCTTCGCACAGATCATTGATATTATTGTGAGCAATCGCTGCAGGATTATTGCGATCTGATTTAAAAACGACAAACCTTGAACCGTCATACCGATTTAGCCCATTGAATGTTCCTACCCAGATATATCCTTCCCTGTCCTGGAAAAGACAATTGACAAGGTTATATGATAAGCCGTTTTTAGTGGTAAGGGTTCTAAAAGAAAAATGGTGAGGCTGTGCAATACACACCTGGAAACATAGCAGGATAGCAAAGGGGTATGAAATTCTTTTGCTCAACAGCGTTCAGGTTTAACCAAAGATATGGGACTGACAAGAAAATAGGTACCATTTATTTGCCCAAACCCACCAGCTACTCATTTACGGTTGAAAATGCAACGATTCAATATAATTTTGTGTCATCATTATCAGTTAACCATTAGCCTACTATGAACAAGAAAATTTTCAACATTGAGCCCGTGATCGGCGCCATGATACTGATCATGGGTTTAACAACGGGATGTTCCTGAAACGTGAAAAGGGAGAAGCCGGACGTGAAAGCATGCCGTTTCACTTCTTACTTCTCACTCCTCACGATTATAAGGTTAACCAACATAATTTCTCATATCAGTTAGTTTTGGTCGGTTATTGCATATTTCGAAAGCGGATTGAATAAATCCGCTTTTCTTTTGCCAGATAGGGGTGTGGATGGTTAGTTATAGGTTAAAACCTGCCAAATATCAACTAACCCTAAAGAGATTACACGGACAATGATAACTTTAGACCAGTTTGATGGTTTTCTGCAGGTTTGCATATGATTATCATTGATTTTGTAGTTGTAGATTCGTTCATATGATGTAAGAACACGTGAAAAGAAAACCCTATCATCTTCCCATCCAATAATGTCGGATATGTTTTTATGGCGACCAAATAGTGCACAATATAAACGGGTGGCAGTGCTTGCAGAAGAACTGGAGATTGAGCGCGCTATCAATTATTTTGCTACATCCATGGTTAATCAGCATACGGTAGATGAGATTCTCTGGGATGTGACCAAAAACTGTATCGGCCGGCTGAAATTTGTTGACTGCGTTGTTTACCTGCTTGATGAAGAAAGAAACATTCTTGTTCAAAAAGCCGCATACGGTCCAAAGAATCCACGCAGCTACGAAATATTTCATCCAATCGAAATCCCTATTGGAAAGGGGATCGTGGGAAGCGTGGCTAAAACCGGTAAAGCTGAAATTATCAGGGATACGACAAAAGACAACAGGTATATAAAAGATGACGACATGCGGTTGTCGGAAATTACAGTTCCTATCATTTGTGATAATAAAGTCATCGGGATCATCGATGCGGAACACCCGGAAAAAAACTTCTTTAAACCAAGGCACCTCAAAATACTTACCAAAATTGCTGCCTTAAGTGCAGGTAAGATCAATAAAGTTCAAATTGAAGAAGCATACCGTCAAACAGAATTTAAGCTGATTGAAAATAACCGAAAAATTGCAGAGACCAAACTGCTTGCTTTGCGGTTACAAATGAACCCACATTTTATTTTTAATAGTCTTACCGCGATCAATAATTTCATCCTCAACAATGATGCTGAGCATGCATCCGGCCTGCTCACCAAATTTTCCCGTTTTGTGCGGCAGGTTTTAGATAATTCCAGAACGGAATGGGTATCGCTGCAGGATGAATTGAAAGCGCTACAGATTTATATTGAATTGGAGCAGTTGCGTTTTGAAAATAAGTTTGAGTTGAATATAAAAGTAGGCCCGGATGTGGACCGCGAAATGGTTCATGTTCCACCGCTTATCATCCAACCATATGTTGAAAATGCAATCTGGCATGGACTGTTACACAAAAAAGAAGGAATTGCAATTCTTTCCATCAATTGCTGGAAGGAAGAAGACAGATTGTACCTCCAAATAGAAGATAACGGCATTGGCCGGCAGGCTTCGGCGAAAATCAATAAGAACAATGCGTTGACTTCACATAGATCACACGGCATGAAAGTGACCGAAGAACGATTACAGATTCTTAACCAGGTGTATAATGTGGAGGCGGTTGTAAGCGTCGTTGATTTATTGTTGGGCGATTATCAGCCTGCAGGCACACAGGTAACATTAAGAATGAAAATAAAAAGATCATGACAGCAATTATTGTAGATGATGAAAAGCATTGCAGGGATGTATTGGGATTGTTAATACAGAAACATTGTCCTACTATTCACTTAGTATCCAGTTGTTCCGATGGGTCCGGCGCTATTGAAGCTATTGAAATGCATCATCCCGACATCGTTTTTCTGGATATTGAGATGCCCGGGATGAGTGGTTTCGATATGCTTGAGGCCTGCCGTTTTACCAATTTCGAAGTGATATTTACAACTGCTTATAATGAATATGCAATCAAAGCGATACGTCATAATGCGCTGGACTATATTCTGAAGCCGATCGATAAAGATGAGTTGGTGCAGGCCGTAGGCCGTATGCAAAAAACCAGGCCGGAAAAAGAAGCTACCCGGGTAGATAATTTTATAGAATACCTTACCCGCCAGAAAATGGGCGACCGTATCGCTTTGCCCACTTCGGACGGCCTGCAGATCTTGCAAAGTGAAGAGATCTGGTATTGCGAATCAGAAGGTGGGTATACCCGTTTTTATTTGACCAATGGAAAAATTTCTCTCATTTCAAAAACGCTTAAAGAAGTAGAAGATGTGTTAGAGATAAAAGGATTTTGCCGGGTTCATCACAGCTACCTGATCAACCTCCGCTATGTACAAAAATATGTGCGTGGCGATGGGGGAGAGGTCATCATGTCCAATGGAAAAAATATTCCTGTTTCAAGGAACAAAAAACAGGAGTTCCTGAATTTTCTAGAGAAGATATGACGATAGCCCGTTGTTGCGTCACTCAAACTGATCGTGAATAAAAGCGTTACTTCTCACGTCGTGTTAGTTACTCCGTTCCCTCTATGAATACCTCCTATGCCTTTGTGGTTAAAAAACTTTCGCAGCGGTAAAATCTTGTATTCGTTGTTGGTCTTATAACACAAACAAAGGCATCTAATTTAACCACGGAGGTACACACAGAGGGGACCGGAGTAATATCAAATTGTATCCGTTGTTGGTGTTATCACCAACAACAGCCGTTGAGGAAACTTATTCCTGATAATGCGTTAAAAATCCCCCATCATCGATGCCAGTCTCATAAAACCGGGCCGAGGAATATTTGTACTCTCAGGGGTTGCACTTAATCGCCACCTTTCCTGAACTGGATTATTATGTATGTATTCCAATTTTTGAATAAACAACTTGTACGTGCACAAGTCTACGCTCAAAGCATTGCGTTCCCAAAGTTGATATTTTCTGTCTTGCGCATTTACTTCAAATTCTTTTAGCCATAACGAATTGTATTTAAACAAATCGAATTTTATTTGTTGTGCAGTGAATTTTAAAAAATCTCTTTTAACATCTTTAAGTTTATGCCCTGGTTGAATCTGCCATATTAAATGAAGATGATTCGGCATGATTACAAAACAATATATAATTACACGTTTTTCCTTTACTAAAAACCGAAGACTCTCAATAACGATATCTTTATATTTATCTTCTTTTAGCAATTGTTTCCATTCTAAATTAGTGGCTGTAAAAAATTGAGGATAGATGTTGGAAAATTTCATATTCGAATTTCTATCGAAATGATTTTTTTTCTGAGATGTTTTTCTCTCTGTATGCTGTTTTTTGCCAGCAGTGGTTGGTGTTATTACCAATAAGAGGGCGAAATTTTATTTAATGAGCGGGGTGTTTCCTCCGCTGTTGTTGGTGTTAACACCAACGACGGCGTCTGTTCTTTACTACTGAGGACGAAGACAAATTTTTTCATCAAATTATCGACAGCTGAAATGCTATTTTTGTGTGATGATTAGAACTTACAGTGCCGTCTATTACAATTCTTCCGGCAGGTTTTTCAACGCTACTATTTTCCTTTCAAGTATAACGCTATCGATCCGTTATGTTGACGAGCACAGTGAATCAAAAGATGTGTATTGGCTGGCTGAAAATGTTCTTTCAATAAATGAAGAAGGACTGGCATCAACCATTATCTATCAAAATAAAAATGGTGAGACGGAGCGGCTGTTGATCCACGATCCGGAATTGGTTCAGGCAATCAAAAAGCATTTCAGTCATTTGCATTTTGTAGTCGGATGGAAACATCAATTGCTGGGCAATACAAGGAATAAAATCATTTTATTTTTTTCTGTTATTATTTTTGCGATCCTGGCCGGGTATTTCTGGTTCGTGCCATGGCTGGGGGAGAGGATTGCCCGGAATATTTCGAAAGAATGGGAGATTAGCATGGGAGAGAAGATGCACCAGTCAATGATGGGCCGGTATAAGATCGATTCTTCAAGCACAAAACTCATTAATGAATTTTACAAAGCACTCCATTATAAGATTGACTATCCTATTTCCATTACAGTAGTTGAATCAAAAGAAATCAATGCATTTGCTGTTCCGGGGGGAAATATAGTTATCTATAATTCTCTTTTGAGCAGGATGCAAAAACCAGAAGAACTGGCGGCATTGCTATCTCACGAAGCATCACATATAGCGCAGCGTCATTCTTTGCGCAACATTTTTCGAAGCATGGCCAGGAAGATGTTCCTGCTGGTAATTGTAGGAAATGAGTCTGGCATCGCAGGCTTCCTGGTGAACAATGCGGATGACCTCAAAGGGCTCGAATATTCAAGGTCTCTCGAAACAGAAGCAGACAATCATGGCATAGCTTTAATGCTGTCGAATAATATTGACGCAACCGGAATGGTTGCCTTAATGGAAACGCTGCAAGAAGAAGCGATGGGAAAAGAGTCAGCTGCTTTTTTAAGTACACATCCGGTATTCGACAACAGGATAGAAAATATAAAACAGCAAATCGCGGGAATTAATACACAGCCCGTATCAAGTGAATTACAGGAGTCGATTTTTGGAAAACTTCAAAAACGTCAACGGAGTGGAGATTGGTAATATTTTGTTACCGGGTAGCCAATTCCACAATAGCTGCCACGGTATCATTGAAGCCTTTTATACTGCTGGGTTTCGTGAGATATTTATCGGCTCCCATTTTATAAGAGTAATCAATATCGTCCTTTGCCGTGGAAGTGGTGAGTACCAATAATGGGATATTTTTAAAACCTTCGAAAGATTTTATTGTTTTGAGGATATCCTTGCCATGCACCTTCGGCAGGTTAAAATCCATCACGATCACATGCGGAAGAACAGTACACTCCCTTAGATATGTTGATACTTTATCCCCTTCTCTTACTACGTTCATAGTAAATAAAACACTATTATCCTTTAAGGATTCCTGCAGCAACTCTATATCATCCATATCGTCTTCAATCAAAAAGATTCTCAATGGGTTGTCCATTTATTTGATTTTTGACAATATTTAAAAATTCCGGCCTACCAGGTCTGCAATTGTTTTGCAAAAAGAAAGCCACTATAAGATAGGTATTGTGACTTACATAATAAATTATTATAGGTTAATTGGAGGCTAATTGGACAATAGTTCCCACGGTGGCGTTGAAACCCTGAATAGTAGTGGGTTTGGTGATAAAACTGTCGGCCCCCATATTGCAGGAGTATTCGATATCTTCTTTTGCCGTAGAAGTTGTTAAAACGATCAGCGGAAAATTTCTGAACTCTTCATTGGCTTTTATCTGCTTAATGATCAAGTTTAAATCCATGACAATAATATGTGGCAATCTTTCACAATTCTTCAGGTATTCCTGCACTTTGTCGCCCTCCGTTACCACGTCCATTTTGTATTGTACGTTATTGTCTTTCAATGAAACTTCTAATAATTCAATATCATCCGCATCATCTTCTATTAAGAAAATCTGGATACGCTCTGGCATGATTTTATTTGTTGAAATAATTGCCAATTTAATTAAATAATACGTCTGATACCCGGTTTACGATCGGATGACGTAGAGAAACAAACTAAGCTTGCGGAGCCAAACGATAGGGGAAGTAAGAATTCCATTACTTCGTCAAGATCAATGAACAAGAAGCCCGACGGTTTACTGTATAGCAACGAAACTACCGCAGATTAGCAACCAGCGCATGGAAAATCAGTAAAATACTGGTACCAGGAAAATAATTGTGCCTGAGATGAATAGTATTGTAAGCACATGAACCCGCCAGTGATTGAGCGGCAAAAATATAAACTGTTCTATCGTTCTTCCCAGCCAGAATATTGACATTCCAACAAGAAATGCTTTTCCAAGCGAAGTCGTATATAAATCTCTGGTAAAGAAAAAGCAAAGAAAGGCTGAAAAAAGAAAAAGGTAGATCAGCCTGAGATTTAGGATCTGCATGATCGCCCTGTTATTTCTTTCGATTTTCTTTAATTCCGAAGACCAGTTAAAAAGCTTCCAGAAACAAGCATGGAATACTGCAAAAAGAACACTGTGCAAGCCGCAGAAGTATATGATTGTGTTCTTTTCCACAGTATGTTTTGGATTACAAAAATACGCGTATAGACAATAAATTATATTCGTATTTCTTGAATGCTTTTTCTATTTTGCGCCCTTGAAAATCGGGGTCATTCACACATTATTGATGAAAAAAATTCTTGTTGTATATTTCTCGCAATCGGGCCAGCAAATGCGAATATTGCAATCCCTTGTAACGCCTTTTCTGGATGCAGGTCATGAAGTTGTGTTTGAAGAATTGCAACCTCTTGAACGATTCCCATTTCCCTGGAGCGCTTATGAATTCTTCAATGCATTTCCCGAAACTTTTACCCAACAGCCCATTGCCTTGCGGGCGCTGTCATCTAATTCGCTTCAAAATTTCGACCTGGTGATCCTGGGTTATCAACCATGGTTTTTGACGCCTTCCAGGCCCGTCAGCTCTTTTTTACAGTCGAAGGATGGTAAGCGTATTCTTCAAGATAAGAATGTAATTACTGTGCTTGGCTGCCGTAATATGTGGCTGGGTGCGCAGGAAAAAGTAAAGCGCGGGCTAAAAGAAGCAAATTCAAAATTGGTTGGGCATATGGCACTGGTAGACCGGTCAGGCAACCTTACCAGTCTGATCACCATCTTACGCTGGATGTTTACAGGGAATAAAGATTCGTTCTGGTTTTTTCCACCCGCGGGAGTTTCTGAAAATGACATTAATCATGCAGCCGTTTTCGGAAACCTGATAAATGAGGCGATGCAGGCAAATGATTTTGATAACCTGCAGGATGTATTAAATAAAGAAGGAGCTATTGAAGTAAAACCTAATTTGGTACTACTGGAGAAGCGTGGCCAGAAAGCATTTTCAGTATGGGCAAGATTTGTTGCGATGGGTGGTGCAGTTCACTCAACAGGCCGCAAGCTCAGGGTATATCTATTTATGTATGTTCTGCCAACGGCAATTTTTATATTATCTCCATTGTTGTGGTTGCTTTCCCGGATCATGCTGATTGTAAAGCGTAAACAGCTTGATCTGGAAGTATCTTATTATAAACAGAATTCCCTGCGATAAGCCGGGTCTGACCGTCCCGGTCTGACCCTGTTTTAAGATTTTTGCACATTGCAATATCATTTTAATCAGCTTTTCTAATAAAAATCAAATTTCTTAATATTGCTTTTAAACCTGAAGTAGAGATGAAGAGGAATGTTTATATCACTCGCCTGTCGAAATATTTGCCTAATGATCCGGTTTCTAATGAAGAGATGGAAGATATTCTGGGTTTAATTAATGGGTTGTCTTCAAAGGCAAAACCGCTGATCTTACGAAACAATCAGATCAAAACACGTTATTATGCCCTCGATAAAAAGGGAAATGCCACACATTCCAATGCAGAATTGACTAAACGGGCGGTTGAGAATTTATTCAATGAGAAATTCAAACTTGAAGATGTTGACGTACTTTCCTGCGGTACCTCAAGTCCTGACCAGATACTGCCCGCTCATGCAGCCATGGTACACGGTCTTCTCGGCGGACACCGTATAGAGATCAATTCTGCAACAGGAGCATGCAGTGCCGGAGTACAGGCATTGAAATTCGGTTATCTGTCGGTATTGGCGGGGGACGCTGAGAATGTTGTTTGTGCCGGATCCGAAAGGTTTTCGATATGGATGCTTGCAAAATATTTTAAGGAAGAAGCACATAAGATAGCCCTACTGGAAGGCGATGGGATCATTGCTTTTGAAAAAGATTTCCTGCGTTTCATGTTATCAGATGGTGCCGGTGCCGCATTGTTACAAGGCAAACCGAACGAAGATGACCTGTCATTGCGGATTGATTGGGTTGAACAGCGCTCTTTCGCCAATGAACTGCCTACCTGCATGTATTCGGGCTCAATAAAAAAAGAGGATGGATCCATCGTAGGTTGGAGTGATATGGAACAGGATGAGTGGACAGCCCAGTCTGTTTTTGCCGTGAAACAAGACACCAAACTGCTGGGAGAATGGATCATTAAAAAAGGAGGTGAATTTCTGGTTGATCTCATTAAGAATAGAAATTTAGAGTTATCATCTCTTACCTGGTATCTTCCGCACCTGTCATCCCAATATTTTGGTCCCCGGATCGAGAAGGAGCATGCTGCATTAGGAGTTGATATTCCCAAAGAAAAATGGTTTACCAATCTTTCTACAATCGGCAATGTAGGCGCGGGTTCGCCTTACCTGATGCTCGAAGAAATGTTCAACTCCGGCAAACTTAAAAAAGGTGATACCTTGCTGATGATGGTCCCTGAGAGTGCGCGGTTCAATTATGCATATATTCACATGACAACGGTCTGACAATAATTCTGTTAACATTTATTCATATGCAGCAAGATGAAGTTCCACAGGATGAGAAAAACCTGAATGAAGGCAAACTTGCCAAATTGTATTATGCAACGGATGCAAAGGGGCATTATACAAAGGTCAATAGTATCGGGTGGGAACCTGAAACGGTTGCCATGGAACAGGCATGGGATGTTGTACATGCCGAAGTGGAAGCGGCACGTCAGAAAGTAATTGCCGGTAAAGCAAGCCCGGTATTATATTACCTTAAAAAAAATATCATGAACGTTCCCATGGTGGCAGGTTATATGGGAACGCTCAGTGTCATCGTGCGCCTGCATATGCTGCCGTTTTTCTTTCATAAGCTTAGCCAGAAGACGTTGGAAAGATATGCTTACACTTTTCGCATTACCGTTGAAGAACTTTTAGATACGGAAAAATTGAAGGATAAACATGAGAGCTAATTTTACACACCGGCAGTCGGCGCATTGCGAAAATGGAGTTGTTTCAAATCTCTTACGTTTTCACGGCCTCGAATTCGATGAACCTATGATTTTTGGGATCGGTTCAGGGCTTTTCTTTTCGTACCTCCCTTTTGTTAAGTTGAATGGTATTCCGGTTGCATCGTACAGGATATGGCCCGGGCATATTTTTAAAAGATTTGCAAACCGGATAGGCGTTAAAATAGAAAGAAAGAAATACTCCACGCCAAAAGCTGCGATGGACGCACTCGACAGCATGCTGGAGAAAGGGCAACCGGTAGGCATGCTCACTTCCGTATTTTATCTCGATTATCTTCCGGCCGCGTACAGGTTTCATTTCAATGCCCACAATATTATCGTATTTGGAAAAGAGAACGGTCGCTACCTGGTAAGTGATCCTGTGATGGAATATACCACCGACATTTCACCGGAAGACTTGATCCGTGCGCGCTTTGCCAAAGGTGTTCCGGAACCCAGCGGAAGAATGTATTATCCCGTCACATTACCGGGTAAGTATGATCTCGAAAAAGCGATCTGGACAGGCATTAAACAAACCAGCGATCATATGACACATATCCCTGTTCCATTATTTGGTGCAAAGGGTATGAAATATCTTTCAAAACGGTTACGCTACTGGCCTGATCGTTTGGGCGACCGGAAAGCAATTCAATGGCTGGGTAATCTTATTCGTATGCAGGAGGAGATCGGGACGGGGGGGGCGGGCTTCCGTTTCATATATGCTGCATTTCTAGACCAAGCGAGCACGGTTCTCAATAATGAAAAATTATTCGATCTCTCCGGCCAGCTTACAAAAAGTGGTGATCAATTGCGCGAATTCGCCTATTATGCCGGCCGCGTTTGTAAGAACCGAACATCAGATACGCGATCCTTTTCAGAGTTGGCCGCAATGCTGGAAGATTGTTCCCAAAAAGAACAACAGATTTTCAGTGAACTCTATCAAATAAGCAAGGCGAAATGAACGAGCCCATAGTTCGCATTCAATCCATAACAAAACAATATAAAGGTTCTTCTCAACCCGCGATCAATGATCTTAGTCTACAGATATTACCCGGATCGGTATTTGGCCTGCTGGGTCCCAACGGTGCCGGTAAATCGACGCTGGTAATGATGCTTTGTGGTTTGATGCGACCCGATACAGGATCCATTCATTTACTCGGAATGGACACAAAAGAAAAAGGCGCCGCGATCAGGAAAAGAATAGGCGTTGCTCCGCAGGAGATCGCACTGTTTCCCACCTTAACGGCCATGGAAAACCTTGTTTATTTTGGAAAGATGTATGGCCTGGATATCCATACCATCAATAAACGCATCGCCGATCATCTTGAAATATTCGGATTGGCTGATAAGTCACATAAAAGGGTGCATACATTTTCCGGTGGAATGAAACGCAGACTCAACCTAATAGCCGCCTTACTTCACGATCCCGGATTGCTGATATTGGATGAGCCTACCGCCGGGGTTGATACACAATCAAGAAATATTTTGCTGGATTTTTTAATATCGTTAAAGGAGAAAAATATTAGCATCATCTATTCTTCGCATTTATTGGAAGAGGCCGAAAAAATATGCACACACATCGCCATCATCGACGAAGGCAGGCTGGTTACCGAAGGTGTTCCTGCTGCCTTGATCGAAAAGCACGCCGACTGCCCATCGCTTGAATCTTTATTTTTAAAGCTTACGGGGAAACATATCCGCGATTGAAGATCATAGCTACTATAAGAAAAGAATCGCTCCTGTTAATCAGGGATCCGGGTGGTATGGCTTTGATCTTCCTGATGCCCTTGGGGCTGGTTATCGTAATGGCACTGATACAGGATGCTCCTTTCAGGGATTACCAGGAAACAAAACTGGAAGTAGTGTTTGTAGACAATGATAAAGATTCATTGGGAAAGAAAATACAAAATGTTTTCCTTCAATCTCCCAATATTGAATTTGTGCAGGAGAGCGATAGCAATAAAGCAAGATCAGTGGTACGATCAGGTAAATATAAAGCTGCTATTATAATCCCTGCAGGTGCCAGTGAATCTTTACGCAAAAAAAATAAACAACTGATAGCCCGCATTTTTGCAAATCTTGGTTATCCAGGCGCTTCGAATGATTCAACGGAATTACCAACCGCGAACATCCTGGTTTTGTTTGATCCTGCGATCAAAATTAATTACAAGCAGGCACTCGCCTCCGCCGTTGAAAAGGTGATTGCCAATGTGGAATCAGAATGGATTGTAGACCAGTTACAAAATCAGTTGCGCGGAAACAACTCTTCAAAAGAAAAAATGAAGGTCGATTTTTCCGGTGTAATCAATGTGCAGCAACAATATGCCTCAAAACATACGAATGAAAACATGGTATTGAATTCTGTACAGCACAATGTTCCGGCATGGACCATGTTTGCAATGTTCTTTATCCTTTTTCCCCTTGCGGGGAATTTTATTAAGGAGCGTGAAGAAGGGAGTATGCTCCGGTTGCGGTTGATTTCCGGCTCCCAGTTCCCGGTAATGGCCGGCAAATTCTTATTTTATTTCGGTATCTGCCTGTTACAATTTATGTTGATGATCCTTGTCGGTATTTTTATAATGCCTCTGTTAAACTTGCCGCAACTTGGATTGGGAAATAATATAATCGGAATATTGCTCACAGCATGTTCTGTTGCAATGGCTGCTACCGGTTACGGACTTCTGATAGCTGTTTTTTTCCGCACGCCGCAGCAGGCTCTTTCGTTCGGTTCCATTTCTGTGGTCATACTGGCGGCACTCGGTGGGGTATGGGTGCCTGTTTATGTAATGCCTGAAATGCTCCAGGGGATCAGCCGGTTTTCGCCGTTGAACTGGGGGCTTGAATCGTTCAATAATTTGTTTTTGCGGGATGCCTCTACGCTTACTATCTTGCCAGACGTTTTAAAGTTGATCGTGTTCGCAATGATCACTTTAAGCATCAGTATCTTTATTCATAAATCAAGAACTATATCATAGCACTTAAACTAAGAGTACGTGGAGAACAATACCCAAACCGTTGAAGAATTGATTCCGCAGGTAAAAGTGGGGATCATTAAACAACTGAACATAGAAATAACACCCGAAGCTTTGGATGAAAACACAGCGCTGTTTGGTGAAGGACTAGGGCTGGATTCGATCGACGCCCTGGAATTGATTGTAATGATCGACCGCGACTATGGCATTAAGATCGGCGATCCCAAAGAAGCAAGAAAAGTATTCCAAAGTGTTCGTATAATGGCTGAGTATATTCAGGAGAACAGGAAAAAATGAGCCGGCGTATTTTCATAACAGGCTATGGAATTATTACTTCAATAGGCAACAACGCAGATGAAAATTATCAGTCCCTGATCAACCGGAAATGTGGTTTCGGTGGCCTGGAGATCCTGGATACAATTCATAAGCAAGATCTCCCCGCCTGCGAAATTAAATTATCGGATGATCAACTTTGCGAGATCGCTGGCGTGTCTTTAAAACAGGGATATACCCGCACAACTCTTTTAGGGATCATCGCAGCAAAGGAAGCAATGCGTATGGCATCATTGACACCTGCTGAAATACGAACTGCAGGATTATTGTCAGCTACAACAACCGGTGGTATACGCGAGCTTGAACGGCATTACTATCCGTTACAGGATCCCTTTCAGCATGGAGATTTTGAAGTATTTACGGATACTGCTAATCCCGGAGAGCACTCGGAGCGGATGGCTGAGGAATTTGGAATGAAGAGATATATAGCAACCGTTAGCACCGCTTGTTCTTCATCAGCCAATACCATCATGCTGGGAGCAAGGCTTATCAGAAATGGTGAACTTGAAACGGCAATCTGTGGAGGAACAGAAGCACTCTCGAAATTTACCATCAATGGATTTAATTCATTGATGATTCTCGACAAGGAACATTGCAGACCCTTCGACATTTCAAGAAAAGGATTGAATCTAGGAGAAGGCGGCGCTTATCTTGTTCTTCAATCGGAAGATATGGTTCAACGGTCAGGTAAAACACCACTTGCAGAATTAACAGGTTATGGAAATACGAACGACGCGTTTCACCAAACCGCCTCTTCTCCCGATGGTGCCGGTGCATTTCTTGCAATGAATATGGCATTGAATACAGCCTCATTAGTGGCATCGGAAATCAGTTATATCAACACACATGGTACTGCAACTGAAAATAATGATCTTTCTGAAGGCCTGGCAATACAGAAATTATTTGGCGACCGTGTTCCTCCATTCAGCTCAACAAAACCATATACGGGGCATACCCTGGCTGCGGCCGGAAGCATTGAGGCCGTGTTTTCTATACTGGCGATCAGGCATGCGGTCATATTTCCAAACATAAATTTCAACATCCCCATGGATGAGCTTTCAATTACACCAGAAAAAGAACTTATTGAGGGTAGACCCTTGAAAAATGTATTATCAAATTCTTTTGGGTTTGGTGGAAATGTATCCTCATTGCTTTTTTCGGCTGTATAGATCATGAACAATACTAATTACTATATCAATGGATTAGGCATTGTATCGCCCCAAAGAACATTTGACAACAATCGATTTCTTCAGGAAATTGTTTCCTATCACGCGAATGTACTCAGCGCTATTGCGCCTGATTTTAAGGAATACATCAATCCTATTCAATTGCGCAGATTAAGCCGGATGCTTCGCATCGGGTTAACGGCCGCTATCATTTGTATAAGAGATTCAGGAATTGCAAAACCAGATGGTATCATAACAGGAACGGGTTATGGATTTCTGAATGATACGGCAAAGTTTGTTTCAGAAATGCTGGCACAGGAAGAACAACATGTGACACCTACTTTTTTCATGCAGGGAACGTACAATGCACTATCGGGGCTTGTTGCATTGACACTAAAGTGTAATGGCTATAATAACACGTATGTGAACAAAGGATTTTCTTTTGAAACATCCTTACATGATGCGATGATGCAATTGAATGAAGGGAACTTAAAAAATTTTTTGGTAGGAGCGTACGATGAAGCAGATGAGGTACAATATAAAGTCAATTCGAGGATAAACCATTACAAGAAGCACCATATAAATAGCCTGGAACTTTTTGAGCACAATACAGATGGTTCGTTGCAGGGAGAAACCGCTGCATTTTTTTCCATATCAAAAGAAAAAGGACAAGAATGCTGGTGCATTGTAAAAGGGGTAAGAATGGTCTTCCGGCCGTATTCATTAGCGGAATTGGAACAGGAGCTCGATGATTTTCTTTTGAAGAATAAAACAGCAACCGGTGATATCGATCTATTGATAAATGGCGTCAGCGGCGACCCGCACAATGACCACTTCTTAATAGAACTTAAACAAAAATTTTTTCAACAGGCGTCTGAAGTACGGTTTAAACATTTGTGTGGTGAATTTTGCACAGCATCGTCATTTGGATTATGGTTAGGCGCATCAATATTGAAAAAGCAGCAGATACCTTCCGCAGTACAGTTCAATCTTGTCTCTTCTCCCCGCCCCATAAAAAACGCTTTATTGGTTAACCAGTATATGGGGAGGAACTACTCTTTTATTTTATTGAACAAAAACGTATAAGGTCTTGTGAGATCATCGCGAAACAAAAAAACCTGATAAAGACCTTATAGGTTTAAAAAATAAATGTTCAGTCACAGTGCTCAATATTCAAGGATTGTACTTGCTTGCTGTTGTTGGTGTTTTCACCAACAACAGCGGAGAAGGAAATTTACCGCGCAAAAGGTAATCGCAAAATTTTGTGATCCCTGCCCACGCTGTTGTCGTTGTTCTAGTAGTCCTGGTCCTGGAATTGGCGGCGGATCACATTCAGTGCTCCACCTGCTTTGAACCATTCTATTTGTGGCTGGTTGTATGTATGATTTAACAATACTTCATCCGCAGTGCCGTCTTTATGATTCAGGATCATTTTTAATGGCCGACCGGATGCGAAAGAAGAAAGTCCCACAATATCAATCGAATCATCTTCCAATACTTTGTCGTAATCTTCTTTCTTAGCGAATGTCAATGCGAGCATTCCCTGTTTCTTGAGATTGGTTTCATGTATCCTCGCAAAGCTTCTTACAATAATGGCACGAACACCAAGATGCCTTGGTTCCATGGCGGCATGTTCTCGCGAAGAACCTTCACCATAGTTTTCGTCGCCCACCACAACGGATCCTATACCTGCAGCTTTATAAGTCCTGGCCGTGGCTGGTACCGGTCCATATTCCAGCGTCAACTGATTTTTTACAAAATCAGTTTTCTCGTTGTAATAATTTACAGCGCCGATCAACATATTGTTTGAAATATTATCGAGGTGACCGCGAAATTTTAACCAGGGTCCGGCCATAGAAATATGATCGGTCGTACATTTCCCTTTGGCCTTGATGAGTAGTTTCAAACCGATAAGGTCGGTGCCTTCCCAGGCTGCAAAAGGTTCCAGTAATTGTAAGCGTTGTGAATCGGATTTTACCACCACCTGTAGTCCACTACCATCTGTAGCGGGTGCCTGGTAGCCTGCATCGCCCACATCAAATCCATTCGGTGGCAATTCAAAACCTGCCGGTTCATCAAGCATTACCATTTCACCATTTTCATTTTTTAATTTATCCTTTAAAGGATTGAAAGTAAGATCGCCGGCAATGGCAAAAGCAGTTACTACTTCAGGCGATGCCACAAAAGCATGCGTGGAAGCAAGGCCATCATTGCGTTTCGCAAAATTTCTGTTGAAGGATGTGATGATTGAATTTTTGCGGTTAGGATCATCTATATGACGTGCCCACTGGCCAATACAAGGCCCGCATGCATTGGCAAGAACAACTCCTCCGATCTGGTTAAACGTTTTTAAATAGCCATCACGCTCAATAGTAAACCTCACCAGCTCGCTACCGGGTGTGATCGTGAATTCGGATCTTGTTTTCAGTTTTTTATCAACAGCCTGTTGCGCCAGAGAAGCTGACCGACTTATATCTTCATAAGAAGAGTTGGTACATGATCCGATCAGGGCCACTTCAAGTTTCTGGGGCCAGTTGTTCACTTTTACGGCGTCTGCAAATTTACTGATAGGCCATGCAAGGTCTGGAGTGAAAGGCCCATTTACATGCGGTTCCAGTTCACTCAGATTAATTTCGATGAGTTGATCATAATATTTTGCAGGATCCTTGTATATATCTTCATCGGGGCGAAGGTGCTCTCGAACTGCATCGGCTAAGGCAGCCACTTCTTCCCGACCGGTGGCTTTCAGATAGCCAGACATTTTTTCGTCATACGGAAAAACAGAACAGGTGGCACCGATTTCCGCACCCATATTGCAGATCGTGGCTTTACCGGTGGCACTGAGGCTATCGGAACCCTCACCGAAATATTCAACGATGGCTCCTGTTCCTCCTTTAACGGTGAGAATACCGGCCACTTTCAAGATAACGTCCTTGGCCGCTGTCCATCCATTCATTTTGCCACTCAATTTTATGCCGATCACTTTCGGCATCTTCAATTCCCAGGGCAATCCGGCCATCACATCCACTGCATCTGCACCGCCCACGCCGATGGCCAGCATACCTAAACCACCTGCATTGGGGGTATGGCTGTCGGTCCCGATCATCATTCCGCCGGGAAATGCGTAGTTCTCCAAAACCACCTGGTGAATGATACCTGCTCCTGGTTTCCAGAAACCAATTCCATATTTATTTGAGATAGAAGACAGAAAATCGAATACTTCCTTGTTTATTTCCAGCGAAGTTGCCAGATCGGCAACTGCTCCCGTTTTGGCCTGGATAAGATGGTCACAATGCACGGTAGAAGGCACGGCCACACTTGCGCGTCCGCAGGTTGAAAATTGAAGCAAGGCCATCTGGGCCGTTGCATCCTGCATAGCAACGCGGTCGGGTGCGAAATCTACATAGTCCTTGCCCCGGTCAAAGGTTTTGGAAACGGGTTGATAAAGATGCGTGTATAAAATTTTCTCCGTAAGGGTCAACGGTCTGTCAATCAATGTACGGGCTTTGACGAGTTTGCCGGGCATTTCTTTATATATTTTCCTGATTAAATCCAGATCGAAAACCATAGTATCAATTTTAGATTTTAAAGTAATGCAAGGTTTTTAGGCAGATTTTTTAAGGAATGCAACCCATTCAGGTTTATCGTTAAAACTCCCAAATTTGCTGCGAAATTACCTAAAAAATGACTTCATAGGGCATTGACTATGCTTTGTTTTCAGCGAAATATTTTAAATTAGTGGCATGAACCGTCTGCGTTATTTTATTGAGTGGAAATTATTCGGTGTATGTACGGCCATAGGCGAAAAAATGGGTATCTCTCCCTCGCGTATCAGAACATGGTTCATTTACATTTCTTTTCTAACAATGGGTTCGCCCCTCATCGCTTATTTTATACTTGCTTTCTGGTTAAATATGAAAAGGTATATACTTTCTGTTCGTCGAAATCCTCTCTGGTACGAATAAGACCGGGATGCCTTGGATTAGGGGATTTATAAGGTCGATGTTAAATTTCAGCGATTTGATTTTTAGATGATACATACCTTATAATATAATTCTATTGTCAGCACCGGTTTTATTTGTGCAGATTAATAAGATCTAAAATGCTTCACGATCAGCAAGTCTATGTTCCTTCTATGTTACTATGATTCTATGTGGTAAAAATTCTTGCACAGTTTTGAAAATGATTCATGCGCAGGCAATTTACCATATAGAATCATAGGCGCAAAGCAAGAATACAGGAGAAATTATTTAATCTACATCATCAAGGTCGCTTTACGCAAATTCACCAGTTGTTGTAACAATCCTTCCAGTAATTCTAATCGCAACATATTTGCTCCATCACTTTTTGCTATGGCGGGGTTGGGATGGGTTTCGATGAACAGTCCATTGGCGCCGGCTGCAATAGCAGCTTTAGCGATGGTGCCGATCAGTTGCGGATTGCCGCCGGTAACCCCTGATGACTGGTTGGGTTGCTGAAGGCTATGTGTACAATCCATCACCACCGGGGTACCATGTTCCTGCATCCAGGGAATATTGCGGTAATCCACTACCAGATCCTGGTAACCAAAGCTATTTCCGCGTTCTGTAAGGATGATGTTTCCGTTACCGGCATTTTTAATTTTTTCAACCGCAAATTTCATAGAAGGCCCATTCAGAAATTGTCCTTTTTTAACATTTACTATTTTGCCTGTCTCTGCTGCGGCTACAAGAAGATCCGTTTGCCGGCACAGAAAAGCGGGTATCTGGAGAATATCAATATATTTTGCAGCAATGGCTGCTTCCTCGTGTGCATGGATATCAGAAGTAGTGGGAAGCTTATATTTTTCTCCCGTTTTTTTTACAAGTGATAACGCAGCCTCATCACCAATGCCTGTAAATGATGAGGCGCTGGTACGATTTGCTTTTCTGTACGATGCCTTGAACACGTAAGGAATACCGAGATTACGGCAAATCAACGAAACTTTGTCTGCGATCTCCATAACTATTTCCTCACTCTCCACAACACAGGGCCCGGCTATAAGGAAGAAATTATTTTCATCGTATGACTGATGACTAAACAGATCCTTCAAAAATTTTTCCATAAATACAAAGATAGTTGGAGTTTTTAGTTTAAGGTTTAAGGTTTAAGGGTTTAAGGTTTAGGGTTTAGGGTTTAGGGTTTAGGGTTTAGGGTTTAGGGTGAATAATGTAATTGTTCATTTTCTTCAATTAATATTATCCACTTTTAAACGTATGGTTTAAACAAAGGCAACCTTAAACTTTAAACCAGGATTTATATTCGCGTTAATTAGTATCAAATAGTGTTAATTAGTGTAATATTTTTGCCAACTTAAAATCAGGCAATGATTAAAGACAAGATCTTAGTGATAGGCGCAAGCGGACAGATAGGGGTGGAGCTCACACTTGCCTTACGGAAACTATACGGCAATGCAAACGTAGTGGCTTCGGACCTTCGCGAAGAAAATGATTTGCTGAAAGGTTCGGGGCCGTACGTATCTCTCGATGTAATGAACAAGGAAATGTTGCACGTACAGGTGATACGGCAAAACTTTACCCAGATCTATTTGCTGGCGGCAATACTGTCAGCAACAGGCGAAAAAAACCCGAATCTCGCGTGGAGTTTGAATATGCAAAGTTTGTTAAATGTGCTCGATATTGCCCGTGAGGAAAAACTGTATAAGGTATACTGGCCAAGCAGCATCGCTGTATTTGGTCCTACTTCCCCGAAGGAAAATTGCCCGCAGCAAACGATCATTGAACCAACCACCGTGTATGGCATCAGTAAGTACGCGGGAGAATTCTGGTGCAATTATTTTCATCAGCGTTTTGGAGTTGATGTTCGCAGCATGCGTTATCCGGGATTGATCAGTTATAAATCGTCACCGGGGGGTGGAACTACCGACTATGCCGTAGAGATTTTTCATGAAGCGCTCGAAGAAAAAAAATATACCTGCTTTTTAAAACCGGAGACTTACCTGCCCATGATGTATATGCCCGATGCAATACGGGGAACGATCGAACTAATGGAAGCGCCGGCTGATAAAATATCGATACGGACCTCCTATAATTTTTCGGCAATGAGTTTTTCTCCGGCAGATATTGGCAATGAAATAAAAAAATATATACCTGAATTTTCATTGATGCATAACCCCGATTATCGCCAGGCTATCGCCGACAGCTGGCCGAAAAGTATCGATGATTCCATCGCCCAGAATGATTGGGGATGGAAGCCTGAATATGATCTTCAACGGATGACGAAGGATATGTTGAATAACCTGCCTGCCGGCAGGCAGGTTTGAGGGGTTGAGACTGGAATACAGAGTACTGAATACAGAATTCAGGAGTCAAAATCATCGACGACAAAAATGGGTGTTAAGCCGCTCTCCTTTGAAGAGGGGTTGGAGTGAGTTCAAAAAAAAACCTCTCCGGTCGAAGAGGTTCAATATTATATGAAGACTTGTTTTAAATAATTCTGAAACCAACGTAAAGTTGAAAACCCTGGTTTTTCCATTTTTCCTTATTATCGATATCGTTGATATTAGAAAGTCCAACTACATACCGGCCGCCTATTTTAGCGCCACCAATATTTAACTGTATGCCACCTAACATAGAGAAATCACCACTTTTGAAAGCCTCTCTTCCATTTGTGAACAGATCCTCTTCTTTATTTAATAAGATACCAAATTGTGGCCCGGCCTGCAGCGTCAATATTTTTGATGGTTTAAAGCTTAGTAAGAGAGGGATACTCAGGTAATTTAATTTTCCTTTGAAATTATTGACCCCGCCAGAGTAAAGGTCATCGAACTCACTACCCGTACGAAAATTTGTCTGATTCCACAATACTTCTGGTTGTAAACCCCATTTAGGACTTAAGCCAATTTCAGCAAAGGCTCCAAGATTGTACCCGAATTTGTATTCATCTTCAAACTGTTTACCATCTACCTTAAAAATATTTGCACCTCCTTTAACTCCGATATGCAAACCTTGTGCGAAACCAATTGAACTGAAAACCGTGGCCAGGATTAATAAAGAAAAGAATCTCTTTTTCATATTCTTTGTTTTTAGTTGTAGAATAGATTTTCAATATACATGCCAAGCTAAAAGGTTTCTTGTTAATTATTTTTCAAAATGAATTGGAAATAAATATGTTAATCAAAAACTAACGGCTGCTGTAAGAGAGAAAACGGTGTTAAAGCGATCTTCAGCCTCCGGCAAATAATAATCAAACAACACCTGGGGCTGGAGCATGAACCTCCCTTTGAGGTAGCTGCTGCGAAGCACCATACTGAGCGATTGCGGCGAAAATTCGGTTTTGTCGGTAATATTACTATTGCCTGGTGTTGAGTTAACACGAATAGCTGCAGGAAGGGTATAGGTATATGAAGTATTGAATCCGAAATTCTGCGTGCCGCTATTGAAGAGTATGACCGGGGTGATTGTTATATTATCATCTTTCACCAACACATCATACCAGTTAAAATCTTTGCGTAACGACAGCGTCAGAGAAAGATCATTGATCGATTCTTCATTTTTAATAGTCACATAGTACTGGTTGCTTTGCTGCAACAGCCTCCTATAGATCTTATATTGTCTTTTTTCATATTCTGTCTTGCTTCCCCACCCATAACTAACGCTTATTGAAGGCCGCAGCCACCATTTCTTATAACTGAAATAGGCAAATATTTCATTCTGTATGGGTGTCGTGTAAAAAGTAACAGAATCTTTGCTAAGGTATTTTGAAAACGAAATGCCCGTTGAAAAACTTCTTTTGATCACATCGAATGACGGTGTAAATACATACTGGTAAAAACCGGCCTTATTGTTTTCATTGATCATATATCCTGTTGCTGAAATTCCCAATCCTGACTTATGGAAATAACCAAGAGAAGGAGACAGGATGAGTTTTTTCTGGGATGTGAGAAAAACCGAATTTTTATCTTCAAAACTGAAAATTCCGGTACCAATACCCATGCTCGCGTTAAAGAAACTTTTGGGAGCTGCGATTGAATCGAGAAAGCTGTCAAAATCTTTCATCAGGGAGTCAATAAGAGACGTCGTATCGCTATTCATGAATAATGAATCGATCCTGTTTTTCTGGGCTTTCACATCATTGGCAAATGCAAAAAGCAATACCATTAGTAAAGAAGTAAAAAATAATTTCATGCAGGTTGTTTGAGTGTTTAAAGTTTAAGGTTTAAGGTTTGGTCGGTAGAAGACAATCGTTAATCAGGAACCAACCAAAACTTTAAACTTTAAACTTTAAACTTTAAACTTAACGCCCTTGGACTCCTAAAATTGTGACAGGTTTAACCTAACTCTATTATGGTTATCTCAGGTAAAATGCCAACTCTTCCCGGGTATCCGATAAAGCCGAAACCACGGTTTACATAGAGCTTTTGCTTCTCTTTTTCATACAATCCTGCCCATTGTTTATACATATATTGAACCGGGCTCCACCTGAATCCCGGCAATTCAACACCAAATTGCATACCATGAGTATGGCCCGAAAGGGTCAGGTCAATGTCTTTATATAGCTCCAGTACTTCTCCATCCCAATGGCTGGGATCGTGGCTCATTAAGATTTTAAAAGGAACGGTTTCTGTTCCGTTGTGAGCTTCTTTCAGTCGCCCATATTTCGGGAAGTTTCCTTTGGCACCCCAGTTTTCAATGCCCAGCAATGCGATCTTATCACCATTTTTTTCTAAGATGATATGTTCATTCATTAACAATCGCCAGCCCAGTTGCCCATGGACCTCCTTGAGATTTTGGAGATTGGCTGATTTAATTGCCGGACTTTCCCAGCTTACATAATCACCGTAATCATGGTTGCCCAATATAGAATAAACACCGAGCGGTGCTTTCAGACGACTAAAAATTTCCATATATTCTTTCATCTCGATCGCACGATCATTCACCAGGTCGCCTGTAAACAGGATCAGGTCGGGGTTTTGCTTTAGAATTTTTTCAACCCCTTTCTCAACGGCCTTTGTATCCATAAAGCTGCCTGAATGGATATCGGAGATATGAGCAATCTTTAATCCTTTAAAGGCGGAAGGCAGATTGTTAAACAACAGCGGAATCTTTTTTATCTGATAGTTGTATTTATTGCTGAATCCATACACCAGGGTGCCCAGAAGACCTCCCCCGACCGCGATTCCGAGCCAGCTCAGAAATGCGGAGCGTGTAATTCCTTCGGAAGAGGTTGATACTGGTACCGACGGGTTACTGAATAATTTACCAATGATCCAGGTAGCTGCCCGTCGTATATCATCCATGGCAAAAAACATCGATGCGACGAGTTTTGAAAAAAACAATCCGACTATAATTGCAAATACATAGGTCCGGAGGGGCTTTGGCCAGGTTTCATAATTGACATAAGGCATCGCGATCAGCATTCCAATCACGGCCACGGACAAAACCCAGTAAATAATAAAAACGGCCAGCTTCAACCTCGGTGAACTTGCCGGAACTATCCATTTAACGACTTGAAAAATATAAATATCCAGCACCAGCATGATGCCTACAATGATCCAAAGAAAACCCGGATTACGCATCGGTGATTATTTTATTGTAAAAATCGTCGGGGGTAAAGAAATCCGACAAGATAGTTGAGATGCAAAACAAAGACCCTTTATGATTTGTTATTTTATAAAATGAATGTTGAAACGGTGCGAACTACCTGTTTCAACTGTTCAATTAACAAAGAAGACGATTGACCCATTCAAATATTTTGAACGCTAAAGCCTATTTTTGTCCCTTACCCATGGTGAGCGAAGTCGAACCAGCGAAGTCGAACCACCGTGAACGAATTCAAGCCATGTATATAACCTATTACGGACACTCCTGTTTTTCTGCCAGGATCAATAATAAGCAAGTGCTGTTTGATCCATTCATAACCCCCAATGGTCTTGCAAATACGATCGTTGATGTTGATAAAATTGTTGCCGATTATATACTGGTCTCCCATGCTCATTACGATCATATGGCGGATTGCATCCGCATTGCGGGCAGAACAGGTGCAAAAGTGCTCGGCAACTGGGAAATTTCTGAATGGCTGCAAAAGCAGGGTGTTACCAACACTCACGCCATGAATATAGGCGGAAAATGGAATTTTGATGAATTTTCTGTCAAATCTGTTGTAGCACATCATTCTTCCAGTTTTTCTGACGGATCCTATGGCGGAAACCCGCTTGGATTTATTATTACGAGTAGTGAAGGTAATTTTTACTACAGCGGAGATACCTCTTTAACGCTCGATATGCAGTTAATACCACGATGGGCAAAACTAAATTTTGCTGTTTTATCGATTGGAGACAACTTTACCATGGACGCTGCCGATGCGGCGGAATGCAGCCGGATGATCGATTGTAAAACCATTATCGGGGCACATTACGACACTTTTGGTTTCATTAAGATCGATCATCAGAAGGCGAAAAAAGCATTCGAGGCCGTTGACGCAGAATTGCATCTGCTGAAAATTGGGGAAACGAGGAAATTTTGAGTGGTGAGTGGTGAGTGGTGAGTAATTTTCGAAAGGCAGGCTACTTAATTTAGATGGAGTAGGTGAACGTGGTAAGCACAACTGACAACTCACAACCCACAGTCATAACCCTGTAATAAAACAATGAATCAAGAATGGCGCGAATAATTGGTGTAGCAAATCAAAAAGGTGGGGTAGGAAAAACAACCTCCGCCATAAATCTGGCAGCAAGCCTGGCAGTACTGGAGTTTAAAACGTTATTGGTTGATGCGGATCCGCAGGCCAATAGCACCACCGGCGTTGGCTTCGACCTGCATAATGTACAGCAAAGCCTGTACGACTGTATGGTGAACTCCACCTCCGCACGGGATGTGATCCTTAAATCAGAGATCCCCAACCTCCACCTGATCCCTTCGCATATAGACCTGGTGGGTGCTGAAATAGAAATGATCAATTATCCCAACCGCGAAAGTGTGTTGAAAGGCATTCTTGAGCCCATAAGGCCAGATTATGAATTTATCATTATCGATTGTTCGCCCTCACTGGGACTAATAACGGTGAATGCCCTCACAGCTGCAGATTCGGTGATCGTTCCTGTTCAAACTGAATTCTTTGCATTGGAAGGCCTTGGGAAATTATTGAATACCATAAAAATTGTTCAGAGCAGATTGAATACGCAACTGGTTATTGAAGGAATTCTGATGACGATGTACGATGGAAGATTAAGATTGTGTAACCAGGTGGTGAGCGAGGTTCGTAAGCATTTTGATGAGATGGTCTTTAATACGATCATTCATCGCAACACACGCATCAGCGAAGCTCCCAGCGTAGGAAAACCGGTCATCTTGTACGATGCACAAAGTAAGGGCTCCATGAATTACCTGAACCTTGCCAAGGAAATACTCCAGAAAAATAACAAGACCAAAATTACCCAGGAAGAAAGAGTGTTTGAATAGTTCGACTTCGCTCACCACAAACTAATGCGCTCACTATCAAACTAAAAAATTACAAACAACAAACATTCAATGACCACGCCCAAACAAAATAAGGATGCGTTAGGAAAAGGGATACGCTCTTTATTGCAGACGATTGACGCCGATCTGAAAACAACTTCAGGCACACTAAAGAGTAATGTGGTGGAAGCAGTTATTACCATGCAGCGCGTACCTGTTGAGGAGGTAGAAGCAAATCCGAAACAGCCCCGAAGGGATTTTGACGAACAGGCATTGAATGAACTTGCCACCTCTATCAGGCTTCATGATCTGGTGCAGCCTGTTACTGTTACAAGGTTACCGAATGGAAAATTCAGGCTTATATCGGGTGAGCGTAGATGGAGAGCTGCAAAGCTGGCCGGCCTGAAAGATATTCCCGCATACGTACGACAGGCAAATGACCAACAGTTATTAGAACTCGCATTGCTTGAAAACCTGCAGCGAGAAGACCTGAATGCCATGGAAATCGCATTGAGTTATAAACGCATGATGGAAGAATTGAATCATACACAGGAACAGGTTGCGGAACGAATGGGTAAGGAGCGAAGCACGGTAGCAAATTATATCAGGTTATTGCGCCTGCCCCCGGATATCCAGGTGGCCGTTCGAAAAGGCGATCTTAGCATGGGACATGCCCGTGCGTTAGTGAACGTTGATACGGTCGACAAACAACTCTATATTTTTAACGAGATCAAAACACGAAATCTCTCTGTACGACAAACCGAAGACCTGGTAAGAAAACTTTACAAATCATCACCGGCTGTTAATCCTTCGGTAAAAAACGATCTGACTCCCACACTTAAAAAAATTGAGGATAATTTAGCAAGCCATTTAAGCACTAAAGTAAAGCTCAGTCATCATAAAAAAGGGCATGGTTCTATTTCGATTGAGTACTTTTCTGTCCAGGATTTAAATAAGATCCTGGAACAATTAGGCGTATCGGCTAACTAAGTGTTTTGCATGATGAAAACTTTCTTGTTTTTTTTATTGGCTGTGTTCATACATTCTATTGCTTTCCCGCAGCAAACAGATTCTATTAAAATAAAAAACGATTCATCAGTTATAAAGGATACCGTAGGAAAAGAAGTGATGAAGATCGATACCCTTGCCAAAAAAAAATTCATTCCCCGTAAAGCTACTCTGCGCTCGGCAATCATACCCGGTTGGGGACAGATATACAATAAAAAATATTGGAAGCTTCCTTTGGTGTATGCCGCGGTAGGGATTCCTGTGTACGCTTTTGTATACAATAGGGGCTGGTATACTAAAACACGCGATGCCGCTAAAATGATCGCCAATAATGACACGATTGATTGGCGTAACAGGGTTGATCCGAAATTACATGTTTTTTTTCCTACTCAGGCTGCATTGGGCTCGTTGCTCAATTACCGAAATGAGTACCGGCGGGATATGGATTATTCAATTTTATTTGTGTTACTGGCATGGGGGCTGAATGTAGTGGATGCCACGGTGGATGCGCATTTGAAAGGGTTTGACATTAGCGATGATCTTAGTTTAAAAATCAAGCCCACTATCCTTTCAGGAACCAGTACTGCCGGAATCAGCCTGGTCTTTACAATCGGGAAAAATAATTCTTATCGAAAAATAAAACACAGGTGGCAAGTCTTCTTAAATTAGTGTAAATGAAAATCGCTCTGATCGGATATGGAAAAATGGGAATGGCAATTGAAGAAGTTGCCATTCAGCGTGGCCATGAAATTGTTCTGAAAGTCAATATCGACAATCTTGAGGATAATACGGTCAAGAACATTCAAAGAGCAGATATTGCGATCGAATTTACAGGTCCCGGGAGCGCTTTTGAAAATATTACGCAGTGCTTCGAGGCAGGAGTGCCCGTGGTTTGCGGTTCAACAGGGTGGCTGGATCGCTTTGATGATGCGAAAGCATACTGCACTAACAAAAATGGAGCTTTACTATATGCAAGCAATTATAGTGTAGGCGTCAATATTTTTTTTGCGCTGAATAAAATGCTCGCCTCTCTTATCGCTCCGCATCAGGAATATGATGTAAGCATTACAGAGATCCATCATACCCAAAAAAAAGATGCTCCCAGCGGCACTGCAATCAGTTTGGCGGAACAGATTCTTGAAAAGCTTACAAACAAAAACAAGTGGATCAATCAGCAAAGCAATGATCCACATCAACTATCCATTGTGAGTGAACGTATTGATCCGGCACCCGGTACGCATCGCGTACATTATCATTCAAGTATTGATGACATAGAGATCATTCATACTGCCCACAATCGCCAGGGCTTCGCCACCGGCGCGGTGCTTGCCGCTGAATTTATACGCGGAAAGAAAGGTATCTTTTCAATGTCGGATGTACTGGGGATCTGACCAGTACAATATCTGTCAGACCAGGACATCGGACTGAAAAATTTTTCTCCCGTCTGACGTCCTCGTCCGACGCAATCAGTCAACCTTCAGCAAAAATATCGCGCCCAATCATATTAAATTCTTTGAAAACGGGATATTAAATGTTCCTAAACCATCCTTACCGATGAAATCATTGGTTATTGCATGTATTCTGGTAGTATGCAGTCGAGGCATCCTCGCGCAGGATAATTTTGCCGACAGCCTGCTGAACATTATTGGTTCGTCCTCTCCGGATAAACAGAAATTAAGGGCATACGTTGAACTCACGGGACGATTGTTGCCTCATTTGTGTGTAAATTCAGGCAATATATAATCTGTATCCAGGAATGAAATCTACGCGGAAACATGAGACAGAATAAAATTAAATTGGCTATAGTGGATGATCACCAGATAGACATCGATGGGCTTTTTGTCGCTTTTGCAGGATCAGGACAATCTTCAGATCGTGCATACTACTACCGATCCCCAAAAGGTATTACAGTTTATGGAACAGAAGCCGGTTGATCTTTTATTGACCGATGTAATGATGACGGAGATGAATGGCGACGAATTGGCAAAAAAGGTTAAGGCCAGGTTTCCAGTGGTGAAGATCCTTGCGCTTTCTATGAGCGGGCAGGGAGATCTTGTCAACGCAATGATCGAAGACGCAGATATATGCGGCTATGTGTTAAAAAATATTGGGAAAAAGGAATTGATCCAGGCGACCGACAAAATTGCCAAAGGGGGAATATATTTTAATGATGAAGTGATCGCTGAGATGGCTAAGGCGAACAAACGTAAAAAAGCCAATGAAGATTGCCATTTAACCGAGCGGGAAACAGAAATTATCCGCCTTATTGAAAGGGAGTTTAGTAATAAGCAAATCGCGGAAAGTTTATTCATCAGTGAGCGGACTGTTGAAACGCATCGCAAAAACATTTTTAGAAAAACGAGAACAAGTAGTGTCATTGGATTGATCAAGTACGCATACGAGCACAAACTGGTTTAAACAAGTGGCGTAATGATGCGGTAGCCCAATGCGCGTAATTATCTTGAATTAGCTAACTTCCACAAAATTTTTCCTTCATGCTTTCTAAAAAAGCACAGTACGCTTTTCAGGCTTTAATGTATATGGCTGATAAAAAAGACAATCAACCCACTTTGATTGCAGACATTGCCGCGCGGAAAAAGATTCCCCTTAAATTCCTGGAAAATATATTGCTTGAACTTAAGAATGCAGGTATTCTTGAAAGTAAAAAGGGAAAAGGGGGTGGTTATTATTTTAAGGTTCCTCCCCGGCAGATTCCCCTGGCCCGTGTAATGCGGCTCATTGATGGTCCTATCGCCTTATTGCCTTGTGTAAGTTTATATTTTTATGAGCACTGTAAAAATTGCGATGAGGGTGGTTGCGGGCTCCATGACACCATGATATTGGTTCGGGACGCGACTTTAAAAATATTGGAAAAGAAAACGGTCGCTGACATCGCCACCATCGGAATAGGTCCCGTTTTCAAATAGGCTCAGCAATGATTCAAACGATTTCGATCATCGTTACGGGTAAAGTACAGGGAGTATTTTACAGGCAAAGCACAAAGGAAAAAGCTTTAGAACTGAATATTACGGGTGTGGTCAGCAATCTTCATGATGGGTCCGTTAAGATCATTGCCAGCGGAGACGCCGATCAACTCCACAAGTTGGCTGAATGGTGTTGGCAGGGTCCGCGAAGAGCAAAGGTGATGGGAGTTACTCAGGAAACACTTGCGTTGCAAACCTTCGATGCATTCACTATCGAAAAATAATTCCCAGCTATGTAGAAGTTTTTCTACACGAAGCTTTATTTCTTTCATAAATCTCTTTAAGAAGGTGCTGGTAAAACATTTGTACTATATACACAAATGAACTTTATGAAACTGTATGAATTCAATAGGATGGATAAAGACAGTCAGGCACAAACTCTGAAAGACTATGGTGTGCTGATTGAAGAACGACTTGAAAAAGAAGACCAGGTGCTGGTTTACCAGATGCAATCGTTTTATGCAGAAGTTTATTATCATAAGGGATACAAGATCATTAAAAGGCTCAGAAGCTTTACCAGTGCAGAGAATGTTTTCCCCTATGTAAGAAATACCGACATTTCAAATTTTAAATTGAATTAATCGTTTTAGAAAATTATAATATAGACGTCTTCTATCATGTTTTTTTGAGGTAACCTTAGTCCGGTCAGACTAAGGTTTTGTATTTTATAACGGTTTACCTTGTTCCCTTTTAGTATGCAATCATCCCCGGGTTCCAAAAATAGTTCTACGCGTTGTACTTTCTCCGTTGTGCTTAAAAATATTTGCGGTATTCCAGCTCTCTTTAATCGATAAAAGATATAGGTGGATAGTTTTTTATTCTTAAATTGGACGCTCTAAAAACTCTAAATTACCTGCCATGTTGAAAAGACCAGCCTTATGTATTGCCATGTGTTGTATTGCCATTTTTATGTTTGCGCAAGACCGGAAAGGAGGTGATCCAAAACTCTCGGAGTATTGGACTCCCGAAGCAAAAAAGATAACGCCCGGTAAAACCCAGGCTGATCCTCCTTCGGATGCTATCGTGTTGTTTAACGGCCAGGATGCTTCTCAGTGGGTTGATACAGCGGGCAAGTCCGTGAAGTGGAATGTTTCGAATGGCGCATTGACGGTGGTTCCCAAAGAAGGGATGATCAAAACCAAACAAAAGTTTGGAGACTGCCAGTTGCATATAGAATGGCGTTCTCCTTCTGAAGTGAAGGGTGAGGGCCAGGGTCGTGGCAACAGCGGAATTTTTCTGATGGAGAGATATGAGTTACAGGTATTGGACTCCTATGAAAGTAAAACCTATGTAAACGGACAGGCAGGAAGTATTTATAAGCAACTTCCTCCCATGGTAAATGCCACACGCGGACCGGGCGAATGGCAGACTTATGATGTTATATTCACTGCGCCTCGTTTTTATGAGAACGGACTGATAAAATCACAGGCTATCATTACTGTATTTCACAATGGAGTATTGGTCCAGAATCATATGGCATTATGGGGAAGCACGCAATATATCGGCACGGCTAAATATGAAAAGCATGGTGAGAAAGAATCGATCTCTTTGCAAGACCATGGCAATCCGGTTAGCTTTCGCAATATCTGGATCAGGGAATTATAAATCTTCAACCAAGCAATTACCTCCCTTGGTCTCTTCGTGTCTTCGTGGCAATTTTTTTGCCACGAAGACACGAAGGGAGACACGGAATCAGTTCAGTTTTTCTGTTGTTTCATGTCTTGAAATACATCTGACCTTAATTTCTGCATCGGAAAAAGAGGTCCGGGTTCCAATTTTGAATTGTCCACTTCGTCATGTCCAATTATTGCGGTGATATTGTAGTTCTCTTTTAAGAGTTTACAAAGTTCCATAAGGGCATTAATTTGCGCCGGCGGGTATATTTCCCAATAAGTTTCTGCATTATCGGATTTATAATACGCAGCTTGTACTCTGTTAGCAGGCAGCTGGGCTTTATCAACAAGAGATAAATAATAATCACCCTGCTTTTGAACCCGGCCACAATTAATCAGTGAAATAGCGATGGAGGTTTGGTTAAGGCGTTCACCATTATACGTGCTTTGTCCTGCATGATAAGCAGCCAGGTTCAATGGCACCAGTTGTGTGATTTCGCCATTTCTATCTATGATGATATGTTCAGATGCCTGGCTCGAAGCTTCGGTTTGAAAGGCGATCACCGATTTTAGCGAATTGCTCATAGAGGCGTGAATAACAATCGTCTTTATCTCAGACATCACCCCTCCTTTCTTTGCTCCGCTTATTTGGGTAACTGTTTTGCCATTGACCAGATTATTGTCTACACTGAAAGGGAGATCCATTCCGCCTGCACTTGTTTTCCAATTGATCACAAAATAATTGCGGTCAAACTCAGTTAAACCGCTTGGAGCTGGATACTCCTTCTGAATTGTTTGCATGAAGTCAATATTTGCTTTCTGTAAAATTTGAGCCACCTGTCCCCGAATAATGCTGTAGGCATTTGTGTTTTCGTAAATATCCACCGTAACCTCAAGCGTAGATTGATCTTTCGCTTTCTTGATCTGTTCAGCTATCGTTGTAAGTTTTGATCTTTCGCGAGGTGTAAGAACAGATGATTTAACGGGCAGAAATATAGTGTCTGAGCTGCTTTTATTATAATAATAGCCCATTCGAACAAAATCTCCACAAGGCTTCAGTTCATTAAGGGGCGTTTGATCTACTCTCTTGTCACCAAGGGGGCACGAAGTAAATTCAAATGAATTTGGCTGAATATTTCTGATGAAGAATACCTGCTGGTTATCGGGAGATCTTATTAAAGCGTTCGAAACAATTTTATAAATACCGTCGTTTCCAAGACAGATATTACGTATGTCGTAGGTAACGGGGTAATCGCCCCTATTGGTTGCATAGTGAAACTTTTTACCCTCAATATCCATCGCCAGAAAACCTGCGTTACTGTTTCCTGCCCAGATCTCATTCAAACTGTTCGGCAAGACATCAATAGCAATGGGATTGCAGACATTGCCCCGCAGGTTAAGAAATAAAATAGGAATTGACTCGGGTGTTCTGATCTCCTCAATAAATTCCGTTGTTATATTTATCCCGAGATCAGTCTTTAATCGCATCGCAATTGAATCGGCTCTTCCTTTTTGTTTTTGTTCATAATAAACAATCCGGGATGAATCAGTAAAGTCCATCTGAGTTGCGGATAGCGAAAACCTTGAAAGTGCATCTGCCAACTGGTCAGCAATTCCGGTATATGACGCCTGGTCGTTGAATCTGACCATCAGTGGGAGAGGTGGCAACGGTGGAGAAAGTTGTAACGTATAGCCTGCAGCATTCAATCTTATACTCGTCTCTATTGAATTAAGCCCATTGCCAGAATTGACTACCAGCACAGAAGGTTTCGTGGAGTCGATCAAAACATTTCTCATAATAATTGAACTGTCTGAAACCTTTTCTCCCTGGTATGTGGTATCGTCGGTAAAAAGAGAAAGGTTCATTCCTGAAACTGCGGCAGTATCTGTTGATAAAAGATTGAATTGAATATCAGCATATTCCTGCAGCCTGCTATAATTCGATCTGTTACTGAAGAATTGAAAAAGCAGGTACAATCCGATCAATAAAATAATAGCAGCTGCGATTCTGCGAATATTTTTTTGCCATGAGATCTTCTTTTGTTGCTCAACATCTTTTAATTTAAAATATTCCTGTGGCGTTATCGATTCAACTCCTTTATCATTTTTTAATAAGGTGTTCTTTGCATGATCCAGGTAATTTTGAAGAGGGTAATCAAGCCATTCCTGCCGTACATATTCTTTCATCTGCTCTCTTTCATTATCAGTTAAGTCATTTGCGTCAGGGTTTTGAGTGTGTAATAAAAACCTGTTAACTGTTTTATTCAGCTCATACTCATTTTTTACCAGTGAAGAGTCTGTGATTTCGGTTCCTGCCTCTTCCAGCAATTGAACCATTGTGTTACGTGCAATGATCTCTGTTTTGGAATTAAGATATTGAAGCATCTGCAATCGAAGATCGTCCGGTTGCGCGCCGGATTGCATCCATTTTATTCTTGAAATTTTTAGGAGATTGCTGTAGGTAACCAGGTGATTCTGTTGCGAAGAATTTTCTTCTATCGCCTTTCCTATTGCAACGGTTACTTTCCAGTCAACATAAGGATATACTGCCAGGGCACACACCCATTGCAATAGTTCTTCATCACTACCCAGGTATTCTTTTAATTCACTCCATTCATCAAAATTCACGAATCGTGATGAATATGCAGAAGGAAGAGGTATTTTTTTGAATTTTTCCCTGTTAATAAGATCGTTTATTTCTCCGATGATCAATTGATGTGCATTGAGGTCTGCAGGTACAACGGTGAATCCTTCATTTAATAAAGCGGTTTCTTTATAATCCCAATCATTGACCGGAACCGGGGTAACGATGATCTTGTGTTGCCACAATTTGAATTTTTCATTCACCCACGGCTTGAGTTTCGTGCCCATGGTTTGAAAAAATGCATCCGTATTGCTGAATATAAACAGAACGGTATTGGGGTAGAGGCGTGCTACTTTATCAACAGTCAACATGCTGTGATTAAGCTTCTCATTGCTCAATAACAATGGCTCTTTGTAAAAATAATAGGCGGTGATATTTACCTGCTCATTCTGTAGTTTTTTTAGAACATATTCAAACAACTGCACCTGGTGGCCACCTGAATTTCCCTTGTCGAGAAGTACTAAAAAGTCTGTCGGTTGTGTCCTCGGAGTGAAGATCAATGACGGAAATCCACCGGAACGGATCGTATTACTGATCGTTCGCCTCAGGTTTAAGAGCATTACGTCGCCCACATGTCTTTTCCGCATCGCCTCAGCCATCTGACTGATCTCTTTTTCCGTGGCTATTTTATCGTTTTGTGTTTTAAATTCAATTGTATAGGGTCCTGTGTAATCTTGTGTTGGCGGAGGCTGGGTTTTAAAGGGTTCTTTATTTTTTCTTCGTTTAAAATACAGGACAAATGAAGCAATTCCTGCTGGCAATGCTAAGGCGTACAGTAACACCCAGAGGATTGCTTTCCAGTTTTTATTTTCCTGTAACTGCAATGGCCGGGTTGCTGTAACAGCGAGCTCGTAGGACGGGGTTTCACTGAGATAGGCGGTCAGCGAATCGGTACTGCAATAAGCTTCGCCGGTTTGCACAAGTAGCGAAATTCGGTAAGCTTTGTTCGATTGATAAGTATTTGTGAAAATCTTTTTAGTTGAAAATAGGCTGTCGTTAATGTACCAATTGAATTTGTATTTCGCACTGTCTGCGGAAGGGTTTGTAAATTCGGCAGTATAGGTTTTTCTTATAGAGTTTGTGTTTTGACTAACAGTTTGTCTTTGTATGTTAACCGTTGGGGTTCTCTCACATTGTACTGTCAGGTCCGGCGCAATCGACCGGCTTAAGGTATCGTTTTCTGAATTTAAAAGCCATGCCATTGCCTTATGAACACCGGGAACAGGGAAGGATTTTTTCACCGTTCTCGTGTTTTTATAAACGCTATCATCGATCTTAATTACTACGGAATAGTTCCTGACATTATCCGTATCATTCAACTGAACACGAAAAATCACAGAATCGTTCTGAACCGCATATGTTTCTTCGGAACCTGTAAATGTTTCAACAAGCAGCATAACAGAAGGAGGGATCTTTTTGGAATCATTCCAATAATAGATCGCGATGCCGATCAGTACAGGGATAAGAATTGCGGCTGCGATCTTTGAAATTTTCCTCCATGAAATACTTTCAAGTGGTTTGGTTGACTGAATAACAAAGCCTGGTGTAATTGCATCCGCATACTTATCAAATACCCGGATAAAATGTTCCTGCTCTTCCTTATTGCGGCAAATGAAAGGACTTAACACTGCTTTCAATTCCCGGAAATCTCTTAGTTCATCTTCATCAAGATTCGCTATTACTTTTTGAATATCGAGCAGGGTTGATGTACTGATATCGAATCCTTCAGATTTTAATAAGGCCAGCAAAGAGGCCAGGGGTATCGCGGTATGTAGTGAGTTTGCGGGCAAATTATTATGTTATTTAAACCAGCGTCGACGTCAATCCTCAATCATTGACCGTAAACGGTGGTCGGTCGACTGTCGACGGTAATTATCACCCTGCTATTTTTTCCTTATCGTCTTTACTTTTGGCTATTATCGGCAATGTATATTGCAGGATTGTTTTCTGATTGGCTGAGAGTTTTTTAAAATCGACGTCTTCTGAGAAAAAACCTTCTATTTCAAGCACCTTGATCCATTCCAGCAATTCGGCATTGGAAGGAGGTTTTTCCATCATTTTTTCTTTGTATTGTTGAAATTCCGAAATCACTTTGCTCACTTTGTCCTGCAAATTTTTAAATTTTTTTTCAACGTCAGCCTCCGGTTCATCTTTATACACAACTTTGAGGTAGGGCTGCATTCGCGCGCATACGATCTTATACAATGCCTCTTCGGTAGGAGAGGGAATATGATAAAACAAACATCTTCGTAGAAAAGCATCCGGCAGGTTTTTTTCGAAGTTGCTGGTCATGATGACGACGATCCTCGCTGTAGGCTCATTTTCTTTTTGAACCGCCCTGCGGACCCTTATATTATTCAGCTCACTGATCATGAATTCGTAATGCTCAATTTCATTCAGCAAATCATTCGGAAAATCACGTGGTGCTTTGTCAATTTCATCGATGAGAACCACCGATCCACTAGGCTGCACTTCTATTGTCGAAAAATTTTTTAAAAGTTGCAGGTCCCGCAGATTTTCATCGGCAAGTATGTTTTCTTTACCATAAGTCTGAAGAATTGCTTTGCCCAGCGCATTCAATTGGATAAAGGGATGCGCCTGGTTACCTGCTGTTCCATTCTCTTTTACCTGGTCTACATGTTTTTTCTGAAAGTGACCGATGGCATCATACGAATAAAAAAGATCAGAGGCGTTTGATGTGGTTTTGGTATTAAAAATGAGTGGTGTTGCTGCAAATTCGGCGAAGCCGTTTAATTCCAGCGTGTTCATCTTATTAAGCTCATGCGCTACTTTAAATGCAAGCTGGGTTTTACCAGTACCCGGCGCTCCTGTAACCAATAAAGGTTTTTGAAGCCAAATAGCCATATTCACTGCTTTTGCCAAACTCTTATCGTCTATTACATAATTTCTTGGGTCAAGATCAGCAGTGGTCTGGATATTTTTAAGATCGAATAATTTAACATCGGGCATTGTTTATGGGTTTTTAGATTTATCGAATAATATCTTGTCCAAAATAATTTCGGCCTTCGACATAGAAAATGTTTGCTCAGGTTGATTGTAATAGAGAGGAAAATATTTTTGCAGGGTATCACTGATCTTATCTTCGTTCTGCTCAATTTTTCTTGCCCTTAACCAATCCTCAATGTCATAAATGCATATTTTTTCCAGGCGCGGAAGCTTATTGTCTTTTAAGAATGAATTGTCATCGGTAATCTGGCTGCTCAATTGTTTATCCTGGTCGCCTTCTGATTGGCGGAATAGAAGGAATATCAATATTTTCTTTTCTTCATTTTTACTTTTCAGAGAGCCGATCTCATTATAAAACAGTTCAATTGCTTTTTTATAGATAAGGATATTGTTTTCCTTCAGATATGAGCTTTCAATGATCAGATTAATGATGAGAACATCTTTTTTCCCTTTTGCCTGTGCCAGGGCGTCAAAAATATCATCGGTGGTGATCTGTCTTAGTGGGATTGATAGTTGTTCGATGAGCTGCGTTCTGATCTCGTTTTTTATCCGCGCTAATAATTGCAATTCGCTTTGTAAAGGGAAGTATTTAGTAACAACCGACACCTCCACAATATTTTTCCCTTCATATTTGAACTGGCACGCATAACGGTTTACAAAGGATGTATGGCTATCGTCTTTCTGGCCAGGCAATAAAAATAAATGAATCGGATTTTGATAATTGGTGATGTAAAAGGAATTATCAAATGCGTCCGCCTGGTTGTACCGGTTGCAGAAGTATTTGAGATCATCAGAAAATTCATTTTGATCTTCTGTCGGTTTTTCAACTTCCGGCTTCTGGAAAAGACTTTTGAATGCAGGTTTGTTCAGCTCTCTTCGCAATGACGCAAGAACGATTCCCGGAAGATCCTCTGCATTTTTAAAATTGGCAATGCCATGCGATCTGCCCAATTGATCCACAAATTTCAGTAAGCGTTCATCTGTACGTTCAATTTCCTTTTTAAAACAAAGGATCACCATTCCTTCTTCCTTGCATTTTTTACAGGCGGCATCATACTCAAACTCGGTAAATGATTTTCCTAATAAGACATTGTCTATTTCAGGGATAGATCCGTATGATTCTCCAATAAGAATAATGTAGATCGGGCATTGTCGTACATAATCCTCCACTTCATCTTTGGGATGACGTGTAAAAGCGCCGAACCATTCCATGCAGCATACTTCATAGTCGGCTGTCTTCAACATGTCGGTCAGCGATTTTCTTTCCTTTTCCAGGTCTTTTTTGGTAGACGATAGGAATATCTTTTGGTTGGTTAACATGAGCAGGCATAAATTCTGCGCAAAATTTACGTTTTAATTTGCTTATGGCAATACCCTAAACCGGTATGTGCGCATGGATCGATTCATTGAATACCTGATAATTGATACCAGCCAGGGCAATACGAAATAATATTCAGTCTGATTTTAAGCTATCCTGATGAAATTATCCCGGTTTAAAACAGGCAATCATTCTCACTAGCTAATGATGTGCTTCCCTATTTCTGCAAGCAGATATCTGACGATCCAATTCATCGAATTAATCCGGGCCCTGGTCATTGGCACTAAACTTGACCTATATAGCCTTCTTCGAAAAATCCGATAATTATTGGGAGGAAGTGTTATTTTGTCATTGAAATTTTTGTATGAAAGAAATGAATTTTTTATTGAGCCCTGAAGATGAGATGGATTTTATGCCCATAATCCCTTTAAATGAAAATGATGGTGATAACAGCCCGGAGACTGTATTTCCCTCCGAATTACCCTTACTTCCCCTGAGAAATACTGTTCTTTTTCCCGGAGTGGTTCTGCCGATCACTGTCGGCCGTGACAAAAGTATCAAGGCGGTTAATGACGCTTATAAGGCTGACAAATTGGTTGGTGTTGTTGCACAAAAAGACAGTGATGTTGAAGATCCCACCGTAACCGATCTGGAAGATATTGGAACCATTGCACGGATTGTGAAACTGATAAAGATGCCCGATGGAGGAACTACCGTCATTATACAGGGAAAACGTCGCTTCAAAGTCGGAACTATTTTAAGTGAAGACCCCTATTTCAAGGCATCAATTGAATTGCTGGAGGAAGAAGAGGCGCCGAAAGATCAGAATTTTGAAGCCTATGTATCAAACATAAAAGATCTTGCTACACAGATCATTCAATTATCTCCCAATATGCCTTCAGAAGCGGGAATTATTTTAAAAAATATTGAGAATCCTTCTTTCCTGATCCATTTTATTTCAAGCAATCTAAATACAGAATTAGTAGAGAAACAGAAATTGCTTGAACTAAACCATATCCAGGCGAGAGCCGACCTGTTGATGCAGTTATTGCAACGGGAATTGCAATTTGCAGAATTGAAAAATAAGGTTACCACAAAAACAAAAACCGAGCTTGATAAACAACAGCGTGATTATTTTTTGCAACAACAATTGAAGAGTATCAAAGATGAGCTTGGTGGCGATAATAACGAGCGGGAAGTAAAGGAGATGCAAAAAAAGGCCGAAGCAAAAAAATGGCCACAGGCTGCAAAGGATCTTTTTCAAAAAGGGATAGAAAAGCTGGAGAGAATGCATCCCAGCACACCGGATTATTCAATCGTATACAATCACCTCGACCTGATGCTTGATCTTCCCTGGGAAGATTATACGGAAGATTCTTATGACCTGAAGAAAGCAAAGAAAATACTGGATATCGATCATTACGGCATGGCTAAAGTAAAAGAACGCATACTTGAATACCTGGCGGTGTTGAAACTAAAGGGGGATATGAAAAGTCCGATTTTATGTTTTGTAGGCCCTCCCGGAATCGGCAAAACTTCGTTAGGAAGAAGTATTGCCAGTGCGATGAACCGGAAATATGTGCGTTTAAGTCTTGGTGGACTGCATGACGAAAGCGAGATCCGGGGACATAGAAAAACATATATAGGAGCCATGCCCGGAAGGATCGTTCAATCGATCCGCAAGATCAAATCTTCAAACCCGGTGATGATACTCGATGAGATTGATAAAGTGGGAAAGGATTTCAGGGGCGATCCTTCATCAGCGTTATTAGAAGTGTTGGATCCCGAACAAAACAATACGTTTTACGATAATTACCTCGAGCTTGAATACGACCTGAGTAAGGTATTATTCATTGCTACCGCCAATGATATAAATAATATTCAGCCCGCGCTTCGCGACCGCCTTGAGATCATCAACCTGAGCGGATATGCCGTGGAGGAAAAAATTGAAATTGCCAGGCGCCATCTTCTGCCCAAACAGAAGGATGTGCATGGATTGAAAGATACCAGCTTTAAGATCGGCGATAAGATACTTGAAAGAATCATCCAGGATTATACCAGGGAAAGCGGCGTTCGCGAATTGGATCGTTATATTGCTTCCGTGATGCGTTACCAGGCCAAGGAGTTTGCGATGAAAGGCAAAATAAAATCCAGCGTTTCTCCGAACGATATTGAAAAGATCTTGGGCAGGGCACGATTCAGTAACGAATTGTATAAAGTTGCCAATATGCCCGGTGTAGCTGTAGGACTTGCCTGGACCTATGTTGGGGGTGATATTTTATTTGTTGAAACCAGCCTCAGCGAAGGTAAAGGAGAATTGAAATTAACAGGCAACCTTGGAAATGTGATGAAGGAAAGTGCAAGCACTGCATTAACCTATTTGCAGTCGAACGCAAAAAAACTCAATATCGATAATGATATTTTCAATAAAAAAACAGTGCACGTGCACGTTCCCGAAGGTGCTGTTCCAAAAGACGGGCCGAGTGCAGGCGTTACAATGATCAGTTCCATAGCATCTGCTTTAACCGGTAAAAGAGTACGCTCTTACCTGGGTATGACCGGCGAAATTACTTTGAGAGGGCAGGTGTTGCCGGTAGGAGGGATCAAGGAAAAAATTCTAGCTGCGAAAAGAGCGGGTTTGAAAGAGATTATTTTGTGCTGGCACAATGAAAAAGATATACAGGATATTGATCCGTCTTTTATCAAAGGATTAAAGTTCCATTATGTAAAGACGATGCAGCAGGTACTGGATATAGCCTTGGATTGAGATTTTAGTTGGGGATCTTTGCATCAATTCTTCCTTTTGAATTTCAAGATCTTTTTATTGCAGGTTTCTAGGTATCCGACTGTCTTGCTATTCTATATAGGTGGATCGTAAAAGTATAAATATTATTCTGGCGTCACTCATTCACCATCGGGTAAATTTCCATTTTCCGCAGCTCTCGCAGCAACCTCATATTTATTATTGAAATATCCATTTGTCAGACTTTCAATAAGATAGCTTACAACAAAGGGAATGAAACCGTGTTTCCTGTATTGACGGATATGTTCCATCTCGTGATTTAACCAGCACTCGTTACTCAAAAATTCGCCGCGGGATGTATTGTGTAAATGAATTGTATTTCCAATAACAATGGCTATCTGTGTGGACCTCAGTTTCCACGCTGCAATGCGGGCAATGAACGAATTTTCTTTGATCTGAAACTGCACAACATGAAATTAAAATATTTATTAGTCTGTTTATTCGTGGTATTTAGTCTTTCAGTTGTTTGATCTTAATATCTCTCCATCGAACTTTTATTCCCCCTCCGTCGTGAATCTGCAGCGCTATAAATCCTTCGCCTTTGCCGATCTTCTCATCTTTCAGGTAAACCATTTGATGGCCATTTAGCCAGGTAGTTACTTCATCGCCTATCACATGTATTTTTAGTTTATTCCATTCTTTTCCCTTCAGCCATTTTTCATCTTCGGGTTTGGGTTGTATGATCCAACCGCGGCCATACGATTCATAAATGCCGCCTGTATGATGCTCTTCTGGTGCAACTTCAACCTGCCAGCCATTGATCTTGGTGCCGTCAATACCTGACCGAATAAATACACCGCTATTGCCATTTGCCTCCAGTTTGAAATCAAGTGTAAGGAGAAAATTCTTGTATTTTTTGTTGGTGGATAAGTAACCATATTGTTTATCGGGTCCGCTTTCACATACGAGTTGTTTGTTTTCCACATACCATTTTTCTGTTCCGTGGATCGTCCAGCCTGTCAGGTCCCTGCCATTAAACAATTTAGCCTCCTGGGCTGTGGCGATATAAAAGATCAAGAAATTCAATAACAAAAGAAACAAATACTTCATCATGAATGATTTTTTAATAGTGACATGGAAATAGTTCGAGCGGTGAAAATCGGCCTTAAATATATAGTAAGATGATCAAAAAAATGGAATTCTTCAGTAATTGTTACCTGCCCGTTTTCGAATTATCAAATTGATTCTCCCTCCGCGCCTTTGTGACTTACCTCCTGTACCGCTGGGGGTAAAAAACGCTGGCATCGTCGTATATGCAGCACCAAAGTTTAACCACAGCGGTACAGGAGGGTAATGCACAGCGGCGCACAGAGGTGTATTCTCTCAGCAAAGTATTCCATCTGTTTTCTTACCTTACATTTTTAAGCATCATTATGCCAGCATTCACCGTTGATCCGAATATCGCAAAGGCCAAGACAATCAGTACTGAATTTTATACGGATCCCCATTATTTTACTGCAGCAAAAGAAAAAATATTTTCTCAAACCTGGCAATTTGCAGGAGATACGGGCTTCGTCAATGAGCCTGGTGAATGTTATCCATTTTATTTACTCGAAAATTACCTCGACGAACCCCTCGTGTTGACAAAAAATAAAGAAAACAATATTTTTTGCCTGAGCAATGTATGTACGCATAGAGGTACGATCGTGGTGCATGAGCAGTGCAAAGTCGCACATCTGCGCTGTCGTTACCATGGACGATTGTTCAACCTGGATGGCGCCTTTCGTTCTATGCCTGAATTCAAAGAGGTAGAGAATTTTCCCAGCAAGGATGATGATCTTACCCGTTTGCCCATTTTTCAATGGGGCAATTGGCTTTTTACGTCATTAAATAAAAGCTGCAGGTCTGAGCCATATTTCAAGGAGATGACCGACAGGATCGGATGGTTACCGGTGAATGATTTCGTTTTCAGACCTCAACTTTCCAAAAGCTATCTTGTAAATGCTCATTGGGCACTCTATTGTGAAAATTACCTCGAGGGCTTTCACATTCCATTTGTTCATGCGGGGTTGAATGCTGTTATCGATTTTGGCAACTACACTACCGAACTCTTTAAATATTCGAGTCTTCAACTTGGGATAGCCAAAGACGAAGAAGATATTTTTGATCTGCCTGCGGATTCACCCGATCATGGAAAAAAAGTAGCGGCCTATTATTTCTGGGTTTTTCCAAATATGATGTTTAATTTTTATCCCTGGGGATTGAGTATTAATCTTATTCAACCCCTCAATATTCAGCAATGCAAAGTGTCCTTTTTAACTTATGTGTGGAAGGAAGATAAATTCAATAGCGGAGCCGGTGCAGATCTAAATATTGTTGAAATGGAAGATGAAGAAGTTGTAGAAGCCGTACAAAAAGGCATTCGGTCGAGGTTTTACAAATATGGCCGGTACTCGGTTACCCGGGAGCAGGGAACGCATCATTTCCATCGAATTATTAGCGAATTCATGTGATGGATGTTTAAAGTTTAAGGTTTAAAGTTTAAAGTTGAGGCACCATGTTCTTTATGATTAGTAGCAAGTGTTTTGCTAATCCTGGATATAAACCTTGAACCTTAAACTTTAAACCTTAAACCTTAAACGCTATTTCAGAACGAGAAGAGGCTAAAGCAGAATAAAACATTATTTTTACCGGGATGATAGCAAACCCTTCGGCAGAAGTTGACTTGACTATTAAGAATAATCTTAAAAATAAACTCGACCAGTCTGACAAGGCATTTCATCGCTGGTACAGATTCGTTCTTTCTTTTCCTCCACATTTGGTACGGAGATATATTCACGAATTTAAATTATCTAAAGATGATCTGATACTTGATCCATTTTGTGGAACCGGCACTACTTTGGTTGAAGCAAAAATTCAAAATATCAATTCTATAGGCATCGAGGCAAATCCGTTTGCTCATTTTGCCACCAGTGTTAAGTGCGATTGGAACATCTCCGGCACCGAGCTTCTTGAGTTGGCTAAAAAAATATACAACTCGGTTACAATGCAGATTCTAAGCAATGGGATCACTGATGAGCCCTCAAAGCAAAATGTAAAAGTGCCACAGCTTGCTCAATTGACGCCTGAGCAGGATAAGCTGCTTCTTAAAAATTCAATAAGTCCGTTGCCGCTTCACAAATGCTTAAAGTTGATAGAGGAAATCAACAAATACAATAAAACACCATACTATAAATATCTTTCTCTGGCAGTGGCAAATGCTGCAGTGCATCAGTTCAGCAATCTTAAATTCGGTCCTGAAGTTGGGGTCGGGAAAATCAAAGATGATTTTCCGGTGATTTCTTGCTGGTTAGATCAGATCGAAAAAATTGTGACTGACCTTGAGCAGTCACTGAGTATAACCACCACTGCACAAGCAGAAGTTTTTCTAAATGATTCAAGAAATGTTATCGATTATCTGAATGGCCGCAAGGTATCGGCTGTAATTACCTCTCCCCCATACCCGAATGAAAAAGATTATACCAGGACCACAAGACTTGAATCTGTTTTACTGGGCTTCATAAATGACAAAAGTGATCTCAGGAAATTCAAAAAAACATTATTGCGATCAAATACCAGGGGAGTATATATCGGGGATGCAGATGATCACTATGTCAAAGACTTTTTGGAAATCCAACGCATAGCAGAGGAGATAGAAAGCCAAAGGATCAGGCTTGGAAAAACTTCAGGATTTGAAAAGCTTTATCACAAAGTTGCAAAATTGTATTTCGGAGGAATTGCAAAGCATTTAATGGAGCTTCAGCCCATACTTAAACCGAATGCTCACCTGGCTTATGTGGTGGGCGACCAGGCTTCTTATCTGCGTGTGATGATTCGTACGGGAAATTTGATTGCCGGGATCGCCCGATCATTGGGTTATGAGCTTGTAAGATCTGATCTATTCAGAACCAGGTTTTCAACGGCAACAAAAACTGATTTAAATGAAGAGGTGGTTATCCTACGCTGGCCGGGTAAAAAGTAAAGGTGGGTTCAATTACAGATATAAAAAAAAGAATACATGCAACACTGCATGTCTCATTGTTTTATTCGATGATAACTTTTTTTGTACCGTAGTACAATTGCAAGGAATCGCGGATACGGGAAGTGTCGGCAGGCGCGGCGGGTATCGCCATATATAGCCTGTACCTAAAAGAATCCTTGGTATCCCAGTATAAGTTTGGGTTTGCCGGTTTTAAGTCGTTATACCGTTTCATCACATAATTTCTACTGGCAAGCCGGAAAATAAATTTATAAGTTTTTACTGCCGGTAATGCCGTGTTAACCGGCACAGCAGAATCAGGAGCGGTAATGACGGAATCTGGTTTGATACTTTGCGCCGTATCCGGAGCCGGGATAACCGGTTGGACGGGATTGGCGCCGGCGGCCCGGCTACCCTCATTATCGGTGTTGTTATTGTATAAGCTGTAGCCTCCCCAGATGATCGCTCCAAGTCCAACCAAAATGGCCAATACAATCCAGATCGCTCTTCCGGAATTCCCGCTTTTCGCTGAACTGTTGTATTCCTGTTCATACCCTTTCTTCGAAGCTGATGCTTTTGTTTCTTTTTCTGTTAAAAAATTTTCCAGTTTTTCAAGTAATGGTAGACCCGGGTAAAATTCGTATGCCCCGGCCCTGCTTTTTTGAAGAGTTCCGATGCCCTCGAGGTGAAATGGCTTGCCTATATTCAGTAAAATTTTCCCATCAGATAGAAAAGATTCGAGATCAGATTCTGCAAGGGGTCGTATTTTTCCCGTTTGGGTGCGGATAAATTCTATGAACTCCTCATCGGGTTTGGCGATGCTTTTTTGGGTAAAACGTATTTGTTGTACAAGTTCATGCGAATTTTTATCTGTGATCTCGGGAATTGTAACAGAGGGGTCAATAGAAAACACGCCTATGCCGGGTAAATTCAACTGTTTGTGCTGGTAAAGAAATTTCGCGAAGAGCAGAGTTAACTTCAAGGTATTGTAGATTTTGCCACAAGGTAGATATTAATTGCCTGCACGCAAACACTCAAACCGATATCTGCCCTATTTTTGTGGTATCGTCATGTATGATCTCAAAAAACTGCGATACAAAATATGTTAAGCGAGCAGGAGAAGATGTTTATAGACTATTGGGAGGCAAACCGGCTTAAAGAGAAAAAAATAATGAAGCAATTGCTCATTGGTTTACCGGTTGGCGCATTGTTCGGATTACCTGTTATATTTATGCTTTTTTCGGGAAGGTTCTGGTATAAAAGGGCAGATATGGAGGCAAATAGCCATCTCAATCCTTTGGTTTTATTAACCGCTGTTGTCATGATCATTATTTTTGTTGCGATTTTCTATAAGCGCCATCAATGGGATATGAAAGAGCAGCAATATCTTGAAATAAAAGCCAAAGAGAAGAGTGAAGAAACTAAACCCTGACTATGCAGCTATACGTATGCCTAAATTGTCTTAGATCTGCATGGGTAATTTGAAAATGATGCTATGAAAAAACTTGTCTTGTGCTTATTGTGTGTGTGGTTTTTGGCGGGGAGCTGTATAAAGAAAGAGTCGGGGTGTGCCTCGTCAAACAATATTGTAGCTCCTTTATCTGAGCAGCAGGTGATTGCTGATTACCTGGCTGCCAATAGTATTTCTGCTACCAAACATTCAAGTGGGTTGTATTACCAGATCTGGCAACAAGGTACCGGAGAGAGCCCCAACAATTGTTCAGCCATTGTTATTAATTACGTCGGCCAGCTTGCAAATGGCAATAAGTTCGACGAAGGCAAGAATGTGGCTTTTACACTGGGAAGTTTGATAGAAGGATGGAAATATGGAATGCCGCTCATTCAGAAAGGAGGAAAAATTAAATTGTACATTCCACCCTCGCTGGGATACCGTTCTTCAGATATAAAAGATAATAACGGTACAGTCGTGATCCCCGCCAATTCAATGTTGATATTTGATATCACACTTTTGGATTTTCAATGATATTTCTACTTGGTTTAAAATGTTCCGGAAGTTCATGCGCAAAATCCGGCAATAAATCGTTGACAAAAGAGCCTATGCGTGCCTGCTAACTTTGCAGCACCATCCCATTCAACTAATTTTGTTCAAAATCACCTGTATTGCCACACGAAGCTATCTCGGTATTCGATATGTTTAAAATAGGAGTGGGCCCTTCCAGTTCACATACCCTCGGCCCCTGGCGTGCTGCTCAGCGTTTTTGCGAAAACCTTTTTTCTTCGGAACAATTGTCTGCTGTCATCGCAATCAGGGTATTGTTATATGGTTCCCTTGCTAAAACAGGAAAGGGGCATGGCACCGATATTGCCATTATGCTTGGACTTTGCGCCGATGACCCCGTGACGTTCGACGTAAATAATATAACACCTAAGATCCAGGATATTGAGAACATGCGAAAACTGATTCTGCATGGTCTGCATGAAATTGATTTTGATCCACGTGAAGACATTGAATACCTGGCAACAGAATCACTTCCCTTCCATCCCAACGCAGTTACATTTCTGGCTACATTACGTAACGGAAAAAATATTGCCGAAACTTACTATTCAATCGGGGGCGGGTTTGTAGTCAGGGAAGGCGAAAAAAATGCGGCGACATCTGCAGTACAATTGCCTTTTCCAATTAATAAAGCCGATGATCTTTTACACTGGTGCAGGAAAACGGGCTTAAGTATCAGTGAGGTGGTGATGGAGAATGAGAATTCATGGCGCACAGAAATGGAAACCCGGAAGGGCGTATTGAAGATCTGGCAAGTAATGAAAGATTGCATGTTCCGCGGATGCCATGCAAATGGGATATTACCAGGAGGTCTTCATGTACAGAGAAGAGCTGCTGACCTGAATAAAAAGTTGTTGAAAGATGCCGCGTATACAGATTATGAATCGTGGATGAATACAATCAGGAACGGGGGAAATGATTTTAAATACACACTCGACTGGGTGAGTTGCTTTGCATTGGCAGTTAATGAAGAAAACGCTTCTTTCGGCCGGGTTGTGACCGCTCCGACAAATGGAGCCGCCGGTGTGATTCCCGCTGTCTTGCAGTATTATATCATTTTCAATGATGGCGATAAGGATGACAAGATCATTCAGTTCTTATTAACAGCAGCGGAAATAGGAAGCATTTTTAAAAAGGGAGCCACTATATCTGCAGCGATGGGTGGATGCCAGGCGGAGATAGGTGTATCCTCAGCAATGGCAGCGGCAGGCCTCGCTGAAGCCATGGGCGGTACCCAGCGACAGGCCCTGATGGCTGCGGAGATCGCCATGGAACATCACCTGGGACTTACCTGCGATCCGATAGGCGGTCTTGTACAAATACCCTGCATAGAACGCAATACCATGGGCGCTATTAAAGCAATTACAGCCTGTCAGCTTGCATTACAAAGCACCCCCGATTTTGCGAAAGTTTCACTCGATGGCGTGATCCGAACAATGTGGAACACCGCAAAGGATATGGATCTGAAATACAAAGAAACCGCTGAAGGCGGGCTGGCAATCCATATTCCGATCAGTTTGAGCGAATGTTAAAGCGCCGCATTATTTATTACAATTCCATATTGTATACCTGATGCCCCGTCTTAGTGTCCTTCCTTCGTTTCTTGGTGTCTTTGTGGCTAAAAAAATTGACACGAAGACACCAAGACACGAAGAGAAAAGCCTTTAATTCAGCATCGGGTTTGTTTCAATTTCCTTTAATTCAATAGCAGAATAATCCCGGATAGAATTGTAAAGAGTATCTCTTTCAACGGGCTTTCTTTTAACCTGTTTGATGAGGGTAACCAGTTGAGCCGTTGTCATGGAAGGATTCTGTTCTTCTGATCCGGCCATCGAGTAGATCTTTGTAGAATCATCGATGGTGCCATCAATATCATTCACACCAAATGATAAAGTCAATTGGGCATTTTGTCTACCCAGCATAGGCCAGTACGCTTTTAAATGAGGGAAGTTATCAAGGTACAATCTTGAAACAGCATACATCTTCATGTCCTCGATGATTCCCGATTCGGGCACATGGCTCATTTCATTATCCTTATTTCGGAACTTGAGTGGAATGAAAGTATTGAAGCCGCCTGTTCTATCCTGTAGTTGTCGTAATCTCTGCATATGATCGATCCGGTGCCAGTATTTTTCGAGATGACCGTATAGCATAGTAGCATTGCTATGCATGCCTGCGCGGTGCGCTGCTTCATGTATATGCAACCAGCCATCGGCGTCAACCTTATCATGACTGATCATTTCACGGATTTCCGGATGAAAGATCTCTGCGCCTCCTCCGGGTATTGAATCCAATCCCGCATTTTTTAAAAATTGAATTCCCTCCTCCACACTCATCTTCGCCTTGCGAAACATGTAATCCAATTCAACAGCTGTGAAGCCTTTAATGTGAAGGCTTGGCCTGTGGGCTTTGATCTTCTGCAATAATTCTCCAAAATAGGGCAGGTTCATTTTTGGATGAACACCCCCTACAATATGGACTTCCGTGACAGGCTTTCCATCATAATTTTTTACGATATCGAGCATTTGATCGATGCTGAGTTCCCAGCCTTCTTCACGGTTCGCATATAAACGTGAGTAAGAACAAAATTTACAGGCGAATACACAAACATTGGTAGGTTCAATATGAAAATTGCGGTTGAAGTAAGTTGTATCTCCGTGCAATCTTTCACGTACAAAATTTGCAAGAGCGCCCAAAAAAGGAAGGCCGCCGCTTTCAAAAAGCAGCAATCCATCCTGATCTGATATTCTTTGGTTGTTAATTATTTTTTCGGCAATATGTTGCAGATCTTTATTTTTTTCCTGTCCAACGATCCGGTTAATATTTTCTATCATTTCAAATTCAATTTCGAAGTACGAGGGAAGAAGTTAGAAATACGAAGTTAGAAGTTAGAAGTACGAAGTTAAGAAGAGAATGTAAGATGTACGATGTAAGATGTACGATTTTTGATGTACGATGTAAGGTGGAGTCTCTTTAACTTCGTACTTCTAACTTCTAACTTCGTACTTCGTACTTCGTACATCTTAAGTCAACGCTCCGGCCATACAACCGCACATGAGGCAGGCGATGGTGCCGCCAATGAGTGCTTTGAAACCCAATTCGGTGAGGTTTTTTCGTTGATTGGGAGCCAGCTGGCTGATACCGCCGATCTGGATGCCTATCGAGGCAAAATTTGCAAAACCCGCAAGCGCATATGTTGTTATGAGGATTGATTTGGGATCGGTAATGACTCCTTTCTCCTTCATCCCGCTGAAGGATAAATAGGCATTGAACTCGTTGAGAATTGTTTTTTCGCCGAGCAGCTGACCGACATTCAGCATGTCGTTTGTATTGACTCCAATGATCCACGCAACCGGAGAGAAAATATACCCCAGGAGCATTTGGAACGAAAGCTTATCGTACGGTGTATTGGCTGCTATTATGCCATTCAGCGAAGTCCAGTCGCCAATTTTAAATAGAACGTAATTCAAAACAAAAATAAGGGCGGTAAATGCCAGCAACATCGCGCCCACATTTACGGCCAGCTTCATCCCATCTGTAGTGCCAATTGAAAGAGCGTCTAAAAAATTATCGCCCAATTTTTGTTTTGGGATCCGGACCTCTGTGCTTACGGGCTGGGTTTGAGGGAACAATACTTTTGCACAAATAATGGCAGCAGGAGCACTTAAAATTGACTGTGTGAGAAGGTGCATGGCGAAGAATGCCTTTGCATTTGGATCATCACCGCCTAAAAAACTGACGTAGGCGCCTAAAACACTGCCTGCCGTATTTGCCATTCCTCCCACCATGATCAATAAAACTTCTGAACGGTTCACTTTGTCCAGATAGGGTTTGATCATCAACGGAGCCTCTGTTTGCCCCATGAAAATATTAGCGGCCGTAGACACACTTTCGGACCCGCTGATCTTTAATTTGCTCAATGCCAGCGCAAATACATATACGATTTTTTGAAGGATGCCGGTATAATATAAGATCGAGGATAAGGCCGAGAAAAATATAATGGTAGGCAATACCCTTACTGCGAAGATAAATCCCCAGGAATCGGGGCGCACTTCTATCAGGTTCGAAAATAACAGGCGGGTGCTTTCGATTTCCACCTCGATGACTTTTACAAATGCCCTTGAAAGAAAATCAAAAAAACCGTTTATGAAACCTACTCTTGTTACACCGAGATAGAAACAAACCATTGCAATCAGTGAAATGATGACAAGCCTCCAATTGATCGCCTTGCGGTTGGTGCTCAACAACCAACAAACAAAGATGAGGAAGAACATGCCAAAGGCGCCTCGGAGTACATTTTCCAGTTGAGCATTCATTGCAGTTGGTTTGGTTTAAACAGCTGGCAATATAGGAATTAATATGGTGGGTGGTAATTGCGCCAATAAAAAAGCAGGTCAATAGACCTGCTTATATGTAACTGACCGTAGTAATCAGATTAATCAGAATAATCAGAAGTTAGATATGTATTTCTATCTTCTTTACAAAATTCGATTTGGGTTGAGCTCCTACTAGTTTGTCAACGACCTTACCACCTTTAATGAAAAGGATGGCGGGAATAGAAGTAATTCCGTAATTAATAGACAATTGCGGATTGTGATCGACATTCACTTTTCCCACATTTACCCTGTCAGTATACTCTTTTGACAACTCTTCGATAACCGGACCAATTGCGCGGCAAGGACCACACCATTCAGCCCAGAAATCTATTACTGTCAATTTATCGGAGGATAAAACTTTTTCCTGAAAATTCGCATCGGTTAATTCTAAAGCCATAACGTATATTTTAAGATTGATGTTTATATATCATCAAATTTACAACCAATAGTTGATTCACTGAACAAATGGCATTGTGAGGATTTGAAGTTTAAGGTTTAAAGTTTAAGGTTTAAGGTTTAGGGTTTAGAGTTTGAGGTTTAATGTTTAAGGTTATCCTGATAAATAGTACAATTGAGCGGTCAGGCTGATATAAAGAGTACATAAACTGAAAGGGGTAGATAAAAACAACATTAAACTGTAAACTTTAAACCTTAAACTTTAAACCTTAAACACTCACACCGTGACAACCTGTATTTCAATCTCCGGTTTACCCATTAAAAAGGCGGCCATTTCGTCATTCATTTCAAAGCCATTATCTATGGTATACAAGCTGATCTTGTAATTGCTCTTAGGTTCATTAATATTGAACTTCAGGCCTGATCTTCCTGGAAATCTTTTAACATTCTGTTCTATAAAACTGACCATATGATCGTTCAGATACCTTGCCTCAATGTCTACAACCAGTTGCCTGGTAAAGTTTTGCTTAATACTTTCCAACAGGATGATCTTTTCTACCTTAAATTCAAACTCGGGCCGGTTATAACGTTGTTTAAAGGAACCAATGATAAACAGATTCTTGCCCTTTTCCAGGTAATTGGAATACCTGGTATAATCGTCGCTCCAAAGCAATATTTCACATTTACCTGTATAATCCTCAATAATGAATGAACCAAACTGCCTGCCGGTTTTAGTTACGCGGTGTTGCGCATCCACAACAAGGCCTGCCAGGCGAAATGTTTTATTTGGATTTGCCTGCAAACTGACTGCCTCTTTTATTTCGTTAAATTCTCCCAGTTTGGTGATGCCGTAATACTGAATTTCAAACTTAAAATTATCGAGCGGATGTCCACTCATGAACATCCCTGTTGTGTCTTTTTCATGGTCGAGCAATTCGGTAAGTGTCCATGGTTCGCAGGCTGGAATTTTTGGAGGCACCACTTGTGGCATTTCCAGGTTTCCAAATAATGTGTTGGTAGATCCTGCGGAATTGGTCTGAAAAATATTTCCAAACCGGATAATTTTTTCCAGGCCGGTAGAAGGTTCACCCTGGGGCACATGAAAATATTGAGCACGATGAAATTCTTTAAAACAATCGAATGCTCCTGCATATGCCAGGCTTTCCAATGTTTTTTTATTGACAGTTCGTTGATTGATCCTGGTTATCAGATCAAAAATGGATGGAAAAGTTCCCTTTTTCTCCCTTTCTTCTATTATTCCTTCAACAGCGGCTTCACCAACTCCCTTTAATCCTCCCAAACCAAATCGTATCTCGCCCTTGCTATTAACTGCAAAACCTTTTTTTGATTCATTCACATCCGGACCAAGAACACGTTGCCCCATGCGCTTGCACTCTTCCATGAAAAAAGTGATCTTATCAATATTGCCGGCGTTGTTCAATACCGCAGCCATATATTCTGCCGGATAATGTGCTTTCAGATAAGCTGTCTGGTATGCCACATATGCGTAGCAGGTAGAATGTGATTTATTGAATGCATATTGTGCAAATGCTTCCCAATCGGTCCATATTTTTTCCAGTTTATCAGCAGGCATTCCTTTGGCTGTAGCACCGGAAATAAACTGGGACTTCATTTTATCGAGAACCGATTTTTGTTTTTTGCCCATTGCTTTACGGAGAACATCCGCATCACCCTTACTAAAACCGGCGAGCTTCTGAGCAAGCAACATCACTTGTTCCTGGTATACAGTGATACCATATGTGTCTTTCAGATATTCTTCTACTTCCGGTACATCATAAACAATTTTTTCACGCCCATGTTTCCGGTCGATATAGTTCGGGATATATGCCATGGGCCCTGGCCGATATAGCGCATTCATTGCAATAAGATCATCAAACTTATCAGGCTTCAGGTCTCTTAAATATTTCTGCATACCAGGACTTTCAAACTGGAATGTTCCAATGGTATCAGCGTGTTGATACAGTGCAAATGTTTTTTGATCATCTAGAGGGATGGCATCAATATCAATTTCTACTCCATGATTTTGTTTGATCAGCTCGAGCGCATTTTTGATGATGGTGAGTGTTTTCAATCCCAGGAAGTCCATCTTGATCACACCGGCATCTTCAATAATACTTCCTTCAATCTGGGTTACCCATAGGTCTGAATCTTTCGCTGTACATACCGGAATCAGGTCTGTAAGATCAGTGGGTGCTATGATGATACCTGCTGCATGAATACCCGTATTCCGAACCGATCCTTCCAGTCTTTCGGCAGCATGCAGCACTTCGCTATCCAATCCTTTACCATTGTAAATTTCACGAAGTCTTTTCACAAGCTCCATATCGTCTGCGCCCACGCCATCTTTTTCTTCCAATGATTTTTCACCTTCCTTTGCGGTGAGAGGAGCATGCAGCACACGCCGCAATTCTATTCCCGGGCGGTCGGGGACTAGTTTTGCCAGAGCATTTGACTCCGCCAACGGCAGATCCAACGTGCGTGCAACATCCTTTATACTCATCTTAGCGGCCATCGTACCATAGGTGATGATCTGTGCTACCTGTGTTTTGCCGTATTTTTTAATTACATAGTCAATTACTTTTTGACGGCCGTCATCATCAAAATCTGTATCTATATCGGGCATGGATTTGCGGTCGGGGTTCAAAAATCTTTCGAACAGCAAATTGTATTTGATGGGATCGATATTGGTAATGCCGATGCAATAAGCAACCACACTGCCGGCAGCGGAACCACGACCGGGTCCTACAAACACACCCATCTCACGACCGGCTTTAATAAAATCACTCACAATTAAAAAATAGCCGGCAAAGCCCATTGTTTTAACGGTGAACAATTCAAAGTCGAGCCGTTCCTGCAATTCAGGAGTGATCTCCGTATAACGTTGCCTTGCGCCCTCATGAGAAATATGGCGCAGGTATTCCCATTGATTCAGGTTACTGTCTGCATGTACCTGGAATTCTTTTGGAACAGTGAAGGCAGGCAATAAAATATCTTTTTTCAGATTCAACACGTCTACCTTGTCAACGATCATATTCGTGTTGTCGATCGCCTCAGGTACATCCGCGAACAGTTTTGTCATTTCTTCGGGCGACTTAAAATAAAACTGGTCATTGGGAAATTTGAACCGCCTGTCTTTCAGGTTTACATCATCGTTCACAAAGTCATCGTACCCGGGCGTGCTTTTCTTTTCACCGGTATTGATGCAAAGAAGAATATCGTGTGCATTGTAATCGTCCTGGTCGGTATAATGACTGTCGTTCGTTGCAATTACAGGCACATTGTATTTCTTTGCGAACTTTAAAAGCGTTTGATTGATCTTTTCCTGTTCCTTGATATTATGCCTTTGCAATTCGATAAAATAATTTTCACCGAACATATCCAGCCACCATTTGAATTCTTTTTCAGCTTTTTCATCACCCTCATGTAAAATCGATTGAGGTACGTAGGCGCCGATGCAACAGGTGGTAGCGATCAATCCTTCGTGGTATTTTTCAATTAATTCTTTATCGATGCGGGGATACTTACTGTACATCCCTTCAATAAAACCGAGTGAAGTAAGCTTAACAAGGTTCTGATAACCGGTTTTATTTTTTGCCAGTAACACCTGGTGGTATCTTTGATCTTTTTGTTCCTTGGTGAAAGTTTTGCGGTGACGTGATTCAACAACATAAAACTCGCATCCGACGATCGGCTTCACTTTTAAGGTCTTGTCATCATTCTGGTGTTTGTATGCTTCCGCCACGAATTCAAACGCGCCGAACATATTGCCATGATCAGTAATGGCAATAGCCGGCATCTTGTGTGCAATCGCCTTTTTGTACAGGCTTTGTATCGATGCAGCTCCATCTAGTAAGGAGAATTGTGTATGGCAATGTAAGTGAGAAAATGTAGACATAAGTGGTCAATATCATCCTAAATACTCAAGAACGAATCACATGCAATGGGTTTTTGCCACGAATTACACGAATTAACACGAATTACAATTCGTGCTAATTCGTGTAATCCGTGGCAAAATCTCTCGTCAGGTTGGTGTTCATTCAACCCGCAAATTTCCATATTCAATCGCCAATTATCAAAAGGAAACTGTAACATTCTTTCCACAGTAGCAATTTGGCAATGTATTTGTTACCTTAGCAAAACCTCAAATCCTTAAATAAATCAGTACTTGAAAAAGCTATTCTATTTATTGGTAGCTCTCTCTGCATTAGCGAGCTGTTCTTCTTTCAAAAAGGCATCTACTCCTGTGCCTTCTTCTGCCCCAAAAGCCAATGAAAATACAAATCCACGTTTCATTGAAAGTATTTCGATCACCCCGGGTAAACAGGCTATTTCTTCAACGGAACAGAAAGAGATCTACCAGGCTGCTTACACAAAAGCTGAATCAAATCATTCAGCCGACAATGTAGTGATTGAGTCTGTTAATGGCCTGCAAATTAAATATGCAATTCTGTTAAATATTCCTATAGAAACTTCTTTGAATTTCAGAATGCTTGAGTTCATTGAAGAATGGTATGGCACGCCTTATCGTTATGGGGGAACATCAAAACAGGGTGTCGATTGTTCTGCGTTTGTTAATTTCTTCATGTCGGCTGTTTATGGACTTTCCGTGCCCCGCAATTCGAAAGAACAGTACAGCGCTGCGAAAAAAATAAAGAAGAAGCAATTAGAAGAAGGCGATCTTGTTTTCTTCAATACCCGCGGAGGCGTATCGCATGTTGGCGTATACCTGGGCAATAATAAATTTGCGCATGCTTCCACTTCCAGTGGTGTAACGATCAGTGATCTTGATGATGATTACTACGACAGAAGGTATGTTGGATCGGGGAGGGTAAGATAGTAATTGTTGCGGGTTATGAGTTGCCGTTTTTTTCAGGTTTGCATCTTGAATTCTAGTCGGATGAGTAGCGCATTTTTCGTTGATCCATAACGTTTTCTCTTTGACAAATGCGTAGATGAGTAGTTGTAGCGATAACAAATAGTAAGAACTAATTTAAAGAAAACAAGAATGCCGGCCATAGAACACAATCCCATAGGGCTTTTCCCACCTTATAGAAATTATAGTCATGCAGTTGAAATTAAAGGGGGCTCAACTTTACTTTTTATTAGTGGATTAAATGGGTACCTGCAAGACGGTGAAACTATGCCTGATTCATTTGAAGAGCAAGGCAATATTATATGGCAACATATTGGAACAATACTCAAATCTGCTGGAATGGGTTATCAACATCTGGTGTCTATCAGAACCTACTTAGCCGACCCTTCATATGACGAAGCAAATGTGCAATTAAGAATTAAGTATTTAGCGGACAATAAACCAGCTTTAACAGTTATTTGTTGCCAACTGCTCGACAAAAAATGGAAATTAGAAGTTGAAGCCATGGCAGCGAAATAAATCGTTTTAGAAAATAATCAGGCTATGCCTACAAAAAAAAACGAACCGCTGACATTGGTTAGGGAATTGAAGAATGATACGCAAGCTTACGCCCAAGGCTAACATTAGCGTAAATTCAACGACTAATCTGCAATACAACAAAGAACGAAGAAATTTATTCATTCAAAGCCTTCTGTATGACAACAACAAATAAACCACTTCTGAAAAAAATAAGTGAAGAGTTTGCCAAAGGAAATCTTCCGTTTTGCGAAGCATATTTAGCCGACGATATTAAGTGGAACATTCTTGGTAATAGTGCTATTATAGGCAAAGAGCAGGTTCTTGAAGTATCTAAAATGCAACAGCTTGAAAGTTTCCCTGTTATTACAATAAAGAACATTGTTGCAGAGGACGCTTATGTGGTTGTGGAAAGCACAGGAAAGGCCAAAACCAAAAATGGAAAGCCTTATAACCAGACCTATTGTGAAGTTTTTAAATTTAATGATGAAAAACTTCAGGAAATAAATACTTACCTGGATACAGCATTGAGCAAGGAGGTACTTAGTTAAAAATAAGAAATCATAAAAAAACTGATAGCCTCTGACATAGACTTGCCGGATAGCTTAGGGGTCGAAAACCTTGTATTTCATTTAAAAAATGGATATTAATAAATTGAAGGCGATTGTGTACATAAAATACGGCGGCCCTGAAGTTCTTCACATCAAAGAAGTAGAAAAACCTTATCCGAAGGACAATGAAGTCTTGATAAAAGTGTATGCAGTATCAATTAATGATTGGGACTGGGGGCTCCTGCAGGGTGACTTCGTAAATCGCATGCTTAACGGTTTTCTGAAACCGAAGAGAAAGATACTGGGCTCCGATATTGCGGGGCGAATTGAAGCAGTTGGTAAACATGTAACCCAATTTAAAACAGGTGATGATGTGTATGGTGATTTGAGCGGTCGCTGGGGAGGCTTCGCTGAATATGTTTGTGCGCCTGAAAACGCTTTAGCGCTGAAACCGTTCAGCATGAGCTTCCATGAAGCAGCGGCCATACCGCAGGCGGCAATGCTGGCTGCACAGGGTCTTATTGATAAGGGAAAAATTCACCCGGGACAAAAGTTATTGATTAATGGTGCGGGCGGGGGCGTTGGTACTTTTGCATTGCAGATTTCCAAGTTATACGGGGTTGAAGTAACTGGCGTTGACAGCACCCGTAAATTGGATATGATGCGATCAATGGGGTTTGATCATGTCATTGATTATACACGCGAAGATTTCACTAAAAATGGCCAATGTTATGACCTGATCCTTGACGCCAAGACGAATCGTTCGCTATTCGATTATTCCCGTGCATTATGTCCAAATGGAATTTATGTGACAGTTGGGGGTTCCATCCTTCGACTTCTCCAGGCTTTGTTCCTGGGGCCATGGATTTCATTGATCAGTAAAAAGCACATACGTATCGTTGCCCTGAAGGCAAACAAGGATTTATTATATATGAACGAGCTTTTCGAAGCTGGCAAAATGAAACCTGTGATAGATGGACCTTACAAACTAAACGAGTTCCGTGAAGCATTCAGGATTTTTGGTAAAGCAGAACATCAGGGAAAAGTAGTAATGACTATCTAAGGTACGATTGGGTTTCAGTTTTCTGTATTTACATCAAACTTGCAGACACTGAAAAAAGAAGTAAACGAATGGATTTGTAACTCTGCACTTCGTAGAGCATTGTTCTCTGGCAGACAGTTTGCGACAACCATATGTGAAAGGGATCTGTTCAATTTAATTCTATATATATTTAAACTATGGAACAAGCAATAGAAATCAAAAGGTTGGAGAATTTACGTAAATACGAAATTCTAGATACTCCGGCAGACGGGGATTTTGATGAAATCACTTCGCTGGCTGCGAAAATTTTTAGTGTTCCTGTAGCAATCATCACGCTGGTTGACACTAAAAGAATTTGGTTCAAATCTTCATACGGACTTGATGTTGAAGAAATTCCAAGAGATCCGGGATTATGTTGCTCTGCAATAATGTCGGACGATATTTATATTGTTGAAAACGCCCGTGTTGACCCACGCACACTCGCTAATCCTTTAGTAGCTGGAGTAATGGGTTTGCAATTTTACGCAGCCGCACCGTTAAAATCACCAGATGGATACAATTTAGGTACTATATGCATAATTGACAGAACACCAAGAAGATTAGACGCCAGAGAATCATCAATGCTAATGCAACTTTCAAGAATTGTAATGGACCAGTTTGAGTTAAAGCTTCAATCAAGGTTAATGATAAAGGAAATGCAAAAGAATATTTCTGAACTGTAAAAACCTCTGCCCAGGTTGCACCAGCGAAATAAAATAGTGCACTCAACATTGACCTTCTTTTGTTATCAATTCCACTGGGCTGACGTATTTCAATTTTAACGTTTGTTATTAATTTATACTTCCGGTTTTCAAATGGCATTTGGTCGGTATTTGAAAACAGCGAAAGGCAACTATGCCAATGTTAGAAGCAATAATTCCAGATTTATATAACCTGCTCGTAGCTGCGTATATGCCGCAATCCCCCTCTTATATTGTCGTGTTTGCACGGTCTTCAATCTAATTCCGATAGGTACTTTTGGCCAATTTTATTAAACACAAAATGGAAAAATTCAATTTAGACAATGACATTCCGGTTTTCTATACAACCGCTGATTCATTTCCTGGAGGCATTCTGGAAGCGCATCAAAAACTGCATTCATCAATACCCTTTTCAACTGACCGACGATATTTTGGAATTTCCAGGCTAGAGAATGGAGCTATCGTTTACAAGGCTGCAGCCGAGGAAAAAAATTCAGGAGAAGCAGAAAAATTAAATCTTGAAACATTTGTAGTAAAAAAGGGAAAATACATTTGTTTAACTGTGACCGACTATGCCAGGGATGTTCAAAGCATTGGGAAGGCCTTTCAAAAGCTGATCGACTAACCCGGCATCGAACCTAATGGGTATTGCATTGAATGGTATCTCCCTGCTGAAAAGGCCGGCTTGCCTGCAAAGGATGTGAGGTGCATGATTAAATTGGCAGATTGAAACATTTGATCTTCACTCATGCTGCGTGGTATCGGCAGTGCTTGAGAAAAAGCATCGGTCAAAGTGTTTTAATACTACCTGTTTCTACAGCACATTGATAATTTATATTTGAATTGTTATTTCAATTTTTGCGATCCAACCACAGAATGCGTAACCTTGTAAGAATTCAAAACAATTATATGAAGGTAAATATTGTGTTTATAGGAATTACTGCAGCCCTCCTGTCCTGCATGGAAAAAACAGAAGATGATTCTTCCAAGAAAACCTCCGCTCCGATAGTCGGAACCTGGAAGCTTATTACGGGGACACTTATAGAAAAGGGTGATACAGTGGTTACGGAGTATACAAGAAATGCATCCTTCCTTAAAATCATTAATGATACGCATTTCGCTTTTATACACCATGATCTGCATAAAGGCAAGGACTCCGCTGCTGTTTTCTCGTCTGGAGGCGGTAGCTATTCACTTAAAGACAGTTTGTACACCGAACACCTGGAATATTGCAGTGCCAGGGAATGGGAGGGCCATGATTTTACTTTTACGATTGATATAAAAAATGATACTCTTATTCAGAGCGGTGTTGAAAAAATTGAAAGCGAGGGCATAAACAGGGTAAACATCGAAAAATATGTACGGGTGAAATGATCTGCCGATCATTTTCAGCATTCAAGCAAGGTATAAACTGAAGTTAACTTCGGAAATAAAATATTCAATAGTATATGCCAAAGGACAACCACACCAAAGATTTGCGGAAGGAAGCGAAATTGACAGCAAAATTATTCGTCGAAAAACTATCCGGCTTTCAATCAAAAACCGAATTGGAAAAAAATCAACGGTTTTTCAGGGACGCTGACAGCAGCGGAAATAAATTTTTCGGCGTTCGATGGTTGGTGGTGTTTAAGTTGGCAAAAGAGTTTACGGGGATGGATTTGAAAGAAATTGAGAAGCTGCTGGATAGCAAATTTTACGAAGTGAGAATGGGTGCTGTCAGCATCATGGATTTCCAGGCAAGAAATAAAAAAACCACAGAAGACAGGAAGAAGGAGTTATTTGACCTGTATATCCGCCGGCACGACAGTATTAATAATTGGGACCTGGTAGACAGATCTGCCCCTTATGTTGTTGGTGGTTACCTGTCTGATAAACCGCGTAAGATATTATACAAGCTGGCAACATCTAAAAATCCATGGGAGCGAAGAACGGCTATTGTCAGTACCTATTTTTTTATCAGGCAGGGGGATATCAATGATACTTTTAAGATCGCTGAAATCCTGGTTAACGACGAACACGACCTGATACAGAAAGCCGTGGGAAGTTGGATCCGGGAGGCGGGGAAAAAGGACAAGCAAAAGCTTATTGATTTTTTAGATAAATTTTCAGTAAAAATGCCGCGTGTTATGCTTCGCTATGCCATTGAAAAATTTGATAAGAAACAGCGCGAGTTCTATTTGAATATAGAGTAACTAAGACTCAACTTCATTTCGAACGGAGCCATATGGTCTTATGATCGCATAGGGATACTGCGTAGTGAGAAATCTCATAAAATTTTTGATGGCGGCGAATAGCGGTCATCTCTCAATTTTAGGAGATCTCTCCCTGTCGGTCGGGATGACAATCGCTTTTTTAGGGTTGCTTTATTGATAGACCGATTGTAACTACTTTCTTCTTCCTATTTTTTTTGTAACTGTTTGCCATACCGGAACAACATCCGGAGAAATCTTTAACAATACAACCCCGCTTATATACAGTGTTACAAAAGCAATACTTCGCAGAATGATCCACCAAAACCCATGATAATCGGAAAACAAAAAATGGCAAATTAAATAACACACAACCCCCAAAAGAATTGTATAAACCGTTTTCGCATTGAAAGGTTGCATATTGAATTTTTTCAACAGAAACGTGTACCTGATCACATTGTAGATAGTTAACGCGATCAGGTTTGAGATGGCAGTTCCGGGAACTCCCATGGATTTTGTGAGAATATAATTTAATGGTAAGGTCAGCGAAAGCAAAATGATGCCGGTAAAAAATTCAAATTTCCAATAAGTAGAAGTGGCGATGATCTGCGAATTGAGTCCCGTGCCCATATCGATGATACGCATCAGGCCAATGAATAAAAATACATAGCGGGCCGATAAATAATTTTGCTGTAAGTTGAAGGTAAATACTCCATCGGTGAAGTTGATCCAGATAAGAACGAACATTCCTACAGAAAACAATAGCTGATTGATCGAGGAGCGTTGATAGATCTGGTTCAGACGGGCAAAATCTTTATTTTTCCAGGCCTGCGATAAAGGTCCGATGGAAGAGGATATAATAGCCCGTTGCGGAGCCTGGATCAGGCTGGCCATATTTTGTGCCAGCGTGTAGATCGCCGCAAAGGCAAGGCCATTCTTTAATACAGCTGCGATAAGAATAGTATCGAATACATTGGCTATGCTAAAGACAAGGCCTCCTCCCCACACAAATGCCGCCATGGCAACGATTTTTTTAAAGAATTTTTTTGTCACCCGGCTGATAGAAAAGGTAAAATGAATCTGATTGGTAACAACAAGGTAGGTAAGTAGAATGCCCGCGATCCCAATGTAAGTAAAGGCAAACAATTTAATGAACAGGGTAAAATATTTGATGACGCCCGTAAGTACCAGGACAATCAGAAGGGTCGTGAATGCACGAAATTGCACCTCCCTTAAAAAATTGGTAAATATTGATTTTTTGAGTTGCCAGGCGAAAGCTTCCAGCAATGAATAAATGGTGAGACCAAATCCAAAAGGAAAAATCCAGAAATAATATCTCACAAGTTGGGGAGAATTGGTTCCATATTTTCTGATCACAAGATCTTTAAAGATCAACCCATTCAGCATGATGATCAGAAACCCGATAAAGCTTGTGAATAACGCAAAACTGATCATGTCGTTTTTGTGGGGCGGGAGATTATCATTGTAATAGGGAAAAAATTTATAGATATATGCATTCATGCCCAGGTTCGCAAAGGCGAATATGATATTGGCTATGGCAATAAATACACCCGTTAAACCGTACTGGGTTTGTGAAAAACCTCCTTCCCGTGCGAATAACCATGTATTGAAAAATCCAAGGGCAAAGCCGAAATAAACAATGAAGGAAGAAATAATACTTTGCCGCCGGATATTACTCATGCAGTTATTTTAAGACTTTTGCAGACAAAGATGGTTCGACTTCGGTTCGAATGCGCTCACCATTCAATGGTTCGACTTCGCTCACCATTTAATCGGTTTTTTTTGTCAGGATGTAGAAGTTCCGGTCGACAATGAAAGTTTTGCCATCGTAACCATTGGAAAGATCAAGTGTTTTCCAATCCCGCGCGGGTTGGATCCATTCCTGCTTTTCATCGCCCAACTTTATTTTAACCTTCATGTCGAACGCTTCCACACAGTCAGACCAGCGATAACTCACAGAACGGGCATTCAACTTATATTCAAGTACCGGGATTTTTATGGTTCGTAAATACTGATCGAATAGTTTTGAGAAATCGGTACCAGACTCTTTACTGATGTATTCTTCAACATCTTTACTATTAACAGTTTTATGGTAAAAGACTGCATTCAATCCTCTAAGTATCTGCCTGAATTTATTGTCATCGTTGATTATCTGCCTGATCGTGTGTAATAGGTTTGCTCCTTTCGGGTACATATCACCGGAACCTTCCTGGTTTACCCCATATGGCCCAACTACAGGAATATCATTTTCAATGCTTTTCCTGATTCCTGTCAGATAATCGTTGCCAGCTTCCTTGCCGAACTCGCATTCTGTAAAAAGAACTTCTGAATAAGTAGTGAATCCTTCATGTATCCACATATCAGCGATATCGTTGGTGGTAATATTATTCGCAAACCATTCATGACCGCTTTCGTGTACAATGATAAAATCCCATTTTTTTCCCCATCCGGTTCCTGAAAGATCATTGCCGAGATAGCCATTCTGGTATTTATTGCCATAAGCAATTGCGCTTTGATGTTCCATTCCCAGATGTGGCGATTCAACCAGCTTATAACTGTCTTCATAGAACGGGTAAGGTCCAAACCAGTATTCGAAACATTTCAACATGGCCGGAACCTGGCGAAATTGTTGTTTGGCTTTTTGAAGATTATAATCCAGTACCCAAAACTGGCAATCCAATTTTCCCTTTTCACCATTATATGTTTCGTCCCAGCTCGCATATTTGCCTATGTAAGGAACAATATTGTAATTATTGATCGGATTGGTAACCGCCCAGCGGTAGGTCATTAAGCCAGCACTAAAGCTTTGTTTTCCCATAAATCTTCCATTGGCCACAGCAACCAACGTGTCGGGTATTGTGATATTAATGAAAGCACTATCCGGTTCGTCACTTTGATGATCTTTGCAAGGATACCAAGCACTGGCTCCCAATCCCTGGCAGGCAACGCTCATCCATGGCCGTCCCAGGCTATCCTTGGCAAATATCCATCCACCCTGCCACGGCGGATGGACAGCGATCTTCGGGTTGCCTCTGAATACTATGACAATTGTGTGTAAAGAATCTTTTTTTAGCGGTTGGGGAAAGTTTATATAATAGATATTTCCTTCACGGGTAAACTTGTATTGATCATCGCCTGAGTAAGCCCGAGAAATTTGCATCGGCTGTTGCAGATCGACCTGCATACGATTTCCGGGTTTCAGCACACGGAACTGAATTTCACATTTTCCTTCAATAGCCCTGTTATTATAATCCGTGTTAAAAGCTACATGGTAGCTGACAACATCCCACCAGGCCCGCTCGGGGGTGATAGAACCTCTCAAAGTATCCTGCCTGGTAAATTTTTTTTTCTGTTGCAACGGCTGTCCTGAGCAGGATACGAGCACAAAAAAACAAATCACAGAACATATTGTCATCTCAATTCTTATCAGCATAAAAGTAGATATGAAAGTAAGTATTGGAGCGGTTGGATCAGCATTAATATATTTACAAATAAAGGCTCTTGTTCGTTGATTCATTAAATTTAAGCTGAGATTATAATATATGAGTGAAAAGATTATTTTTTTAAGGAGTTACTCATCAAACGGTCATATATCTGTCTTGAACATATGCTCTCTATCAGCAGCTTTACTACTTGTTGCATGTAGCTTCAATTCCTGCACCAATACCACATCATCTGCAAAGCAGGTTTTTTATTATAATGAGCAATCGGGTATTGCAACACTTGATCCGGCGTTCGCTAAAAATCAATCCATCATGTGGGCTGTTCACCAGGTGTATAATACATTGGTTGAAACGGATGCCTCATTGAATATTGTTCCTTCACTTGCAAAAAACTGGGATGTATCGCCCGACAGACTGATGTATACATTTCATTTGCGGACGGATGTATTTTTTCATGATAATGAAATTTTTACCGGTGGCAAGGGTAGAAAGATGAGGGCGCAGGATGTCGAGTACAGTTTCCGGAGAATAACAGATCGCAGTACCGCAAGCAGCGGCGCCTGGATCTTTAACAACCGTGTTGATAGCGTACATGGCTTCAGGGCACTCGATGATTCCACTTTCCAACTCAGATTGATACGGCCATTTACACCGGTGCTTGGATTGTTAAGTATGCAATATTGTTCAATAGTTCCCAGGGAAGTAATTGATAAGTATGGAAAGGATTTCAGAAATCATCCCTGTGGTACGGGTCCGTTTCAGTTCAAATCCTGGGAGGAAGGGCAGTCATTGATCTTAATAAAAAATGAAAAATATTTTGAAAGGGATAGTTCCGGCCAAAGACTTCCATACCTCGATGCAATCAAAACTACTTTCTACGATAGTAAGGCAACAGAATTTTTACTCTTCCAACAGGGAAAGCTTGATTTCATTAACGATATTGATGCATCGTTTAAAGATGAGGTCTTAACAAAAAAAGGAGCGTTAAGACAGGAATGGAAGGATAAGATCGTGTTGTTCAAGCATCCTTATTTAAACACAGAATACCTTGGTATGCTCATCGATAGCACGAATGAGTTGGTTAAAAATTCTCCCCTGAGATTTAAAAAAATCAGGCAGGCTATCAATTATGGGTTTGATCGGCGGAAAATGATCCTCTACCTCCGCAATTCCATTGGTATTCCTGCAGAAAGCGGATTTGTTCCGGCAGGTCTCCCATCGTTCGACTCAACGATCGTAAAAGGGTACACGTACAATCCATCAAAGGCAAGGCGATTACTGAAAGAGGCAGGTTTTTCAGATGATCATCCCGTTCCTTCAATAAAACTGTTGACGATCGCTGTGTATGGAGACCTGGCGAGTTTTATTGCGAAAGAACTGGAAGATATCGGTTTGAAAGTGCAGGTGGAAATTATACAAAAAAGTTTATTACTTGAATACACGGCTAAATCACAGGCATTGTTTTTCCGCGGGAGCTGGATAGCTGATTACCCGGATGCAGAAAATTACCTGAGTGTTTTCTATGGAAAAAATCCTGCACCACCAAACTATACACGGTATAAGAATCCGGTTTTCGATGCCTTGTATGAAGAGGCACTGCTTGTTACCGATGACTCGATAAGATTGAAATTATACCAGCAGTTGGATCAGATGGTGATCAATGATGCCCCGGTTATTCCTTTGTGGTACGATGAAGTGATCCGTATCGTTCATCCCTGGATCAGGGGATTTCAGCCAAATGGATTGAACCTTCTTGAACTGCGGAGGCTCTCAAAAGTTAGCGCGCTATAAAATATTCTATGTTCCTTCTATGTTTCTATGATCCTATGTGGTAAATTGACTTTGAGTTAGGGAATCTTAAAAACTGTGAAAGATTTTTTTTACCACATAGGATCATAGAAACATAGAAGGAACATAGAGGATGAGCAATTTAATGCTTGATCTTATCCTTGAATACTTTTTGAAATTTTTCCATTTTTGGCCTTATTACATAGGTACAATAAGGTTGCGAACCGTTGTTGTTGTAATAATCCTGGTGATAATTTTCTGCAATATAAAATTTCGAAAAAGGAGTGATTTCCGTAACAATAGGTTTATTAAAAGCGCCGCTTGTGTTTAGTTCCGCTTTGTATTTTTCTGCTTTTGTCTTTTGCTCATCACTGTGATAAAATACGGCACTGCGGTATTGTGTACCAACATCATTTCCCTGGCGGTTAAGGGTTGTAGGATCATGCGTTTGCCAGAATACTTCCAGCAATTCATCAAAACTGATCTTTGCAGGATCATAGACGATCTGTATCACTTCAGCATGTCCGGTAGTTCCATCGCAGACATCCTTGTAAGTTGGTTTATCAACATGACCCCCACTATAGCCTGATGAAACTTTTAAAACACCATTTAATTGTTCAAAAATGGCTTCTGTACACCAAAAGCAGCCATTGCCAAATGTGGCGGTATCCGTTTTATAATCTGTAGTTTGTAAAGAGGTAAGGTCACTTGTCATATGTTTATTTGAATTTTTATTTTCTGCACAGGAAATGAATGTGGTCAGGGCAATAACAACACTTGTAAATATTATATTCATACTGCAACGTTTTAATGATCCGGTCATGGCACAAATTTCGTACAAGTTATAAGGTTCAGCAAGCCAAAATTTGTAAGTTGCCCGACAAAAGCCCCCTTTTATCATATCATTAACGGCAGCAGGTACGAGAAAAGGCCGCGGTTGGTTTTATGCCTCCGATTGAGGCGTAATTAAATCATAATTTGTATAGTAAGCGCTAAAATATTCAGATGAAAGAAAAAATAGCGATTCATGCCACCAGGTTAAAACCCGGGCAGGATCTTAAAATAGCGTTGCAGGAATTCGCGAGCCACAAGAACATAAGGGCAGGGTGGGTAATGAGCTGCGCCGGAAGCCTGACAAGTTATTGCCTCCGGTTTGCCAATCAGCAAAGCGGGAATGCCGGCAAGGGGTTTTTTGAGATCATCAGCTTATCAGGCACCATAAGCATCGATGGCTGCCACCTTCATATTGCAATAGCAGATGGCAATGGTGTTCTAAAGGGCGGACATTTATTAGAAGGTTGTATTGTATACACCACCGCAGAAATCATTGTAGGGGAGAGCCATGATTTGGTCTTCACCAGGGGATATGATGATAAGACAGGCTGGAATGAGTTGCAAATAAAAAAAATTGAGTAAAAGCTAACCCTGCAGGCCATCGACACATCGATCATTCAATTCATGCAACTAAATAATAAAACCTCAAAAGCCACAGGCAACATTATATTTCCGAAATTCGCACTTCAAAAAAAGGGTCACACGTGGAGCTTTCAATAAGTATGAGGCATTTTCCTGAATCGGCTTTGGTACAACTCGAGTTTGATAAGATCCAGGTATTGCTTACAGCGCATTGTAAAACCGAATATGCGAAATCTAAGGCAGAAAATCTGCGGGTACATACAAAAAAAGAATTCATTGAACTTGAATTACAGCAGTCGAATGAATACAAGTTACTGGTTCAGGGTGGACAGTATTTTCCCAATGATCATGTTCTGAATCTATCCAGGGAGATCAAATTACTCGGTATTCCGGGAGCCGTTTTGACCGGCGAGCAGATAATCCTGGTAAGAAAGCTGGCTGAAGACCTACAAAGCATTTTCCGCTGGTTTGATGCTGAAAGGCGGATTGCCTACCGGGCATTGGCGAGAGTGATCGACAATACCTATTATGAAAAAGCCATTTTACAAACGATTGATGAAGTACTGGACGAAAACGGAACGGTGAAAGACAATGCTTCCGCTGATCTGTCCCGCATACGGATGAACTTATATAAAAGACGCAATGAGTTGCGTCGCTTATTTGACCGGATCGTACAGAAACTCACCAAATCGGGATATGTTGCCGATATCGAAGAAGCCTTCTTGAACGGAAGAAGGGTAGTAGCCCTATTTGCCGAACACAAACGCCAAATAAAAGGAATTCTTCACGGCGAAAGCGATACAAGGAAAACAGCTTTTGTTGAACCCGAGGAGACCATTGAATTGAACAACGACGTATTCGCCCTGGAACATGAAGAGAGCCGTGAGGTCTACCGCATCCTTCGTGAATTGACCCAGACATTATCTGTTTATGGTCCACTTTTAAAAGGCTACCATGATGTACTGGGTGAATTCGATTTTATCCGCGCCAAGGCCAGGTTTGCGATTGATACCAACGGTAATTATCCATTATTAGCCGATAAGGCACATGTGCACCTGGTGAAGGCTTGTCATCCTTTACTGTATCTATATAATAAAAAGAACAATAAACAAACCATACCCGTCGACATAACACTCGATGAAAAAAACCGGATACTGGTGATATCGGGCCCGAATGCCGGAGGCAAAACGGTGACTCTTAAAACGGTTGGATTATTACAACTGATGTTGCAGAGTGGTTTGCTGGTACCCGTACATCCGGATTCTGAAATGGGCATTTTCAGACAGATCATGATACATATCGGCGATACTCAAAGCCTGGAATTTGAACTAAGCACTTATAGCTCTCATTTAAAAAACATGAAGTACTTCATGGAAAATGCGAATGGGAAAACACTGTTTTTTATTGATGAGCTGGGTAGCGGTAGCGACCCCAACCTGGGTGGAGCTTTTGCAGAAGTGATCCTGGAAGAACTGGTAAAAAAGCACGCAATGGGAATTGTTACAACCCACTATCTTAATTTGAAGGTGATGGCCAATAAAACACCCGGCATTATTAATGGGGCCATGGCTTTCGATGAAAAGAATCTTTTGCCTATGTACAAGCTGATCATCGGAAAACCGGGCAGCTCTTATACTTTTTCCATTGCTGAGAGGATCGGGTTGGATCCTTTGCTGGTAGGAAGGGCAAAAAAACTGGTAGATGACAATCATTTCAAGCTCGATAAATTACTCAACCGTACCGAGCAGGATCTGCAAAACATAGAAAAAGAGAAAAAAGAGTTACAGCAGTTGGTCAATGAAAATATGCGGCTGAAAAAAGAAATGGAAGAACTGATCAACCAGGAACGCCATCAACAACAGGTAGAATTGTTGAAACAACAGAATAAGATCAGCGAAGAACGCATTGCTTACCTCAAAGAAATGGAACGCAAACTAAAGCAGATCGTATTTGACTGGAAAAAAGCCGGGAACCAGGACGACAAAAAAGATTTGATCAAACAAATGCAGGCATTGCTGTTCAGGCAGGATCAAAAACAGGTCAATGAAAAGGTAAAGAAAAAAGTGAGCTCGAAATACGAGGAGATCGCCGGAGAAATTAGTGTAGGTCAAAAAGTATTAATGAAAAAGAACCACCAGGTAGGGGAGGTTACGGAGATCAAAGGAAAAAAAGCAGTGGTTAAAGTTGGATTGATGCCGATTACAGTTGACCTTGAAAATTTAGTTGCAGTGTCTGAGAAAAATGCTGAGTCCCAAACATAAATTTTTGCCACGAATTACACGATTTATCACGAATAAGAATCCGTGATAATTCGTGTAATTCGTGGCAAAAATTCTTACATACTGGAGTGTAAATAGTCTTTTAGCTGTGTAATTGTTTCCTGCTGTGCAAGTATTGTTTCTTTCACCACATCGTTAATTGAAATGATGCCGCTCAGTGTTTCTGTGTCGAACACTGGCAAATAGCGGATATTTTTATCAGACATTAATTGCATGCAATACTCAACCGTATCGCTGGGTGTTATCCGCGGGATATCCGATGACATGATCTCTTCAACCTTGGTATCTGTAGAGGATTTCCCTTTTAGAATTACTTTACGTGAATAATCTCTTTCTGTAAGAATGCCAAGATATTGGCCTCCTTCTACAATCACTACTGAACCGATATTCTGGTCGGCCATGATCTTTAAAGCATCTAATACTGAAGTATCAGCCGACACCTGGGTAATGTTTTTTCCTTTCCGTGATAAAATATCAGCTACTTTTTTCATACAGTTTATTTTGGTGAACAATCGCGAAGGGTAATTTACGATTTTTATTGTAGCAGAGAGATGGAAATTTGACTTTCAGACCAATCTTTTATCAGTTAAAGATAACAGCATCAATTCCTTGTAGGAAAAAACCCAAGTAAAAATCCTATGAAATCGGATGGCATATATGTAGTTCAATTTCAATTGTTTCTTCCAATACAGGTAATATAATTAAGTTAAGGATTGTGTTTGCCATGAAGACACAAAGCCACAAAGAAATCATTCAAAACTTAGTGTCTTTGTGCCTTCGCGGCAATCCGTTCTTCATAATTAATGACATTGCTAAACAGGGATTAATTTCTTCCTGTCAATGACTACTTTTTTTCTTCGGGAGTACCGTCTCCATCCGGCAAATAATAACAATCCTGCAATCCCTGTTATCAAAACGGGAATTGTCCAGTTTGAAGGACGATCATACTGAATAGGATCTGTTTTTCCTACTAAAACGGTAGCTGCCCAATAATAAGGGAGGGTTTGTTGTTTGGAGGCAGTTTTAAGAAATTCCAGTTTAGCCTTTTGTAACGCAATATCTACCGGCATTTCTGCGGAGAGGTATTTATAGAAAAGTTCCGTGAGCCTGTATGTAGCCAGGTCATCCACTGCCCATAAATTACTGATGGATGAGGGCACACCAAATGCGGCAAATCCCCGGTTAAAACTGAAGATCCCTTCTCCATGATAAAGTTTTCCGATCCCTGTTTCGCATGCAGAAAGAACGATCAGCTGGGTAGAAGGTCTTTTCTCAGGCAAAAGTTCAGATAAATACAAAGGCGCATCGGCGAAATAAATAACCGGTTCGTTCTGGTTGCTGCTGTCGGATGCGTGCGTGTATAACTGGATGATCTTGTAGGAGGAGAATTGTTTCAGGAAATTCTCTCTTGATGCCTGCCTGCCAACCAGGCTACGGGCGTTCTCCATAAAACCGTTGATCTTATTCAGTGAAAGATCACTTGCATTTAAAGTTGCAAGGCTCTTGTCGGCAGCATATTTAACGGGAGCTATTCCGAGAAAATATCCTGCAGGAGCAACCGATGCATTCGAAATAAAATTGTTCTGCAGGTAACGTGCGGAATAAGTATAACTTACCGCGTGATCATTCAGAAAATAGACCGGAGAAGAGCTTTCATTTATTACCAATGCTTCGAATGGAAAATAACGGCCATCCGGTGAAATAATGATCCTGCCGGTTGGTACCGGGTTTTTATCAAAAATCAACTTGTATAAGTGATTCGCTGTTCTTGTAAAGCCGCGGAAATCCTTATTCATCAGGTCAGGATTTGAAATATAAGAAATGTAAGAGTTGGTAGTGGCGTCGAAGTCGGATTTGGATACTTTGTTGAGGTAAACATTTTTTGGCGTGATCAATAATGTGTAAACCGCACTGTCGCCCGAAAAAATTTCCAATAGGGCCTGATGGTTGTTTAATAATTTATTTTGTACATCCTGAATCGTTATGAAGCTGGTGTCTAAAGTGCTTTGGTAATATAGAGGGTTGTTTACTTTGATGGACTGTTCAAGCCTATCCAATTCCTGTGCAAGTTCAAATCGGGTTTGCTCAATTTCCTCATATTTTTTAGAGTTGCCAACCATACTGGTCAATTCTCTTTCCAGATTTATTATTTTTTTCTTAACCTGAACCTGTTTCAAAATATCGTCTGTGCCTAAGTACTGCTGAGCGGTAAGCTGGTCATTTAAAAGCACTGCTCGACTTTTTTCGAAGAAATAAAATGCATCTTTTTTATTGCCTCGTAAATAGCAGGCATCAATGGCGTGTTCATAAAGCCGGCGGTTATCACTTCTCCAGAAAAGTTTTGAGTCGAGGTCAGATTGCTCGGTTTTAATACGATTAAGCATATGATCTGCCACTTTGTAAATTCTCAATGCTTCCTCAGCATCAGTGGATTGCTTATTCGTGGTAAACTTTTTCCGGAAAGCATCTCCTTTGTCAAGAATCAGGCCTGTGAGGTAATGTATTTTTTTATAACTTTTAATTTCTTCTGACGAATTCTTCAGGAAATATGTTTCATTTATCCCTTTTTGGATTTGATTGAAAGCTAGTTGGAAATATATAAATGCAGAATCGTAGTGTGCCTGTTGAACATATATATTAGCTATATGACCTAATATATTCATTGACTCAAAAGAATCTACTTTATTCAGAGACTTGTTTTTGTTTGTAAAGGCGAGTGCCTTTTTAAAATAAAGTAAAGCCGTATTTGGGTCATTCAACTGCTTAAAATAAAGATTATATCCAATGGCGTTTAATGTTTGTTTATAGTTAAAATCAGATTTTGCTTTTTGTTCATATTCGAGTGTCTTGTTAAAATATAGCAAAGCTTTTTTATAGGCTCCTTTATAAAGTTGGACTTCCGCCATTTGGCCATATATCATCCCTAAATATTGTGTGAGGCCCGTTTTAGTATATTCATCTGCTTTATTGGAAAGCAATTGTTCAGCTGTTTCGAAGTTCTTTAGTTGCAATAAAGCTTGAATATGCCAACCCAGACTACTGGATGCGAATTGTTTACCAAGCAAATAATTGGGGTTGTCACGGTTTTTGCCATATTCAATTGAAAGTCTCTCACATTCTTTCGCATCTTCTATACACTTGTGAAAATCGCCAATATCAAAATAATATTTAACTCGTGTGTATAAGGCTCTTATAAATTCAATAGAAGAAGAGGATTTTAACTGATAGGCAATAGATATGAAATTGGAGACAGCCTTCATTTTTTCTTGTACATTATTCAAAGAATCGTAATACGCAAACAACCAGAAATAGCTTCGTATCAAATGGGCAGGATTTATCGAAGGTTTACCAGTGTTGGAATTGATAATGTTGATCGATTCCCGGTAATATTGTATGGCCGTAAAATAATCAGACTGGGTGGCGCACAGGTAGCCTATAAACCGAAGGAATGAGGCGTGAGTGGAATCATTTCTATAAGGACAATTATTTATTATATTCAGGTATCCAAGTGCTTCAGTTAATTTTTCCTTGATGGGCAGTTTTGATGAATCCCTTAAATAAGAGATTTTTTCGTACAGAACTTCTTTTTCAGGACATTGCGCCCGGATTGATGTAGTCAATACAAAAGCGGAACTTATTAGAATTAATAATTTTCTTTTCATGGCTGTCACTTTGAAGAATTGAGCATCGCAAATATGACAATAAGAAAATATCCTTAAATTCCGAACTGCATAGCCGGATTAATTAGCTTTTATTCTTCTAATTTAGCTAAAAATTTTCTTCATTATTTTCCAATTTGATAATCAACATCCTCTATATTATCGATATGTATTAAGTAAAACTAATATGCTCGAGCATTACTAATTTCGGATTTCTATTTTAGTGCATTGTCAATTATTTTCTTTAGATCAGGCATCACGCCAATTTTATTGACAAGACGTCCATTGGCGGAAGGAGTGCCATACAAATCATTGCTTAAAATAGCACGCATTTCAATAGGGCCAAGTCTCCTCTTTTGTTTTGCTTCCATAATACACTGTACAGATATGGCCACTCCCGTGATGATTGCCGCAGCGCTTGAAGTGCCGCTAAAATTCATTGTATAACGATTCCTGGCTGTTCCGGATGATCTCGGATAACTTCCTGCAGTTACAACGTTGTCACCCCATCCGTAGCAATTAATCCGCTTCCCATAATTTGAATTTTTTCGTCTTTTGTGTGGTGAGGTGGAAGAGGCTGCTGCAACAATAACGGCGCCCGAATCCCTAAAATCTAGGCTCTCTGGATTTAAGATTTCCTTTCCTCTTAATCTGAAGAAGTCCATATTATTACCTTTTGTAGAAGCAAGGTTCCCGTTTCCCGCGGCTTCTATGACTGTGATGCCTAAGGCAGTTGCGAGTCGGATCGCCTGATAAGTTGCTTCCTCCAATTCAACTGGCCAAAGCCGGTTCGCAGGAGTTGTGTCGGAGACTTGCGCCTCCAATAAAAGTATGTCACCAAATCGAAGATGATCAATAGCTGCCACTATTGCGTCTGCTGTATTCAATGTGCCATCAGGTCTCCATTGTGATATGATGTGTCCTTTCGCCTTTGGTGTGATACCCTGTCCACCAATTTCCTTATCCTGCATCATGATGACTCCTAAAACAGCCGAACCGTGATCTTTAAACTTTTCGCAATTGATTCCTGTGGTGGTCAGCCGTTTAATAAAGATGCTTTTATGATCCTCTATCCATCCCTGCTCTATGTCGATGAACTGCACACTTCCTTGACCGTCACCACCGTGTACACCCCATGCATAGCGGGCATTAATTCCCTGTGGTGACGGATTTAGGTATTCCTGATAACTATTTAAGGTATGCATCGTATCATCATGTAGGGCGCGAACACTTGGGGGGTGTAGAGGACCATTTTGAAGATAGGCTAATTCAACATTCTTATCCTTTCGCAATCTCCTTAATAATTCGCGGGTGTTAATTTCACATGTCCAGCTAATTGAATAGTAGGAAAAAAAATCCGGAGGTTTATATGTTGAATCTGATTTACTGGCCTTATCTACCCATGCAATAATCTGGTCGGGTATCAAGGATGTAAATAATTTGTTGATTTTTATACCCTGAAAAATATTCAGGAGCTGTTGCCAGGAAATAATATCATGATGCAAAAAAAATTCATTTATTTCTTTTGCATCATGATAAGGAAAACACAGATGGTCATAAAATTTAACTATCAGCCTGAAACAAATGCTTTCGCCATTTCTTTTATCTTTATTCGTTTTGCTTTCCATCGAATATACAGAGGATAAATTGAACAAATCGCTACAGTAGAAAGCAGCGACATTGTTCTGATTTTTTTTGCCTAATAATGTCCTGATTGACTATTGACCTGGCATTGGTGGTGGTGGTCCGGGAGGATCTGGGGGATCTGGAGCGTCACCATCATCGTTACCATTTGCTGGTGGAAATATATCGATATAAATGCGTTGTGTAGCGCGACGTTTCTTTACGGCTGAGATATAAATCATAACAACATTTTCTTTACTCCAATCAAAATGGATATCGTGATCCTCCTGCTTTTGTGTCACGATCAGGTCATGATACTGTAACCAACCGGTACAAAATGATTCATAGCTCATTCTGTTGAATAACCAGTTACTAGTCGAAGGGCTGTATGATCTCCCGGTATAATGGGTGCACCAGACATGGAATTTTTTTTTATCCTTAAGTGTCTTATTAAGGGCATTAGGATCTGTATAGAATTTATAACAATTATTAAATTCATCTATCGTGTCCTGATCGATATCTCCTTGCGTTTTTTTATTGGCACCTTTCGGAACATTCTTAGGTTTCACTTTTTTTAATACAAAAACGCCAGGTTCTGTCGAAATGCTTTGAGTAACTCCATTGACTGCAGAATTTTCAGAAGGAGTGAAATCAAGAGTTTTATTGTCTAAACCCGGAACTAAGTTTCGATGTCTTTCTCTTACATCTTTTTCTGTTAATATCACCTTCATAAATAAAACGTTTAGTCGTGAATAAATATAATTGCCATAAAGCAAGCCATTATGCGGCATCGTGTTTCATGAAGATGTACAGAGTAACATTGGTACAGATCAAAATAATTTCCAGTATTTCCATTTAGGCAAGTTCTTTATGGTAAGGGATTCTTCTACTATAAAGGGTAGTTTAGTCCTTCACGATAGGTACTTGTACAAATATAAAATTGCATGGGGTAAGGACTCTGCATAATGAGGGTAGGATCAGGAGCCTTTTTTTTGAAGTAGATGCACATGTATGGATACGATAGATACAACCGTTACAATCTAAGTTAAATTACTTTCACATCATTTCATTTTTACAGGCAAGTTTTTTATATTATTTAGATCATTGACAATATTATAATATTTCCATCCACTAAAATCGAAATAATGCCGGATTTACGCACGGTTATCATTATCGACGCTTATTGGACGTATTTTTTGGACAAAGGGAAACAGATCTCTTAAAATATTTTTGTTTCGCCTTAATAATGACACTCAGACTTGGTGTCCTTGGTGCCTTCCTTTGTGTTCTTGGTGAGCCTTATCATTGTATAGTCGGGGGGTTCACAAAGAACACAAAGGGAAGGCACCAATTACACGAAGCCACGCTCCATTCAGCGATTAAAAGCAAAAGGGATTGATACAAATACACAGGGCCGACAACACAAATAATTTCCCATTAAATTGCGTTCCTTAAGACAACATGATGGAAGCTTACACCCGGAAACAGGAAATTGTGAATGGCCTGATACATGGAATCGGAATCATCTTCGCCGTAAGCGGCCTGCCGGTTCTGACCGGTATTGCTACTTCTCATAATAATATCCCCGGTATTGTAGGATCGGGGATCTACGGGTTTTGCTTTTTACTGCTGTTCACCAATTCTACCATTTATCATTTGGCGACAGAAAAAGCGATCAAAACCATCTTCAAGATATTTGATCATATCAGCATTTATTTCCTTATTGCCGGAACATATACTCCATTCCTCCTTATGTACATGAACAATGCTTTTGGCATTACGCTGTTATCGGTATTATGGGGACTGACGATCCTGGGTATTTTGTTTAAGATCTACTTCACAGGAAAATTCGAGATCATTTCAACCCTTATTTATGTACTAATGGGCTTAATGTTGGTGGTAGGAGGAAGAAAGTTTTTCGCCTACTTACCTGGCCCCGTGGTTATTTTTATTTGCATTGGCGGCGGGTTATATATTGTGGGCATATTTTTTTACTTGTGGGACAAGTACATGTACACGCATGCCGTGTGGCATATCATCGTATTGGCTGCCGCTATCTGTCATTATATCGCTGTTTTGTTGGCTTTGTAGGACCTCACCCCGACCCCTCTCCATCCTTCGACTTCGCTCAGGACTGATGTTTGCTTCCACTCATTTTGAGCGACTAATAGCTGTAGTATAGGCTTAGAGAAATTAAATAGTCATTCATTAACTTTTTCGTTATGAAACCCGAAACTGTAGAGCAGGAGGTATTACTGCTCGCCACAAGCACTTTTTCAAAAAGGCAATTCTGTGAAATCGATACGCAGCCAGGTGAACAAACAAACCTCAATCCGCGTGAATATTTGGAAAAATCCTGCTGGAATGGGTTACTGATCTCTTTACTACCTGACATTATCAAAAGCAACAACGATCTCTTTGTGTGGAAAGTAGAAAATCATCAATTTTTCTTACGGATCAGTCTTGGATCGCGGCCGCCGGAAATTGAAAGCCGATTTAGTCTCGACCCGGATTCTTTTTTACCATATAAGCAAATGAATTGACCCCAATGATTTGTCCCAGAAGCTTTTTACAGAGGCCATCTCTCTTGGTGTCCTCCGTGTCTTCTCTTCGTGTTCTTCGCGAACCCATGACTGTACACCGAGGAGGTTCACAAAGAACACAAAGAGAAGACAAGAAGGACACGAAGAAATTATTTACAAATAGCAAAAGTTCTGAGAGAAAAAGGAGTTGTGATCGATGAACAATCTTTATTTGAAGAATCTAATTGGCCGAAGGTTCCGGTATGATCATTTCCTGTGTCAATTTTCCTTCGCGTAACAAACCGATCTTTACCGGCATTCCAATTGTTTCTTCCGTCAGGTGCTTGAATAGACCATCTACTGATTCAACTTTATTTCCATTGAATTGAACAATGATATCGCCGTATTTTATTTTGCGGTTGGTCAAGGCATTTGTTTTCATTACCTCAAATACAAATACGCCGGTTTTGTTGAGAATATGGTTGTATTCCCTCATCCTCGAGGTGATCTGGACTGTTTGACCGGCGATCCCTATCAGGCCCCGGCTCACTTTGCCTTTCATAATAATCTGTCCTGCAATATGGCTGGCAAGGTTTGATGACACTGCAAAACAAATCCCCTGGGCTGCAGAAATGATGGCAGTATTGACACCAATCACATTCCCTTCTGAGTTCAACAAAGGTCCTCCGGAATTTCCGGGGTTTAAAGCAGCATCGGTCTGGATCACATCGTCGATCAGCCGTCCATTGCCAGCCCTGAGACTTCTTCCCACAGCGCTTACAATACCGGCAGTAACCGTTTGCTGCAATCCATAGGGATTGCCGATCGCAATGGCGATCTGTCCGGGTTTTAAATGATCAGAATTTGCAAATCCCAGGGATTTAAAACTTCGTCCGTCCACCTTTAATACGGCTATATCGGTAGAAGCGTCACTGCCTTTTAAATCTGCCCTTAGAATGGTGCCGTCATCCATTGTTACAAATAATTCCCTTGCCTGCTCGGCGACATGATGGTTGGAAATAATATACCCATCGGATGAAATGATGAAGCCTGATCCCATCGATTCATTTCTTTCATCTTTGCTTTTAACAGCCTCCTTCGAACGAACATTACGGATATGAACTACAGAAGGAGAGATGGTATTATAGATCGTGCTTACTGTTTGAGAATACGCATCTAAAAGATGCGAATCGTTGTTGATTAATTCCAGCATAATGATATGCATGACTCAAGGGTTGTACCAATTTTAAAAAGCTGACAAAATATAGCCACGGATTACACGGTTAGCAATCCGTGATAATCCGTGTAATCCGTGGCAAAGTGTCTAAAGGACATTTTACAAAGATCAAAAGCAGTCATCAAGGCAGTTGTGTTAATTAATCACTGACGAAATTTGCAGGATTTGGTTTCTGCATAGTAATTGAACAGGAAGGCGAAAGGAGTAATTTAAGATGAATAAAAAAAGGGTACTTGTAGTAGCCAACAAATTGACCGGAGAAAACCCGCTGGGGAAGTGGACGAGTGTGTTACATCCCTTTGATGTTAATATTGTTAACAGTGATGAAACAGCCATAGAATTATGTCATCAGCACCACTTCGATATGGTAGTTGTAGACGGAACTGACAGCAATATCGACAGCAGGAAATTACACGCTGTGTTACCCATTCTACAGGCAGATATTACCTTGTTGCGGTACGATGGCGAAACACCTAATGAACTTGAAGATAATGTTAACGCGGTATTTGATGCCAAAAAATATAAGCGGATACAGCGGATGTTAATGCTGGAACCTTCTATCAGTGCTTTCAGCAACCTTCCATCTTTTTCGCTCAACTAGTGGTTATGGATTAATTGTGATAGGTTAATAAGTAACACGAACAACGGGCGCTTTTATAAGCGCCTGTTTTGTTATCAGCCTTCCCGTCTGACGTCCTCGTCTGACGGTCTTACCTCTTATAACTCCGCCATTTTTTTTAGAAAATCATCTTTCCTGCGGGTGGAGATCTCAATTTCTGAACCATCGGTCATTGTAACCGAACCACCTTTGCCCTTGTGATAGCTTTTTATGTAGGCAAGATTGATTAGATGTGAATTGTGTACCCTGAAAAAATGATAATCGTTTAGTATTTCTTCATATTCCTTCAGTGTTTTGGCAACAAGTAATTTTTGTTTATCCTTCAGGAAAAAAGTGGTGTAGTTAATATCGCTTTGGCAACGTATTATTTCGCTTACCTGTATAAACACGAGGCCCGTAATAACCGGAATTCCTATTTTCTTACTGGCTATTTGTGTCTCCCTGATATTGTTCAGCAGATGAAGCACTGTATCGCTGACCGTATTTGTTCCTGTTCCCAGAGACAATTTTCCGACTGCCTGTTTCAGTTCCTCAGGGTCTACAGGTTTTAATAAATAGTCTGCAGCACTAAACCGGAATGCCTGAACGGCATATTTGTCAAAGGCTGTTGTAAAAATGACCCGGAAAAATATTTTATCAAAATGCCTTAACAGGTCAAAACCGGTTTTATTATGGATTTGTACATCCAGGAATACAAGATCAGGCCTTAATTTTTCTATCGCTTTTATGCCGTCTTCAACCGTGTTGAAACTTTCCATCAGGTGAACCTGGTTTGCGAAATTTTCTTTCAGCAAATCGCTCAACCGTTCAATACAATGTTTTTCATCATCAATAATAATTGCCCTGATCATAAGCAACATTAGAAATTTAATTCCAAAGGTAATTTTACTTCTACTCTTGTACCTTGTTGAAGGTCCGAGAGCTGTATCGCAGCAGCCGATTTTTTTACTTTGTTGATGATGTCGATCCTTGCTGTCGTGATTTTCATGCCAAGTGATTTTTTTCCAGACTGATCTAGGGGAGGTGCTAAAACGGATGATTGTGTCCTTCCTATTCCGTCGTCCTCAACAATGCAGTTGATCATACCGCCCTCTTTTTTTATTTTGATGGTAATTTTTCCATGACCGTCTTTTTGGGCGATGCCATGCCAGATGCTGTTCTCGACAAAGGGTTGCAGTATGAGCGGCGGAACAAGAGTGTTTTCCTGGTCGATTTCTTCATCCACTTTTATTTCATAGGTAAATTTATGATTCATCCGAAGCGCTTCCAGTTGCATGTATAATTCAAGCGCTTTGAGATCTTCCACAAGCAAGACTTCTTTCTGTTCCGAATTTTCCAGGATCATCCTCATCAGTTTTGCAAACTTGGTGAGGTATTCATCGGCCAGCTTTGTATTATTCTTTGCCATATAATCGGCTACGGAATTCAGGGAATTGAATATAAAGTGCGGATTCATTTGCGCACGCAGTGCTTTCATTTCAGTATCGGTAACACGTGTTTTAAATTCAGCTTCTTTTTGTTGTTGTTCTGCATCGCGTTTTCTTTTATATAAAATTAAGCCGGTAACGGTTGATACGAGTAATACCAATATACCGCCAATAACCGCGTTCCTGACGATCCGTTGCCGGTTGATTTCTGCATTTGCCAACGCTACCTTTTTCTCATTTTCCGCTTTCAATAGTGCTTCTTTTTTTTCAAATTCAAATTGTATTTCTTTACGGTTGATCTCTTGTTTCTTCTCGTCATTCATTACACTATCACGCAGCATAACATGATTTTTATAAGCATCCATTGATTCTTGATACCTGCCTTGTTTCTCCAATGCCAGGCTAAGTATCTGGTAAGCGTTTCCCTGCCACTGAAGCGCTTTAAGGGGCGCAGAATATTTAAGTGATTCCGAAGCATATTGCTGCGCTTTTTTGTAATCCTTCAGCATAATGAACACTTCTGCCATATCACTGAGCGAAACGGCCATGGTGTTCAGGTTGTTACTTTCTTTGGCAAGGTTGAAGGATTGCTCCAGGTTCTGCAGTGATTCCTGCAGCCGGTTCATATTCTTGTAGGCGATGCCGATATTATTATAGACGGACGAAGCTATGGAGTTGTTGTTGTCTGCTTTTGCAATAGCGAGGCCCTGGTTCAGATATTCCAAAGCCCGGGAATATTTTTTTTGTTCAAGATAAACAGTACCGATGTTGATGAGTGCATTCATTTCATAGATGCGGTGTCTAGCCTGCTTTGCGGCATCAAGTAGCTTCATGTAGTAATCCAACGCTTTTTCATGATAACCCATATCGGCATACACATTCGCTATATTGTTGTATATACTGGCATCGAGAAGGGTGTGTTTCAGAGAGGATGCTTCTTTTAACGCCTGTTGGGAAAATTCGATCGCCTTTACAAAATCCGATTGGAAATAGTATATCAATCCTTTCTGCCGCACACTCAATGCTATTCCTTTCTGCCATTTCAGTTCACGCGAAAGAACTAAAGCCTGTTCTGCGATCTTCATGGAACTGTCGGGGTTTTCATGCACGATGCTATGAGACAGATTAAGAAGAATGGTTACCCTGTTCGAATCTTTTTCTGGTTTTGCACGCAGCAATTGCTGCAGAGAGTCTGCTATAGTATTTGAGGACTGCGCGCGGCAGAAACCGAAAAGTAAAATACTGCAAACCAGTTGCAGAAGGATTCGTAGAAAGTGCTTCCTCATAAAGTAAAGGGGTTATTGCAAGTTATCAATTAATCATTCACCGCCCTCCTGGCCGGTTTATCTACATGTTGTTAGAAAGAAGCAATGCCGGCATTACTCAAGGATAATGGCAGGATTGTCATCAGGGCCCCAACCTGAGAGCTAATAGTACCGATTACGTAAAAGCCGTTTAAGTATTACGAGGGAGTATACCGAATATAAGAAATCCGGATTTTATTTTGAAATTCCTTTTCGCAGATAATAAGTCAACTCCCGCAAATAATAAATGTGCATTGACCCTGGCCCGAAGCAGCGTTAAGTTTGATACATCATTCAATCAAGGGATCGCAAAACGTAACACACAATTTTTTTTTTATGCGAAAAACATACCTGTCACTGCCGCTGTTTTTAATGATTTTGATTTCTATGAGTGCCTGCACAAAGAGTGCCGGCGGAAACGGAAATGCTTCAAAGGATTTTTATCTGCGTTTTAAAGCCGATGGTGTTCAAAATGAATACAGGGCTCATGTGGAAGGCAATTTTAATAAGCCTTCAGGACCTACCGAATATATCACCATCCTCGGCGGAACCAAAGTGCAGTTTGAGGCTAAAAAGAGTAACATGACACTAGGACTTACCACCGTTGGTACCACGATGCTACATACAACGTACACAAATTATTCAGCTTCGGCTCCCGGATTAAAAAAGGCCAAATTGGCACTGATCTCCTTTCTTGACGAAAATGGTAAACCGTACGCGTCGTGGGGAGAAGAATTTTCACTGGTGCTTCCACCCGGATCGCCAATAGATGTCCGACTTGTTATTACTGAAGCATCATCTACTCATATAAGGGGCAATTTCTCAGGCACTTTATATAGCGCCGATTTCAGTGCCAAAATAAAAATTACCGATGGTGAATTTTATCTGGAACAGCATTAATGCAAAACCTCATCACCAGTTCTCCCCGGAAGTAGTTTCTAAACGCAAACCTTTTAATACTTATAAAATGAAAAAGACAATTTTTTTCAACTTCAAAGCATCCATGTTGTTTATACTTATGGCTGCCGGTCATTCCATTCAGATTTTTGCACAGTCAAACGGGGAAAGTGAGCCAGCATTCAAAAAAGGGTCAAAAACGCTTGGACTGGCTGTCGGGTTTGGCGTTGAATATGGATATTATTCAGGCTATAAAAGCATTCCTGCCTTTACCCTAATTTATGACCAGGGTTTTTTTGAGGAAGTAGGACCGGGAACCATCGGAATTGGAGGAATGATTGGTATTAAAACTGCCCATTTCAATTATACAAACGGGGGATATAAATCAACATGGAACAATTATATCATCGGCGTTCGCGGCACCTACCACCTGACCGTTTTGAAAGACAAGAACAATAAGTTCGATCCCTACGCCGGGATCATGCTGGGTGTAAGGATTTACAGGTATAAGGATACTTATTACGACAGGTTTGGAAGCAATCCATACAATTACAGGAATCTCTACTTTGTACAGGGTGCATTCATCGGAGCAAAATATAATTTCAAGAAGAACTTTGGCGTATTTGCGGAAGCCGGGTATGATATTTCGCTCGCACGTTTAGGGGTGAATCTTAATTTTTGATAGGAGAAATTCTTTGACAGTCCCTACCTAAATTTTTTGTTATCAAAAAGACACGTATCTTAAGCAACAGGATCTATTAGTATCTTCTGCATGTTCTCCATTTTCTGTATTCGTTTCCCTGAGATAATATTTTAAAGTCTGACTTCCTGGTATTCCATGTTCGGATCTGTTTCGATCTTTTAAAAATAATATTATGCAAATGCAACCCCAAAACCAGGCTTTGATTTCCTGTCAGCCTCTCAGCCGGATTGTAAGATTTACGCTCATTTTATTCCTCTTTATCTGCTCGTCTGTTTACATTCACGCGCAAAACAATAATGAAATTGTTACAAACAAAACAATTATAGATCTAAAGGGAGCGGGAATTAGTAAGGACATCATAAAGACAATGATCAGCTCAGCCAATTGCAAGTTTGAAACAGATGCCCAATCAGTTATCAAATTAAAAAAAGCAGGAGTAGAAGATGAAGTCATTACGGCAATGATTGAAAAAACGAATGGAACTAACAGTAAAACAACAACCAAAACATCAGCTGCAAAAACCATTTCTGAACCGGCAGTCACAACAAACAGTGCACCGGTAGTCAATGCGCTTAAAAGGGAAGGTTCAGGAATTTATCAAAGGTCGGGTAGTGGTATTTCGGAGCTTGAACCTACAGTTTATTCGCAGGCAAAACAGAGTGGCAATTTTGTGCGAGGTATATCAGGAGGATTTGCCAAGAGTACCACTAAAATGTCGGTTAGCGGAGCGCGGGCAAACCTCCAGGTTACAGAAAAAAAACCCGTATTCTATTTTGTGTTCAATATAACCAGTGAGGATAAAGGCATCAATAGCCAAACACCACTCTGGTTTACCAATGCGAGTAGTCCCAATGAATTTATGCTCGTTAAATTTCTAACGGGAAAAGACAATAAAGTTAGAGAGGTGGTAGTGGCATCAGGCAACGACTATTCGGGGACGGCACAAGGTGTTGATGACAAGCAAAAAATATCTTTTAAGTATACAAGGCTCGAGAAAGGCATCTATGAAATTTATTTTGAAGAAGACCTTCAACCCGGAGAATATTGCTTCATGTATGCGGGTTCCATGAGCGTGAATGGAGTTTCTAACCCGAAAGTGTATGATTTTGGGATGAAATGATTGTATGAAAAATGATGAATTTATTTTGTCAGAAGAGGCAGGAGTATGGTCAGGACCTCGTTTTCCCCGAGTGTCGGTCCTGAAGGCTCCTTTTTATTTCATTTGTTAATCGAAAGAAAGCTTCATTGTCTATTAAAAATTGGCGCAACCTTTCCATGGCTGGTTTGGCCAGCCATATTTTTAGTTGCAGGTCTTTGATAGATTGAGGTGTGTCTTTCATTTTTATAACAAATTAAAAGTATTCAGACGTAATGAATTTATCCAGTATCTAATATAGTGCCAGTCCATCTCTTCAACCAGTATGAGGTTTTTAATATCTTCTTTTTGGATACTGCTCTGCATTTCCTGTATCCATATCAGTTTTGAAAGTAAGAGATCCTCGACAGTTACAACGTAAATAGGTATCCCAAAAAAGTCTGCCTTTATTCTTCTTTCAAATTCTTTTTGCCGGAAAGCTTCCGTTTTTAGAATAACGAAATCAGCTTTGAATCCGGTAGCATGATCAATGATGTTGAACATGGTTTGATGCTCAATTGCGTCAGTAACTGCATCCTTATCACAATAATAACCTTCCTTAAAGTACGATGCTAATTTCTCGGCATCTTTTGCCTGAAGGTTTATTACAAAATCAATATTTCTGGTTGATCTTGGTATGGTGTACACACTCATCGCCACGCTGCCTGATAGCATGTAAGAAATGCCTTCCCCGTGCAAAAATTCAATGATGGTTTGTAAAAACTGAAACATGAACGGTTAATTATCTTCTTTCAAACCAGCAAGAAAACTCACCACATCGCGGATCTCTTTTTTTGAAAGAACGCTTTTCATATCAGGCATGCTTGACGGGGCATTGACCTGTTTTGTGATCTGATTTTTTGGTATTACCTCATTCGGTTGGTCACCCGCTTTTAGTGTAATGTCTTTACTATTTTCTGCCATTACTGTACCCGAAAGGGTTTTGCCGTTTTTAAGTTCAACAGTTACTACACCATATCCCGGTGCAAGCCTGGCGCCGGGCGAGATCAAAGCTTCGAGTAGCTGAGGACGGGTAAGTCTTGCGGCAACCCCATTTAATCGCGGACCTGCATTGCCTCCCCGGTCATCGTATGCATGACACTTGGTACACTGGGCGTTTTGATTTCTGAAAAAAATTGTTCTTCCACGATCGGCGTCACCACCCAATAAGCTTCCTGCATAGGCTGAAGTCAGATCATCGGGTGACAATTTAGAACTGATGATTTTATAGCGTGCGATCAAATCGGCAGCCCGCGTACTGTCAAGTGCTTCACCCAATTCAAGATAAATATCAGGAGCAAGTTTACCGGCAGTCATTTTATTCAGTAAGTCATCGAAAAATTTTCGGGAGTTTTCTATCGGAAGTTTGCCGAGTGTTAACAGGGCAGCTTGTTTTTCTTCCATGGTTTTGGTGTTGATAACATCAGACAGCAAATCCACCATCAGATCCTTCGGTATATCCATTTTTTGCAAAAGATTAAGTCCCGCCACACGCACAGTCTTATCTCTGTCAGAAAGAGCCTGCCTGATCGCCTGGGCCACCGATTGATCATTCAACGCGACCAACGACTTTAATGATTCAACCCGTATCTCAGGTTCTTTATCGGCTTTCAACATAACAAGCAATTGTGCAGCGCCCTGTTTGATGCCGAGTTTACTGCTTGCCTTTACTGCACTGATACGCACGGCCGAATCCTTGCTTTTTAGCAATTGAACAATCGTTTCGGTTGCCTTGCTTTTTACAATTGCAGCATCCCGTTCTATTGGTCCCCTGTATCTTCCATCAACCCTGTCTAATACCGAAGGTTTCGACCAGATGCTCAATGCATCTATCGCTTCAGCTCTCATTTTTCCCGGGCTTCCTTCTTTCTGAGAAAAATTTATCAGATTTTCCATAGCCGCATCTGTTCCAATTCTAAGATTGGCATTGATGGAGCGTCGCAACAATGCTTCATTCGTAAAGCGGGTGGTAGTAAGCAAATTGCCAAGGGCCGGCAGTGCATCTTTTATGGAAAGATCATCATTGATCGCACGCGCGGCTTCGGTAACTATAAATTCATCCTGGTCGTTCAGAAATACAGCAATACCCGGATGGCTCATCCTGCGTAGCGCTACTACTGCCGCAATCTTTAAAGCACGTGATGGATCTTTTGATAACGCAATAACCGGGTCTGCTTTTCCTATCCTCGCTAAAGCCAGTGAACCTGCATGGCGTAAGTATGCGTCTTCATCGTTATTTGCTTTTAGAAAATCGATGAGTGGATTGATTGCGGGTTCATGTTGTATTCTTCCCAATGCTTCTGCGGCAAAAAAACGTGCCCGGCTATTTGTATCTTTTAATAATGAGATAAGCATGCTACCCGCTTCTTTGTACCGGATATCACCGAGCCATTTTGCAGCCTGTGTCCTGATCTCGGCATCTTTATCTTGTAAGTAAGACAGCAAGAATTCAGCATGCTTTTTTTCCTTTCGTGCCAGCTGGCTGATCCCCCAGATTGCATGGATCCTGGCTAACTGATTTACATTTTGCTTCAGTGCTTTTTGAAAAACTTCCACGCTGGTTGCTCCACGTTTCACCAATTCAAATTGTGCTTTTTGCCTGACGCGCATATCCGGATTCTTTAGTAACTCCCCGAGATCATTTTCTTTGCGCTCCCCAAAATCAGCCGCTAACAGGATTTTGGTTTGCCGGCGTTCGGGATTGGAAGCTCCATCCTTATGGTCGAGTTTCCAGATGCGACCGAAATTATGTGTATCCCATCCATCGATCCAGTCAGCCACATATAAAGCTCCATCAGGACCAAAATCGAGGCCGGTAGCGAGTATCCCGTTCAAAACTTTTTTATGTTCTCCAAGCTCAAAACTAGCCCCTTTCGGTTTTAGTTTGAAACCATGTATCCCGGATCTGGAAGGATTACCAACAAACTCGGCAATGAAGAAAGTGTTTTTATATTCAGGACCTAAAGCAGTGCCGGGGTTGTACACCATGCCTGCAGGACCGCTAACAAAATTGCTAATGCAGGGTGTAATATAGGCAGCCTGTCCTTCAAACCTGGGCAGGTACATTTTTTCATCCATCCATACTTTGTATGTGTTATTGTTTGGATCCCTGTATTTGCCATACTGCCAATTACTACGCCATCCGATATCCGCGCCGTTAACGATATGTACAAGCCTTTCTTTTTCGCCAACATGATCGCCGTCATTGTCTTCACTGATCAGGTTTCCATATTCGTCGAACACAAATTCATGAGTGTTGCGAACACCGGCAGCAAAAATTTCAAAATCACTGCCATCCGGGTTAGACCTGGCAATAACTCCGCTATTCGGATATTCCCATTTCTGCCCATCAGGGCCTTTACCATTAAAGCCGATATCTCCTATTTGCCAATAGATCCTGCCATCGGGTCCCATTTCAATCCCCGACATTCCATGGCCACCAAACCCGATATGAATACCGTAACCATTCGAAATAGAAGTTTTTTCATCTGCTATACCATCACCATTTTTATCTTTCATTCTCCATAGATCAGGGGCAACAGCCACGAATAAATCGTCTCCATCACTTAACACACCACCGGCAACATCAGTTACCTCATCATTAAAATCGTCAACTACCAGTTGAGTCATATCCGCCACTCCATCACCATTCAGATCCTCTATACGAAAGATATTTTCCTTTTCCACCGTCATGTCTTTCCAGTCATGCGAACTATCACCGTTGAGATCTTTCAACCATTCATTCTTCTTACTATTTTCGGGTGATAATATCCTGCGAAGAAATGCCCGTTTATCTTCCACTGTCTGCAGTTGAATGGATTCAATTTCCCAATCGCGGTGTCCCCGAATATCAAATTCAGAGTTCTTTTGCCTGTTTGTGGTAGTGTAATATAACTTTCCCAGGTCATCGATATCGATAGCAATCGGAGATATAACCAGTGAATCAGTGCCCCATAAACGGAGTGTGAGGCCATCTGCAAGTTCAGGCTTAACAATACCTTCTATTGAGGCTGCCAGGCGCGCCACCTGTGTTGAATCCATCTGTTTGATTCTTTTGTCAACGGGTTCTTCCTGCTTGCATGCATAGAAAAATATCGCGATGAAAATTGTTGATAATAGAATGAGATTTGTTTTTTTCCCTTGGGCAGCAATAGCCTTTTTCATAAGCAGTGTGGGTGTTTTTATGGTTATGCCTGTCATTTTTTAGCTCTCAATAAGATGTTCAAAATAAAGTTTTAAAGTTACAGCCTGAGTTTTATTCCACCATTAATTATAAACCCATCCACTGGAGCATAAATGTCCCGGAATATTGGATTATCGATGGAGCCTGTATAAATGGTATCAAACCGCGTTTGCCTGGTATTCGTGAAATTCTCGAAGTTGATGAATAAAGAGATTTTCTTCCATAACTTTTCAATCATGAACCCGGTTACCCAGTAAGACCTCCCTGATCTACCATCGTTCAAAAGCTGTTTGGAGGTGTAATACGCTTCCAGTCCTAATTTCCATTCATCTTCTTTTTCATACATCAATACGTTATTAAGTCTATGCCTGGCCGTCAACGGTAATCTTGTTTTTACGCTATTGAAATGATTGTTTACGTGGGCTAGTGTGTAACCAACAAACAATTTAAAGTCAGTATAGATAAACTTGATATTTGTTTCCATGCCTTTCGTGTCTATATGCCCAGTCGCATTCATAAAGGATAAGCCATTGCCTGTGGTTGTAAGTATTAGAGGTTTATTCAATCTGGTATAGAAAAATAATTGATTAATACTCAAGCTGGCTTCTCCTATAGCAATGCGATAATTAATATCAAAGTTAACGCCAGCAGAGCGTTCGTTGATGGCAACAGCCGTAATGGGCAGGATCTGTTGAAATTGTATCCGTTCCGCCTCTTCATTAAATACAGTAGGCGTTTTATAGCCTAAACCGGCGCCTAGTCGGAAACTGAGTCTGGAAGTGGGTTTCCATAAAGCAGAAACCCTTGGCAATAATTCAAACCCGTATTCGGAAACGAAATCGCCTCTCAGTCCCGTTTCAAGGGTAAACACCTCCGCAGGTGACCATGAGTTTTGAAGAAAGGCCCCGTAGGTATTAAAATGATAATTGCGGAGAGGGGTGGGTGTATGTCTTTTCTCGGTAAAATCATCCGTTAAAAAATTGACACCAACCACCCAAACGGTCTTTTCCATTTGTATTTTGTAGGTGGCTTCTGTAAATGAAGATTGTTGTAGCCCTTCAAATTGGTAGGATGGAATGGTAATTAACCGATTGAAACGGGTATAGCTATTTTTAAAATTGAAGGTTGATCTTTCTCCTGATTGATATGCCAGTCCTGCCTGTGTAGTAAAACGGTCTGTATTATTTTCTTCAAAGTATCCGGTTGTTCCATTTTTTATATAATCGATATTGCCGCCTATTCGGTCCTCAGTTATATAACTGAATCCTATACTGGCGGTTGTATGTTTACCATACAAAAAAAGCCTGGGGTTAATCGTATATCTCTCAAATTTTGGTATAGCTGTTAAGCCGGTATTGCCGGGATCGTAAGGACTACTATAATTTGCGGATCCGTATAGAGTAATACCTGCTTTACCGTGTCGTTGGCTGTAAAAACTGCTTAGGTCGAGCCCTTTAGCCGATGTGCCATTTGCCATAAAACCAAATTCCCTTTCTGTAGTTGGCATTTTGGATACAAGGTTTACCAATCCTGCAATAGCACCTCCTCCATAAAGCGTAGAAGAAGAACCTTTGATCACTTCTACCTGGCTTAGATCCAGCGGAGCAATTTGCATGATGCTCAACCCACCGGAAAATCCTGCATATAGTGGATAGCCATCTCTCAAAATTTGCGTGTACCTGCCATCTAATCCCTGGATCCTGATACTGGAATTATAGGAAGTGGCCGAGGTTTGCTGTGTTTGTATACCGGTGCTTTCACTGAGCATCATTCTTATATCACCGGGTTTCATATTTGCTTTTTCATCCAGTTCTTCACCGGATATCACTTCTACCCTCGTAGGGGTGTTACTAATGGTTCTGCTGGTTCTTGTAGCCGTAATGATAACCTCCGGCTCAATCCCTTCCGGATCCAATGTGATTTCGATCTGTTTATTGGGGGATAAAGGAAATACATATGTAATCTCTTTTTCTACCACCCCTGCAGCACTGATCAAAAATGTTTGCCTTCCATCCGGAATATTATGAATGATCCCGATCCCGATACTATCAGCAGTAACTGATTTATTTTGCTCTTTCCAATGGATCGTCGCATATGCAACCGGATAGTTTTGTGATCTGAGAATTACTTTAAATGTATGCTGTGCCTGTGCATAAATAGCTATGCACACAGCTATGCCGGTAAGTATTAGTTTCATTTGTAAACGCATTAAGTTAACAAGGAGATAAGATCATGATCTTAATCCTGTTCGGGGTGGTTGCCAAAACGAGGAAGAATAAGCAAGCAGAATGGAACCGGGTTCGCTTTGCGGCAATTGATCTTTTGCCATTTCAATCCCGTATAATTGTATCGTTTTCGAAAGCACAATGGCAGTTGAGCAAGTCGGACAGATAGAAAAAGGTGAGCAGCTTTCATTTTGTTCCTGCTGTGAAGAGGATAAGATTTCATCCTGATAATGGTCAAATTGACAACAAGGGATGAAGGTTGCAGCGATAGTTATCAGGAGAAGTATAAGGGTCAGAAATTTCATTGTTTCAAAAATAAACAATTCTGCTGCATTCGAAGAGGAGTTATGTTTAGGACCAAAGTTAGCCATACTGGACAGGAAGTATACACGGGCGGGGTTTGGCTTTTGAGTTTTTTTTAAAAATCTCTCTTAAACATACCTACTTCCGTGCGCCTCTTTGCCTACCTCCTTTACCACTTTTTAGCCATTTTTTCTACCTCTTCCTGACTATAAAATTCTCCGGTTTCCACCCTGGCTGTCGCTTCGTCTATTTCCTTATTATTTTGCTCCACACAAATCTTTTCCCTGGGAATGACAAAGACTTGATTACCCCCAGCAAAGATTCTTTCTGAACCGGCGTTAACAGGGACCAGTAGTTGTTAAACTCTGTGTCTGGTGAAGGGGATGCGATATGGTTCATTTTGTACAAATTTACCTTTTAAGAATAAAAATCAGAAATCCATACTTCATGGGATAATGCTGTTGCAATCCATTCTTCAGATCCAAAGCAACATCTTATTTCTTTGGAATAATAGCGGTTGCTTCGATCTCTAATAAAAGATCATCCCGAAATAACTTACTTACCTGCACCAACGTGCTTGTTGGCGGACTCTTTATGTTTATAAATTTATTCCTTATGTGCCTGAAGGTTGACACCTGTGAAATATCAACGAGGAAAATTCCTGTTTTGACAATATTATCCATGGTGCCACCGGCGTTTTCAACAATGTCTTTTATATTTAAGAAAACCTGCTCGGCTTGTTTTTTGAAATCATCTTTACCAACAACATTGCCTTTGCTGTCTAAAGCCACCTGACCTGAAATAAGGATCATTTTAGAATTTCCCAGATCAATTTCTCCACTATGTGAGTATCCACCTGGTGAGGATAAGAAAGGGGGATTGACAAATTTTACGATTGAAGTATCTGCTTGTGCGAAAGCTGTTGATGAAATGAACAGGATGGTAAAGAATAGTATGTTTTTCATTTTGAGTTAGGAGGTTTAAAAATTAAAAATATGGCTGGTTCACATTATCGAAGAAAAGCCCTGATTCTTCTCCAAATAAGAATATAATTACAAGAAAAAAACTTTAATGTTTTAGCTTTGTATGCCGCAACATAGCACAATATATAATGAATAATACTTTTGGCAAATCAATCATTCCGGATAATGAAAAATTAAGGTTAAAGGCCCTGAATACTTTAATATTTTGAATGATCTTCCTGACAGGTATTTTACGAATCTTGCTCATATTGTTGCCGCTACATTTAATACGCCGATTGCACTGATCTCTTTAGTTGGAGAGGATACCGTATTTTTTAAAGGCAAAGTGGGAATGGAAGCGGTAAAGAAAGTTGACAGAGGTGTAAGTCTGTGTTCCCTGTCAATTCTTGAATCCGAACCAACGATTTTTACGATGCGTTGCAGCACCCATGTTTACTGACAAATCCATTGGTTGCGGGTGAATTTGGGCTTCGCTTTTACGCCGGGGCGCCGATAACTACAAAGGAGGGATTTAATATTGGCACCGTCTGTGTAGTTGACAAAGAGCCAAGAGAATTCACCGAAAGAAAAATTCTTATTCTTTTTGCAGCCAATGCAATGCATGAAATTGAAATGAGGAACGTGTCTCTGGCTACATGACAGGATGTTTATAATCGCTTCATTATATAACATTGCCTCAATTACCTCATTACCGATATTCAATTCCTTAAAAAGAGTATTAGAAAACATACATAAGCTCTGGAAAATAACTGTGATTGTGGTAACATAGTCTATCGATCAATCAGTTTCAATCAGAAGTTTTGTCATGATTTTGTAACTTTTGTGACTGAATAATATGATTTCCCGAATTCGGATTGGATGTAAGGCTGCCGCATGTTTCTTTGCAGAGATTATCAAACCCCCTTCATTGAAATTGACCCCTTATGTACTCATTGCCTCATAAAGTAATTGCCTTATCAGGTATCCTTACAATTTCTATTATTTTTCAAATCCGCTGTATTGCGCAAACGTCGTCTCCTGGTAACCGGCCAACTGATACTTCGAGGCTATTGGAGGAAGTTGTCTTTACCGGGCAGTACAAACCGCAGTCATTGAAACAATCCGTCTATAAAGTGCGCGTAATAAACCAGGAACGGATTAAAATGCGTGGTGCAACAGATATTGCCGGAGTGCTGAACAACGAGGTCGGTATCAGGTTCAGCACTGATAACACACTAGGCGAAACGGATGTGAACATTATGGGCATGAGTGGCCAGAATGTAAAGATCTTATTGGATGGAGTTCCCCTGGTGGATCGCGGCAGCACAAAGCAGAGCTTAAGTCAGATCGACATCAATTCCATTGACCGCATCGAAATTGTGGAGGGTCCAATGAGTGTTGTATACGGAACCGATGCCCTTGCAGGGGTCATTAATATCATTACTAAAAAAAATAAGGCTGGCAATGACAATCTCACGATCACAGCCAGGATCCAGGAAGAAGGAACCGGCGAGTATTATACCCCCTTCAGCTCCGATGGCCAACATTACGAAAACATCGGGATCAATTGGCAGCAGGGAAGATGGAATGCTTCAGGTTCCTTTACCCGAAATAATTTTGGTGGCTGGACTGGGAACGCGGCCTATCGGGCGCAGGAGGCAAAGCCGAAAGAACAAAATCTGATCGGAGCAACGCTTGGGTTCCGGCATAAGAACACAAATACGTGGTATCGCATGGATTATCTGAATGAAGATATTTATGTAGCAGGTTCATTGAATACAAATAGCTACCGGGCGAAGGATCAGCATTATAAAACCAAGAGATTTACACACCAGTTGCAGAACGAATGGCAAATGACAGATCATTTCAGGCTGAGTACTGCACTTTCATACCAGAACTACGAACGAAACACGGAAACTCATACGATCGATTATGTCAGCGGTACTAAAACGCCGTCTACTGATCCTGGTGAGCAGGATGTTTCTACATTCAAAACCCTTTTTGTCCGTACCACAGGTCAATGGTTGATCTCAGAAAAACTCAGTTTGCAGCCCGGCCTCGAATTAAAAACCGACCGTACCGCGGGAGAGCGGATAACAGGCTCTCCATCGATAACAGATTTTTCTGTTTTTGCGTCTGCCGAGATCAAACCCGTGAAGGGATTGAACATTCGCCCCGGCGCCCGGTTTAGTAAAAATTCTGTATATGATGCCCCTCCGGTCATTCCGTCGCTGAACACTAAAATCGCACTGCATGAAAAATCTGATCTTAGATTGTCTTATGCCCACGGTTTCAGAGCACCGATACTGCGGGAACTTTATTTTTATTTTTTTGATGCAAATCATTCCATACAAGGCAACACTTCATTAAAAGCAGAAAGCTCTAATAGTTATAACGCTTCGGTTACAAGACAATTCATTTCAACCGAAACCCTACAGTTTAGTTCAGCACTTTCGGGTTTCTATAACAGGTTCAGGAACAGAATAGCTCTTGCCTCGACATCAAACAATGTTTTTACCTATATTAATATTGAAAAATTCAGAACTGTGGGAAGTACGCTGGAAAATAATCTTTCCTGGAAAAATCTTTCAGCTACCCTCGGAGTTTCTTATATCGGCCGATATAATCTTTATTCTGAAGACAAAACCTTTCAGCAGGAAAATCTGCCGAAATTTGTATGGTCGCCCGAGGTTAGTAGCAATATCATTTTTAAGTTTCCAAAACTCCGGGCTGAAGCCGGCATCTTTTATAAATTCACGGGCAGGCTTCCTTCCTACACAATAGCGTTTAATCAGTCAGGACAAACGGATGTTTACCTGATGCATTTGGATTCATATCATTGGGCCGACATCAGTTTATCGAAAAATCTTTTTAAATTTTTTATCATCCAGACAGGCATCAAGAATTTGTTCGACGTTGTCAGGCTTGACAATAAGAATGCAGAAGCAGGTTCAATACATACCAATGGAGGTCCTCTACTTACGGCCTATGGCCGTTCTTTTTTTATCGGACTGAATTTTCAATGGAGTAGAAATAAATGACAATCAGTAAATATTTTTTTAGCTAAAAACAAAAAGACATCTAAAATTGGAATATGAAGAACAGATTTCTTTTCATGGCTGTGTGTGTGTTTACGGCGGTTATTGCGTCCTGTAAAAAAACGGCAGATATTGTCGTTATCGTTCCACCCCCGACGGATGTAAAGACCCAGACCCTAAGTGGCGGCGCCGGCGGTTCCAATGCCCCCAATTCGGTATTCATAGACATGAGCAACGCGAGGCAGGATTCCGTTCCGAGAGCGTCATGGGACCTTGCCTTTTACGGCGGCGCCGATTTTCGGGTGACCCTTAACTTTACCTCGGGTGCCGGTGTGAAAATTACCAATAAGAATGATCTTATGCAGGTAGGCGCTGCGGATACTATTGGATTAACATTGTCAACCAGTCAGCTGGATCCTCAACCAGGCGATCTTGCCTATTTCGATGACCTATCGGGTGATATCGGTAAGACTGTGATCCCTGCCATTTCGGCGACAGATGCAGAGAATAAAGTGATCATCCTGAATAGAGGAGCAGTGGGCGGGATCGCTCCACGGCCATGGATCAAACTGAGGATTCTACGGAATAGCAGCGGCGGATATACGCTTCATTACGCAGGGATTAAAGAGACTACGATACGCACGGTCAATATTCCGAAAGATGCAGAGTACAATTTCAAATTCGTTTCGCTCAATAATGGTGGATCTCTCGTTAATGTGGAACCTGAAAAAACCGCATGGGATTTTGAGTGGACATATTCCATTTATAAGGCGAACTTTGGCGGTGGCGATGTACCTTATCCTTTTTCAGATATCGTTGCCATCAATACATTAGGCGGCGTTCAGGTTGCTCAGGTTATGACCAGTACCGTATCATTTGCCGATTATAAAGAAGCCAATATTACAGGCACCAGCTTCAGTAATAATCGTTGGGTTATCGGCAGCAATTGGAGAGCTACTACGGGAACGGTTGGCGTTAGAACAGACCGGTTTTATGTATTGAAAGATCCAACAGGGAATGTATACAAATTAAGGTTTATAAGTTTTCATGCGAGCGATGGCGGTGTTCGGGGGTATCCTGTTGTTGAATACAAATTGGTGAAACCAGGATAATCGCAATACCCCTCTTGTGCAATAAGCCGTATATAGATCTTCGGTTTTGGCAAGTTAAAAACTTTTTATTGGAAGTCTTCAGGAATAGACCCGCTTAGATTGATCAAGGCGTTTTTTATATGTTTAATTCAGGAGAGGTGCCAGAGCGGTCGAATGGGACGGTCTCGAAAACCGTTGTATGGGCAACTGTACCGAGGGTTCGAATCCCTCCCTCTCCGCTTTAAAGGTAATCAGAATGCTTACCTGTTGTGGTTTGGGGTCTGAAAGGGGTGGACATGGAGCAAAAAGGGGAGTAATACTTTTAAACACAAGTAACGATGCTGGCCTATTGTCCTAGTTGTCGAAGTATTTTTATGTCTTTTATTACCTTCATTGGTGCAGAGGCATACATCTCGGGTGTTGTTCTCGAATGTTCTGTTTGTGGATTCCCTGGAGCGCAATCATTAAATGGGCATTTCTCATTTGACGGGGAAGGCATGGCGACGCTGATAGCGGGTCCGGAGTTTACAAAAGAAGCGATCGAACAACTGAAAAATATTATCCAAAAGGCAAAGGCACAAAAACTAACACCAGATGAGGTTAAAACCGAGGTCGCTAGGGTCAATCCTAAGTTGGCAGACTTCATTCCTAAAGATTTTGCAGACCTTGTAGGATTTCTGACCTTCGTTATAGCTTTGCTTACATATCTAAGCAATTCTAATCCTACAATAATCAATAACACCCACAATAATTATTATCATCCGCCCCAACTTGATACTAATTATTATCAACCAGCGAAACCAGCGAAACCTGATTCAGTCCGTTATCGAACACCAATTTCAAAGGACGTAAGGGAACCAAAAAGTAAGGATTCCAGTTTCTTAGCGAACAAAAAAGATCGAAAGAAAAGAAAGCTATAATTTGTTTTTATGCAGCTGGTTAAGTTTGCCAATTATAATAATTCCGATTACAAGGATTATTGTAGCAATAAAGAACGTATCTAGGCTAATTCGGCCAGTTGCAAATAGAGTGATGTTAGAAGCTAAAAACAGAAAGTAGGTGAATACACTACGTTTATTTTTATGTAATCTACGACGCTTTCGTAGATTAAACAAGACTTTATTTTAAAACTAGCAAAGGTTTAGTTTTTAATTTAAGACATGCAACGTATCCCTATCATCTTCGAACATAAAGGCAAACAATATTCAGGTATCCTGTTACCTGTCCAGGGCGTCGGTCATTCGTCTGTATGGCATTTGATGATCAATAATTACTACTTCGGAAGTCTACGCTATACTGATCGATGGATCTTTGACAGCAATAAGATGCCGGAGATTGCGGATTTTTTGGGGGATTATGTTATTGCGTGGTATCAGTAAAACTCATAGAGCATCCTTCGTGCCTTTGTTAAAAACTGACCGGTGTTCGACAAATTTTGTTTTGTTCCAGAAAAGTATTAAATTGCAACTGAAATTTAGTTGCACTCGGAATGTGGATTCGCTGCACGGTTCTCAACTTAAAAAAAGCAAAGACTATGCACAACAGTACCAGAATCACTCAAACACGTTCACGAAATGAGCAAAGATCAAAAGTTAGTAAATCGATTACTTTCAACTCCCCGGGATTTTACTTGGGATGAGTTAATAAAGTTATTGTCTGTATATGGTTATACAGAAGCTAAGAAGGGGAAAAGCGGGGGCTCTAGGAGAAAATTTATCGATGATAAAAAAAATGTCATCAATCTTCATAAGCCACATCCTTCTAATATTTTAAAAACTTACGCGATCAAAGACGTGATTGCGCATTTAAAGGAAAAAGGACACATAAAAGATGAATGACATCTTACAATACAAAGGATATTACGCTGTGGTTCATTTTAGTGCAATAGACGAGGTATTTCATGGTAAGATTTTAGGAATTGACGATTTGGTCATTTTCGAAGGATCATCAGTGCGTGAACTTAAAAAGGCATTTCATGAAGCTGTTGACGATTATTTGGAAACCTGTGCATCGATAGGCAAAGAGCCGAACAAGACTTACAAAGGGTCTTTTAATGTCCGAATCCCCACAGATCTACATAAGCAGGCAGCTCAGTTTGCAGCACTTTACAACATGTCTCTTAATGACTTTGTCAGAGTTGCAATTCACTTTGCGCTGGTAAATGAGCAAAAGTTGCATAAGGAACTGCTTGTTGAAGCCTAAGTACTTAATTTCCCAAATTTGCTTAATACAAAAAAGGCCAGGGTCAGCGTCCCGGCCTCAATCATTGATGATCTAAGAGCTCTATGAAGTAAAGGTACTTTCAACCACTTGTTTCGTACTCGTTAAAACACGGCAAGTTTGTTTTTTTTCTCTATGAAGAATGGTGACAAAAATTCTCCCAAAGCGGATATATCGTAGGTGGAGATCAAAAAAGTGTTGTCAAGTAGTACTCGGTTGTTCCTCAAGTTCAGCAATAGTCTTTTTTGCTGCAGCAAGTCTTATTTTTTTGTTCTTCTCTTGCAAGAGTGTTATCATCCATTTTTCCAGATAATGATGAAAGGGGACAATTATGGCAGCCACACAAACCATAGCCAATAATATGAGTACAGGTGAATGATGAGTGACGCGCGCTAAGAAAGGATGAATTAAAAGATTAATAAACTCAAAAGTTACTAATAGTGCCACGACTCCGAGCAACCTAATCACCTTTAAACTAACAATGGTAGTCTGACTTAGTAGAAGATAAATAATAAAAAAAGAAATGGCCCCGACGGCAATGGCAGCATATTGCAGATTCTGTATTCGAATGCGCTTCTCTTCCTCGCGTTGAGTGTTCAACTCTCGCTGTCTTTCGTATTCATTGTAGGTAAGTGTCTGAATCGCTTTGCTGGTTTTCGAGTTCAACAAACTATCTCTCAATCTAGCCTCCAGTTTCAAATATTTTACTGCCAGACGATCATCTTTGCCTTCATACATAGAAGCAACGTTTCTATAAATGGTTAATTTAACTCTATTTAGATCCGGATTGGACTCTAAAGCCTTATTATAATATACAAAGGCAGAGTCGGTGTTTCCTCTATCCTTAAAAATATCAGCTATCCCAGAATATGAAAGTAATAAGACAAATAGATTCCATTTTCTATCGTCCAACTTTGCATATTCAATGCTTTTTTGATAATAAGGAATTGCAATATTTATATGGCCTAGTTGATAATTGACCTTGCCCAATCCGTATAAGGAAAAAGCATACATCGCATCGGGTGCTTCTTTAGATTGATTGCTGAGTTCATGTCCTTTTTGAAAGTACGTTAATGCAGAATCGGGGATTGCAAGTTGAATATAATAATAACCAATGCTATTTGCCGAGGTTAATAGCCAAAATTTGTCGCCACAATTCCTATAAATGTAATAGGCTCTTTTCTCATAAATCACTGCTTGTTCAAAATCTTCTAAATCATCGTATGTTCCTGAGATACCAGACAGAGCGATAGCTATGTCGAGTGAGTCGTTAGACTCTTCCATCATTTGCAAAAACGCAAAATCGATCTCCAATCGCTTAGGGTAATTTCCGATTAACTGATAAGCCAAGCTTAAGGCAGAAAGACTGTTTGCCAAATGTTTTTTAGAATTTAAAGAATTTGCTAGTTTCTTTGATTCTAATGCATACAGTAAAGCGCTATCTGCATTATTCGCATGGAAGTAGAAAATGGAAAGCTTAAACAGAATATTGTGAGTAACTGTGTCCTCTTTTGAAACCGTTAATTCTTTAAGTAAACTATCTCTTTTTTGTTGCGAAAATACTGTAAGACAAACAACCAGTAAAATTAGCGGAAGTAGCAAAAACAATTTTAGAAAGCGCAAAGTCAACTTCCACATTTAAGAAGTTTTTTAAGAGAATTGGTGAAAAGATTTGGCGTATTAAATATACGATTATATGTATTGGCTGTTAGCCAATTGTGGAAGCACCAAAATTAATATCTACCGAAGCTACTTTGATTACCCTGAGAGTAGGCGTCTTATTTCTTTTTGACTGCTCCTTTAATTCTGCTGCTATCCATATCCCTGGGTTTGCCTGAAGCGTTCAATTCAACCTTTTCTTTCGTTTTAGAAATATGTTTCTTTTCAATACTTTCTGAAACCTTTATCTGATTGCCCAGGCTCTTAGCGTATTCACTTTTTAGGATAAACTCAGATCCTTTTTTTCTCAGAATCTGGTTTGCCCTATCAAAAAAATCTTCATTGGCCTTTACTGTAACTTTTGCCATGTAATAAAATTTAAAAGGGACAGACTCTTCCCTCCCTTTAGTTATAATTAAGCGACATTTCCTAAATCACCATAGATGAAATAGTCCGATCCGAAAACCGGGAACGCTACTCTTTCTTCTACACGAACAGTAACCTTGTTCTCTCTCACGTTCGTGCCATCCTCCCGGAAAATTCCACTCTAGGAGCATCCCGAATAAGAAGCATTGCGCCTTGGACAAAATCACCAACAAGAAATTTATCAACTGTCTGGGCAGTAGTACGAGATACCGGAACACCTGCAATTCGAAGTATGCCTTCAGGAGACAGCGTTACTATTCCAGGAAGGTCATACTCTCCGGATCCTGCAGCTGCGCAATAACACTACACTCAATGTTGGCATTAGTGTTTTTAATTTCAAAGCATTTCGATAAAATTCCCAAATAAAAAAATTACCGGCAACAATCTTTTAAAGTTTTGGCAGCTATACATCGTCCTTTATTTATGGGATCATTAAGCCAGCGATCAAACATAAACACCCAACCCTCTTACTGCAGAGGAAGGAATTCGTACTTTTTTCTAAGGACAAACTAAATCTTTCAGACCTAAAACAAACAAAAAAAAGTTGTCGTTTAACGATGGGGAAAATTTATGAAATTGCTACCCATCTTTAAATAGTACTTTCAACTTTTTATCATAAAAACATCAATATGCGATTCAGGGACAAAGTTGCTATTGTAACAGGTGCAGGGCAGGGGATAGGCTATGAGATTTGTAAAGATCTTGCAAAAGAAGGCGCTCATGTTTTATTAAATGATCTTGATGTTTCTTTGGCAGAAAAAGCAGTTGCCCGGATAAAACGGGAAACCACGGGAGATAGTTTATCATTTCCCGGAGATGCCAGTGATACAGGATTTATCAATTCAATGGTAAGCGCAGCGGTGTCAAAGTTTGGTCAATTGGATATTGTGATCGCCAATGCCGGTATCACTTTATTCGGCGATTTCTTTACCTATCCGCCTGAATCATTTTATCGGGTAATGCAGGTAAATCTTGGCGGTACATTCTTCCTGGCCCAGGCTGCTGCCACTCAAATGAGACAACAGACGTCGGGAGGTTCTATCTTGTTTACTTCTTCCGTAACCGGCCACCAGGCTCACAAAGATCTGGCAGCTTATGGCATGAGCAAGGCGGCAATCGAAATGCTGGCGAAGAACCTGGTCATAGAACTTTCGCAGTTCGGGATCAATGTGAACACCATTGCTCCAGGCGCCACACTAACACAACGCACATTAGACGATCCGCTTTATGAAAAAGTCTGGTCTCAGATTACTCCAATGGGAAGGCCTGCCCGGGTTGACGATATTGCACATGCGGCCTTATTCCTTGTATCGGACGAAGCCAGGCATATAACAGGACAGAATTTAATAGTAGACGGAGGATGGACCTGCATCAGCCCATCACCTTATTAATATATTCGAAACAATCCATTGTACGTCAAGAATTTCCGTTGTGTTCTTTGTGCCTTCCGTTGTGTTCGTTGTGAACCCATGACCGTACAACAGGAGCATCACAGAGAACACAACGGAAGGCACAAAGAACACAACGGAAGACAAAACACTTATCTGGATTTGACTTTCAATTCCCCAATCAGTCAACTAATGAACGCTAGTTTTTTGCTATATCAACCGGTTCTGTTAAATCCCTCAAAATATATGTTCCGCTAATTTTTTTAAATAGGCAATAGACTTTATCTTTGTCCACCAACATTGTAGACTTTATATGAGCCATATGTCCATGTTAATGTATCTCGCTTCCTGTTGCTGCGGCACAAGTTGTTGTTGCAGTTAATTCCTATTGTTGCTTGCTCTGTTCATACAAATCACATTAACATCAAAAACGAAAGCCTTTGGATATCTCTGTTGACAAATTATTATCCCAACTCGGGGATCTTTCCATTAAAGAGGTCCTTCAGTTATTGGCCCTTCAATTTCCCGGGAAGGCCACCTTTTCTACCAGCTTCAGCATGGAAGACCAGGTGATTGCACATGATATTTTGTTGAACAATATCCCGATCAGTATTTTCTCCCTGGATACGGGTCGCTTGTTTCCGGAAACCTATTCTGTCTGGAGTGCTACCAATGAAAAATATTCCACTCATATCAAGGCATATTATCCCAATCACCAATTGCTGGAAACATTTGTAGCAGCCAGGGGGCCTAATTCTTTTTACGAATCTGTAGACAACCGCAAAGAATGCTGCTTTATACGCAAGGTGGAGCCGCTAAAAAGAGCTTTACATGGAAATGCAGTTTGGGTGACAGGTCTTCGCGCCGAGCATTCGCCGGATCGCAAGGACCTTCCGATGCTGGAATGGGATGAAAGCAACCAGATACTCAAATATCACCCCCTATTGCATTGGTCAACGGAAGATGTGCGGCGATATATCGATGATTATAATATTCCCTACAATCCATTACATGATAAGGGATTTGTGAGCATAGGATGCGCTCCCTGCACAAGAGCTATCAAGCCGGGCGAGGATTTCCGTGCGGGCCGTTGGTGGTGGGAAGATCAGAATAAAAAGGAATGCGGGCTCCATGTACACACCGAACAATCATTAAAAAGCGTCGTGCAATAAAAGGGAAGTATGAGTAAGTATCATTTAGATTATTTGGGTCAGCTGGAGTCAGAATCCATCCACATCATGCGTGAGGTGGCCGGTCAATTCGAACGGCCTGCATTGTTGTTTTCAGGTGGCAAGGATTCAATTACACTGGTGCATCTTGCTCTCAAAGCATTTCGTCCCGGGAAAATTCCTTTCCCCCTGGTGCATATCGATACTGGTCATAATTTCCAGGAGGCGCTTGATTTCAGGGATGAGCTGGCGGAGCATGTCGACGCAAAATTGATCGTTCGTAAAGTAGAAGACACGATCAAACTAAAAAGGCTGACTGAACAAAAAGGAAAATTTGCCAGCCGCAACCAGCTTCAAACATATACCCTGCTCGATACGATAGAAGAATTTGAGTTTGATGCCTGCATAGGCGGTGCCCGCAGGGATGAAGAAAAGGCGAGAGCAAAAGAAAGAATATTTTCTGTACGCGATGAATTCGGTCAATGGGATCCGAAACTCCAAAGACCTGAATTATGGAATACCTATAATGGTAAAATACACAAGGGAGCCAATGTTCGCGTATTCCCTATCAGCAACTGGACCGAACTGGATGTTTGGAATTATATCCGGCGCGAAAAGATCGGGTTGCCTTCCATTTATTTCGCGCATGATCGCGAAGTACTGGAACATGAGGGTCAGTTGGTCGCTATTTCGCCTTTTATACGATTGGATGACGGGGATAAGATATCAACTAAAAAGGTGCGGTATCGCACAGTAGGCGATATGACATGTACCGCCGCGGTTGAATCGGGTGCATCAACTATTGATGATATCATTAAGGAGATCATAGCAACAAGGACCAGCGAACGTGGAGAGACCCGTATCGACGACCGCGTTTCCGAAGCAGCGATGGAAGACAGGAAGAAGAATGGATATTTTTAGCAAGTACGAAGTAAGAAGTGAGAAGTACGAAGTAAGTTGTAGGATTTGAGATATGATATTTTAGAATAGGCCATACTTCGTACTTCCAACTTCTGACTTCCTACTTCGAAAGGTTTTAGTACTATAAATATTAATAATGATGGATTTACTACGATTTATAACTGCTGGTAGTGTGGATGATGGAAAAAGTACATTGATCGGGAGATTGTTGTACGATAGTAAGTCTATCATGGTAGATCAACTCGAAGCGATAGAACGCCAGACAAAGAACCGGGAAGAGGGTGAAATTGATCTCGCATTATTGACGGACGGATTACGCGCAGAAAGGGAACAGGGAATTACGATCGATGTTGCATATAAATATTTTTCGACCCCTAAAAGAAAATTCATTATTGCCGATGCACCGGGCCACATTCAGTATACGCGCAATATGATCACCGGGGCTTCCAATGCAAACCTGATCATCATCCTGGTGGATGCACGTCACGGAGTAGTGGAGCAGACCCGCCGTCATTCCATCATTGCATCTTTACTGAAAATTCCCCATGTTGTTGTAGCGATCAATAAAATGGACCTGGTAGCCAATTCACAGGATGTGTTTAACAACATTGTGATAGAGTATGCCAATGTAGCGAAAGCACTGGATCTGAAAGATGTGACCTATATACCCATTAGTGCTTTAAATGGCGACAATATTGTAGATCGTTCTGTAAATATGGACTGGTTTGAAGGCAATTGTTTGCTTGAGCATTTGGAAACCGTTCATGTCGAAAACGATATCAATCTTACTGATGCGCGTTTTTCAGTTCAATATGTCATTCGCCCGCAAACCGTTGAATTGCACGATTACAGGGGTTATGCCGGCAAGATCAACAGCGGCATTTATGCAAAAGGCGATTCAATTACAGTTTTACCTGCCGGGCTCACCAGCCGGATCAAATCCGTGGAAATAGGGGGCGACGAAGTAGCAGAAGCGTTTGCGCCACAAAGTGTAGTGCTGCAAATCGAAGATGATATTGATATCAGTCGTGGTGATGTTATTGTAAAATCAGATAATCTTTCACCGGTAGAACAGGAACTGGAGGTGTTGGTGTGCTGGATGGATAATAAGCCCCTGGTTCCGGGAAATAAGTATTTTTTTCAGATCAATAGCCGGGTGGTCAGAAGTGTTGTAAAGGAAATTGAATACAGGCTCGATGTGAATACTCTTCAGAAAGACTACCATCCTTCCCAGGCAGTATTGAATGATATCATCAAGGCAAAAATTAAAACCGCATCGCCCGTTCCCTATGATTCTTACAAAAAAATACAGGTGAATGGAAGCGCAATATTAATAGATGAAACCAGCCATGTTACCGTGGGAGCCTGTATGATACAGTGATGAATTATAATGAACAGTAAAATGATTTTTATACCATAAAAGCAATGCCATGAGCGAATTATTCCTGAAAAAATTGTTTGATCAGAAAAAAAATGGCCTGGCCCATTTTCCTGATAAAGAATTGGCAGAGGAGTTTATCAACCAGCTGTTCAATTTGTTATTTATTCCATCAGTAGGAAGACAAAGCTCAGTGAAAGACCTGGAAAAAGAATTTGAATCATTAAAAAGTCATTTATCCAGTTTGGTATACGATGTAATACAAAACGGAGAAAAAGCGCAGGAGATATCTTCTGCATTTTTTGGCAAAATTCCAGCCATCTACGACATGCTTTTGAAAGATGGAGAAGCCATTCTGAAATTCGATCCTGCCGCAAAATCGCTGCAGGAAGTGATTGTAGCTTATCCCGGTTTTTACGCAATTGCAGTATACAGGCTTTCCCATGAACTCTGGCAGCAGGATGTTAATGTTTTACCCAGGCTGTTTACAGAACATGCACATAGCAAAACCGGCATTGATATACACCCGGGTGCAAGGATCGGAGAGTATTTCTTTATCGATCATGGAACAGGGATCGTTATTGGTGAAACAACGGTGATCGGTAACAATGTAAAAATTTACCAGGGTGTTACCATCGGCGCTTTAAACGGATCTAATCCCAAAACCAAACGCCATCCAACCATTGAAGACAATGTGATCATTTATTCAGGTACCACTATTGTGGGTGGGGAAACAGTGATAGGCCGTGACAGCGTCATAGGTGGTAATGTATGGCTCACTTATAGCATTCCTCCGGCATCTGTAGTTTATCATCAAAGCGAACTGGATTCAAAAGAGAATTTTTCATTTGCCCAGTCAGCCGATTATTTTATCTGAATAATAAACAAATCCGTTTTTCAACAGGCTTTTAAAATACAATGGGAAATACAACACACCAATATGGTAAGGTAATTCTAGCGGGCGCAGGCCCTGGTGATCCGGAACTTATCACCATAAAGACCGTGCGTTATCTGCAACAGGCGGATGTTGTGTTAACCGACAGGTTAGTGAGTAATGATATCCTTGAAAAGTATGTTCATAAGGATGCGGAGATCATTTATGTTGGCAAGCAATGCCGCACAGGTCCTTCAACACCGCAGGCAACGATCAATGAATTGCTGGTAATGCATGCTGCCGAAGGCAAACTTGTTGTTCGACTGAAAGGAGGCGATGTTTCTATCTTTTCAAATATTCTCGATGAATTGCAAACCCTCACGGAAAATAAAATTCCTTACGAAATTATACCGGGTGTAACAGCTGCCTTGGGAAGTTCCGCATACGCAGGTATTCCGCTTACTGCAAGAGGATATTCAACGGCAGTACGCCTACTCACTTTTTATAAGTCGGATGTTGTAAGTGAAGAGTACTGGCAGGAACTGGCAGCAACTAATGATACACTGGTTTTTTATATGTCGGCAGAAACGTTGAACGGGGTTGTAGAAAACCTGGTAAAGAATAATATTGCTGCGGATAAATTATTAGCGGTGGTGGAACAGGCGACTACCCCTTTGCAGAATGTGTATATCAGCAGTCTGTATGATTATGGAAGAACAGCCATTCAACCGTCTTTTCTGTCTCCATCGTTAATTATTATCGGAAAAGTGGTCGGCCTCCACGAGCAATTTAAGTGGTTAGAGAACAGCAATACCCATGAACATTATTTTACCACTATAAATAGCAACGCTTCCATTCATCAAAATATAATTGCTGAATGATAATGGAATCCTACACAACACCATATCATTCCGCGATAGTTATTATTAACTTGAATATGGCACTGGTACAAAATTCGTCAGGCAATTTGATCATTCGTTTTAAAAGATAAGAATTGAATAAAATTACTACCATGTTAGCGGCTTCTAAATTAAAAATCATCCAGGACCTGATCGCCTCTTCCTCCATAGAAGAGCTGATTTGGATCAATGGATATTTATCAGGCGTTCTGGCTGGTACTGCAGAACAATCGGAGCAGCCGGTGCCATCGAAGGCTGCCGTTAGTAAAATCACCATTGCTTACGGTACCGAAACCGGGAATAGTAAGAAGCTCGCCACCAATTTTGCCGCAACCGCCAAAAAAAGCGGCATCAATGCAAAATTGGTAAGTCTTGATCAATACAGGTTGAATGATCTTGCCAAGGAAGAATATTTTTTTACCATCATTAGCACCCAGGGCGACGGCGAACCACCAGCGGCGGCAAAAAAATTCTATGAGCATATTCATCAGAATGGTTTCAAGGTGAACCAACTTAAATTCGGTGTGTTGGCATTAGGCGATACCAGCTATCCTTTGTTTTGCAAAGCAGGCGAGGATGTGGACGCCCAATTACAAAAACTGGGCGGCGAAAGGGTGGTATCGTTGCATAAATGTGATACGGATTATGAATCAGATGCAGGCAGTTGGTTTTCGCAGGTGATAACGAAATTAAGTGGAAACGGGGCTGTAGCAACTCCAACCGCAATACCGGCTGTTGCAAAAAAATCAGGAAAAAAAGTTTATGCGGGTTCCATTCTGAAAAATATCAACCTGAATGACAGGGGATCGAATAAACAAACACATCATATTGAAATAGCTGCTGAAGAAATTGCATATTCTCCTGGCGACTCTATCGGCATTGTTCCAAAGAACCCGGCATATATAGTAGACGCTATTATTTCGTTGACCGGTATTGATAAAAACAAAGAGCTGACTTTCCGGAATGAATCTGTGAGCATATTGAACCTGTTGCAAAGCAAGCTCAATATTGTTTATTTGCCGGAGAGAGTCGTAAAACAATATGCTTCAATTGTGCAACAGGAAATTCCGGAAACCAAGATCGGTTTACTGGATCTGCTGAAAATATATTCTGTAAAAAATACATCGCAGTTTGAAGAAGTGATTGGAATACTGGAGCCCATTACGCCAAGGCTTTATTCTATTGCTTCTTCAAAGGAAGCCCATGGAGAGGAAGTACACTTAACGGTAGCACGGGATTTTTTCCAGGTAAATAATGAAACCAAACTTGGTCTTGCTTCTGATTATTTATCACAGCTTCCAGATAATGCAGAACTGGAGTTCTACGTGCATAAAAACGATCTGTTCAGGTTGCCGGCTCCCGATAAGGATGTGATCATGATCGGACCCGGTACGGGGGTTGCGCCTTTCCGGTCATTTTTAGCCGAACGCGATTCAACCGGCGCCGGCGGGCGCAACTGGTTGTTCTTTGGTGATCAGCATTTCACCACAGATTTCCTTTACCAATCTGAGATGCAAAACTGGCTTGACACCGGCGTACTCTCAAAATTGACGGTTGCGTTCTCGAGAGATCAGCAGGAAAAAGTGTATGTACAACATAAAATGCTTCGCCAGGCCGCCGAGTTTTACGACTGGTTGGAAAATGGCGCGCATATTTATGTTTGCGGCGCCAAAGAACCGATGAGTGTCGACGTTGAAAATACATTGCTGGAGATTGTTCAGCAGGCAGGCAATAAGTCAGCCGAAGAAGCAAACGAATACCTGAATGCATTGAAGGTGGAAGGGAGATATATGAGGGATGTTTACTAGATGCTAGATGCTGGATACTGGATACTGGATACTTGTTGTAGATCCAGTATCCAGTATCCAGTATCCAGAATCCAGTATCCAGAATTATAAAACATTTATCAGATCATGTCAGAAAAGAATTTATCGCCCATAGAAAAAATAAAGCTCGAAAGTGATGGCTTGCGTGGCACTATTGTACAAAGCCTGCACAATGAAGTTACCGGCGCTATTAGTGAAGATGACCAGGCGGTGATCAAATTTCATGGAATGTACCAGCAGGACGACCGTGACCGTCGCGATGAACGTGCTGAAAAGAAATTAGAGCGCTTATATTCTTTCATGATTCGTCTGCGACTACCCGGCGGATTTCTAACACCTCAGCAATGGGTCGCAACTCATAATATCGCCGGGGAAAACACAACAGGTGTTATCAAGATCACCACCCGCCAAACTTTGCAATTGCATGGTTTGTTTAAATCGAAGATCAAACCAACTATACAGGCTTTTAATCAGGCCAACCTGGATTCCATCGCTACCTGTGGTGATATCAACCGGAATGTTTTATGTAGCTCGCATCCAAAGCAGTCCGAAATTCACCAGGAAATATTTGAGTATGCCGATAAGATAAGTGAATTGCTGATGCCTAAAACCAGGGCTTACTACGAAATCTGGCTGGATGAAGAAAAGCTTCTTGATAAAAAACAGGAAGAAGATCCTCTTTACAAGGATGGGTATCTTCCCAGAAAATTCAAGATCGCAATCGTTATCCCGCCAAATAATGATGTGGATGTTCTGGCGAATGATATTGGCCTTATCGCGATTATAGAAAACAACAAATTGAAGGGATTTAATATTGCCATTGGTGGAGGACTGTCAACCACGCATGGTAACCTGGATACTTATGCAAGATTGGCCAGCGTGATCGGATTTGTAGAACCAGGAGAGAAAACATTGAAATCCATCTATGAGATCCTGACCATTCAACGTGATTATGGCAATCGCAGTGATAGAAAACTGGCAAGGTTAAAATATACCGTCGATAAATTTGGCACAGATTGGTTTAGAAAAGAATTGGAGAGGAGGATCGGCTTTAATCTGGAAGATGCAAAGCCCTTTACTTTTTCAGACCGAAAAGATTATTATGGTTGGGAACAGAACCATGAAGGCTTATGGTATTATACCGTTTTTGTAGAGAATGGAAGAATATTGGATGATGAAAAGGTGGCATTAAAATCAGCATTGCTGGAGGTTGCAAAAACCGGAAAGGCAAACTTCCGTTTTACCTGCAATCAAAATGTCATACTTAGTGACATAAAGAAAGAAGATAAAAAATTAATTAACGAAATACTTGAAAAATTCAGGATCATTGAGCACACGGACGGGACTTCGGTGATCCGGAAGAATTCAATGGCCTGTGTTGCTTTCAATACCTGCCCGTTGGCGCTGGCAGAAGCACAACGATACCTGCCTTCCCTTATTTCCAAGATTGAACCGATCCTCGAAAAATACCAGTTAAGCGATGAAGATATCATCATCCGGATGACCGGTTGTCCAAATGGCTGTGGAAGATCGTATGTTGCAGAGATCGGATTTGTAGGAACCTCATACGGAAAATACAATATGCATATCGGTGGCGATCATTATGGTTTGAGGCTAAACAAGATCTATAAAGAGAGCCTTGATGAAGAAGCTATCCTGCATGAGATCGACGATTTGTTGGGGCATTTCAAAAAACAAAGAAAGAAGAAAGAGTCATTCGGTGATTTTGTCGTTCGGAAACAATTAATAAATGAAACCGTAGCAGAGATTTAATAAACAGTTTGGTAAATGTTCGTAAAAAATATTTTGTTGGTTTTTTCTTTATCCATACAATTTGCTGGCTTTTGTCAAAAGCAAACGACCCACACGGAACAGGTATGGCTAGGATATTTTAATCAGACCCGTTTTAGTAATAAATGGGGAATGTGGGTGGATCTTCATTTGCGCACAAAGGAAGAATTTTTCACGAATTTTTCCCAGAGTATCGCAAGGTTGGGTGTAACGCATTATATTAACGATAACACGAAACTTACCTTGGGATACGCCTACATTACACATTATCCTTCCGATAATCATAAAAATATTTCTCAACCCGAACACAGACCATGGCAGCAGATACAGTGGCATACCAGGTATCAACGTTTACGATTAATGCAATGGGTGCGTTTGGAAGAAAGGTTTCGCCGCAAAATTAAAAACGATAATGAACTGGGAGAAGGCCATCAGTTTAACTGGAAGGTGCGGTATAATTTTTTGGCGGTTTTCCCATTGGCAAAAAAGCCATTTGCACCCAACACCTGGTCATTTATTTTGAATGATGAATTACATATCAATGCGGGAAAAGAGATCGTCTATAACTATTTTGACCAGAACCGTTTTTTTGCAGGATTTAGTTATCATTTGAACGCACATGATAATATACAGCTGGGATATATGAATGTTTTTCAACAACTGGCTGCAGGGAACAGATACAGAAGCATTCACGCAGCGAGGATATTCTATTTTCATAATCTGGATACGCGAATGAACGCTAAATGAGGCGCGAATGAACGCGAATAGGACGAACTATAATATACTAGCATTATTGTCAGACTAAGTTTAATGTATTTAATGTATTTATCAGTGCTCGTTTCTAAGCCCCCTCTCCTGAGCTTGTCGAAGGACGGAGAGGGGGTTGGGGGTGAGGTTAAACATTTAATTTGGAACAGCCGGTTACAGAACATATAGATATTCAGGAGGATAAAGGGAGTAACAACCTTTTTCCGGTATTTCTTAAACTGGAAACCTTATCTGTTCTCATCATTGGTGGGGGTAAAGTAGGTCATGAAAAGCTTTCGGCTATTCTGCAGAATTCGCCTAAGACCAATATGCGGCTGGTTTCTATTACAATCGGTGACGATGTTCGTAGCCTCGCTGATCAGCATGCGAACATTGAACTGATAGAACGCCCCTTTCTTAACAGCGATCTTGACCTGACCGATATAGTTATCATTGCAATCGACGATCATGAAATGAGCAGTCAGATAAGGGATGAAGCAAAGAAGCTGGGTAAATTGGTAAATGTGGCCGATAAGCCCGAACTCTGTGATTTTTATTTAAGTTCTGTTGTACAGAAAGGTGACCTCAAAGTAGCCATCTCAACCAATGGAAAATCTCCGACCATTGCAAAAAGGTTAAAAGAAGTTTTGCAGGAAGCGTTGCCGGCTGAATTGGCTTCGGTGATCGACAATCTTCATAAAATAAGAAATAAGCTTAACGGTAATTTTGAATACAAGGTTAAAAAGCTGAATAAGATTACGAAGATCTTGGTCGAGAAAGAATCAGTAGAAAAAGAAGTAAGATGGAGAAAGATAGCAACGTATTCCCTGATCGGGTTTGCGCTGATGCTGGTAGGGCATTTTATTTTTTCGTATCTGCCTTTTCAACGGATGGCTGATGATACAGCTAAATGGTATCAGACCCTCGATAAAAATTTTCACTGGATGGTGTTGGCTGGTTTTTTGGCACAGTTAGTTGACGGCGCACTGGGAATGGGGTATGGAGTTACCAGTGCAACAATCTTAAACTCCGCCGGTATTTCGCCGGCCGCCATCAGCGGCAGCATTCACACAGCAGAAATGTTTGCCAGCGGCGCTTCCGGGTATAGTCATTATCGTTTCGGGAACGTCAATAAAAAATTATTTAAGGCACTCCTGATACCCGGCATCATCGGCGCCATCCTCGGCGCTATTCTACTCACTAAATTAGGAGAAACGCATTTGATCTATCTGCGTCCCATAATGGCCATCTATACCTTGCTGCTGGGCGTCAGGATCATTATCAATGCTTTCAGAAAGCAACA
>JACMLY010000171.1 GCA_014379345.1 Chitinophagaceae bacterium
AACAATACCAACTACAAAGGTGGAGCTGCATTTGATTTGAATGCCGGAGCCGAATTCCGCATCACAAAGAACTTTAATCTCTGGCTTCAGATGAATAATATCTTCAATAACAAATACGAGCGGTGGAATCAGTACCAGGTTTTTGGTTTCAACATTCTCGGAGGGATTGTGTATTCATTTAATCAAAAGTGAATCGCGGACGGTCGACGGTCGACCTTCTTCCACCATTTAAATTTTTCTTTCTAACCAAAAAATTGTTGTTTCGCAGCTTAGTAACGAATGAGAAGCATAATAGTCGAAGGACGACAGTCAACCGAAGATACACGGTTGAGTGTCGTCGGTTGAGTGTCGTCCTTCTTCTCTAACCAAAAAATTGTTGTATCGCAGCATGGTAGAAGCGCTTAATAGTTATCTGGTACAGCACAAGAGCCTGAGTATTCCCGGGCTGGGTACTATTTACGTGGAAAGAAAACCGGCGCAGACCGATTTTATCAACAAACAGATCATCGGGCCTTCCTATCATTATCGTTTCGACCGATACTTTGATGCACCCGACAAAGATTTTTTTACCTATCTGGCCGCACAAAAAGAAATAGCCGACTACGAGGCGATCAGGTGGTATAACGAATGGGCATATGAACTCAGAAATAAGATAAGGACGCAGCAAGAGGTGAAATGGGAAAATGTCGGTATTCTGAAAACAGATGTTTCAGGCGAAATTGTATTTGAAGCGAAGTCAAACCTGGTTTCCTATCTCGAACCGGTACCGGCAGAAAGGGTCATACGCACCAATGCCCAACATACCATGCTGGTTGGCGACAAAGAAGTAACCAACACTGCCATGACGGATTACCTGAATGAAGAAACGGTGTATGTGGAAAAAGAATCCTGGTGGATATACGCATTGATCCTCGCCACCATTGCCGTTGTTGTTATTTTCTTCCATTTTTTTCGGAGTGGGACGGGCGCCGGTTCGGTGAATAACCAGCAGACGATCAGCGTTCCTAAATAGAATATTCCAGATTTGTTCGTCATGCCACGTCAAAAGCGTGGCATATTCATAAACAAAAAGGTGTGACCGATAGAATTTTTTATAGTAAATGTCCATCCTGTTATTCCATTCAAATAGCGAAAAGTTTATCGGCTACTGATCATACAGTATCGCATGAACTTTTCGAAATATGGCATTGTAGCAATTGTTCATTAAGATTTACCCAAGCCGTTCCTGACCAGGATTCCATCGGTCGTTTTTATCGCTCAGAAGAGTATATCTCGCATACGGATACTAATAAAGGAATTGTTAATCGCATGTACCGCTTTGTGCGAGGGATCACTGTAAACAACAAGCGAAATATCATTCACTCGCACACACATCTGTCAAAGGGAAATTTATTGGACCTCGGTGCCGGAACCGGTGCATTTGCTGTGCGGATGGCTAAAGCGGGGTGGACAGTGTCGGCTTTAGAACCTGATGAACAAGCGCGTAAAAAGGCTGCTGATCTTCATTCTCTGCAACTGCAGGACTCTTCAAAATTATTTGAATTTGGCAAGGATAGCTTTGATGCGATTACTTTATGGCATGTACTCGAACATGTACATGCGCTTCACGAATATCTTGAGCGAATAAAAGAAATACTGAAACCCGGCGGGATCCTTTTTATTGCGGTGCCCAATTATATTTCTTATGATGCAGCCATATATAAAGAATACTGGGCTGCGTATGATACGCCCCGGCATTTGTATCATTTTTCTCCGGAAGCCATGCAAAAATTAGCAGGATCGCACGGACTGCAGGTAAAGAAAATAAGACCTATGTGGTTCGATAGCTTTTATGTAAGTCTCCTGAGTGAAAAATATAAGACTGGTCATTCAAATCTTATTAAAGGATTCTGGAATGGTGCTATTTCAAATATCAAAGCGCTTTCTAATAACAAAAAAGCGAGTTCACTGATCTATATAATTTCTAAATAATATTTAATCTTTATTATTTGTATTTCTCCTTTGTGTCTCCGTGTCTTGGTGGCTAAAGTTTGTCTCAAAGGCACTAAGACACAAAGAGGACCACCTGTGGTATGACACTTATTTTTGGGTCGATAAAAATCAAAAGATTTTGATCTCGTATAGCTTCGGCCATTTTTTACCGGTCACGTATACTTTGGAGGTAACACTATCAAAGGCGATGCCATTGAATTCCTCTGCATCCGGATACTGGTTGCTGATCTGAGCTACCATTTTTGAAAAATCCATCCGCCCGACTACTTTACCGCTTGCAGGATCGATTTTAAGAATATAGGGTGTTTGCCATTGATTGGCGTAGATAAATCCGTTAATGAATTCCAGTTCGTTAATATTGGCTGTTGGCCCATTGTTATCTGCTACACCAATCACATTTAGAACCCTCAACGATTCCGGGTCTAGAAAATATAAACTGCTGGTTCCATCGCTCATGATCAGGTTTTTGCCATCATTCGTAAATCCCCAGCCTTCGGTATTGTAAGTAAATTCTTTCAGCTTTTGATGGGTTTTAGCATTATACACAAAGCCTTTGTGTGTTTGATATGTGAGCTGGTATATTTTATCGTTCAAAAAAGTGATTCCCTCGCCAAACCAGGCGGTGCCTAAATCAATTTTCTTTTGAAGTTTGCCCGTTGTTAGTTCCACTGGTCCTATCCAGGTTCCGTTGTTTGAAATGGTTGAAGTGGCGCCTGTACTTTCATAAAGCTGACCGTTGTAAAATGTTAAACCTTCAGTATAGGAGGCGGTATCATGGGGGTATTCATTAACAATAGAAAAAGGAATAACAGCAGGAGCAGCAACTCCGCCATCGTCTATAGTTCCATCTTTCCCAGTATCGGGTTCAGTATTGCAGGCAAATAAAAAAAGGCAGATCACTAAAACATTCCGCATCTTATTCATGGTATTTCGTCTGAGGGGTCAAAAATAGCATTCTATCAATAAGTGATTAGTAAAGAAAACATAAAATTTATTACGGGTAATTTTGATTTATGAAATAAAATTGATTGTTTTACAACGCTTATCACCTGAACACCGCTCAATTCCTTCTTCTGCAGAGTGGCTCGTTTATAAGTTGAATCTTGTAACCCCTGATCATTGATCCCGTAGAATGCCGGCATTGTCGATCCCGAAATGCCATTAATACTTTTTATATTATTCCAATATCTTTCTTGAAAAAGAGAAACAAATCCGTATGAAATTACTTGTCCGCCCCTATGATGGTTCAGCAATTCATGAAAGAATTTATCATGCGGCATTTAATACTATTGTTCTGCTTACTGACCTTCATAACAGCTGGCTGCCTGGCGCAGACTGGATGCACCTCAAAGGAATATTCTAAAATAGAAAGCACCAAAAACCCGGGGCTTGTTCAAAAAGCACAGGATCTTGAATCATTCATTAAAAACTGGTCATTTTATAGTGAACCCAGGATGGTCGCTTCGGGTATCGAAGGAAACGGATTGGCCGTTATTAAGATACCCGTTGTGGTACATGTGCTGTATAATAGTGTCGAACAAAAGATAACGGAGGAGCAGGTTCGGTCTCAGTTGGACGTGTTGAATAGAGATTACCGTATGCTAAATACTTCAGTTACCGAACTGCCGGATTATTTTAAATCACTGGCTGCAGACTGTTTCATTGAATTTACACCCGCCACCATTGATCCACAGGGAAGACCGACTCGCGGGATTGTATGGAAGAAAACCAACAATTCTTATTTTGGTTCAGACGATGGGATTAAATTTTCCAGAAGAGGGGGAGATGATGCGTGGGATGCCGATCGATATTTAAATATCTGGGTGGGGAAGTTGTCGCCCGGAATGGTTGGGTACTCGAGTCCGATTGGTGCATCCAAAGAAAAAGATGGAATTGTTTTGAGATACAGCGCCTTCGGTACGCTCGGAACCGCCACCGCACCATATAACCTTGGAAGGACAGCAGTTCATGAGATCGGTCACTGGCTGGGATTGAAACATATATGGGGCGACCGATTTTGTGGGGATGATGAGGTTGCTGACACTCCTCCACAAAAAGGCCCTACGCCCGGTTGTCCTTCGGGTGTGACGGCTGCTGCCTGCGACAATTCAGCATCAGGAAGCATGTACATGAATTTTATGGATGTCACTTACGATGCCTGTACCAATATGTTTACAAATGGTCAAAGAGACAGAATGAGAGCCCTGTTTGCGGAGGGCGGGCCCCGTCATGCATTGTTATATTCGCAGGGCAGTTCAGGGCCTTTACTTCCCATGCCCGTGGAACTTCCGGTGGATAGCTTTTTGATACAATCGGTTATCGTTTACCCAAATCCTGCAGATAATACGATCACTGTAAACACAGGAGCCGCGGGAGATCTGACAGGCGATCGCATTCGTATTCACAACCATCTCGGCCAATTGGTACTGCAATCGAACATCACCGCTAAAACAATGCAGCTCAATATAAGCAGCTTCCGGAATGGCCTGTATTACTTAAAAATTGGGGCGAAAAGTAAAGCCTATAAACTTGTAAAAGCAAGTCTTCCCTGACCGGCCTATCACTATTATCGAAACATCATATGGGCCATTTTTTCTGCGATCACCGGCGAAAGTGCTACGCCCATGCCGCCCAAACGTACGGCGCAAAAAATATTGTCTGAGATTTTTTGAACGATAGGCATTTTCTCAGGCCCCATCCCCATAATACCACTCCACCTGTCTGTGACCAGGAACTCTTCACCGGGCAGGATATATTTTGAGAGAAAATATTCTAACTCCTTCTGAATTTTTTCGGTCGTTATCATCTCGGAAGAGGTTTCTTCTTCCAACGCTTTATTCCTGGCTCCACCCACCAACACACGCTTACCCAGATTACGGAAATAATAATACCCTCCATCGTAATGAAAAGTGCCCGTGAATTTTAAATTTGGGATTTCAGAGGTCACCAGTATTTGCCCTCTTGCCGCAACAAGATCCAGTTCGGGTAATAACTGTTTTGCAAATCCATTTGTACAAACCAACAGTTTGCTGCATGTTATATGTATCTGTTGATTGGTATACAGCACCACATGTTCACCGATTTGCTCGTGACCCGTTATCTCTATGGAGTTAAGAACCGTGACACCGGCTGCCTGAACCAGTTGAAGCAGATATTGACATAGCTTACCCGAATGGAGAAAACCTTCCAGTTTGTTTTCGATCAGGTGAGTAACCTGGTGAAAACCGAAATTTTTTATTTTCTTATCTGATAACCTGAAAATATTTTTTTTGTTGATAACCTTGCCCAATACCGAATTGAGTACATTCAACCTTGCATTCAATTCTTTTTTTTGGATCTCATCCTGTTCTGTGATCAGTTCGTAACCGCCTGCTATTTCAAAATCAATGGGTTTGTCCTTGAACACTTTTCGGATACGTTCCAATCCAAGCCATCTCATCTCAACCAGCTCGAGCATTTTCTCTTCACCCATGCTGGCGGTGTCTTCCAATAATTCAGTAGCACTTCCAAAACAGGCAAAACCTGCGTTACGGGTACTTGCACCTGTTGGTATTATTCCTCTGTCAATTATTGTTATCGAAACCTTCGGGTAGTGTTTTTTGAGATAGTAAGCGCACCATAGACCTACCAGGCCGCTGCCCGCGATGACAACATCTTTGGGGGCATAAAAACTTTCTTTTTCCCAGATGGATACTTGCATGTTGTAAGGTAAAGACTAATTGCTGAAAAGTCGACCGACCACCGTCGACCGAAGAAAATGATTGCTTTGATTTCCGGCGTCTGTCGTCGGTGGATGGTCGACCGCCCCCTACAAATGAATTGCTTCCCCGTAAGCCACTTCGATCGCGTCTTTTATTGCTTCGCTTATGGTGGGATGAGGATGTATGCTATTTAGCACCTCGTGATGAGTAGTTTCCAATTTACGGGCTGTAACCGTTTGCACAATGATCTCTGTTACGTTGTACCCGATCATATGTGTGCCGAGCCATTCACCGTATTTGGCATCGAAGATCACCTTTACGAACCCTTCGGGGTGCCCGGATGCAAGTGCTTTTCCTGAAACACTTAATGGGAATTTTCCAACCTTCACTTCATATCCGGCTTCTCTTGCCTGCTTTTCTGTATAGCCTACTGAAGCAATTTCGGGCGAACAATAGGTACAACCCGGAACATTATTATAATCAATCGGCTCTGGCTTGTGTTGGAATTTCTTTTCGGCAAATGCAATATTTTCGACGCAAATAATTCCTTCCTTAGAGGCAACGTGTGCAAGTGCCTGTCCCGGGGCGCAATCACCGATCGCATAGATGCCCGCAACATTTGTCTGATAAAATTTATCAACGGTGATCTTACCCTTGTCTGTTTTAACCCCTGTTTCCTCCAGGCCAATGCCTTCAATATTTGCTGAAACACCCACTGCGCTTAACAGGATATCCGCTTCAAGCGTCACCTCTCCATTTTGCGTTTTTACTGTTGCTTTCACGCCATTGCCACTCGTATCAACTTTTGTTACTTCACTGCTGGTCATTATTTCAACGCCATTCTTCTTAAAATTCTTTTCAAGCTCTTTCGAAATGTCTTCGTCTTCAACAGGCACGATCCTTGGCAGAAATTCAACCACCGTAACTTTTGTTCCAAGCGTATTATAGAAATAAGCGAATTCAATTCCTATGGCGCCACTTCCTACTACGATCATAGTTTTAGGTTGTTGTGGCAAAACCATCGCTTCACGGTAACCGATTATTTTTTTACCATCGATAGGCAAATTCGGTAATTGACGGCTACGCCCCCCGGTTGCAACAATGATATGCTTGCCTTCTACTATCTGCGACTTACCATCTGCCGCAGTTACCTCCAGTTGTCCCTTGCTTTTCAGCTTTCCAAATCCCATGATAACATCGATCTTATTTTTTTTCATCAGGAACTGGATTCCTTTGCTTTGTTTATCTGCAACTCCACGACTGCGTTTAATGATTGCCTCAAAATTTTGCTGACCGGTTGCTTCAATACCATAATCTTTTGCGTGTTTGACGTATTCAAAAACCTGTGCACTTTTCAAAAGGGCTTTGGTAGGAATACAACCCCAGTTCAAACAAATTCCACCCAAACTTTCTTTTTCAACGATTGCTGTTTTAAAACCTAACTGCGAAGCTCTGATAGCAGCCACATATCCGCCGGGGCCACTGCCTAAAACAATTACATCGTAAGCCATATAAGAATTTAAAATGATGAATGTTGTTGTCGCATCAATCGTAAGACGTGAGAGGTGAAAAGTGAAATCAAGTATCTGATATTCTCACGTCACACCTTTCCCGTATCACGAATAAATTAAAGTTTGGCGAAATTACTTCACTGCATTCAAAGAGCCAAAACAGGAACTTTTGTTAACTTCCGCCGCTGAAAATAAGATTGGCAGCAGACTATTTACATTTGCAACCTTAACTGACAATATGAAGCTTGATATACTGGCTATTGGCGTTCATCCCGATGATATAGAACTTGGTTGTTCTGGTACTATCCTAAACGAGATAAAGAATGGAAAAAAAGTTGGCATCCTGGATCTTACGCAGGGTGAATTGGGAACCCGCGGAAGCATCGAGATAAGGTATGCTGAAGCGGCTGAAGCGGCGAAGATACTGGGGGTGTCCGTGCGGGGAAATCTTAAAATGCGAGATGGATTTTTTACGAATGATGAAAGTCACCAGATACAACTGATACAGGCGATACGGACTTACCAGCCTGAAATGGTTCTGGCAAATGCGCTCAATGATCGTCATCCGGATCATGGCAGGGCGGGGCACCTGATCTCGGATGCGTGCTTTTTATCCGGACTTACCAAAATTGAAACCAAGGACGGGAATGGTAAATCACAGGAGCGTTGGCGGCCTAAATACATATTGCATTATTTGCAGGATTGGTATCATGAACCGCAATTGGTAATCGATATCAGCGATGTGTTTGAACAGCGTATGAGGGCTATTGAGGCCTACAGTACACAGTTTTATAACCCGGATAATGCGTCCAAAGGCGAGCAAACCTATATATCCTCCCCTGATTTTCTCGATAGCGTTATTGCAAGGGCGAGGATGTTGGGGAAAAGAATTGGGGTGAAATATGGGGAAGGATTTACATGCGAAAAACAGATTGGCTTAAAAAACTTAGACTCCCTTATTCAAATTGAAACATAATTCCCAAACAAACGTTGATATGGTATACTAATTGATCTTTTAACACGGAGATCGGCCCTAAAAGGCTACCTTTGCGACAATTTTAATTTATTAAACAGTTTTCGATGTTAGTTCCAAAATTTTCCAATGTCCCTCAGTCTTTTCATTCCGAACTCAAAAGAAGAATCAGTACTTATTTTGAGGAAGTAGGCGCCTCCACAACCGGTAATTACAGCTTATTTATAAAGGCTGTTGTGTTAATGACCAGTTTTATTTTCATCTATATACACCTGGTATTTTTTACGCCTGCCCCTTTTTGGGCCATCCTTGAAAGCGTGATTTTAGGGGGGGTTGTGGCCGCAATCGGATTTAATGTGATGCATGACGGTGCCCATGGCAGCTTTAGCAAATATAAATGGGTAAACACCCTGGCAGCTTTATCACTTAATATATTGGGTGGCAACAGTTTTATGTGGAATGTTAAGCACAATGTTATCCATCACGCCTATACTAATGTTGACGGAGTGGATGATGATATAGATATTCAACCCTGGATGCGTATGAGCTCAACGCAAAAAAAATACAGGTTACATAAATACCAGCATATTTATTTCTGGGGACTGTATTCGCTACTGTATATCTTCTGGATCTTCGTATTGGACTATCAGAAGTATTTTAAAGCCAGGGTTGGCAGCATGCCATTGAAGAAAATGTCGGTTCAAGATCATATTGAGTTCTGGGCTTTCAAATTATTTCATCTATTCCTTTTTGTTGGATTGCCTATTTATATGGTTGGCTTTACTTCATGGCTTATCAGCTTTTTGATCTTCACCATTGTGGCGGGGCTTGTGCTAAGTTTGGTATTCCAGTTGGCTCATACTGTTGAACACACCGCCTTCCCTGTGCCCAACATAGAAACAAATAAACTTGAAGATGAATGGGCTATCCACCAGATTAAGACCACTGCAAATTTTGCTACCAATAATAAACTTGTTTCCTGGCTGGTCGGTGGATTGAATTTCCAGATAGAGCATCATTTATTTCCTAAAATATCGCATATCCACTATCCTGCCATCAGTAAGATCATCCGGCAGGCATGCCAGGAGTATGGGATTGCCTACATTGAATACCCCCGGGTAAGATATGCAGTCGCCTCACATGTTGCTTTTTTAAGACAGATGGGTAGGGGGTAGGGGTTTGGAAGTTAGAAGTACGAAGTTAGATGTACGATGTGAGATAGATGGATAGAAAGTTAGGAAGATAGTGCTTCAGAGCAAAATTGTATTCTGCACATTAGCACATTAGCTGATCAGCATATTTCCTTCAAACACTTTTTCGGCGGGGCCGCAGAGCCAGATGTTTTCGTAGTGATCATCGTCTATGCGGTCGTATTCAACGGTTAATTTTCCTCCACGGGTTTGTACAGTGACATCATTAAATCCGTTTTCGTTGTGATAGCAAACAAGGGCGGCGGCGGTTACGCCTGTGCCGCAGGAAAAGGTCTCGTTTTCAACTCCGCGTTCGTATGTTCTTACAATAATCTCGTCATCTTTTTTTTGTTCTACATAATTCACGTTGATACCTTCTTCGGCAAAAGCCGCACTATTGCGTAACTCTTTTCCTTTTTTGTACACATCAAAATCCATCACGTTGGTGATCAGCTTTACATAGTGTGGTGAGCCTGTATCAAGAATAAAATCTCCATGATTTGTTTTTATTCCTGTTACATTCTTCATTTTGAGACTAACAATGCCATCAAGGTCTATTTCTGCGTCGTGATCACCGTCAACAGCCAGGAAGTGATACATTTCTTTGCGAATTCCCAGGTCGTAAGCAAATTTCACCAGGCATCGGCCTCCATTTCCGCACATACTGCTCTCCCGCCCATCGGCATTGTAATAGGTCATTTCAAAATCATAACCATCTTTCAGATTCAGTAACATAAGGCCATCGGCACCGATCCCGAAGCGGCGATCGCACAAAAAAAACACCTGCTCATTGGTCAACTCCCCGTACCTCTGATCCCTATTGTCTAATATGATAAAATCATTTCCTGTGCCCTGGTATTTGTGAAATTGTATTTCCATAGATTGAAAGCTATTTCAGCGTATAATATTACTTTAATTTTTCAATATTGGTGGTCGTTGGCCAGCCTCCTCCGCCGTGTTAATACATAACGAATATGATAAATATTCAATTGCTTTTTAAAGTAATCAGCTGTTGTTAATTACGTTTAACGTTTCTTTTATAAGCTTTTCTATGGCAGCATTTCCATCCTTCGAAAAGTTCCGGTGTATCCTGTTGGCCACAATGGCGCTTAATGATAAACAATGATGTCCAAGCATTTTTCCAAGCCCATAAATCGCTGCGGTCTCCATTTCGAAATTAGTGATTCGATGCTGCCCAAATGAAAAATCGGTCAGCCGGTCTATTAAGGCAGGATTGCTTAAACCCAATCTTAATACTCTGCCCTGCGGTCCATAAAAACCGGGACAGGTAACGGTGATACCATGGTGGAAATTCTTTACGAAATGCTTCATGAGAGATGCACTACAACTATTGATATAAGGGTATGAAATACTGTTGTGTAGTTGGGTATGGGTTATAAAGGAATGAAGCAATTGCTTATCTTCCTCGTTTTGCGTATTACGGTAAAAATTCAGCAAATTATCTATTCCCAACCCATGTGTAGATGCAAGAAAGCTGTCGACGGGTATATCTTTTTGTAAAGATCCTGAAGTGCCAATTCGGATAATTTGAAGGGTGGTCAGCTGTTCTCTTACAGAACGTGTTTCAAAATCAATATTTACCAGTGCATCCAGTTCATTTAAAACAATATCAATATTGTCTGTGCCAATTCCGGTAGAAATAACGGTCAGCCTTTTTTTCCCGATATAGCCCGTGTGAGTGATAAATTCCCGGTATTGCCTTTTGATTTCAATAGAATCGAAATGTTTACTGACTTCTTTCACCCTGTCGGGATCACCAACAGTAATGATGGATTTGGCCAGCTCTTCGGGTCTTACATCAAGATGATAGATAGCGCCACGGCTGTTTATGATCAACTCTGATTCGGCAATACGTTGCATTCCTGTCTATGTAATTTGTGATGTATCGGTAAAAATTCTTCATAAAAATATCCTACTTTTGCCACGCCGCAAAAAGCGGTTCTGATTGCAGAAATATAAACTGTATTCTCATTGCGGAAAAACATTGCAATTAATCATGGTCCTGTGGCCGAGTGGCTAGGCTGAGCTCTGCAAAAGCTCCTACAGCGGTTCGAATCCGCTCGGGACCTCCGGAAGTAAGGATCACATACCAGTGATCCTTACTTGTTTTACTCTATTTTACTTTTTATTCACTCATTTTCAAGTTTTTATGATATGCCGCGCCCTCTTGGTGTTTCTATCTTTATAAAGGCTGACTTTACTTACATCGCGTATGTAGAGTAAAAATAGTCAACGACGAATTTACCGATCAAGCCAATCTGAAATACGTTTCATGCGAAAAAATGGAACAAGTCTTTATATAAATTCAGTAAGTAGATAAAATGCGCCTGTGTTTGAATACAAACAAGTAAATGACGCAACGTACTATAGCCTTGCTAAACAATGCTACATCGAATTTTAAATACCGGTGATAAATTTCTTTTTATACTGCTCAGGAGATAGTCCTACTTTTTCTTTAAATAGTTTTGAAAAATAAAAAGATGATTCAAACTTTAGATCGTAAGCTATTTCTTTAACGGATTTCAAAGGGTCTCCTAAAAGCATTTTCGCTTTTTCAATTTTCAATTGAATAAAATATTGTTGTGGCGCTATGCCGGTATATAGCTTGAACATTTTACGAAACCAGGCATAACTTACCTGTAATTCATCGGCAATTTTTTGCATAGCAATGTGTTCATCAATGCGGGTCCTTAGTAATACTATCGCTTTATTAATAGTGATTTCAAGTAAGCCTTCATTCTCGAAAACTTTTTGTTTTGTAAACGAATGTGTATGTCCTAATAAATGTAATACAGCACCTGAAATTAGAGGCTGATAACCCGGTCCTTCCTTTTTTGTTTGCTCCATTATTTCTGTCAGCAGTATTATCATTTCTTCATGAAAGCCTATAGGCAATAATGCTTCTTCGCGGTGAAAGAAATTCTTTTTCATTATAGCATCGATCACGTCACCTTTGAATCCTACCCAATATTCATCCCAGCCTGTATTTACATTCGGTTTAAAACGGTGCCATTCATCAGGGAATAAAATAATAACAGAACCCTCTTCCACTTTCTTTTCACCTATACTTGATGATTCAAAAACGCCTTCTCCACCAACTATATATATTAGTTGGTACTCGTTTAAAATACGCCCCTTCTGCCAGTTAAAATAATGATGTGCCGGATGATGCCTATATGGGTATTGCTCGTTTGATTTTATTCTTGTACACCCGGTATTTAGTACTGAAAGCCCCCAGTTTTCATCTTCTTCACTTATGGGCAGATATTGATAATAGTTTACCATGAAAGCATATTATGTAAGCTGAAGTTCTAAATATAATCTCAAAAAAAGAGATTTTAAAAATATCAAATGGTACATCTCAAATATCAAATTGAATATTTATATATGAAATTTAACGAGATAGATTTGATACCTGATTGCTGTAGAATTTAAAAATACAAAACTAAGTTGCCATGTGGAAAAAATCTTCGCGTCTGGTTCACCAAAATATTTTGTTGCGGACCTTTCCATTTCTTTTAATGATTTTCTCTTCCCAGTTATTTTCACAAACCAGCGTTTCGGGTAAAGTAATATCCACGGATACTGCGTTGGCTGGAGTATCAGTATTGGTAAAAGGATCCACTACCGGAACCCAAACGAACGTAGCAGGCTTCTTTACAATAAATGCACCTGCTAACAGCACACTGGTATTTAGTTATGCCGGCTACGCTACACAAGAGGTGAGCGTTAAAGGCCGGTCTACTGTTACCATTCAACTGATGCAACTTTCCGACGCTTTAGGCGAAGTAATAGTAGTGGGATATGGAACTCAACGAAAAATAAATCTTACGGGTTCAGTAGCTGCGGTTTCGGGTACTGAGTTAAAAAGACGCCCGGTTACAAATGTTGAAAACCTTCTTCAGGGTAAGGTCGCCGGTTTGCAGGTAGTTCAAAGTTCAGGGGAGCCTGGTAGAGATAACGCTACCCTGCGTATTCGGGGGTTAGGAACATTTAGCAGTGCCGGTAGCTCTCCCTTAGTACTCATAAATGGTGTGCAAGGTACCTTAACCGGAATCAATCCGGAAGATATAGAATCCATATCTGTATTAAAAGATGCTGCCTCAGCATCTATTTATGGAGCAAGGGCCGCAAATGGGGTAATACTCGTAACTACTAAAAAAGGCATATCTGGCAATATAAATATTGAGTACAGTGGAAATTATCAAATACACCAGCCCACACGTATGCCTGAGTTTGTTACAAATTCCGCTGATTTTATGAGTTATTGGAACAAGGCTAACCAGCGGGCAAACGATATAAATTATTTTTCGCAAACTGAAATCGATGCTTTTAAGAATGCAACAGACAGGATTAAATATCCAAATTTTAACTGGTTAGATGCAATGATAGATAATGGTAGTTCACAAAATCATCACCTTTCACTGAACGGCGGAAATGAAAAAACCAATTTCAATTTTGCCCTCGGTAAACTTGATCAGAAAGGACTTAACAAGGCCTTTAATTATGAACGCTACAATATGATGTTTAGCCTTAACTCTAAATTGAATAATGTTGTTTCGTTTGGCGCAAACATGTTGGCAAATTACCAGGATAGGATTGAACCTGTAATGGGTAGCAGCGAGTTTATGTTGCTTGCCTACACTGCAGGACCAAATTACATGCCCTACCTTACTGACGGAAGCGGACGATGGACATGGAGATATAACAATGCTGCCTGGCACAACAGGAACCCATTATCTGCATTAAGCTATGGAAATATAAGGCACAAAACGTATTCTATTTCCGGACAAGCCAATGTAGATATTAACCTAACAAAAGATCTTGTTTTTGGCGTTAAGGGTGCGATTAACTACGATGACTATTTCGATAAGCACAGTGAGCGCAATGTACCATCTTACTTCTACTCAGATAATACCCTTGCTGCAACATCAACATCATACGCAACAGGCGTGAGGGATTTTACAGGGCGTAATATCTTAACTACGTTTTACTCTACACTAAACTATACAAAAACAATTGCGGACGATCATGGTGTAAAAGTTCTTCTAGGTTATAGCCAGGAGGCAAATAATTGGCGTTTTTTAGAAGGAAGGAGAACAACCTTTCCAACGCCTGATCTTACCGAGCTGGCTGCCGGATCTACCAACGGACAAACATTAAACGGTTCATCTGAGGACTGGGCGTTGCAATCTGTATTTGGCAGATTGAATTATGACTTCAGGAATAAATATTTATTGGAAGCCAACTTCCGCTACGATGGTTCTTCTCGGATTGCCGAAGATCATCGCTGGGGATTATTTCCTTCCGTATCTGCAGGCTGGCGCTTATCGGAGGAAAACTTTATGAAAGATGTTTCCTGGCTTGACGAATTAAAATTAAGAGCCTCTTGGGGGAAATTGGGTAATCAAAATATAGGTCTATATCCATACCAGAATATCTTATCTATCAATGGTTACGCATTTGGTAATGCTGTAGACCAGGGCGTAGCAGTAACCAGATTAACTGATAAATCTCTTAAGTGGGAAACAACAACTGTGACAGATTTTGGAATTGATATAAGCGCAAAAAATGGATTGATCTCTTTCACAGCGGATTATTTTAATAAGGTAACAGATGACATTCTTTACGGCATAGATATTCCTGCCAGCGTTGGCCTTTCCTCGCCCACAGTGAATTATGCAAAAATGAAAAACACCGGTTTTGAGTTTGAATTAAGACACAGAAATAAGATGGGTGATATTACTTATAGCGCCAGCTTTAATTTAACCACTTTTAAAAACGAAGTACTAAGAGTTAAAGCACCCAGCTTTGGCGGAACAACAACTATTCAGGAGGGTCTCCCCTGGGGATCTTATTATCTCACTGAAATGATCGGCATCTTTCAATCGCAGGAAGAAATCAACAAAGCACCAAAACATCCTTTCAATCCTAAACCCGGAGATCTTAAGTTTAAAGATCAAAACAATGACAATGTAATTGATAGTAAGGACAGGGTTGTAGTAGATGGTGCTTATCCTACATTCTTTTATGGAGGTTCTTTAAATGTATCCTGGAAGAATTTCGATTTAAATAGCTTTTTTCAAGGCGTACAGGGACAAAAGTTTATTGTAAATGGTTGGGGCATAGATCCCTTTATACAAGGCAGCGCCCCAACAGTTGATTTTGCAAAGAATGCCTGGACGTCTACAAACAATTCCAATACCGCTCCGGCCATATATCGCGATGGTTATGGTCCGGTTACAGGCACAAGGTCGACCTATTATTTAAAAGAGGCTTCTTATTTCCGCTTAAAAAATCTTACTGTAGGATACAATATGCCCGCATCTGTTTCCCGCAAAATAATGGCGAAAAGTATACGGGTTTTTGTATCCGGTGATAATTTATTAACCAAAACCAAATACCCTGCAGCAGATCCCGAAAGAAGCGCAAGCGGTCTGTTCCAGACCTACCCCCAATTGAAAATTTTTGCCGGAGGCGTAAACATTAAATTCTAATTAAATATTTTGGTAATGAAAAAAATATTCATCATAAGTGCTGCATATATGTCGCTTGTTTTTACATCCTGCAAAAAAGATTTTCTGGATAAAAATCCAAATGATCAGATAGCCAGCGAAACCTTCTGGAATACAGAAGCAGATGTGAAAATGGGGCTAACAGGCATATATAATGTAATGAGAGACAGAACCACCTTTAATCATGGGCGCATGATTTGGGATGGCTTAACTGATATTGCTTACACCAAGCAGTATCCGGCAATTGCCCAGGGCATCATCGAGCCGACCACGGGCAGCGTGGTTACAAACATTTATAACGATTGTTATGTTGGTATTTCGAGAGCCAATATATTTTTAGCAAATGCGGATAAAGCACCCATGCCGGAAGCAAACCGCACCATGTACAAAGCGGAGGCATACTTTCTGAGAGCTTACTTTTATTTTATCCTTACAGAATTTTACGGCGGAGTTCCTTTGTACACGACGCCGGTTACCATCGAGGAAGCGCAGGTGAAACAGAGCTCAAAAGATGTTGTTGTTGCTCAGGTTTTACAGGATGTAGAAAAAGCAGTAGCCGGATTGCCCAACAATTCATATACCGGGCATGCTGTAAAAGGTTCAGCATTGGCGTTAAAAGCCCAGGTACTTATGCATAATAATAAATGGGCAGAAGCCGCTGCTGTCGCAAACGAGATTATCAACGCAGGAAAATTTAGTTTGTACAACGATTATCAAAAATTGTTTTTAACAGAGGGGCAGGAGAATAATCCGGAGATTATATTTTCCGTAAGGTTTTTGAAACCCGATGCTCCTATGATCACCAACAACGATCATAACCCGGATCTGATTGGAGCACATGGACACTCGCTATCGGCCCTTAAAAATTTTGTTGATGAATTTGAAGCAACCGATGGCTTACCCATTGGCCAGTCCCCTTTGTTCAATCCTGCCAACTACAAGCTAAACAGGGATCCCCGCCTGAAATACAATGTGCGGGATGAAAATGATAAAATGATCGTTAACGGTGCGCCATATAACGGGGAAAGCTGGACAACTCCGTACAGTATCGAAAAATATGTGAACTGGAAAAATGCGCCTTATTCCTTTGAAACAAGAAGCGACCAGGATTATATCGTATTTCGATACGCTCAGGTTTTATTAATATATGCCGAATCAAAGAACGAGGCCTCCGGCCCTGATGCATCTGTTTATGCAGCAGTGAATGCCGTTCGTGCAAGACCAACTGTAAATATGCCGGCCTTGCCTGCAGGACTCGACAAAGATGCTATGAGAGTACGGATAAGGCACGAAAGGGTAGTAGAATTAGGAATGGAGGGGTTAAGGTATTGGGATTTAAAGCGATGGAAAATTGCAGAAACAATTATACCAACAATTGTTGATCCTTCGGGCATTAAGCGTGTCTTTAATCCCGCAAAGCATTATTTATTCCCATTTTCGCTGAGTGAGAGAGATAGAAATCCAAACCTGGAGCAAAATCCTGGTTACTAAAAAGTTATTTCATATGCAAGTAGTATACAGTAATCTGGTCCCCTGTTTTTACAGGGGATTTTTAAATCAGACTAATGATCACGCTACAAGACCTTAAACTTCTGTATGGATATATTTAAATTACTGTTTGTAAATGAGAACTTTTCAACGCGTGAATATTTCTCCTAAATAAAAAAAGATGAAATTATTATTGATGGTAAACAGCCTTGGTATATATGGTAAGAAAATTTGGCAAAAACGAAAAATCGATACGGTTTTAATTTTATTATTATTGTTTTTTGCCAGGGCTAATGCTCAAACAGCTGCCGGGTTTAATAAAAATGCTGTGCAAAAAAATGATCCTGCAGCAGTTTTTCGCAATCCCCCCGAGGCAGCGAAACCGGGTGTACTCTGGATGTGGATGGGCTCTAACTTAAGTAAGGCAGGCATCACCAAAGACCTCGAAGAACTAAAAAAAGCAGGGTATAACAGAACCACGATGTTTCATCTTGCTGATGTTACAACACCATGGGCGGGATACATAGGCAAAAGTTCAACACCTGAGATTATTTCGTGGACAGAACCTTGGTGGAAAATGGTTAGGCATGCAGCGGAAGAGTCAAAGCGGTTAGGTATGGACTTTGGGATGTTCAACAGTCCAGGGTACACTACAACCGGAGGTAAATGGATAACCCCGGAACTTTCTATGCAGGAGGTATCCTGGTCGGAGACTAAAGTAAGCGGGAATGCACGTATCAATATCAATTTAAAACGTCCTGAAGTGAATCCGCGTGCCAATCAACATTTCCCGCATCACAATCCCGAAACAGGAAAATTAGAAAAGCCTGAAATTCCTGCCAGGATAACTTATTATAAGGATATAGCCGTGGTGGCGGTACCAGCTTCCGGCATCATTCCAAAAAAGAGCATTGTCGATCTAACCTCAAAAATGCAGGCAGATGGCTATATACAATGGGATGCCCCTGCAGGTGAGTGGAGCATTTACCGGTTCGGACACACAACAAGAGGCACATTGATTCAACCTGCGCAATGGGAAGCTACTGGTTTGGAAAACGATAAAATCAATCAGGCTGCAATGGATTTTCATATGGACTATGTGATTACTGAAATACGAAAGCATCTTGGCGATTTGATTGGAAACGGTTTTACCCATTTACATTTTGACAGTTACGAAGCAGGCACTCCCACATGGACGCCACTAATGCGTGAAGAGTTCTTAAAAAGAAAAGGATATGATATTATTCCTTACCTGCCATCATTTGCAAAACGGATTGTGGGAAGCAAAGAGGACTCTGCAAAATTTGCACAAGACTTTGATGGAACAATAGAAGACCTTTATAGAGATGTGTATTTTACGACGATCGAAAAAAAATTAAGAGCCGCCAATCTTACTTTTTTATGTGAGCCCTATGGTGGTCCATGGCGACAGGATGATATCATGCCTCTCATTCATAATGTGATGACTGAGTTCTGGACACATAATGGCAAGTATGCGCCCTACGAACTTGATCCCACAGTTGCTGCCTTAAGAAAATCAGGACAGAACATTGTAGAAGCTGAAGCTTTTACAGGCGACTATAAAGTAAGTAAGTGGAACGAAACGCCTGCGTGGGTAAAATCAATTGGTGATGCCGCCTTTTGCGCCGGGGTTAACCGGATGATCCTCCACCGCTTTGTACAACAGCCATGGACTGATAAATACAAGCCCGGTGCTACCATGGGGCAATGGGGCACCCATTTCGACCGTACACAAACCTGGTGGGAACCAGGAAAAGCCTTGGTTGCATATTGGGCCCGATGCCAGGCTTTACTGCAATGGGGGAAAATAGTTTTGCCATCCGACGATGAATTTAAATACGACTCCACAGCAGGTAAAACAGACCTAAAACAAATTCATAGAGCTGCTGACGGTATAGACATTTACTTTATTGCCAATACGGCCCGCACCCCCGGTACCGCAAACTGCTCATTCAAAATAAGCGGGAAACAACCAGAGCTGTGGGATCCTGTAAGTGGTGCAATGCGTAATTTACCTCAATTTGAAGATATCGATGGATATACTGCTATACCGATGAAGTTTGATAGCGCACAAAGTTTTTTCATTGTCTTCAGAAGCATGATTGGTAGCAAATCGCAGGGCTTAAATTTTCCAGATACCAAACCCATAGCAACACTCACAGGATCGTGGCAGGTGAAATTCGATCCGGTTTGGGGTGGACCGAAAGAGCCTTTAACATTTGCATCACTTCAGGATTGGACGACACACACACAATCAGGCATTAAATATTTCAGCGGAACTGCTTTGTACACCAAATCATTTGATATAGGCGTTACTCAACCAGGTAGCAACCCGCTCTATCTTGACCTTGGTGTAGTGCATCATATTGCCCGGGTAAAATTGAATGGCAGAGATTTGGGGGTCGTATGGACTGCACCGTGGAGAGCAATTATTCCTTCAGGCGTACTAAAGGCAAAAGGCAATAAAGTAGAAATATTAGTAACCAACGTATGGGCAAATAGATTGATCGGAGATGAGCAAGAGCCTTCAGATATGGAATGGAGCGCGGCCCCATGGGGAGACCAGCAATATTTAAAAGAATTCCCCGAATGGTTTTTAAAGAATCAATCACGTCCTTCAAAAGGCAGGTACTGTTTCACTACCTGGAATTATTTTACAAAGAGTTCACCGTTGATTCCTTCGGGTTTATTAGGGCCCGTGACCTTGGTAAAGGAACAATAGCTTTGTGGTGCCTTAGGGGAAAGCAATAATTCAAGGTAGAATACGGCTGAGTAATCTTCAATATATCGGCCTATAATACCCTAGAAAAGCATATGCACAACAGAATATGGTCTCTCTATATTTGATTGCGCCAATCTATGATTACCTTTAATTCTTTTTATCATGAACTTAACCAGAAAAACTTGTTTTATTTTATTCGGCAGTTATCAATTTAGCAGCACACTGTAGTCATTATCAAATCAACATCAATCAAGAAGAATGAGTTTTGACGAGAATTATAACATCCAAAAGAGGCTAACAAAGAAAGAAGATATTTCTTTAAATATTATAGTTCACACATCCAACAATGGTAAGGCAGTTTCAACTTTTAAAATAGGTTTATTCGGAATAGGTCTCGATACCTATTGGCCACAGTTCGCAGGTTTAAAAGAGAGGCTTAAAAGTTATCTACATGAGGTGCATGAAAAGCTATCTGCTATACATTCTAACATCATCAACGCAGGTTTAATAGACACTGTTGACAAAGCTTTTGACGCAGGCAAAATGTTCCGTCAGCAGGATGTAGATCTCATCGTTTTATACGTCACCACCTATGCTCTATCATCAACTGTGTTGCCAGTTGTTCAAAGGGCTAAAGTACCTGTTATTATTTTAAATTTGGCTCCTGAAGCTTCTATAGATTATAAGGCCTTCAATGCCATGAACGACAGAACGAAAATGACAGGTGAATGGTTAGCCTACTGTTCTGCCTGTCCTGTTCCTGAAATAGCCAATGTGTTTAATCGTACAGGCATAAAGTTTCACCAGGTTACAGGCATGCTGAATAATGATGAAGAGTGCTGGAAGGAAATTGCAGAATGGGTGCAGGCCGCCAAAGTAGCCAACACGATGTTCTATAACAGGCTTGGATGTATGGGTCATTATTATAGCGGGATGCTTGATATTTATTCTGACCTCACGCAACAGTATGCACATTTCGGCGGACACATAGAACTGATTGAAGTAGAAGAACTCGCAAGCCTTCGCAAAGAAATAACAAACGAGGAGATGCAGGATCGCGTTCAGGTAATTCATGAGTCGTTTGATGTGCAACATGATTGTCCTGAAGAAGAAATACAAAAAGCCGCCATCACCTCTGTAGCGCTCGATAGGTTGGTAGATAAATACCACCTTGGCTCTTTAGCGTACTATTATAAAGGCACTGGTAACGTAGAGAATGAGGAAGCCATCGCTTCCATTATTCTCGGTAATTCATTACTGACTGCAAGAGGCATCCCCGTAGCCGGTGAGTACGAAATAAAAAATGCACAGGCTATGAAGATCATGGATTCCTTTGGCACAGGGGGATCTTTTACCGAGTATTATGCTATGGATTATAACGATAATGTGATTTTAATGGGACATGATGGTCCCGGGCATATTGCAATTGCCGAAGGCAAAACTAAAGTGCGTCCGCTTGGCGTTTATCATGGTAAAGTGGGCAAAGGTCTTTCAGTAGAAATGTCTGTAAAGAACGGACCCGTTACCTTGCTTTCCGTAGTAGAAAAGAAAGGCGGAAGTTTAATGCTCCTCGTTGCAGAAGGTGAATCTGTTTCAGGCCCTATTCTACAAATCGGGAACACAAACAGCCGCTATAAGTTCTCCATTGGTGCACGAGCATTTGTAAATAATTGGAATATGCATGGACCCGCTCACCATTGTGCTGTTGGTGTTGGACACATCAGCTCGAAGATTCAAAAATTGGGAGAGTTGTTGAATATGGAAGTGGTGAAAGTGTGTTAATGCTCAATAAAAACCATTGTCAATATACTAAACGAGAAACGTGAAAGGGTAGACGTGAAATACCAGATTTTATAAATCAGCGCTTCTTTTCAAGTCTCACCTCTCATGTCTCACGGTTTGCTTATTCCAACCAAACCTGCTGTGTAAAGGCTCCATTAGCGGCGATATCCCACACTTCGACCCTAACCCATTTCCGGTTTTTCAGATTGGTCTTAAAGGAAAATTTTTTGTTACCAAATGCATAGGTATCGTTCAGATTCATTCGCTCCCGGTATACTTGCTGACCATCACCTGAAACGATTTCTGCAAAATTTAACGGGAAGGTCCAGTTAACCGAAAGCAAAATTTCTGATTGACCGGCTTTAGTTATATGAGAAGTTTCACCGGCATTTTTTCCATTTACACTAAATGAGGGCAGCAGTACTTCACCTGTTGTAACAAAAAATTTCCCCTTGCGAATAGCATCCAAAACCGGCTGCCAGCTATCTTCATAATTAGGGATCTTATCCAGCTGAAGGTAGTTTACGTTTAGATGCGCGTACATTTCATTTTCATGTGTTATAGTAAAAATGTCAGACTCGCCAATCACATGTTTTTTCAGGCCCCAGTTCGACATATCATCCATCAGGTTCAGCACACGCTTGCTTAGTGTGGGGATAGACAGATCAGCAGGAATAGATTTCCAGGCAGCGCCCATAAAGGTTTCCGACTTAAAAAAATCTTCATTTTTATATAAATCGGGATATCCCGTAGAACTTTTGGTGCGTGCATGGGCCGTCCATGCCAATCCATTTTCAAGTTTAAGCAATTCGAGCATCTCGTTTTTATCATTGATGCGATAGACCGTACCATATCTTGGATCACTGGTAACAAAAGGCATGTCAGGCTTTCTTGACATGATCCAGTATACAGGTTTTGGAAAAAAATCAAGCCAGTGTCCGCCATAAAAATTATTTGGCTCTTCTCCGGGCAATAATAGAAAACTTTTGTCTGATAAGCGTTTACATTGTTCAAATAAAGCATGCAATTCCTTTAGCCTTTCTTCATCCGGTCCCTTTGGATGGCCAGTTCCGTGAAACTCTCCGAGATGAACAATGTTCACTCCTGTTTTTTTAAATACATCCACGAATTCAGGCTTCTCTGGCACCGGCGTGTTGGCAAGCACAACTTTCATAGTAAATTCATTATGAAAATGACTTTGGAAAGTTTTATATCCTGGTAAAGGAGTATATGAATCATTGTGGGTAAACTTTTTAACATCTTCTAAAACTGAACCGGCTTTATCTGTACTTAACAGGCAAAAAAAGCTTAGCCGTTGTTTTGTTTTTGGAGGCGCATTGAACCACGGAACAAAACGTTTGTCGCCAAATGGGTCTTGTCTGATTCCAATTCCAAAACCAGGAAGTATTTTCATGTAGTTATTGCCATACCAGGTAAATTTTAAATTAAAGGCTTCATCAAGCGGATAAAAATACTGATGCGGCGCAGGGAAAAGAGCAAGGCTTCCACCCTCATTCTCCCCAATGATTGTGCGATATTTTACCGGGATGTTTTTACTGGTGTCTTGTAAATCTGCAGTGGCCGTTTGAAGATCATCTTCAGTATCGGACCATGCAATATTATTCCATGCCTTTTGTTTGCTCACTAATCCTGCATCGTATAAAATAGCCGTTGAGTCTATCTCTGTGGACATGACTGCCGCAATATTAAACAATGGGCTGCCATTAAAGAAAGTGATTTCAATTGTGCCTTTAAAAGAAGCTGCATCTACTTCGGATATCGTTACGATTGTTTGAATTCCTGCACTCGTCACCATTCCATTCCTCTTTTCAAAATCAACAACGTAAGATTTAAACGGTCTTGTAGGAACCTTGTCAAAAAAAGCATCCCATCCACCACTGGCAGGGCTTAAGGTTCTTTTGCCGATAGTAAGTATAAAAGATGGATCAAGTTGGGAAGCAATTTCTTTAAATTGTCCGCTCTTGCTCATGCTGATCTTTGAAAATAAAGGCTTATCCTTCTTTAAATTCAACAACACCCGGCCCTTTTCCGTTTTTCCGACAGGCCACGTTATCTCAAGTATATCTCCCCTGACCGATACTATGCTTCCATTTTTTTTATCAAACCTGGAGAGGTCAATAGGGATTTGACTAACAGACGGAATAAATGAAAGCAATATGAAATAAAGGATTGAAAATTTTATTTCCATAGTCATTTTCTAGATGGTTAATATTAAATCTTAAAAGATATACATTTTCCGGAAGGAAATTTCGCAACATTTTCTTGCGCTAACGAGACAAAAATCATTCTGTTAAGGGATTGCGCGAAAATATTATCATTGCTCTACGGTAAATAATGGAATTGTCAGTTTTAGTACTTATGCAGGTGATCTGGGCGGATTCCAACTCGATCCAAATTCGCTGATCGTCGACTACCCGGGATTGCAATTGCAACGGCAATTCTATTCTCCCGTATATGATATTGACCAAAGATCCGATCGGCTTCCTGATTTTCGAAACGTATTGTTCTGGTCACCGGATATAAAAACGGATGGGAAAGGAAAAAATGAATTATCTTTTTATACGTCAGAGCTTCCTGGCAAATATATGGTAGTCGTACAGGGAATAACTGCACAGGACTATGCCGGAAGTACAAATATGATTTTTTCGGTGACCAGCTAAGCCGTTAAGAAATGAAGCAGGCAACATTCATGTAATCACCCATTATAAAACCATTCTTATGGCAACACGTAGACAATTTTTAGTAAGTACCGGCGCAGTCGCATTAGGTTCAACGATACTGCCCTCATTTATGGAAACACCAAAGAAAGTAAAGGATGTTGGAATTGAGTTGTATACTTTTCGCAAAGAAATGATGGCCGATGCGCTGGGTACATTAAAGCAAATTGCAACATTGGGCATCAAAGAAATCGAATCGGCGAGAAGCACAAAAGGGCATTATTATGGTTACAAGCCAAAGGAGATGAAACAGGTCTGTAATGAACTTGGAATGACCCTCCGCAGTGGCCACGTACATATCGATGATCAATGGCAACAAACGATCAATGATGCTGCCGAAGCAGGGCAGGAATATGTGATATGTTCCTCCATGCCGGTAAATGGACAGAATGTTTCGAACTATAAAAAAGTGGCAGAGATTTTTAATAAGGCAGGGGAGGATTGCAGGAAGTTAAATATGAAATTTGGCTATCATAATCACGAGTATGAATTTGAGCGGGAAAGCGGGCAGGTTTTATATGATGTATTGCTAAACAATACGCAAGCAGACCTGGTGCATATGCAGCTTGATTTAGGCTGGGTGATAGTGGCAGGCAAAAATCCCATTGATTACTTCAATAAATTCCCCGGTCGGTTTCCGCTCTGGCATTTGAAAGATATGGACATGGCAAAAAAGCACAGTACAGAATTTGGCAAAGGAGGCCTTGATATTAAAACAATGTTTAGAAATGAAAAGCAATCAGGAATGAAATATTTTTTTATTGAGCAGGAAGAATATTCGAACACGCCTCTTGAAAGTATGCAACACAATATGGCATATCTCAAGAAATTGGAATTCTGACCGGTTACTGCTTTATCGTTTTATTTTATCTGCCCTAAAAAAAGGCATATAATGTATTTTGCCCTCTTAGTAGTATATTCATTTACCAAATCGCTGCTACATGAAAAGATTCTCATTTATACTTAAATCTGTTCTCATCCTGTCCTTGCCATTAAACTGCTTTTTCGTTTCTGCTCAGTTAAAGCCCGTTGGTATTTTTCAAAATCACAGTGATATCGGCAATCCCAAACTGAGAGGTGCTACTACTTACAGTGTTACCGATCAAAGTTATGTTTTGAAGGGAGCGGGATATAATGTTTGGTTTAACAGGGATGAATTTCATTATGCCTATAGTAAACTGAAAGGAAATTTTATTCTGACCGCCAACGTAAAGCTACCGGCAGCCGGCAAGAATCCACATCGGAAAATAGGCTGGATGATCCGTGCATCTGAACAGGAAGATGCCGCTCATATGAGTGCCACTGTGCATGCGGATGGGCTAACCGTACTTCAATGGCGCCGAATGCGTGGGGCATACATGCGTGATCCGGAGGATGAGCTTTTTTCTGTTAAGAAAAATGCAGAAATCATACAACTGGAACGCATCGGCAAAATGTTCATTATGCGAATTGCAAATAACGGTGAGCCCTTGCAGGAAATTGGCAGAACCGATATGGTTGAGATGCCGGACGAAGTGCTTGGAGGACTATTTTTATGCAGTCATGAAGCTGATGTATTGGAAGAAGGCACTGCCTGGAATGTGAGAATTGAAAAAACAGTTCCTGATAATTACAATGGTTACCGGGAGGGAGTATTGTCGAGCAGACTTGAACTGATGAATGTGTTTGATGGAAAGCGTGTAATCATTCACCAGGATTCAGGGAGATTTGAGGCACCGAACTGGATGCCTGACGGCAAAAAATTATTGTATAACCAGGGAGGGTCCATTTACACCATCCCCGTCCAAGGAGGAACACCGGAAAAATTAAACACGGGATTTGCTGATAAAAACAATAATGATCATGTTATTTCTTTCAATGGAAAGATGCTCGCTATCAGTCATCATCGCACGGGTATGCCTGGCGGCGGATCCACCGTTTATTATTTGCCGCTGACTGGAGGTGAACCCAGGATGGTAACAGACAGCACACCATCCTATTTACATGGTTGGAGCCCCGACCACAAAGAAGTAGTATATACGGCACAGCGTACAAGCAAGAGTCCTGCATATAATATCTACAAAAAACCGATTGCGGGCGGATCTGAACTGCAGTTGACTTTTAACAAAACAGGGCTGGCAGACGGCCCGGAGTATTCGCCTGATGGCAAATATATTTATTACAATGCTACTGAAACAGGTACCATGCAGATTTGGAGAATGAAGCCGGATGGAAGTGGAAAGGAGCAAATTACTTTTGATGAATACAACAATTGGTTCCCACATATTTCGCCTGATGGCAAGTGGATGGTTATTCTTTCATTTCCAATTACGGTTGACCCGGGCGATCATCCATTTTATAAAAGGGTCATGTTGCGCTTAATGCCCGCTGGCGGCGGGGCACCAAAAGTAATTGCCTATTTGTATGGCGGGCAGGGTACTATTAACACGCCATCATGGAGCCCGGATAGCAAACGCATTGCGTTTGTAAGCAATAGCAAATAATTCTTTTTCCACACGTTGATCGCCTTGCCGGCATGCGTGTCTTATTTTCGTGTCACCCATTTTTTTTTCCCAGTGACTTATTTTTTCCTTTCATCCATTCTTTTTCCTGTCACCCATTTTTTTTCCTGTCATCTCTCTCTCTTTTTTCCTGTCATCCTTCTCTTGTTCATCCTGTCATCTCTCTCTTGTTCGTCCTGTCATCCCTCTCTTGTTCGTCCTGTCATCCCGAGGTACGAGGGATCTGAGAGACTTGCTTTTTCGAGAGCCTACGGATAGGCTAACTTCGAAATTAATTAAGTCTCTCAGATCCCTCGTACCTCGGGATGACAGAAAAAAGAGAGAGAGGCAGAATAAAGAGAGAGAGGCAGAAAAAAGAGAGAGGCAGAAAAAAAAGACAGAGAGACAGAAAAAAAAAGAGAGGATAAAGAATGGATGAAAGAAAAAAGAATGGATAACACGAAAAAAAAGATTGGATGACAGGGAAGTGTTATGACAGGTATGGAATAATAGGGCAAGAAGAATCCCGGATGCTTCTTGCCCTGGCTTGATATTGTGAAGAATTATGACCGTCGTGCAAACAAATAACTTTGGGATTTGCCGTCTCCTGAAATGACCACCGTTAAGTTTGACCCGATCAGACTGTATTCAATCTTTTTAGGAAAATCATGTAGGGGGTTCTCACATACAAAACCATTGGGTGTTAACGAAGTGAATTTAAAATATACCGGCTCTCCGTTTTCTTTTACTTCTGCTACATAATAAAGATCACCTGTCCGGATAATTATCTGAATTTTTTCAAGAAAAATTGTATCGGGCCCTTTCATAGTGACACCGAATCCCCTTAGTTCATAAGGCGCTTCAATATGCCATTTTTCATTGGCGGTGAGTCCAGGTTTCCGGTTTGTTCCTTCCCAGTTTCCTTCCAGCCATTTTAGTGTTTTAAACCTTGCCTCAATTTCCGGACTATTTTTTTGCGCCTCGAGTGAGCCTGTTGCTGCTAATAATAGAATTATTAAAAGAATTTTATGCATAATCTGTTTTAATCATAAAGCTAGGGTATGCAGATAACCTGATATTGTACAAACCCGACTTTTTAATATTATTCTTTTTTAAGAAAAAAATTGGCCAGGTTTTTCTTTTCGAAAAGGTACGAACCTGGCTCTTCTCCCGTGAATGCTTTAAAATTGCGGATGAAATGAGATTGGTCATAAAATCCAGCGTGGTGTACAACGTCGGCCCAGGTCGTGTTTTCATTTTTCATGAACTGAAAAATATGATTGAAGCGAATAATCCTGCAATAAAATTTGGGTGATAAACCAATATAATACTTGAACATTCTTTCCAATTGTCTTTCGCTTATATAAAGCGCCGATGTTAAATCGTTCACTGAAAGCATTCCTTTTGCTTCAATAATCATTTCTACGGCTTTGTCGGGTATACCGTGATCATATCGCTGGGCAACAGACCTAAAATGCTGGTTTAGTACCGACACCATTTCATCATGATCGGTGTTCAGGTGCAGTTTTTGTTCGATCAACACTGCATTCATTTCCGGAATCTCTGAAGTATCCACCACCTTGTCAGTGAACTTATCCATAGAAATTTTGTACAGGTGGGTGATAGCAGTTGGTTTTAATTTGATACCGATTACTCCCGAAACGCCGGTGTTCTGCAAATAGAAATGCCTGGTTATTTGGCCTGCAAAAAGACTCTTCGATTGTTCTTTCCAGGAATTTTTTAAGCGTATCAAATAAGGATCTCCATAGTGAAAAATAATTTCGATGAACCCGTCCGGAATTATTTTTTCCTGTACGGCAAGGCGGTTACTGTTTTCAGCGATCCAGTAGCATTCTACTACATTCTTTAATTCACCGGGAGGAGATATGCGCTTAAAAATCATCTCTGAGAAATTGTAATTGAACCTGCATCAAATTTAAAGAAATCCCGTCCGTTCAAAGATTATTCAACCGCTATTAATGCGGAGGAGATAAATGCTCCATTGAAGGGCCCCAAATATGGCGGGCACTTTAAACCTGAGAGACTGTGGAAGGTATATCCCTTCATAATGCATCAAATAGGTTTGATCGAATTATTACTGAAGAGATATTTCACTGATATTTTAACAAAACATATCTAGATAACTTATCCAGTTATTGAAATACATGTTTCAATCATTAAATTATTCCCCCGGTAATTCACACAGGCAAATCAATTTTGTCATCTTAGGTGATTTCAGTGTATTGATGGCCGGATTTTTCCGGCTAGTCACGTTATTTTTTGTAGCTACTTATAAAACCGGTGATATATATAAAAGCAATATTAGACTTGTTAGTAACCGTGTAAATGATATCGTTTTCCGGCTGTTGCTGATCCCCTTTTGTGGTATCGGAATACCCCTCGTTACCGGCCTGATAAACGCCGATCATCTTGATGACTGGAAAACAAAGATAGAATTCCTATACACGATCGGGATCGCGTTTATTATATGGCATGCCAACAGGTATATCCTGATTGTCCTGAGACCATACTTCCCGCGTTTCAAAAAGCCTTTTAAAAAAATAGCAACGTTGCTGTTGATTGTATTAGCCTTTACGATACCCATCAGCACAATTTTAATCATAGGCTGGTATTGGATCTTTGAAAAAGGTATTGTGGATTGGAAAATGCTCACGGACAACGTATTCGTCATAGCAATTGCAGTTGTATTCATTACTCCTTTATACGAAATCCTTTTTTTGGTAAAAGAGGCATTAATAGACAGGATCGGCAGGGAACAACTGGAATTTGAAAAGAACCGGGCAGAGTTGGAAGCTATTAAAAATCAGATAGACCCTCATTTCATCTTCAACGCTCTGAATAATCTGGCATATCTGATCGAAACGGACCGTGACCGTGCAAAAATGTTCAATATCACGCTGGCCAGGGTTTATCTGTACATTCTGCAGCACAAGGATATTCATCTTGTACCGCTTGGAAATGAGATCCAATTTTTGAAAGATTATTTTTATCTCTCAGAGATACGTTTTGAGTCTTGTATTTATTTACAAATAGATATTCCAGACGATTTACTGGAAACTACATATATCCCATCCATTTCCCTCCAGCTTCTTCTTGAAAATGCCATTAAACACAATCAGTTTTCAGAATCCAATCCTTTGGTAATCCGTGTAACCGGCAATAATGAAGCTATTATTGTTCACAATACAAAACTTAACCGCCGGGTGAATGAAGCCAGCCCGAAGATCGGGTTATCTAATCTGAATACACGGTATATGCTTTTGACAGGTCATTCGTTGGTTATACGGGAAACGCAGGAAGAATTTTTTGTTTCCCTAACCTTGATTCGAAAATGATTTTCGATGAGCGTTCGGGTTAGCTCTCCCTTAGTCCTATACCCCGAGCAGCCCCTTTTGGGTCAGTTTTTCAATAGTTGCAAAAGATGTTGACAATTTATTTTCGCTGAAATTCGAACTAACAATATATTTATATATGGACCCCCAATACCAGACCTTACAAACTATCTACGATATTGTTAAGAATGATGCTCAACCCACTACCTACCTATGTAGCACCAGGGATATAATCTTACGTCAGATTGCAGGATGGAGTTCGATCGAAAAACATCTTGAATTACTTGAAATGGAAAAATTGATCATTATTAAAAAACTCGATAGGGTTGTGATCTGTATCACTTCAGCGGGAATTGCAGTTATCGAGATGCTTACCCAACATCAGGCTTCCAATCATATTAAATAGTGCTTTGGCACCTGCGTGCTTATATGAATAAGCGCAAGTCTCCCCTCACCAAAAACAAAGATCATCTGTGATGTTAACGGGGAAGAGGGCCATCGTCCAAAAATCGGGCTGCGCCGGGTGCTTCGTGCTTCTCATCTTTTACAGCGAATTTCTCAGGAGTGCCGCGTGCAGAATACGGACACTTCTTTGACAGGAATAGAAAGAAGGCAAAAGCATCCTGAAAAAATTTTATCAGGATTGTTCTGCCATTTAGTTATCTGCAAAATAAAATTCAAAAAAAATAAAGGCAAGCCTGCAGGACTCCGTTCTTAACAGCGGAGACCTGAAAACAAAGACAACCCCTTAAATTTTCTAATTATTCTGCAGTAAGCAAGTAATTCAAGATGGAAAGTTAGCAATCGCAATAGAAACTATATTCGATTATACTACGCCTTCACATGGTTGTTCACTATTTTGGCTAACTCAAACATGGAGATCTGTCCCTTGCCTCCGAAAACTTCTTTTAGTTTTGCATCAGCATTGATCATTCTTCTGTTCTTTTTATCCTGCAGATTATTCTTCTTGATATAATCCCATATTTTCTTAACGATTTCTGTTCTGGGCAAAGGCTTAGATCCAACCACTTCTGCCAATACAGGGCTCACGTTAAGAGGAGCCATGAATGCTGCGTTCGGTTTTCTGGCTGATTTTTTCTTAGGAGCCGCTTTTTTTATCGCTTTCTTTGCCGCCTTCTTGGGTGCTGCTTTTGGGGCCGCCTTTTTTGCTGCTTTCTTTACTGTTTTTTTCGCTGATTTTGCCATAACGTTTTAATTTAAAGAGTTAATAAATTAAACTTCCGTAAATAATTTGAATTACCAATGAACTTTTATTAAAATTCACCAATGAAATCGCATACTGTATATAAGATGGGGATAACCGTTCCGGATGCCGTCGGAATAAATCGAGACTGATCAGACTGCCTATAAACTTAATTTTGGAAGGAATACAATGCAGGTTGACACATAAGAATGGAGGATTTTTGGGATGTCTTTTTGCAGATTATTTATAAGCGTTGCAAATTCATCTCTATCCGTTGGCCAATGTCATAGGTTAAGAAGAGTGTTGTTACAAATGATACTGTGTACCTCGGTACACAGTATCATTTGTGCTTCGTGGTAATTGCAAACAGGATCGTTAGTTTAATGAATTGCCCCCGGGCTTTCTGACCCCAACTATTTGCTTTTATCAACAGAGATTGAGTAAGGGTCAAACATGGTGGCAGAACTTCAAAAACAATAAGAAGTTTTCAAATCCAAACGATTTTATACGACCTTGTACACTTCTTTAATTGTTAGAAATCTAAAAAATTACCGGTGAAACTATCAGTAATCATCATTGCAGTATCGGGTTTGTTTTTTTCGAGCGGATGTCAGGCACAGCTGAAATCACA
>JACMLY010000031.1 GCA_014379345.1 Chitinophagaceae bacterium
ACCTATCCATCTCGGGTCTTCAACTCATGTGTGGGACATCAGGATCACTAATGAAAAGAACGCATTGATTTGTATCAGTCGTCTTACTGTTGCCATTCTCCCAAGGAGAAAGGAGAATGGGATCTAAGTAATGCCGATCTCAGGCAGTTTCAATTAATCCTCCGGCCCTTAATACATCCATTATAGAAAGCATGGTATTTTTTGTGTAAGGGGTCATTTCCACTGCACTCACCCATTTAACTTCTGTAATATCTTCTTCAAGTTGAGGTTCGGGATGTTGTTCACCGGCAGCATGTACCTTGAACCAGTAATTCTCTTTCAATATATGTTTGCCGTTTTCATCATAGGTATGATATGTATTGATCAGGTGATTTTTTATACTCAGGTTGATAAGCTTTGTTTCTTCATTAATCTCTCGGAGTGCGCATTCTTCAATAGTTTCACCATCGTCCAGTTTCCCTTTCGGCAGATCCCATTTACCGCGCCTGAATATCAGGAGGTATTCATCATTGTCATTTTCTATCAGACCGCCGCCGGTTTGTATTACGATGAATTTCTTAAAGAAGGCATTTTTGAGAGCATCAAGGTTAGCATGTAAAAAAATACCGGCGTGTACCTTTTCGGTTTTCATTTCATGAATCATGGAGTTTATGGCAGGGGAGGATAGTTCATCCATAAAAACCGCGTCATCGTGATGTTTATAAGGTTCGAGTTCCGGGGTAATTGTATCAGTTAGAAAAAGGGGTTTATCGTTAAAATAGATCTTTATGTACATGCAAACGGGTTTACTTATACAATTTAAACCGCCAGGATTTAAAACACTTCGTTTTTTTAAAATACTTTCGCCCTCCTACGCCCGAGAGCAGGTGCAAATTTGAAGTTGTTGTGTGGCTTCGGCGGGCAAGGCCCTCTTACACCCGAGAGCGGGTGCAAATTTGAAGTTGTTGTGTGGCTTCGGCGGGCAAGGCCCTCCTACGCCCGAGAGCAGGTGCAAATTTGAAGTTGTTGTGTGGCTTCGGAGGCTTCGCGCGACGAAGCCACAATACAAAACGCAATAAAGTATTGCTTCATGGCGTAGTCGGGGCGAGGCCCCAAATAAAAAACATTCTTTATGACAACAAATGAAACAGCGGTTGCAGAAAAATTATTACAGGTTAAAGCAATCCAGCTTAATCTCGATGCTCCATACACCTGGGCTTCAGGATGGAAAAGTCCTATTTATTGTGATAACCGGAGGGTCCTTTCTTTTCCGTTCGTTCGTGAATTTATCAAATCCGAAATGTGCAACGTTATCTTCGACCAGTTCGAGGATGGGGCGCTTTTAGCGGGTGTGGCAACCGCGGGAATTGCCTGGGGTGCAATGGCCGCCGACCAGCTCAAACTTCCTTACATCTATGTAAGACCTAAACCAAAAGAACACGGACTGGGAAACCAGATTGAAGGTTATTATGAAGCAGGGCAGAAGGTAGTGGTGATAGAGGACCTGATTTCCACCGGGAAAAGCAGCCTGCAGGTTGTCGGGGTTTTGAGAGCGAAAGGAATGGAAGTGGTCGGAATGGTATCTATTTTCGACTATGGATTTCCTAATGCCGCAAGAAACTTTGCTGAAGCCGGTGTTAAACTCAGAACCCTTACCAATTATCCGACCCTGGTACGCCTGGCAGTGGAGAAGCAGCTTTTTACTTCAAAACAGCACGAAATTTTGTTAAAATGGCAGGCAGATCCTGGCAACTGGCAAGGGAAATAATTACATTTGATAAAATAATCTATTTACTATGAAAAAAATCGGTCTACTGTTGCTTGCTACCCTCACATTTGCGATTGCGGGGATAAGCCAGGTAAAAAAAGGTGTTCAGACAGTGGTGATCAAAACTCCTACAATTCAATGTGAAATGTGTAAGGAACGAATTGAAAAGATTTTGATGAGAGAACCCGGCGTGCAAAAATCAGTTGTCGATTACAAAAAAAAGACAACAAAAGTGACTTTTGTGTCGGAAAGAACGAATATCGAAAACATCAAAACAACGATCGCAAATGCGGGTTATGATGCGGATGACATCACTGCCAACGAAGAGTCTTATAAGAAACTTCCAACCTGCTGTAAGAAGCCAGAAGATGGTGGTGGAATGAAAAACGAATAAATAACATTCATTTTTATACCTTAACCCGGCAACCGCCGGGTTTTTTTGTGGTTCCTGGGAAACGCTTCGAAATCCTGAAAAACCCTGAACGGGAGCTATCCTCAAATTACTTACAATAGCTCTGAACAATTTCCTGGCAAAAAATATTGCCGTGATTGACAAATGCAAAAACGCATTTCAAAAAGCCAGGAACGAACCGAAGTTAATATTGGCAATTCCATTCGGATGCAAAATTTCCTGAATTTTAGACGAAGCTTCTCCCGGTATAAAATTTTAGAATTTTATCTTTTTTAGTCCTTCATATTTGATTGGGTAATTAACAAAAACACCTCCTTTTCCAAAACTTGCATTCCCTTCCATTTTAATCAGCACCGCGCTGTCTGTAGCAATTTTCAGAATATTTGTCAGTGCTCCCCCAGTTTTTACCCGCATGGTTACCGGGAGCGAAAAAGTGTCCCTGGCAGGAATTCTTACCAGGCTGTCCAGTGTCGATTTTCCCAGGTAGGTATTATTGATGAACACGTCAACCTCTGCTTTCTTGAGCTGGAGCTTTGATTTGTTTGGATTATAAAATTCGACATCCATTCCGACTGTCGATTCCATTAAACCCCATTTGAGC
>JACMLY010000172.1 GCA_014379345.1 Chitinophagaceae bacterium
CAAAATAAACAAACAAGCTGGTCAGATTGATAAGAAGGATATGTACCAGAAAAAAGCTGATAATTCCATTGAAAATAAAAATTCAATCAATGAGCCACAGAGAAGCGGAGCCATCATATCTGGTAAAAAAATAAATCCTAGAAAAAAAGATGTAAATCAAGCTGCTCAACCCCAGAACGATATTTCATCAAGTGATCAAAATTATTTAGGAGAAAAAACTCCTTCAAAAAAAGCACCTATAAACTATAAAGCACAAAATAGTATTCAGGATTTTGCTGTGGATAATCTGATTGGTGATTCAATCAAAAAAAATTATTACTCTAACATGTTTCCTGAAACCGGATTGGAAAATCAGCAGAAATCAGGAAAACTTTCCGGTAAAACAAAGTCAGCAAAACCCAGTGCGCTGGAATCGGTTCAAAACAGAACCCTCGCTGTTGGATTCTCTTTGCCAATGGGATTTCCATTGGGTGATCAAAAACCAGGAGCCTATAATATCAATGCAAAACCAAATACAGTATCGGACTTCTTACCAGTACCACATGTACAGTATCATCTGAATAATAAGGTATACCTGCAAACTGAATTGCAATTAATGAATCCACAATTCATTCAGCCGGTTCTTTTATATCAGAATAAAACTGAAGTTCCCAGTACGAATACGATATATTATAATTCAGTGTACGCTAAAAAGCTTTATTACTTTAATATACCTGTTGGCATTCATTATAGTCCCTTTCAGCATTTTTATTTAGGAACAGGATTGCAATTTTCTTCTCTGGTAAGTGGAGTAGCCATGCGTGAGGAAACAAGTTTCGTCATCGGTTCCGGAACAAATAATCTCTTGAGTCAGCGCTATACTAAATTTAAAAATGATTCTATTTCAAACAGGATCGATAACTCAGAGTTCAGGCTGATGCTGGACGCCAACTATTACTGGAAACAATTTACGGTTGGCCTCCGCTATAACCAGGCATTGAGCAACTACGTTAGTATCAGGTTAAACAATGTGTCGCCTTTGTTCCAGGATAAAAATAAATCACTTCAATTTTATCTGAGGTATAATATTTGGGAGGATCATAAGAAAAAGAAAAAATAGTGCTACGAGATAAGGAGGGATTAAGGTATAAAGGTTTAATTAATTAAAGAGATAAAGAGGCCTATTTGGTTGCGAGATTTTTGTGTACACCACCCAGCCCGTCACTTGCCAAACATCTTCTCCACGTATTCTTTTCTGAATTCAATAAAAGTAGGACTGCCACCTGCTGTGGTATTAGGATGCATGCAGTCGAAAAGCTCTTCTGCTAAAATTCGCATTTCCTTTTCCGTAAGAGAAGCGCCCGGTTTAATGGCGTGCTGCCATGCCAGCGAGCGCACAAGCTTCTCCCTTTTGGAAAATTTCATATCGCTGCTGAAATGTTTATACTGTTCAAGCAATTTTTCCATTACTGCCTTTTCGTTACCGGCTTCCAGGTCGGCCGGTGTTCCCTGCACAACAAATGCATCTTTACCAAAAGGCTCAATCTGGTAACCCAATTGCTGCAGATCGGGCAATAGTTCCTGCAAGAGAACAGCATCAGGCGTAGCCAGATCAAGCGTAACCGGAAAAAGACTGCGTTGGCTGGCAACGGACTTACCCTGCAGGACCTGGCTGTATCGCTCGTATAAAACCCTTTCATGCGCCAGTTGTTGATGAATTAAAATAAATCCCCGGTTGGTAGAGGCAACGATGTATGTATTCAATAACTGGGTGAATGAGGAATTTTCCAGTACCTGCAGTGGTAAACTGGCATGTTGAATATTAAAGGTTGTTTGCTGAATGTTTTCCTCCCGATGAGTTTCTATTCCCTGTTGCAACTGGCTTGATTCAGACTTATCATAAAAATCTTTCCAGTGACGCAGTTCACTTTTTTGTGAGGGTTCTACAAAATGAGCCTGGTGTTTTTGTGTAAAGGTTTGGTAAATATTTGTGGACGCGGTGGCTGCTCTCTTCTCCTCTGTGAAGGGCTTACTTACTGCATCGAGTTGTTGTATAGCGGGATCCAGGTCGAAATCAAGAGTGGGAGTGATACTGAATTGAGCGAGCGCATGCTTTACGGCTGCCTGCGCAAAAGCATATACAATTTTTTCGTCTTCAAATTTTATTTCCTGTTTTGTAGGATGAACATTGATATCTATTTGTGCGGGATCCAGGTCAATAAATAAAACATATAAAGGAAAACTATCTGCCGGGATCATTTGCTGGTATGCACCCATTACTGCATGATTCAGATAAGCGCTCCGGATAAACCGGTTGTTCACGAAGAAATACTGGTCGCCTCTTGTTTTCTTTGAGGTTTCGGGCTTGCCAACAAATCCTGTAATGTTCAAATAATCGGTTTGTTCCTGAACGGTTACCAGTTTCGAATTATACTGACTGCCCAGCAACTGCACGATCCTCTGTTTTAGTGATCCTCTTTCCAGGTGAAAAACCTGCTGGCCATTGCTGGTCAGCGAAAAGAAAATATCAGGGAACGCCATCGACACCCTGATGAATTCATCAACGATATGCCTCATTTCTGCCGCATTGCTTTTCAAAAAATTCCTCCGCGCGGGAACATTGAAAAAAACATTTTTCATGGCGATGCTGGTACCAAATGAGGCCGCAACAGGCTCCTGTTTTTTAACAAGACTGTTCTCAATTTCAATATAGGTGCCGATATCCTGGTCGGCCTTCCGGCTTTTCAATTCAACCTGCGCCACGGCTGCAATAGAGGCCAGTGCCTCACCCCGAAATCCCATGGTACGGATTCGGAACAGATCTTCAATGGTATTGATCTTGGAGGTTGCATGACGTTCAAAACACATCCTTGCATCCGTTTCACTCATGCCTTTTCCATTGTCAATAACCTGTATCAGGGCCTTGCCCGCATCATTCACGATAAGCTGAATGGAAGTGGCCCCGGCATCTACGGCATTTTCGAGTAATTCCTTTGCTGCACTTGCCGGCCTTTGTATCACTTCACCGGCAGCAATCTGGTTGGCAATGTTATCGGGTAACAGTTGTATTATATCGGGCAATAGAATTTGTATTTAAGCCTCAAATTTACAGGGAATCCGGTGAAGGAGCGGGTATAATATTAATCCCATATGCCATCAAAACCTACGGAGAAGCGGCAATCATTTTGCAGAGAAAATTCAAATTGGGAAGGTGTTATTGAAACCGGCTGGTATTTTTTTCCTATCAATTCATATATCTCCATTTTTTTGAATTGAGGATCAATGATCAGGTAATATTTTACGCCTTGCTCCTCATACAACTCAAATTTTTCATGTCTGTCTTTGTAGGCTGTCGATGGAGATAATATTTCAATAACCAAAGCAGGTGTGAAATCGAGGTATTCTTTGTCTGCTTTCCCACATACAATTGATACATCGGGCTGTACCACCGTTTTTTCATTGATCTTCCAGTCGATTGGCATATAACCCAGACATTCTTCACAGCTTTTTTTTAAGGCATCATTAAATACAGCTAACAAATTTAAATTGACTCTCTGATGATAAACAGCGGTAGCAGGACTCATGGCATAAGGCATGCCATCGATCAGTTCCCACCTGCCTTCCCATAAAACATAATCATCGTAAGTAAACTGAGGACGGTATTTGTCTGCTATTGACATCTTCTAAAATTAGCTAATCTTTTTTAGTTAAGTAAATTCTAACAGCGCTGCAAATTATAATCCATTAATTTTAAGGGTTATAATCAAATTAAATAGCAGGCTCTATGATTCGTATTACGATTGCAATGGTTTTGTATCTTTTCTCCGTATCTGTTGCACAAGCTCAATTCCGTTCGCAACTCCAGGCGGAAGCCTGGGTGGATAGCATTTTTAAGAAATTAACACCCGACGAAAAAATTGCGCAACTGATGGTGGTAAGAGGTTCGGCCATCGATCCAAAAACAAGAAGGCCTGTACTATTTACAAAAGAAACAGAGGAAGCGGTGCGTAAGTTCAATGTGGGCGGCATCTGCATGTTCCAGGGCGGACCGCAGGCACAGGCCGTTTTTATCAACCATATGCAGGGTATTGCAAAAACACCTGTCCTGATATGCATTGATGCCGAAAATGGTGTAGGCATGCGTATGGATAGTGTGCTGGGGTTACCCCGGCAAATGATGTTGGGCGCCATGCAGGATCCAATGATCATGTACCAGTATGGCCGGTTGGTAGGAGAACAGTGTAGAAGGATCGGCATACAGGTCAACTACGCACCGGTGGTGGATGTTAACAACAACCCGGGAAATCCTGTTATTAATGATCGCTCTTTCGGAGAAGATAAAAACATTGTTGCGAATTATGGCATACAATATATGAAGGGCATGCAGGATGTGGGTGTAATGGCCTGCGCAAAGCATTTTCCGGGGCATGGTGACGTTGCGGTAGACTCACATTATGATCTCCCGGTTATTAATAAAGAGAAGGCAGAATTGGAATCACTTGAATTATTCCCCTTTAAAAAAATGTTTGAAGCCGGGGTAGGAAGTGTCATGATCGCCCATTTATACATCCCCGCCATTGATAAAACCGCCAACCGTGCCACTTCACTTTCGTACAATAACGTAACGAAGCTATTAAGGAAAGAAATGAATTATAAGGGTCTTTCTTTCACGGATGCATTGGAAATGCAGGGTGTCACAAAATTTTTTCCCGCAGGTGATGCCTCCGTAGAATCACTCATCGCTGGCAACGATATGCTGTGCCTGCCCGGCGATATCCCTGTAAGTATTGCAAAAGTAAAAGCTGCCATCAAAAAAAAGACCCTGAAATGGAAAGACATAGACGATCATGTGAAGAAGGTACTGAGAGCAAAATACGATTATGGGTTAGCGAATCTCAATCCGATCAATGTTACAAATATCACCGAAGACCTGAATAAAGGTATTTCGGCCATGCGCAGAACCGTTGCGGAAAATGCCCTGACGCTATTACGTAATAATGACCGCGCGATATTTCCATTGATGCCAAGACAATTTGAAAGGATAGCGTATGTTGGGGTAGGCTTAAAAAGAGACAATGCTTTCTCTGCCCGTATGAGAAATGATTACGGCGCACATGTTTACTACTTTGACTATACCCTGAATGAAACACAGGCGAAAGCCGCATTGGAGTTTATAAAGGGACGTTATGATGTTGTGGTAACCGGCCTTCATAATTACAATCGTTTCCCTACAAATAATCATGGTGTAAGTAGCGGAGCATTGTTTTTATTGCAGCAATTGCAACAGCAGATGCGGTCCATCACTTTTGCTTTTGGCAATCCTTATATCCTTGCCAATCTATGCGATCCGAAAGTATTGGTGGCTTGCTATGAGGATGACCCGATCGTTCAGGAAACCGCTATGGACCTGCTGCAGGGAAAAATTCAACCCAAAGGCAAGTTACCGGTAACCGTTTGTCCCGAACTCAGGCTCGGCACGGGTATCACCTCTCTATCCATTTTACCTGACATCGATCCTTCAATGGCGGGTTTTAATGAACAGAAACTTGGTGCAATAGATTCAATGGTGAAAGACGGGATCGCGCAAGGCGCCTATCCCGGTGCCGTTGTATTGGTTGCTAAAGATGGCAGGGTAGTTTACGAAAAAGCCTTCGGGAAGATGGCGTCCGTCAACCCTGCGCTCATGACCACCAGAACCATTTTTGACCTGGCTTCGGTTACAAAAATTTGTGCTACCACGATTTCCATAATGAAGCTGTATGATGAAGGAAAGCTGGATCTCAATAAACCGTTGGGCGGGTTTTTACCATGGGTCCGGGGATCCGGTAAAGAGAATCTTACCATTAATGATATTTTGTTGCACCAGGCCGGTTTAAAATCCTTTATTCCTTTTTACCGCGAAACCATTGATACTTTAAAAGAAGGAATAGCTTCCCCATCTTACTATTCACAACAATCAAATGACCAATACAGCATACGGGTTGCTGAAAATCTGTACCTGAGAAATGATTGGATAGACACGATGTATGCACGCATCCTGCAGAGTGAGTTAGGCCCAGCGGGGAAATATATTTACAGTGATAATGATTTCATTTTCCTCGGAAAGATCGTTGAAACCATTTCAGGACTGCCGCTTGATCAATATGTAAAGAAAACTTTTTATGATCCGCTTGGCATGACCACCACGGGTTTTAAGCCACGAGAAAGATTTGCGCTTGACCAAATAGCGCCCACTGAACAGGAACCATATTTTCGTAAGCAGTTGATCCAGGGAGATGTCCATGATCCCGGAGCAGCGATGTTTGGCGGAGTTGCCGGACATGCAGGATTATTCAGCAATGCTCATGACCTGGCAATTCTTACCCAATTGCTGCTGAATGAGGGAATGATACAGGGCATCCGCTTTTTTAAACCTGAAACAGTCAGGTATTTTACTGCATATAATAGTGCTATCAGTCGCAGGGGGTTAGGTTTCGACAAACCCGAAAAAGACAACTATCTGCGGCCGGAGCCATATCCTGCTTTTTCTGCCTCGCCTGAAACATTCGGGCATACAGGCTTTACCGGAACATGTTGGTGGGTAGATCCTAAGAATAACCTGGTATTCATCTTTCTATCGAACAGGGTAAATGCAACAGGAGCAAATTTTAATAAACTGGGGCAAATGAATATAAGAGGTAAAATCCATGAAACGATTTATAATTCAATTAGCCAATGAGCCGATTGGTTAATTAGCTAATCGGCGAATCGGCGAATTGGCTTATTTTCGCAAACCCCCTACTTGAAAAAAAGGGCAGGTACAAATAATAAACTCCATGAATCGTAAAGAAGAGGTTTTACAGGACGTCGTGATAAAATTTGCCGGCGATAGCGGCGATGGCATGCAGTTAACAGGTTCGCAATTCACCAACAATACGGCCATGATGGGAATTGACCTTGCCACTTTCCCCGATTTCCCGGCAGAGATCCGGGCTCCACAAGGGACCCTGCCAGGTGTAAGCGGTTATCAATTGCGTTTTTCCAGCGACCGGGTTTTTACTCCGGGTGATGAATGTGATGTACTGGTTGCGATGAATGCTGCCGCACTCAAAACTAACCTGAAATCATTAAAAAAAGGTGGAAGGATCATCGCAAATACTGATGGCTTTGATACAAAAAATTTAAGGCTGGCCAATTATCCCGATGGCATAAATCCTCTCGAAGACAATAGCCTCGGAAACTATGAGGTAATAAAAATGGATGTGACAAAAATGACCAGGGAGGCCTTGAAAGATATTACTATGGGTACAAAAGAGAAAGACCGGGCGAAGAATATGTTCGTGCTCGGCTTTCTTTATTGGATGTACAACCGGGAAATGGAGAATACAATCAACTTCATCCGCGATAAGTTTGGTAAGAAGCCTGAAATATATGAAAGCAATGTAAGAGCATTGCAGGCAGGCTATAATTTTGGAGATACTACCGAAACCTTCACAACAACATACCGTGTTGAGAAGGCAAAAATGGATGCTGGTACCTATCGTTCCATCATGGGCAACCAGGCATTGGCTTATGGACTAATCGCCGCTTCCCAAAAAAGTGGTTTGTCTTTATTTCTCGGATCATACCCGATTACACCAGCTTCTGACATTTTGCATGAGCTTAGCAGGCACAAAGCATTTGGTGTTAAAACGTTCCAGGCAGAAGATGAAATAGCTGCTATTACTTCGGCCATTGGCGCCAGTTATGGAGGATCATTGGGAATAACAACCACCTCAGGCCCTGGTATGGCATTAAAGGCCGAAGCCATGGGCCTCGCCGTTATGCTTGAAATTCCTTTGATCATTTGCAATATTCAAAGAGGTGGCCCATCGACCGGCCTACCTACAAAAACCGAGCAAAGTGATTTATTACAGGCATATTATGGCAGAAACGGCGAATGTCCGATGCCAATTGTTTCCGCTTCAACACCCAGTGATTGTTTTGGCGCCATTTACGAGGCGGTCAGAATCTCTGTTCAACATATGACACCGGTGATCTTCCTGAGTGATGGATACATTGCCAATGGTGCTGAACCCTGGAAATTTCCAAAAGCAGATGAGCTGGCGCCTATCAACTTCGAATTCAAAACACAGTTAGGACATGAAGAGGAGAAATTTCAACCTTATCTCCGCGATGAGAAATTAGTACGTCCCTGGGCCATACCGGGTACCGCAGGCTTAGAACATCGCATCGGCGGCCTTGAAAAACAAAATATCACCGGAAATGTAAACTATGAACCGGAAAATCACCAGCTGATGGTAAAGATCAGGCAGGAAAAAATTGATAAGATAGCAGAATACATTCCCGAACAAAAAATGGACAACGGCCCCGACAAAGGAAAAATATTGGTATTGGGATGGGGCTCTACATATGGCGCCATTAAAAGCGCTGTTGCCGAATTGCTTGCCGAAGGATACCAGGTATCACATGCGCATCTGCGTTACTTACGACCATTCCCAAAAAACCTGGGCGATCTTTTCAAAAATTTTGAAACCGTATTGATCCCCGAAATTAACAATGGCCAGCTCATTAAGATTATTCGTGATCAATATTTTGTGGATGCCAAAGGATACAACAAGATCATGGGGATCCCCATCACGAAAACGGAGATGGTGATGAAACTGAAGGAAATGTTGGGCGGCATGAATTAAAACTCACGACGGAAATCTAAAAATTTACGAACCAGCCTGCGGTTTCAATTCTGAATTCCTGTAGGCATTCAACCTCTTGTTAAAGACCAAGATCGAGTAACGTTTGTCCTGGTTGCAAATGGATTCCCTGCATACCACACTCCCGTGCGGCTTCCACATTTATCAGGGCATCATCAATGAAGAGAGTTTCTTCTGGAACGAGTTGATTTTCTTTCAACACAAATTCATATGCCTCTTTATTCGGTTTACGCAAGCCGATCTGGTATGAATAGTAGGCTTTCTCGAAAAGGCTATCCAGTGAACCGTTGTTAAACCCATCGCGATAAATTTTTTCAAAGGCAACACGATGTATGCCGTTCGTGTTGCTCAATAAAAACAGGCGGTAATTATCTTTTATCCTTTTTAATAATTCTATCCTTTCAGGCGGAAAGCTGATCAATAACGCATTCCAGGCTTCTTGTACAAGACCGGCTTCAAATGAATGACCGGCTAGCTTTTGCAGCGATCCCAGAAATTCATCGTCCGTGATCTTGCCCGATTCATGATCCTTGAAAAATGACTCCGCACGACCTAGTCCGAATAATTCATTGAAATTGGTTACGCCCAGATCAATAAATGCCTTCTCAGTTTTTTTGAAATCTATGTCCAGGATGACACCTCCTAAATCGAAAATGATGTTTTTGATGTTTTGCATGCTGCAAAAATAAGCGTTACGGGCTTTGAGAGCTTTTTGCCACGGATTATCGCGGATTATTCGCGTTCCTTCGCGTTTTAAAAGCTGCCCTTGTATCGATGATCACCACGGTTGTCGATGGTTCTCTTTAATGGTATCTGCAAACCGTTTGTTTCGTGCAGCCATTTAAATAATTCATCTTTTAATTGAAGGCCTATTTTTCTGTGGGCTGTATCACGTATTAAATTATTCATTTCATAAGGGTCGTTTTGCAGGTCGAATAGTTCATTAATATCCCAGACCCCATTATAGTAAATATACTTGTAGCGGTCAGACCTGACCGCAAAAGTTGTTGGTGTTTGTGGAAACGAGGCCTCCCAGTAATATTCATAAAAAACACTTCTTCGGTGCCAGGATGCGGTATTGTCTTTTAGAATATTTACAAAAGAACTCCCCTGCATATCTGCCGGCTTATCAATTCCTGCCAATTCAAGAAAAGTAGGGGCGAGGTCTACATTCATAATGATCTGCCCGATTACAGAATTGGGTTTAACCATACCCGGGGCCCAGATCAATAAGGGGACCCGCATGCTTTCTTCATAGGCATGACGCTTGTCGATCAATCCATGCTCTCCAAACGAAAATCCATTATCGCCCATATAAACGACCATTGTATTATCCTGCAATCCCTGTTCTTTCACCCATGTAATCACTTTCTCAACGCTTTCATCTACGGCCTGCAATGTTTCGAGGTAGCGATGATAAAAGTCATCGAAAGGAATGGCCCCATGATACATATAATCCACGCCATGCCAACTGTATCGTTGTTTGCGTACCCACTCGGGAATATCCGTATAATTAACTGTGGTTTGAGGCGCCGTAAGCAGCCCGTATTGTTTACTGCTATCAGTTGCTGTAATATACATACTTGGCGGACAAACGATGGGCAGTTTTGCATATTTTCCTGCATGACGTTTGGCGGGTTCAAACTCAGCATGAACACCTTTGTGAGACAGGTAAACAAAAAATGGTTTTTTCTTATCACGTACATTCAGCCATTCTATTGCATGATTGGTAAGTAAATCTGTGGTATAGCTTCCTTCCGGTTGTTTGATCTGTTTTCCATTTATATTGAATGTTGGATTATAGTAAACTCCCTGCCCCCGGAAACTAAGCCAGTGATCGAAACCCGGTTGAGGCTTATCATCGGTGTTTCCCATATGCCATTTTCCGAAAAATGAGGTTTGATACCCTTTTTGCTGCATGTATTTTGGAAAGAAAATCAGATTGGCAGGTAGCGGAGCATCATTATCTACCACCGTGTGAGTATGGGCATACTTGCCTGTTAGTATGGAAGCACGACTTGGAGAACATAGCGCAGTGGATACAAAAGCATTCCTGACATGAACACCTTCTTTGGCCATCCGATCCAAACCTGGCGTCTGCAGGCCCTGTATCTTTTTCATAAAACCCATGGCATCATAACGATGATCATCTGCAAGAATGAAAATAATGTTCATGGGCTTTTGGTTGCCACTCTGTTGTGCCCTTGCAGTTTGACCTACTATCAACGGAAGAATACAGAAAGCAAATTGTAGAAAAAAATCAAACTTCTTTTCCATGCATCCAAATTTAATCTTTCGCTCTTATTTACTTCTATGTTCCTTCTATGTTTCTATGATCCTATGTGGTAAAAAACTGTTGCACTGTTTTGAAGATTACCTTAATCAAAGTCAATTTACCACATAGGATCATAGAAACATAGGAAGAACATAGTTATACAGGCCGTAAGCGCTGCATAGATATCGTTCACAAGGGTTTTGCCCGAAGAACACAGAAAGCAAATTTTAGAAAAAAAACCTTCTTTCCCATGCATCCAAATTTAATCTTTCGCTCTTATTTACTTCTATGTTCCTTCTATGTTTCTATGATCCTATGTGGTAAAAAAAACTCTTGCACAGTTTTGAAGATTACCTTAATCAAAGTCAATTTACCACATAGGATCATAGAAACATAGGAGGAACATAGCTAGCCAGGCGGTAGTGCTGCATAGATATCGTTCACTAGAGTTTTTTGTCCGCTTTTAAAAATGTTAGTACAGTTGAAGTTTATCAGAATGCCTTTGGGTTTTTGCAGCATACGCATATATGTAAACAG
>JACMLY010000173.1 GCA_014379345.1 Chitinophagaceae bacterium
CTTATAGGTTTTCCTTTTTAACCATCATTAAACCTACAAGGTCTTGTAAGATCTCTTACCAATTATAGGAGTTTGACAAAGACCTTATAGGTTTTTATTTATATAATTGTCGATTTACTCAACGCGATATTACTTTTGTTAACCGTTGAGGGAATCCTGTTTTCAATAAAGTCACGGATAAGGTCACCCACCGTAGTGGTAGAATAACTGTTCACTGCATCAATATCTTTCGTAACAAATCCATGGGCCAATGTCCATTCAACCGCTTTTCTTACCAGAACGGCTTCTTCAGTCATATTGAAATAATCGAGCATCATGGCTGTTGAAAGAATAGATCCCAATGGATTCGCGATGTCCTTTCCGGCAGCCTGGGGATACGAACCGTGTATGGGTTCAAACAAAGAAGAGCTGTTTCCAACTGATGCAGAGGGCAATAAACCCAATGAACCACTGATCACACTCGCTTCATCACTGATGATGTCTCCGAACATATTCTCTGTCAGTATCACATCAAACTGTTTTGGATTGAGGATGATCTGCATGGCAGCGTTGTCGACAAAAAGAAAATCAACGGTCACATCGGGGTACTGCCTGGCAATTTCCTGCACTACCTTTCTCCACAATCGTGATGTTTCAAGAACATTTGCTTTGTCGACAAGAGTCAATTTTTTTCTCCTTTTTTGCGCGGACTGAAAAGCAAGATGTGCAATGCGTTCGATTTCCTCAGCGGTATAAACGCAATCGTCAGAGGCCCGTGTTCCTTCTGGATTTATTTCTTTTTTTCCAAAATAAATGCCGCCAGTCAGCTCGCGGAAGATGATAAAATCAACTCCTTCAAGCTGTTTGTTTTTCAATGGCGACAAATGATGTAATGAAGGATAGGTGGATACCGGTCGTATGTTGGCAAACAATTGTAGTGTTTTGCGGAGCTTCAATAAACCCTGTTCCGGCCTCACTTTGGCAGAGGGGTCATTATCATATTTTGGATGACCGATTGCTCCGAACAAAATGGCATCGCTTTCAAGGCAAACTTCAACGGTTTCATCCGGCAGCGGGCTACCTGTTTTATCGATAGCATCGGCGCCCATCAGACAATAGGAATAATTAAATTCATGACCAAATTGCTGGGCAATTGCATCCAGCACTTTTATAGACTGATGTGTTACTTCGGGCCCTATACCATCACCTAATATGACCGCAATATTCTTCTTCATTTTATTTGAATGTTTTCATATTCATTTTATCAGGATTTCTGAGCTTCGAATTCTTCTATTTCGTTCCGGATACTTAATAAATAATCAATATCATCATACCCATTTAACAAGCATGTTTTCTTGTACACATTAATATCAAATTTTTCCTGCTCACCTGTTGACAGAAGCGTAACGGTTTGTTGCCGGAGGTCCACATTTAATTCCTTTGACGAATCTATTGCGGCTGCTTTGAAAATTTTCTGCAAAAAACCCTCTGATACCTGTACAGGCAACAAAAAATTATTTAGCGCATTGCTTTTGAAAATATCTGCATAGAAACTGCTTATCACTACATCAAATCCGTAATCTTTAATTGCCCAGGCAGCATGTTCCCTGCTGGAGCCGCAACCGAAATTTTTTCCTGCTACCAGGATCTTTCCTGTGTAAGACGGATTATTCAGGATAAAATCTTCTTTGGGTTGATTCTCATCATCGTTGCTATACCTCCAGTCACGAAAAAGATTTTTCCCAAATCCATCGCGGCTGGTTGCTTTTAAAAAACGGGCAGGTATGATCTGGTCCGTATCCACATTTTCAATATTGAGTGGAACAAAACTGCTTTGTATGGTGCTAATGGCTTTGCTCATGGTCAATGGTCAATGGTGAATTTGAAGTCTTTTCGATAAGCAGGCCTGACTGCGCTACAGGCAGGTTATTGAAACTGTGCTCACCCGTAATATTGGTCGATAAATAATCCCTTACATCTCCAACTTCGCCGGTGATCGCTGCTACTGCGGCGGTTAATGGGCTCGCCAGCAATGTTCTCGCATTGGGTCCCTGTCGGCCTTCAAAATTTCTGTTGGAAGTAGAGATGCAATATTTACCTGCCGGAATCTTATCTTCATTCATACCAAGACAGGCCGAACATCCCGGTTGGCGCAAAATAAATCCTGCCTGCTGAAAAACTTTATCGATCCCTTCCTCCTTTGCCTGGTTCTCAACCTGCTTGCTTCCAGGTACTACCCATACTTCCACATTATCAGCTTTCTTTTTGCCTTTCACAAAAGAAGCTACCATACGTAAGTCTTCAATTCTTGAGTTGGTACAGCTCCCTATAAACACGTAATCCACTTTTTTCCCTTTGATCTTTGCACCGGCCTGAAGGCCCATATACTGCAATGATTTGACAAAATGTGGTTTCTCATTTTCCGCCACCTGGTCTTCGGAAGGTATTCTGCCATTCACACTGATACCCATGCCAGGATTAGTACCATAAGTGATCATGGGTTCGATATCAGCGGCATTGATATTAACTTCTTTATCAAAAATGGCATCCTGATCGGAGTACAATTCCTTCCATAACGCCATCTTTTTAATCCACTGATCGCCAGATGGGGCAAACAACCTGCCATTAATATATTCAAAAGCGATTTCATCAGGTGCAATCATTCCACCCCGGGCTCCCATTTCAATGCTCATGTTGCAAATGGTCATCCGTGCTTCCATTGAAAGCTTACGAATGGCCGAACCCGCGTATTCAACAAAATAACCGGTTGCGCCACTTGCTGATATTTTTGAGATAATATAGAGTATAATATCCTTTGACACAACACCATTGTTCAACTCCCCTTCTATATTAATGCGCATCAGCATCGGCTTGCTTTGAAGTAAGCATTGCGTGGCCATTACCATTTCCACTTCACTTGTGCCAATGCCAAAAGCCACGGCTCCAAAAGCACCGTGCGTACTGGTATGGCTATCCCCACAAACAATGGTCATACCCGGTTGGGTAATTCCCAGTTCAGGACCGATCACGTGTACAATGCCCTGAAAAGGGTGACCCAGCCCGTATAATTCAATATCATGTTTCTTACAATTATCGATCAATTGCTGTACCTGCTTACGCGACAGTTCATCTTTGATGGGAAGATGCTGTTGCATAGTAGGCACATTGTGATCCGCAGTTGCTACCACCTGTTGAGGACGAAGCACCTTCATTCCTCTTTTTTCCAATCCATTAAAGGCCTGTGGAGAGGTAACCTCGTGAATGAAATGCTTATCGATATATAGCACACCTGGGCCATCAGGAATTGACCTCACGATATGTTTTTCCCATATTTTATCAAATAATGTTTTGCCCATTCGTCTTTTGGTTAAAAAGCGTGGTGCAGACGCACCACGCTAAACTAAAACTAGCTCATGAGAAAATTCACCTATAAAGCAACTATTGCTTCCTGTTGGTAATGCATGGCCATATTCCTCAGATCTTCGTCTTCAACTTCCTTCTTAACATCAGCCACTTTTAAAAATGTTCCATATAGAACATCAATATCATTGCGGGTAAATTGATAGCCTAACTTTGATAACCGGTGTGCAAGCGCGGAACGCCCGCTTCTTGCCGTTAATACAATTTTAGATCCTTCTGCTCCAACATCCTCAGGGTTTATGATCTCATAGGTCTGTGCATCCTTCAAAAATCCATCCTGGTGTATACCTGATGAATGTGAAAAAGCATTACTACCTACAATGGCTTTATTAGGTTGTACCGGCATCCGCATGATCTCAGAAACCTGCCAGCTTACCGGATTCAGATTTTGCGCTTTAATATCAGTATAACAATTCAACTCCTTGTGCTGCCTGATCACCATTACCACTTCTTCCAATGAAGTATTTCCAGCTCTCTCACCCAAGCCATTAATTGTACATTCCATTTGTCTTGCGCCGTTCATCACCCCTGCAATGGTATTAGCAGTAGCGAGCCCGAGATCATTGTGACAATGACAGGAGATAATAGCTTTTCCGATGTTAGAAACATTGTTCACCAGAAAAGCTATTTTTTCTCCGTATTGATGCGGCAAGCAATAGCCGGTTGTATCAGGTATATTTACCGTGGTCGCGCCCGCTTTAATAACGGCCTCGATCACTCTCGCTAAATATTCGTTCTCGGTTCTCCCGGCATCCTCCGCGTAAAACTCTACATCATCTGTAAAATTTCTCGCCCATTTAACGCATTGAACAGCCCTGGCCAATATATCTTCCCTTGTTGAATTGAACTTGGATTTAATATGAAAATCAGAAGTACCAATGCCCGTATGAATTCTAAACCTTTCGGCAGGCTTCAGCGCCGCTGCAGCTACTTCAATGTCTTTTTGAACAGCGCGGCTCAAACCACATACCACGGCCTTTGTCATGATTTTTGCGATCTCCTGTACAGAATTAAAATCGCCAGGACTTGATACCGGAAAACCTGCTTCGATAATGTCAACACCCAGTTCCTCTAATTCCAATGCCAGTTCCACCTTTTCACTCGTATTCAGTTTACAACCCGGTACCTGCTCCCCATCACGAAGTGTTGTGTCGAAAACAAAAATTTTATTATCTGGCATACTTATCTGTTGTGATAAAAGCGTGCTGCCTATTTGGATGCTTTCCATAGGAATAAAAAAACAGCCTGCATTACCGAAATTATCTTCGTTTATTTACTATCCGAAATCAAATTTGTAATTATTTTACACTATATAAGGGTTGGGGATCGAGTCGAAACCCACACCAGTTAAGGATTTTATAGAATTTTATTTACGATGCCCAACCGCTCAGCCGATACACTATTCTTATTGATTAAATCCCTTGAAAAGTCCGAAAAACGGAATTTCAAGCTATATGTTAAAAGAAACTCAGGCGATGAAGATCTTAAAATCGTTCAGTTATTCGATGCGTTGGATAAAATGAATGAGTATGATGAAGCACTATTGTTAAAAAAAACTAAAAATCTTAAAAAACAACAGCTCTCTAATATCAAAGCCCATTTGTACCGGCAGATATTGTCAAGCCTGAGGCTGATCAAAGAGGAGAATAACATCGATATCCACCTGCACGAACAGATGGATTATGCCCGCATTTTGTACAATAAGGGCCTTTACCTGCAAAGCCTGCGTGTACTCGATAAAATGAAAGAAACGGCGCGAGTTAATAACCAGCTCACCTATTTATTACAGGTGTTATTTTTTGAAAAAAAGATCGAAGCCCTGCATATTACCCGCAGTATGCAGGACCGGGCAGACCGGCTGACAGCCGAAGTAGATGAAGTGAATAAAAGACTACAGATCATTAGTAAGCTTTCTAACCTTGCATTACAATTGTACAGCTGGTATATAAAAAACGGCCATGCAAGGAATGAGAAAGATGAAAAGGCTATTACCATTTTCTTCGAAAAGCATTTTCCGGCTGATGCGGGTGATGCCAGCGGGTTTTATGAAAAATTGTACAAATACCAGAGTTATTGCTGGTATGCCTTTATCCGCCAGGATTTCTTAATGTATTACCGGTATACCCAAAAATGGGTAGAATTGTTCGAGAAAGAAAGGTTCATGATTGGAATTGAAACGGCACATTATATAAAGGGAATGCATAATTTAGTGAGCGCCCATTTCGATCTGCAGAATTATAAGAAATTCAATATTGTTTTGGATGAATTTGAAAAATTTTCCAAATCGAGTCTTGTTGAACAGAACGACAATAACCGCATTCAGACTTTTGTATACCTCCATATTGCAAAGCTCAACAAGCACTTTATGGAAGGCACCTTTAGCGAAGGATTAAAAATTGTGCCTCATATCCGTGAAAAACTGGAGGAATATGGTTTGTACCTCGATCGCCATCGGGTATTGGTATTCTACTACAAAATCGCCTCCCTTTATTTCGGAAGTGGCGACTATGAAAGAGCCATTGATTACCTCAATAAGATCATTAACTGGAAAATGGACCTTCGCACAGACCTTCAGTGTTACGCGAGATTACTTCACCTGATAGCGCATTACGAACTTGGAAATTTCGAATTACTTGAATATTTATTTAAGTCGGTATACCGTTTCATGGCAAAAATGCAAAATCTTAGCATCGTGGAGGAAGAGATCTTTAAATTTCTACGACGCTCGTTTCGCGTAAGCCCCCGGCAGTTAAAGCAGGAATTTGAAACGCTACTGAATAAATTAAAGGCACTTGAAAATAATCGCCTTGAAACAAGAGCTTTTTCTTACCTGGATATTATTTCGTGGTTGGAAAGTAAGATCAGTAAGGTACCAGTGCAGAATATAATTCGGCAGAAGTTTTTAAATAATTCTAAAAGAAAGGCTGACGTTGAATGAATTTTTTGCATGAGAGATGACATCCCTGCGCATGATAATAAATTTAGTTCTCAGGTTCAAGGATGTCATCCCTTAAGGCAAAGTTCTTAACTCAATACTTTGTCAACTCTGGTTTCACTTCATCGATATAGGCCAGGATGCCTCCTTTGAGATTGTACAGATTATCGAATCCATATTTCTCCTCCAGTTCACGAATGGCTTTTGCACTGCGGCCACCCATTTTACAGTGAACAACAACTTTTTTGTCTCTGTCAATTCTATCAGCATTCGCCGTAACGGTTGCCAATGGTATTAGCTCACCACCCAGGTTCACAATTTCGTATTCATGCGGTTCACGCACATCTATTATCTGGAATTTTTCACCTTTCACCTGCCAATCGTACAGGTCTTTTACAGAAATCTCTTTAATAGGTTTTTCAACAATCCTCATTCCACAAAACTGTTCGTAGTCGATAAGTTCCTTGATGGTAGGATTTTTTCCACTGATCGGATTATCTGTTCTTTTTGATATTTTGAAAGTCCGGGTTTCGAAATTAAGCGCATCGAATATGAAAAAACGTCCCGATAATGTTTCTCCAATCCCGGTGATCACTTTTATCGTTTCTGATGCCTGCATGCTGCCGATAATGCCAGGCAATACACCCAAAACGCCTCCTTCTGCGCAACTTGGAACCAGGCCGGGAGGAGGAGGCGTAGGATACAGGTCGCGATAGTCAGGCCCTGTTTCACCATTTTTTTTCGTGTAATTGAAAACCGACACTTGCCCTTCAAACTGGAAGATCGAAGCATATACATTCGGCTTTCCCGTTAAAACGCAGGCATCATTTACCAGGTAACGGGTCGGAAAATTATCGGTGCCGTCGGCAACCACATCATACTCCCTGATAATATCCAATGCATTTTTTGAAGTTAGCTGTGCATTATAAAGTTGAATTTTTATATGTGGGTTCAGCGCCTGTAACCTTTTTTTTGCAGCTTCTACTTTTGGAATACCTACTGATTCTACTCCAAACAATATCTGGCGTTGTAAGTTGCTATCATCTACCACATCAAAATCAATAATTCCCAGGGTTCCCACTCCAGCGGCTGCAAGATATAACAGAACAGGACTTCCCAGTCCGCCTGATCCTACAACAAGAACCTTGGCGGCTTTTAATTTCTGTTGTGATTCCAATCCGAATTCAGGTATAATAATGTGCCTGTTATAACGGGCCAGTTCTTCTTTGGAAAATTGTATGGCTGAGTAGTTCATATTGTTGTTTTATACGTTGATTGACAGAGTAATTATCTTAATCTTTCAGTTATCACTCTTTCTTCAATAATAGTTCGTCCCTACGGGATGGCTATACACCTTATTTTTATTCTACCAATAGTTCATCCCTTAATGGGATAAAAAATATCATTGTCTGCCCCCAGGTTCCTATCTCAATTTGATACATCTGACTTCGTACATCTAACTTCGTACTTCGTACATTTCACCTACCCCCCGCTATCGCAGGCACAATACTGATAAGAGTATCTTTTTTTACTGATGTTTTTTCCTGTTGCAGGTCTCTTATATCATTATCTCCTACAAAAATGTTGATGAATGACCGGATCTGGCCTTTTTCATCGAGCAAATGTTTTTTAAGGTCTGGAAAGTTCAATGTAAGTTCCCGAACAGTTTCTTCGATGGTTTCGGCATTGATATCGATCTTAGCCGTATTGTTGGTGAATTTTCTTAAAGGTGTTGGAATAATTACAGTTGCCATGAATGTATGTTTAATGATTTTGAAATATGTTGCTGTTGATTTCTTCTTCTTCAAATTGAAAGCTGTCATTCAATCTCCACGAACGCATATGTGTGGTATTGTTGTCTAAAACGGAGATAATGATATATGAGAAATAAGGTTGCGCCGCTATTCTATCCTGTTCAGAAGGAATAGCCGGATGATTGGGATGGGAATGATACACGCCAAGGAGCTGAAGATTTCTTTGCGATGCGAATTGTTCGCCCCTTAAATAATCCTTTGGTGAAATTTCAAAACGCCTGCGCCTATCTCCTTCCTTTGTATTGTTTACTACCAGGATTTCTTTTACAATCCTGTTTCCCACACTATCTTCCTCGCCATAGAAAAAGCCGCAGCATTCATCGGGAAAAGTATTTAGACCATCCCTGATCATAACCTGTTTTGCTATCGGGTCAATTGATATCATCGTATAATTTTTTTTATCACCTCACTATATTTATCGGCATTGTCAGGGAACACCGTTACTACAATTCCTTTAGTCAACTGTTTTGCAACGCTGATGGCTCCTGCAAGGTTGGCGGCGCTTGAAGGGCTTAACAACAATCCCTCCTGTTTGTACGCAGCGTCCATCATTTCGTATGCTTCCTCTGTACTCAGTTCCAGGTTTTCATCAGCCACTGTATCGTCATAAATTTTTGGAACTACGGCAGTTTCCATGTGCTTCCATCCCTCGAGACCATGTAAAGCCGTATCGGGTTGTAGTGATACTAATTGAATAGCGGCATTCAGTTCTTTCAATCTTCTTCCCGTACCAATAAAAGTTCCGGTAGTGCCCAGGCCTGCTACAAAATGAGTGATGCCGGGCAACGCATTAAATATTTCGAACCCGGTTGAATGATAATGTGCCTTCCAGTTGTTTTCATTTTTATACTGATCGGCGTAATAATATTTATCTGGATTTTCCAGTGCCAGACGGCGGGCTTCCTGTTGAGCACCGTCCGTTCCCTCAAGCCGGGATGTATAAATAATATTGGCCCCAAGGGATTCAAGAATTTCTTTTCGTTCTTTAGAAGCATTTTCGGGTAAACATAGTGTTACCGGAATATTTAAAAGTTTGCCAATAGTAGCATATGCAATTCCGGTATTGCCGCTGGTAGCATCCAGCAGGGCTTTTTTTCCGGTTAGCCTGCCTTCTTCAATTGCCGAGCGAAAAATATTAAATGCGGCTCTTGCTTTAACACTTCCCGACAATTGCTGCCATTCCATTTTGGCATGAACGGTCACCCCTGGTTTATTGAACAATTGTTTTACGGTGTACAGCGGGGTATCACCCACCTGTTTACCGACGGCTCTTATCTTTTCAGGTAAGCTTTTATCGTGATATAGTTTGGTTAGCAACTTCATTCAGGACTTAAATAAAAAAAGCTCCATTTTAGTGGAGCTTGAATATTGTTTAAAAGATTATAGCCAATATTTAGTAAGGTTATCCTCCACCATTAAGCAATAAATGCCTACAACAGCAACAACAACAATTTGTATTTAATAGCAAATTCATGATTTGATAATTCTTACGAAGGCAAATATAATAGCATTTCACCGGAAATTCCTACAAAACGAATGGACTATTTTGTTAAAGATGATTTAGTGAACAATCAGAGGGATCATTGAGAGAAATTTTTCCGCATGGAGCTGCAAAAGCGAAATGTCTTGTGATGCTCAGCGTTGTCAGGCACACGTTCAAGAAAAGTTTGAAACATGTCTGAGGCGACTTACTAGTGCAATTCATCCTGTTTCACTGAAGGCTTCCTCATAATTGAAATTTCATTCTAATTTTTCCCTGAGACGGAACCCTTATTTTGAAAACAATTTTGTCATCATCATACGGCGAATGATGCCTTTTTTTATTTTTATCTCTAGGCCTACGGAGTAGCTGTGATTATCATA
>JACMLY010000032.1 GCA_014379345.1 Chitinophagaceae bacterium
TCTGCCAATCAACCAATCGGCTAATTATTTTCATATTGGCTAATCTGCCAATCAGCCAATCGGGTAATTGTTTTCACATTGGCTAATCTGCCAATCAACCAATCGGCTAATTATTTTCACATTCGCAAATCTGCCAATCAACCAATCGGCCAATCGTTTTCACATTGGCCAATCTGCCAATCAGCCAATTGTTTTCACATTGGCTAATCTGCAATCAGCCAATCGGCTAATTGTTTTCACATTGGCTAATCTTCATTCCTCCAGTGCCGGATAATTTGCTATTTTCGCACCAAATTTTTCAGCATGAATCTTCACGAATACCAGGCAAAAGAGCTTTTAAAAAAATATCATGTACACATACAGGAAGGCATTGCCGTTGATAATGCAGGCGCCGCAGAGGATGCGTACAAAAATCTGAAAATAAATTACGGTAGCAGCTTTGGGGTTGTAAAAGCGCAGATCCATGCAGGGGGACGGGGTAAAGGAAAGATCAGGGGGAAAGAGCAACGCGGTGTGGCAGTTGGAAAAAATTCAGAAGAAGTAAAGCAGATCGCTGCTAATATTTTAGGTGGTACACTTGTCACCATACAAACCGGCGAGGCCGGTAAACTGGTAAACAAGGTGTTGGTGGCGCAGGATGTTTATTATGATGGTCCTAACCCGGTTAAAGAGTTTTATCTATCCATTCTGCTAGATCGAACTAAAGGACAAAATGTAATTATGTATAGCACCGAGGGTGGAATGGATATTGAAGAAGTAGCGCATAAAACGCCCGACAAAATCTTTAAAGAATGGGTGCATCCGGCAGGAGGCCTTCAACCGTTTCAGGCACGAAAAATTGGTTTTAATTTAGGACTCAAGGGTGAGGCTTTTAAAAGTTGCATAAAGTTCGTTACTAACTTATACAATGCATATGTTGGCCTTGACTGCAGCATGCTCGAAATAAATCCGCTGTTCAAAACTTCTGATGAAAAAATCATTGCAGTTGATTGCAAAATGAATATTGATGACAATGCCCTGATGCGTCATGTGGACCTGGAAGCATTAAGAGATGTGAGCGAGGAAGATCCTTCAGAGGTGGAAGCAGGAAAATTCAATCTGAATTTTGTTAAGCTCGATGGAAATGTGGGTTGTATGGTAAATGGTGCAGGCCTGGCCATGGCCACAATGGACATGATCAAATTAAGTGGTGGAGAGCCTGCAAATTTCCTGGATGTGGGTGGTAGTGCCAATGCACAAACCGTGGAAGCAGGCTTCCGCATTATATTAAAAGACCCAAAAGTAAAAGCCATCCTGATCAATATTTTCGGAGGTATTGTTCGTTGCGATCGTGTTGCCCAGGGCGTTATTGATGCATATAATTCAATCGGCAATATTTCAGTGCCTATCATTGTTCGGCTGCAGGGAACCAATGCGGAAGAAGCTAAAAAACTAATTGAAGAAAGTGGTCTGAAAGTACAATCGGCTATTTTATTAAGTGAAGCTGCTACACTTGTAAACAAAGCAGTGAGCGCCTGATTTATTTTTCACTAAAAATATTCTGCTAAAATAAAACCCCGTCAAGGATTTGACGGGGTTAATTTTTTTAGTGCGTTTGGGGTTTGTCAAAATGGTCTTGTCACGAAGACATTGGATTTTGAATTTTTCAAACGGACGGATTGGATGGTTTTCATGAATGTGGACAAATGGTTTTCAACGGTACCGGATGTTCTTGGTTCAGGATCTTGGATTTTTTTCTTAGGATTTTGGTTTTGGTTTTCATAAGAACTGAACGGCTTTCAAAGGTCTGGATCTGGATTTGGATGTTAGGATTTTGAATTCTTTCCCAGGATTTGGATTGTGATGCTCTGTCTGACACAAATATGCATCAGATAATAAGCAGATCAAATTATTTTGTAATGAAAAAAGGCGATGTGTGTGGTAATTCATATTATAGATACCGACAAACTCTTAGTGATAGATTACTTTATGTAACCTGATGTAAAGACTACGTTGTCAACACTTCGTACATCTACGATCGTAAGTCAACGATGCGGTTATTGATTGATGCTTACCATGCAGGCCCGGCATATTTTTCGACGTTGAGCGGAAAATGCCGGCCGGTAAATTTATTTTGTTTGAGTAGCCATTTTAATTCCATTGCAACTGCCTCCAATCTCTTTCCATCTTTTCCATCAAACCACCTTGCTCGTCGAAATAGTAATAGATTTTCGCGAGGTTAAGATGGCTGGCATAACGAAGCTTTCTATCTGACTTACTTAGCAAAAATTCCTTTGATCAATCCTTTGACTGAAAACATCGAATGACGAAACAATTGTAAAAAGGACGCAGTATACTTTTTTCATAGTGTGGATATCAGGTTTAAAACATTCAAGCCTATGTATTATTCTAAAAACAGGGAGGATGGCGCCAAGACAAACCCCAGGTGTAAAAATTTATTCATTACCGATCAAAATATTTTTGTAGATGAAACGTTAACAGCAAACAATTATCCATTTCAACATCCATCCAAAACCGCTTTCTGCCATGAAAAATGCTCATAAAATATTCCTTTTCCTTACCGCAGTATCGTATATTATTCTTTACAGTTTGATGGCGCTTTTTAGTTAGTATAGCGTTTTGACGTAATGGGTGATTGCCTATTGGGCTAATTAGCCGATTAGCCGATGACTATTTTTAAAATTTCAAAAAGAGGTTGTCGTTTATACTTTGAAACTTGCCGATAAATAATTGGCTAATCTGCTAATCAACCAGGCACTATTGCTGAATAATCTGTATCGGTATCTTCGTTGTATGGACACTCAGGTAAGAACTATTCTCCCTTCTGACAACATTGAAATTGCTGCCATTATTCGTAATACGCTTGCGGAATTTGGTGCTAACCGGCCGGGCACTGTTTATTTCGACGCATCTACGGACATTTTATCGGAAGTTTTCCAGACTTCCGGAAGCATTTATTATGTAGGACTTTCACAGAAAACGATTATAGGCGGTGCAGGTATTTTTCCATCCGAAGGGTTACCGGAAGATACCTGTGAGCTCGTAAAAATGTATCTTCTTCCCGAAGCCAGGGGTAAAGGAATCGGAAAAATGCTTATTGAAAAATGTATCGGCTTCGCAAAAGATGCCGGTTATAAAAAAATTTACCTCGAAACAATGCCTGAACTGAAAAAAGCAATGCACGTATATGAAAAGTGTGGCTTCACCTACCTGCCCGGCCCAATTGGCAATACAGGTCATTTTGGTTGTGATGTATGGATGATAAGGGAATTATAAGTACGAAGTACGAAGTGGGATGTACGATGTACGAAATACGATGTACGAAATACGATTTATGTGCCTTTAAGGTCGGGACAAGTAAAAAATATAGAACCTTAAACCTTAAACTTTAAACCTTAAACGGCTTTCACCTCATACACCGGACTGAATAAATATACCTTGCCGGTGTTCACTTCGATACACTGGTATCTTTTGCGTAGTTTTTTTCCTTTTTTAAAGATCTTACCCCTGTCGATTTCGAATAATTTTCCATCCTGTATTTGCTCTACCATTACAACACCGTTTTGTTGTTTATCATATCTTTTCAAAATCCTCATCAGTACTTCATCAGCACAACTACTGGCCGGTAAATTATGCATCGATTGTTGAAGTGCCTGGTAAATATCCTGTGGAAATATATTTAACTCGATAAAACTTTTGAGCAATACTGCGTAAACATTTTTCCATTCCCTTCCATGAGATTGAACTTTATTACCAAACTGCATAAAAGTTACCAGATGCGCCAGTTCATGTATCAGGGTGATGAGGAATGAATACTTATTAAGAGTTCCATTAATGCTGATACGGTGTGTTTTGTAGGAAGTAGCATGCCTGTAATCACCCAAAATCGATTTTCGTTCTCTGGTGATGGTAAGATGTACTTTGTACTGATGCAGGTATTGCAATGCCAAAGCGGACGCAGCTTCCGGAATAAATCTTTGCAGGTATTGTAAAGGCGCTTCCTGTTTAGGCATTTCTCCTTTGCTTGCTTTGTTTGAGTAACAATATAATTTCAACAAAACTGTAAACGAGGTATAAAAACAAACAGGTGATAATTCCTCCTTTATTAACGCTTTTGCCGGCTACACTGATGTATATGAATGCTGCAAATAAACAGATCATCATTTTGAGGAACATACCCCCGTAGATCATACGGAGAAACGCCTGCACGTTATTGTTGCGTAAGGCTTTAAAATACAGGAAAAACGAAACAGCCGTGGCAATGAACAAAACAAGATTGCCTGCTATTACAATATCGGTATCGATATTCCATTTTGTTGCGAGACTGCCCGCAGTAAGGAATAATCCATTTGAGATAATAAAGACGAGCAGGATCGGAAGAAAAGTGCGGATGAAGTTTTTATTTTCCATTATGTTTTTGAAAAGTTTCCTTTATTAGTTTGGAGTTAATGAATTTACCGCAAAGGTAATATCCAAACCAATAAAGGAAACCAGCGTTGAGGATCATTTATTCACCACAAAACAGAATAAAGACCACGATCATCCAAAAACAAACTGATAGAAAGGGAAGAAAGACGGGTTATTTAACCGGTATAGCTGCATCAACAAAAGCCTGTTTTTCTTTTTTTGAATCCAATGACCCGTTACCGGTTCCATTTGCAGAACCATTTGTGGTGGCCGTCATATGGCATTGCCCATTGAAATTAGCACTTGGCTCGATCTGAAGTTTGCTGGCATGCAGGTTTCCACTTACAACACTACCTCCTTTTAGCTGAAGCAGTTCCTTCACTTTAATAGTTCCGGTAACTCTTCCCATAATATCAGCCTGTTGACCGCTGATATCACCTTCAACGGCACCATTGGCACCGATAATTACTTTTGCCGAGCATTGCATGTTACCGAGTAAAGTTCCATCAATACGAATGTCGCCACTGCTGGTAATGTCACCTTTGAGAGTTGTTCCTGATGCAATTAGACTCGCACCGCCCGGAGTTGAAGGAGTTGTTTCCATAGAACCATCGGATTTGGTTTTTTGATTGAACATAAGATTTAGATTTTAAGGTTTGAGATCGATTTTTATATAGGATTTACATTATTCATGGATGGTTTCGGGTTTTGGAATGTCTAGTGCTGTTGTATCTAACTTTACAGTTCCGTCGCCCTGCAACACATTCTTTATATTATCTAAATACTGGTCTTTAAACTTGACTGCCTGCTCCAGTGAGTCGGTTCGCATTTTCAGTTCGCGCAATTCCCTGGTAGCATTGATATCTCCATAACCCGGTATATACAGTCTTAACGGTGTAAAAACAATCAGTGCTACCGTAAGGCCGGTTAACAATACAAAAATGGTGCTAAGAGTTACGTAAACGCTTAATCTCGATAATTTAAACGTAACAACCTCTTCGTAAGTATCATCGTTCATAACAACCAGCCTGTAACGGTTCTGTAAACGCTTAAGGGTAGAATTGGCATCGAATTTGGCCATAGACTTTTTTCAGTGATTTAAAGGTATGAGTTTAGGATGAATCGGATTGCAAAAAACCAGCGCCTATAGTCGCCAGCCCGCCTAAAAATTAAGTATATTTTTGAAATAATTTTCTTGAAAATCAGTTATTAAGAACTTAGTTTGCGGATCGAATGCTACATTTTTTGACACGAATTTTTATTCTTCTATTTGTTTGCAGTGGTTTGGTATCCAAATCATCTGCCCAGCCCTCTTTGTCCTTTGACCTGAAGAAACCCAAGAAATTTGAGAATAAAAAACTGGGTTCTGAAAAAACAGCTGAAAAAAAATTTACCCTCCCACGCCGTTTTGTACAAAATACAGTTACACACTATAATTGGCATTTCAATGCAAGCAACAGACTTGATGAGATTGTAGCGAGAGCCAAGGCAGCCCATATCGATGATTACTCAGGGTTGCTTTCATTCTATAACTATGACCTTGACAAAACCGCTTCAGACTCAAGTGAACTGGATTCTGTTTTATACAGATCAAATGCCGGCATCCTCGTGCATGATCTGCGCAACAGCTGGATAGATAATTTGTACATGCTGATGGGCAGAGCGTATTTTTATAAAAAAGAATTAGACTCCGCTTACCTTACTTTTCAATACATTAACTATGCTTTTTCGCCCAAGGAAAAAGATGGATATGACAAAACTATCGGAAGTAACTCAACAGAAGGTGGAACTGCATTTTCTATTTCGACCAAAGAGAAAAACAGTCTTCCTAAAAAAGTCTTTACAACCCCGCCCAGCCGCAATGAATCTTTTATCTGGCAAATAAGGACATATATAGCAAAGGATGAATTGGCGGAAGCTGCAGGACTTATAGAAACACTGAAAGCAGATCCATTGTTTCCAGTGCGCCTTTATCCTGATCTGTATGAAGTACAGGCATGGTGGTTTTACAAAAAACAGCTTTACGACAGTTCCGCCGTTTACCTTGAAAAGGCCTTGAACAATGCAGAGAATAAACAGGAAGAAGCTCGCTGGGAGTACCTTATCGGGCAATTGTATGAGCGAAGTAATCATGCAGATCTGGCGGAAAAATTTTATGAAAGAGCCATCAAACATACATTAGACCCTGTGCTCGAAGTATACGCCCGGCTCAACGCAATCAGGCAGAATAAATCTGATTCCAATGCGATCCAACAAAATATGACCGAACTGTTAAAAATGGCCCGTAAGGATCGCTATACGAATTACCGGGACGTGATCTATTATACCGCTGCGCAAATCGAAATAGAGCGCAATAATATAGCAGCAGCAAAAGCATTATTACTGAAAGCCACCGAAGCTACTGCCAACACGAATAGCAATCAAAGAACAAAGGCATTTCTATTACTGGGCAACCTTTCATATGCGGAAAAAAATTATCGTGATGCCAGCCGTTTTTACGACAGCATTGTGGCCAACGATCCTGCGATTGAAGATCCTGAAGCTTTTGAAAAACGCAGAAATTTATTATCCGATATTGTGCTGCAGGCAGGGATCATCGAAAGGCAGGATAGCCTGCAGCGTATTGCGGCTTTAACCGAAGGCGAGCGCGAAGCCTTTATCAAAAAACTGGTCAAAAAATTTCGTAAGGAGCAGGGTCTGCGTGAAGAAGAGCCATATGTTTCCCCTGGTGGAGGCAGGATCGATACCAGGCCCATTGCTGATCTGTTCGATACAAAAGCAAAAGGTGAATGGTACTTTAACAATCCGTCTTTAAAATCCAAAGGGTATACTGAGTTCAGGAGCAAATGGGGGAACCGGCCGAATGAGGATAGCTGGAGAAGGATGAGTGCCGTTAATCTGGCGGGTGCCGGTACTACAGGAAATGATCCTGGATTGCGTTCCTCAAGAACAGGGGGCACAGATCCGGCGGAATATGGTTACGAGGCATTATTAAAAAATGTTCCTCTTACACCCATGCAACTGAACGCCTCGAACGAATCCATTCAAGGGGCTACCATGATGATGAGTACCGGTTACCTGGAAGGGCTCGAAGATTATCCAACCGTTATTCAAACACTTGAACCCTTCCTCGATAGGTATCCAACTACCAATAAACGCTCGGACGCCTTGTTTCAATTGTATTATAGTTATACAAAAACAGGCAACGCGGGCAAAGCCGATAATATTTTAAGGCTGATACAGGAAAAATACCCGGGAAGCGATTATGAAAAACTGGCAACGAACGCAAAAAAGGGAATTTATTCCGATCCGCAAAAAGCCGAAATGACCTCCCGTTACGATGCTATTTACTCTCTCTTTATTGAAGGCAGATTTGAAGAAGCGTTAGGGCAAAAGAAAACAGCCGACAGTTTATATAGTAATAATTACTGGACACCTCAATTGCTATACATTGAATCCATCTATTACATCCGCCAGAGACAGGATTCTTCAGCAAAGTCGGTTCTGCAAAAAATTACTGTTTTGTATCCTTCAACCCCTATGGCTTTAAAGGCCCAGGCCCTGATAGATGTTTTAAGCAGAAGAAATGAAATTGAAAATTATCTGACCAATTTGCAGATAACACGTCCGGTCGAAGACAGTTCTGCAATTGTTGATACAGTCGTCGGGCAGCCCGTTGTTATTAATCAACCACCGTCGCCACAAAAAGCCGGCGATCCAAAACCCCCTGTAGTTAATTCTGCCGAAACAAGAACGGATACGGTGCAATCCAAACCACTGCTACCTCAAAATACCGCCTATTCCTTCAACCCGGACGCCCCGCATTCCGTTGTTATCGTCATGGATAAAGTAGATGGGGTATATGTTTCTGAATCACGTAATGCGTTCAACAGGTACAATAAAGAAAAATATTATAACAAGCCGATAGATATCACCAACCAGTCGCTGAATGATACTACCAAATTAGTGGTAATGACAAATTTTGAAAACGCGCCGGTTGCTCTGGATTATCTTGAAAAAATCCGTAAAATAGCAGCGAGGGAGATCGTTCCATGGCTTCCTGCGGGTAAGTATTATTTTATACTTATATCCACGCCCAACCTCGAAATACTGAAAAACGCTAAAGAAATCGGTGAGTATAAAAAGTTCCTTCTGCAAGCATTTCCTGGGAAGTTTTGATCAGTGCAAATCTGGCATGAGCTTCTGATGAGTTTGTGAAAAATCCGGAGTATAGAGCTACTGATCTGCCTTTTCTGTTTTGAGTATGATTTTTGCACCACTGTGATGGCACTTAATATTCACATTTATTTATATCTAACTTTCATTATATGTCTCGTCCTGTACGCATTTTCTGGAAAATATTTCTGTATGGTTTCGGTACTTTTATCTTATTCCTGCTACTGATCAATTTTGGGGTGTTTGGCAAAATGCCTTCATTGGCCCAATTAGAAAACCCTACCATTACACAGGCCACAGAAGTGTATGGCGATGATGGTACACCCATGGGAAAATATTACAAGGATAAGGGCAACCGGAGCAATGTTCAATACAAGGATATTTCCAAGCATGTGATCAATGCGCTTGTAGCAACGGAGGACGAGCGTTTCTATAATCATTCGGGAATTGACGGAGTTGGAATGTTGCGCGCTATTGCTTTTGTGGGAAACAAGGGCGGTGGTAGCGGAATCACTCAGCAACTGGCACTGAACCTGTTTGATGAACGGGCCACAAATCCTGTTAGCCGTATCATTCAAAAATTAAAGGAATCGATCATTGCGATTAAACTTGAACGCAATTTTACCAAGCAGGAAATATTAGCCCTGTATTTAAATACGGTTCCTTTCAGTGATAATGTGTATGGTATCCGCAATGCGGCGCGTACTTTTTTTTCCAAGGAACCTGACAGGTTGAATGTGGAAGAATCTGCTGTACTGATAGGAATGTTAAAAGGACCGGGAATGTATAATCCCCGCTCTAATCCCAAAGTAGCGCTCGACAGACGGAATACAGTTATGAACCAAATGGTACGCAATAAGTACCTGGCTGAAGGCGAAGCTGCGCCGTTGAAAAAAAATCCCATCCGTCTTAATTATAAAAAAATGAATGAGAATAATGGCATTGCCCCTTATTTTCTGGATGTGATCCGTGAAGAGCTGAAGAAATGGTGTAAGGATCATGAAAGACCCGATGGCGAAAATTATGACCTGTATGCCGACGGATTAAAAGTATATACCACCATTAACCCCCGCATGCAACTATACGCCGAAGAAGCGGTAGCCAAGCATATGCCGGTACTTCAACGTGTGTTGAGTGCCCAGAAAAGTCTTAAAACAGATGCAGTGTGGAAGGGACATGAAAATATTCTTGAAGCAGCCATGAAGGCCAGTGAACGCTGGAAAAATTTAAAAGAAGAGGGGCTGAGCGATAGCGAAATCAAAAAGAATTTCAAACAAAAAACTCCCATGAAAGTTTTTGCCTGGAATTCAAAGCGTGAAAAAGATACGGTAATGACACCTTACGATTCTATTAAATACAATCGTGAAATGTTACAAACTGCATTTATGGTGATGGACCCGATGACAGGAGCTGTTAAAGCCTGGGTTGGAGGAATTGATTTCAAGAATTACAAGTATGATCACGTTAATCTCAGAACCAAAAGACAGGTAGGTTCTTCTATAAAACCATTCTTGTATGCTTTGGCGATGGAAGAATTTGGTTTTACGCCACAAACACCTTGTGAAGCCACTCAGCAGTACTTCCCGGGATCGGGATATGTTCCTGCAAAAAATAGTGGCCGCACAGGCACCCGCACCATGCTGCAAGGGTTAACATGGTCTGTCAATGAAGTAGCGGCTTATCTAATTAAGCAAACGACCCCTCAACGTTTTGCGGATTTCATCAAGCAAATGAATATACCTACTAAAGTAGATCCATATCCTTCAATCAGCCTTGGTTCATGCGATCTTTCGCTGTTCGAAATGATGTGGGGATACAGTATGTTCCCTTCAGGAGGATTTAGCACTAAACCAGTATATATCAGCCGGATCGAAGATAAAAATGGCAACGTGCTCGCCCGTTTTGATACCGAAAGAAAAGAAGTCATCAGCCAAAGCACGGCTTATACCATGACGCGTATGCTACAGGGCCCGGTTGACATCGGAACAGCAGCAGGACTTCGTGACAGATTAGGAGTTCTGGAAATGGGTGGAAAAACAGGTACAACCAATGATAATTCCGATGCCTGGTTTATTGGATTTACGCCGCAATTATCAGCTGGCGTATGGATGGGTTGTGACGACCGTTTTGTAAGACTTGAAGGTGGTCTGGGTTATGGCGGACAGGCGGCCAGGCCGATATACGAATATTTTTTTCAAAAAGCTTTAGCCGACAAAACATTGGGATTGGATAAAGAGGCGATGTTCGTTAAACCTGAAAACCTCGGTCCGGAGATGGGTTACGATTATAACTATCCACAGGATAACAGCAACCCGGGGGCTGAAGGGCTGGATGAAGGAAATGGACAAGCAGATGAATACCTGAGTACACCGGATACAGGAAATGTACCGGTAGAATCAAAACTTTCTATGGACGAGCAAAAAGTTCTTAATGAGGCTTCAAAAAAACAAACCGAAAAAAACAATAAGTCAAAAGATTCTGTTCTAAATGACGACCAGGGTGACAAGAAAAAAAAAGGATTCTTTAAACGTCTTTTTGGAAAGAAAAAAGAAAATGAGCAATAGGCAAATCTCCCTATCTCTTTTATTCGTTTATGCTTTCCCGATTAAAAATCCTCATTGTCTCTTAGCCTCTATTTTGACTTCTTTCTACCGATATTGCCGGCTAAGCCAATGCTATGATAGAAGTGGTAGTTGGCAGATTCTGTTACAGGAACGCGGTACTGTGAATTGATCAGCAAAAATGCTTCGTCGAAGAAATTAATCTGAATTCCGACTCCCAATGGCATGAAAGCGCCATAATAACCCTGAAACTTAGAAACACCTATTCCGCCCTGTAGGTAGGGGGTAAACCAGTATTTATCAGAAAACATCTTGCCGCGTACCGAAGCGTCGGCCTCTAACAAAAACTTTTCGTTCCCTGATAAAGTTGCATTTCGTCTTGGATAATCAAGAAATGATCCTGCGAGCGTAACCGAAAAATCAAAATGACTGGAAAGACCATCTGAATAGGAAATAGCCAATCCGGGAGACATCTCTTTTATCTTGCCAAATTGTTTATTTGCAAGAACACTTGAAAGTGAAGAGTTTCGGATATTATTTGCAGTTCGAAAATCATGTAAAAGAAAATGGATACTTAAAGCCGGCTGCTGTATATACTTTTCGTCGTCTTCCTGCGCAAAAATATTGGTTGTTTGCAGACATAGTAAAGCCAGTATCATCCTGGTAAATTTCGTCATAAGCTTAGTTTAGTTGATCGCTATGAGCAAAAATAACAGGTACAACTTACATGATAAAATTAATTATAGGGATTTGCTGGCAACCAGTTCAGGAGGCTTTTTCTTTCCAAAAACCTCCACTTTTACTTGTGTGAGACCGTTACCGAGGTATCCGAGGTTTTTTGCTGCTGTATTACTTAAATCAACCAACCTGGTATTCCTGCGATGTAGGCGATCATTGACTCTTACAATTACAGATCGCTTGTTACTGAGGTTAGTTACACGAATCCATGTATTTAATGGAAGACCATTGTGGGCAGCCGTCATCTTTTTCTGATCAAATTTTTCACCGCTCGCAGTAAGTCTGTTCTGAAATTTATCGTGATAGTAACTGGCTACACCATACTGCACCTTTGGAAATTTTTTTCGTGCTATAACAATACTATCCGTAGCAAACGTGTCGCATGCAAAAAAAATGGCGCCCCCTAACAGGGCTCCTGCAATCAAAGCTGGTTTCATAGATATTAATTGATGGACTTATCGGCAAAATACCTCTGACGAAGTATTTTATCCTCTCCATAAATATCATCATAAAATTTCACTTTTCCATCGGAGCCTTCGCACGTAAAATAACGAATAAATATAGGGATTCTACGGAACCCATATATCACGTGCTTTTCCTGTCTGCGAATCCAATTGCGGAGCGTATCGGGATGATATTTTACAGGGTCGTTTCGCACTAAAAAATGCGAGAGTTTCTCCCATTCTTTAACCCTCACGCAGCCATGGCTCAATGCCCTCGCGGATTTACTAAATAACCACCGGGCGTTCGTATCATGCAGGTAAACGCTGTATTTATTGGCAAAATTAAATTTCAGGACCCCCAGGGAATTGTCATCCCCCTGCCTTTGCTTGAGCAGGTACGGAAAACGTTTTTTACTCAGCTTACTCCAATCGATTTTGGCGGGATCAATGATGCTGTCATTTTTATCTACCACCATCAGGTTTTGTTTGCGGAGGTAATCTGTATTTTTCTGGATCTGCGGTAGCATTTCCTTGAAAATGATACTATAGGGAACCGTCCACTGCGGGTAAGTAATGAAATTTGAAATCTCGGAGGTCAGCAAAGGCGTCCGTGTGCGGGCGGTACCAACGATCACTCTTGATTCTAAAGCGATGGTATCAAAATCTATCAATTTTAACCTGTAAGATGGAAGGTTTACCCAAACAAAAGTTTCTGGCAAAGTATCCGGTAACAATTTATAGCGATCCAGGTTTATGGCAATGCGTTTAAACTTTTCCCAATCCGTATTATTAAGACTTTGAACGGTATTTTCATTCACCTTACCTGTCACCTTCAATCCTTTTGATTGTTGATAATATCGTATCGCACCTCGCCATGCTGCCGTATCCATTTCATCTGTTGCAGATAGCACCACATCTTCTTCAAAAAATCTTTTTTGCAGCATATTGAAAAATGTCGCAGAATCTTTTACCGGGTACGGTAAATAGGTGTATCGTTTGAAAACATTTACAGAGTCTAAAAAAAATCGAAGTCCGGCTTTCAGTGAATCATAGGCGCCATGTTTTGGCTCGAGCGACCGGAATATTCCGGCAACATTACCGGATTGCTTTAATTGAGCGTAAATATTTAAAAAGAAATCATCCGCCAACACAGTGTCCTTTCGAAGAGTTACACTGTCATATTGTAATCGTCCTTGCTTAAGATGTCTGGTGATAAGAAAAAAAGCATCGCTTAACATGAGTTCGCCCCTTGACCATAAAGCCGCATCTTTACCAGAAGTACTGTCGGTAGAAACAAGTGATCTCACTTTTTGCAATGCTTTAAAATGGTAATCATTCGGAAACAGCCCATACTCCTTCGAATGCTCAATAAATTGAAAAAGCGAGTCTGCTTCTGGCAGCCAGTTTTCCTGTTTGCTCCACAAGGGTTTGTAATCATGCCGAATATACAGCGTGCCTACCAAAGAATCCATTGAAAGCAAAACAGTATCGCTCAATCTGCCTTTATTGGCCAGAATAAACTCGATATTTTTTTGAATATTCCTTGTTACCCTGACATCGATCTGCTCACGAATTTCAACAATATCTTTTTCTTCAGGCTTCTCGGGACGGGTATTGCAGGAGAATAATTCTGTTAAAAAAAATACAATAAAAAGTTGAAAAAAAATCTTGGATACATTCATGAGTTTAGGGAATTCATCAAATCAAAGTTTTGTATCTTCAAACGGATTGGATTAAGTAAATAACAGGCCAATACATGAACAAAATACTACAACAGTTCCGGATTTTACTAGTACCGTGCTTATTTATTTTCAATTATACAATCACGGTTGCACAAAACAAATATGGAGTAATTGTCATTGACAATAAGGATTCTTACAAAAGAAGCATAGCGCAGGATTCCCTGAAAAAAATGATCGAGCTGAGATCACTAATACCCGACATAGCGTACGACCTGCGGTATGCAACGAGCAACAATTTCATGCGCAGAAGAATGTATTCGGGAAATATACGTCATACTTTCTTACGCAAACCTGCAGCCGAGGCCCTGGCCAAAGTTCAGCAGGAATTGAAAGCCAAGGGCTTTGGCTTGAAAATATTTGATGCCTATCGACCATACTCCGTTACGGTTAAATTCTGGGAACTTGTTAAGGACGAAAAATATGTAGCCAACCCGGCGAAAGGATCTGCACACAACAGGGGTTTGGCAGTAGATGTAACATTGATTGACCTGAAGACAAAGAATGAAATCGAAATGGGAACAGGGTTTGATAATTTTACAGATACTGCACATCACAGCTTCACCAACCTCGATAATGATGTTAAACAAAACAGGAAGCTACTGCGAGACATCATGAAAAAAAATGGCTTCGATATGTTCGATACCGAATGGTGGCATTACTCATGGCCAAATACCAATGAGTATGAAATACTTGATTTAAAACTTTAATTAGGCCGGGGCGATAATTCCCTTCGTGTTCTCCGTGTCTTCCTTTATGTCCTTGGTGAACGCTCAATTTTAAAACCAGAAGGTCACCAAGGTCACGAAGTAAGACACGAAGAGAACCACGAGGAAATTACGGATTGCGCAGATCATAGTTACAATCTGCCTACGACTTATTTAAATTTTTGTATTTTTTCTGCCGCAGTAATATCACCATTACTTCGTATTTGTATTTGCAGGTGGTGATCCATTCGGTTTCCTTCTATGTTTCTATGATCCTATGTGGCAGGAAAATTTACCACATAGAATCATAGAAACATAGAAAATGCACATAAAAGGTCATGTATCAAATAAGCGCCTGAAAAATATTATTGAATGGCCTGAATATCGTTAATAGCTTCGAGATTGATTACGCCATAAATATGCGGGAATGTATCTGCAATGGACGGCGACCACTCATAGTAAAACGGACTGGTAAGTTTATCGGTCTCAATTTCAAGCCTGAGCAGATCTTGCTTTCCTTCAAAAAAACGCTGCAATACGCCCGGTACCTGCTCTTCCAGGCAACAATGTATAAAACCTTCATTTTTTAAGGAAGCGGTATCGTAGTAGCCTTTTTCACCGGCTTCTTTCCATTCGGGCTCTGTAGTAATATGAAAAATAATAGCCATTGTGATTAAAGAATTCTTTTAATATGCTGTTCCAATAATAATAAATCAGCAAAAACAAATGCAGTAACTGCTTCCAGCACTACAGGTACCCGTAATGCAATACAAAGATCATGACGACCTTTGACGGAAAAAGGCTCTATGCCACCACTTTCCCAGTTTAGCGTGTTCTGTTCTTTAGGAGTTGATGAAGTGGGCTTGATAGCAATTCGGAATACCAATTCATTTCCGTTCGTGATCCCGCCAACAATGCCACCTGCATGATTAGTGGCGGTTTTTCCATTGATCGTTTCTATGGCATCGTTGTGTTCCGAACCAAACATTTTTGCAGCGGCGAAGCCGGTTCCAAATTCAATACCCCGCACTGCGGGAATAGCAAATACAACATGACTTAATACTGATTCAACAGAATCGAAGAATGGCTCACCCAATCCCACAGGCAGGTCAGAAACCCTGCATTCTACAATACCACCAATAGAGTCTTTTGCATCAATTGCTTTTTGCAATCCTTTTTCAAGATCTGTTTCCCCGCCTATTTCCAGTATTGAAGCATTTACAGTAATGCCCGCTTTAGTTAATCCAACTCCTTCAGCCCTCAGTAATTTCTTTGCAATAACGCCCGCTGCTACGAGACAAACAGTTAGGCGGCCGCTAAAATGTCCGCCACCACGGAAATCCTCGTGCCCGCCAAATTTTTTGTTAGCCACAAAATCTGCGTGGCCGGGTCTGGGAACGGCGCGTTGTTTTTCGTAATCCCCTGATCGTGTGTTTTTATTCTCAAAGAAAACAGCGATCGGCGCGCCGGTCGTTTTATTGTTGAATACCCCGCTTTTAAATAACGGTATATCATCTTCCTTACGGGGAGTAGTCCCTTTTTGCTGACCACCTTTTCTTCGTTCAATATCCTGCAAAAAATCTTCCTGTGTCAAGGATAAACCTGCAGGACAACCATCAATGATCAATCCCACACTTTCTCCGTGCGATTCGCCAAAAATGTGCACTTTAAATAGGCGGCCGAAACTGTTCAATGTTATTTATTTTATTGTGTTATTTTATTGCCCGATGATTGTGGCAAAACCAAAGAAGCGCCCAATTGTTGAATATGCAAATAAAAATCAGGATAAGACTTGTTGATAGCCTGAGCTTCCCCGATGCTGGTTTCTCCATCAGCCTTTAAAGCTGCCACCGCGCATGCCATTGCAATGCGATGATCATGATGTGAATGAACAGCATGGCCCTTTACCCCAGTGCCTCCCTGCACGATCATGAGATCATCCTGGAGATCAATATCAATTCCCATTTTCTTAAATTCATTTTGCAAGGTAATGGCCCTGTTACTTTCCTTGTGGGTTAAACGCTTTGCGCCTTCAATAACTGTTTTCCCCTCGCAATAAGCCGCCAATGCTACAAGCGGTGGAAAAAGATCCGGGCATTCTGTTGCATCAAAATGAAATGCTTTTAATCTGCCCTGTGCAGGTCCAATCTCAATACGATTTGATTGGATAGAAAGACTTGCACCGGTTTGTTGTAAAGCGGTCAGGACCGCTTTATCCGCCTGGGTTGATGAAATATCCAATCCTTCGATCACGATATTGCCTGCTATGGCCCCGGCCACCAACAGGAAAGCCCCGCCGCTCCAGTCACCTTCAACAGTATAAGTCCTGAGCGAAGTCCTGAACGAAGTCGAAGGATCCAAACTCTTTTGCTGAGCGTAGTCGAAGCCCGGAAAATAAAACTCCTCATAATTTTTATTTTCCGGTACATTGAAGCAAAATCGTTTCATCACATCCAACGTCAAATCTATATATGGCCGGCTTTTCAGGTTCTTAACTTTGATAGAAACATCTTTTGCTCCTGCTGCGGAATAAGCCATTAATAATCCTGTCAGAAATTGCGAACTCAGTGAACCGTCTATTTCAATATTGCGTGGCTGCAGGGGCCCTTTAACACGTAACGGAAGTTTTCCCTTATTTGAACTGATCTCTATACCAAGTTGCGGAAACACTTCATCAAAAAAATCCATCGGTCGTGTTAGAAGGCTACCTTCCCCGTAAATAGTGATTTCCATTTCGCTCAATGAAAGAATTGGAGCAAACATCCTGATACCTAATCCGCTTTCGCCACAGTTTACCTGGTTGCTGAAGGGTTGAACGCCTTTGCTTGTGATCACCAGTTTATTTTCCTCAGCATTTACCAACGCACCCATTTGCTGTATTAATCCGATAGCCGCCTTGTCGTCATTTGAATGACCGGGATAATGAATAACAGTTTTACCAAAATGAAGCAGGGCTGCGGCACAAGCCCTTTGCATGGAGCTTTTAGAAGCAGGTGCCTGAATGATTCCCGAAATACCGGAAGGATGTATGGTGACGATCAAGTTATAATTGATTAATGAGTTCTTCTAATTTTTGCAGTGGAATTTCAAGAACAGTTCCCTTGCCTATCTTTTCCAACAATACATAGTTCATGGCATTGCTTACTTTTTTCTTATCCATCTTTAAAACTTCCATCGCCTTTTTCTTATCGAATTCTGCCCGTGTTGGTAAACCGTATCGATCAAGTAAAGACATGACCCGCTCCGATTCTTTAAATCCATTCAATTGTTCCGAGATCCTGCTGGCGGCAGTCATACCAATAGAAATTGCCTGCCCATGTGATAATTCATAGATGTTTTCAATTGCATGACCCAATGTATGACCGAAATTCAACAAGCGTCTCTCCCCTTTTTCAAATTCATCTTCCTGCACAACGGATGCTTTTATTTGTACATTTTTTTGGATCAGCGCTCCAAGGCTTTTTAAATCTTTCTGAAAATCTTTTATTTTCATGGACTCGAGCAGCTTGAAGAGCTTTGCATCCTTTATACAGCCATGCTTAATAATTTCCGCAAAGCCATTGATCCATTCAGATTGAGGCAATGATCTTAAAAAGCTGAAGTCATAGAGAAGGAATTCAGGCTGCCGTACGGTCCCTACAATATTTTTATACAATCCAACATCAATTCCGTTTTTACCGCCAACGGCGGCATCCACCATTGCAAGTACAGATGTCGGGATAAATCCAAACGGTAAGCCCCGCATGTACACGGCAGCTATGTATCCGGTAAGATCGGTAACAACCCCTCCTCCCACTCCTACTAAAAATGTTTTCCGGTCTGCTTCAAAAGAGATCAATTGCTCAATCACTTCATCTACGGTACTTTGAGTTTTATATTCTTCACCCGGATTTAATACAATGGCATTCCAGCCATCAAATTTTTTTTTGTGAGCCTCGAAAATATTTTCATCCGTAATCAAAATACAGGTATCCTTATTGACAAGCTTCTCTAAAAAAGAAAAATCTGCATCGAAGTAAAACCGGGTAGTCTTATCTGAAAATGTATAAGAAAGCTTCTTCATTGATATCTTATTCGCAACAATCTTTGTATCTCAATATATAGTCATAGCTATCAGCCTCAAACCTATATTTCTTATTTAACGTTCTTTTCAATATTCCTGTAAAATAGAAATCGTAACACATTAAACAACCGCCTAATTCGTTATCCAACAATTCATCAACCACCTTCTTTTTATAAAAAATTTTTATATCAAGTCCCACCCGGTTCTGCGGCTCATTAATACCTATTGAGTCAATCTTCCACTGAGGATAACAATCTCCACATGCATACTTTATATACTGACATTTAATGGTGATTTTATTTGTCCCGGAAAAATAAACTCGGCTATAAATGAACCAACCTGTAAAAACCAACCCTATTGAGATAAGAAAAAAAAAATGCCCTTTTTCATTCAGTAGAACTAAGGTTAGATGAATCAAACAGTTTTCAAGTATCTTGTAACTTCTACTTTCTTCACCATTCACCATTCACCATTCACCATTCACCATTCACCATTCACCATTCACCATTCACGAATTCATGATCGCATTCTGATGATTGATACTTTCCATATGAACCGCGTCAAAATATTTTGTAATGAATTCTTTGCTTAATCCCACCTTCCCGCCTTCTTTAAAAGCTCTTTGCAATATCTCATTCCAGCGGTTGGTTTGCAGGATGGTAATATTGTTATTGCGTTTGAATTCACCGATCTTATCCGCAATTTTCATACGTTGACCCAACAACTGTAGTAATTCATCATCGAGGTGATTGATCTGTTGACGAAGTTTTTCGAGCGCCGCATGAAATTCTTCGGAGTTGATATCTTCCTTCCGCCAGATGATCGTATCTAACATTTCAGCAAGTTTTTCGGGCGTCACCTGTTGCTTGGCATCGCTCCATGCGTTGTCAGGATCGATATGGCTTTCGATCATCAGTCCATCAAAATCCAGATCGATGGCTTTCTGAGCTACGTCTAACAGTATATCACGCCTGCCGCAAATATGTGAAGGATCGTTGATGATCATCATTTCAGGATTTCGGCGTTTCATTTCAATGGCAAGGTGCCACATGGGCGCATTCCTGTATTCCGTATTTCCATAAGACGAAAACCCCCGGTGGATCAGTCCGATTTGTTTAATACCCGCTTTTGCTACGCGCTCCACAGCACCGGTCCATAATTCAAGATCAGGATTAATGGGATTTTTAATAAGCACCGGCACATTCGCTCCACGAAGTGCATCCGCTACTTCCTGCACGCTGAATGGGTTCACCGTTGTGCGGGCGCCAATCCATAGAACGTCAATATCAAAATGCAATGCATCTTCAACCTGTTTCCCGGTCGCCACTTCAATCGCAACGGGTAAACCTGTTATTTTTTTTGCCTGCTGCAACCAGGGTAGTCCCTTTGTTCCAATGCCTTCGAAACTACCAGGACGTGTACGGGGTTTCCAGATGCCCGCACGCAGCATATCGATCTTCCCGGTCTTTGCAAGACGGGTTGCTGTTTCAACTACCTGTTGTTCTGTTTCTGCACTGCAAGGGCCCGAAATGATCAGCGGCCTTTTGGAAAACACTTCATTGATGTTCGTGTTGGCATTCATTGTTTGTTCCATATAGATTGTTCAGAGTTTAATTAGCCAATTGCTGATTAGCCGATTTGGTGATTAGCCGATTAGCCAATTTTTTTTTATAGATGTACCGTTGCGAATTAGCCGATTTGCCGATTAGCCAATTCTTTCGTTTATAGTGTTACATAGCGTTTGATTTCTTATCGGCTAATTGGCTAATCATCAAATCGGCTAATCAGGCCTTTACCGGCTGTTCGCATCATTCATCCTGATCCTTCTTCCTTTATAATTTTTCCCATCAATGGCCCGGATCATCTTATTGGCTACAGATTTGTCGACCTCAATCCAGCTGTTCATTTCTTTCATATCAATGCGTCCAAGAACTTCTTTTTTCAGGTCGCTCATGTCAAGAATAAATTGCAAAAAACTTGCCTTATAAAATCCATCCTTTGTACCAAGATTTACAAATAATTTACTGTAATCACCTCCATTTCCAAATTCTCGCGGCCTGGTTTCCCTTCTTCTATCGGGCACCACCCTGCGATCTCCGCCTTCTCTTGAATCTCTTTCGCGGTAATCACGTTGACGTTCTCTTACATTCAGGTCTTCCGCATTCTCGTAATATTTCAGGAACCTGTCGAATTCCATCGCCGCAACCCGTTTTAAAACTTCCTCCTTGGTGATATCAGCAAATTTCTCCTCCAGCATCGGCACATAGGTTTCATAATCACCATGGCTGATATCGGCCTGTAGCAACTTCTCCATAAAATGGAAGAATTGCTTTCGACAGACATCTTTTCCGGTAGGTATCTCCACTTTATGAAAAGGCACTTGTACCATCCGCTCAATCTGCCGGATCTTCCCTATTTCGCGGCTATGTACAATCGACATACAAATACCGGTATTACCTGCCCGACCCGTCCGCCCGCTTCTATGCGTATACACTTCCACATCATCCGGTAATTCAAAATTGATCACATGAGTGATGTCTTTCACATCGATACCCCTCGCGGCAACATCTGTTGCAATCAGCAACTGCAGGGTTTTTTCGCGGAATTCGCCCATCACTTTATCACGTTGCTGCTGGGTTAAGTCGCCATGCAATGCATCTATATCATACCCTTCCCTGGTAAGTTTCTCTGCTATATGCTGCGCATCAGCTTTTGTACGTGTGAAGATGATACCATACATGCCAGGATTAAAATCTATCAGTCTTTTCAGTGCATCGTAACGATGCTGGGCATTGGTTAAATAAAACTGGTGATCAACATTTTTATTGGCTGTGTTCATTTTGCCGACGGTAACCTCCAGTGGAGTCTTCATGTATTTTTTACTTACGCGTCGGATCTCGGGTGGCATAGTAGCGCTGAAAAGCCATGTAGCGTCCCGGTTAGGCGTATTCTTCAGTATAAATTCTATATCATCCTGAAATCCCATGTTCAGCATTTCATCTGCCTCGTCGAGCACAACATATTTAATTTGCTCAAGGTCTATTGCTTTGCGTTCTATCAGATCAATCAATCTTCCGGGAGTTGCTACAACAATTTGTACACCTCTTTTCAATTCACGGATCTGTGAACCGATGGGAGTTCCACCATAAACAGCAACAACATGCATCCCGGTCATGAATTTCTTGAACAGGTCTATTTCATTTACAATCTGAAGGCACAATTCGCGTGTCGGGCAAACCACGAGGGCCTGCGGAAACTTCTGGGCAGCATCGGCCAATTGCAGCAATGGCAATCCAAATGCGGCGGTCTTCCCCGTACCGGTTTGAGCCAGACCTACCAGGTCTTTGGTACCGCTTAATAAGACAGGAATTGTTTGTTCCTGAATGGGTGTGGGTTGCGTGAATCCCAATGCATCGGTTGCCTGAACCAGTCTTGCATCTAATCCCAACCCTTCGAAAGTCATCATATTTTAAAAATTTTGCGCAAAGGTACTACTATTGAGGCCTTTAGCCCATTTTTAGTTGGTGAGTGGTGAGTGGTGAATGGTGAATAATTGATATGAATCACCCAAATAACTTAATGCATTAAAAACCAAATATTCACCACTCACCACTCACCATTCACTTAATAATCTTCTGAATCTTATTCGCATTCTCTATCAATTCAGCCAGGTACTCATAGTTTTCCTTCTCCAGGCAGCTTTTGAATTTTCTCAGCTGCGAAATATGTTCGTTCAGTACATCCAGTACATTGTCTTTATTCTGCATAAAAATCGGGATCCACATGGCAGGATTGCTTTTGGCCAAGCGCACCGTACTTTCAAAACCTGCACTGGCCATTTCAAAAATGGCATCCTCTTCCTTCTCCTTTTCCAAAACAGTATTTGCAAGGGCAAATGATGTGATATGAGAAATATGACTCACATAGGCAGCGTGTAGATCATGACTGTCTGCATCCATATAAATGATATGCATTCCAAGTTGTCTATAGACGCTCTCTATGGTATTTACCGCATGTGGATCACTTTTTTCTTTCTCACAGATCACGCAGGCCCGCCCGATAAATGCGTCCCTGACAGCCGCTTCGGGACCACTGTATTCAGTACCCCACATCGGATGGGTGGCAACGAAGCGGGTTCGCATGGGATGATCTTTTAAAGCTGTACACAATGCATTTTTTGTAGATCCTGCATCGGCAACAATCTGTTTATCAGTTACCATATCCATGATCTGTTTCATAACTGGTACCGTAACGTCTACCGGTATGGCAACGTAGATCAGATCACTTTTTTTTACCGCTTCTTCAATAGGCAAACCTTCATCTATAATCCCCAACTCCAATGCTTTGCTTATACTGGTCTGCGTTCTGCTTACACCAATTATATTTTTAGCCAGTCCTTTTTCTTTCAAAGCAAGACTAAAAGAACCACTTATTAAACCTACCCCAACGATCGTAACAGAGTTGAACATTATTAATGATTTACTGATTAAATATTCGATGTTCAATACTCAATGCTCAAATACAATTCAATTTGTTTTTGATTGAACATTGAGCATTGAGTATTGAACATCGATTATTTCGCATGGAGAAATGATTTATTTGTCGTTCACCTTCCCGATTGCTTTATCCTGCTGATACTTTCCTGCAGTTTTTGTTCGGTACTGCACAGGCTTACCCTTATATAATTTTCTCCCGCAGATCCAAAAATACCGCCCGGGGTGATGAATACCCCCGCATTGTTCAAAATTTTGTCACTCAATTCATACCCATTTTTAAATTCATCATTGATACTTGCCCATACAAACATGCCTGCCTGGTTCTTATCAAAATCGCATTGTAGAAGATCCAATAAGTCAAACACAATACTTCTTCTGGTTTTGTAAACCGTATTCAGTTGGCGGTACCAATCTTTACCAAGAGTAAGCGCCTTTGCAGCTGCTGCCTGTACCGGTAAAAACATGCCACTATCCATATTACTTTTGAAACGCAACACTTCTTCAACCCTCTGTTTTGATCCACACATAAGTCCTACACGCCATCCGGCCATATTTTGCGCTTTGCTTAGCGAATTCAATTCAATAACAGTATCCTTCGCTCCTTCAACACTTAACAGGCTCATAGGATTATCGTTCAGTATAAAACTGTATGGATTATCATGGCAGATAAGAATATGATGCTTTTTTCCAAAGCTTACAACCTGTTGAAACAATTCTTCGCTAGGCAATTTTCCCGTTGGCATATGGGGATAATTGACAAACATTAGTCTGATAGGACTAATTGATTCTGTCACCAGCCTATTCAATTGTTCGAAATCAGGAAACCATGCATTGGCTGCGGTCAACTCATAGTCTATGCAGATCCCCCCAGCCAGTTTTGCTGCGCTTCTATAAGTCGGGTACCCGGGATTAGGTACCAGTACGCCATCTCCTTCGTTCAGATAAGTCATACATATGTGCATGATCCCTTCTTTACTGCCAATCAATGGCAATATTTCAGTATCTGGATCCAGGTCTACTTCGTACCAGGTTTTATACCATTGGGCAAAAGCATTCCTGAGAGCAGGCGTTCCTTTATATCCCTGGTATGCATGTGAACCAGGTTTTGCGCTCTCCTCCTGCAACACCTTGATAACATCCTGATGTGGCGGCAGATCCGGGCTTCCAATACCAAGATTGATCACATTCTTTCCAGACTTGTTGAGTGCTTCAATTTCTCTCAGCTTTTGAGAAAAATAATATTCCCCAATGCCGTCTAGTCTTTTTGCGGTGGTTATCATTGTGGGTTTAAAGTTTAAGGTTTAAGGTTCAAGGTTTTTTGTTTATAGTGTTCTTTTCTGATTTGGATTGGAAGTAAGTTGGATTTCGTGTTATATTTTTTGATCGTATTCTTCATTCATACCAGTTTGGAGTTTGAAGTTTAATATTGCTTTTTAGTAACATTAACTTTAAACATTAAACCCAAACCTTAATCCCTCACACAATCTTCCCTTTCTTGTATATGCCATAAATTTTTAATTCAGCAGTCAGTGGCCTGATGTTTTTTATTACCTCGTTGAATTGTTCAATTGAATCGAATTCCATATCGGCATGAAAACTGTACTTCCAATCGCTACCGGGTATGGGAAAACTTTGAAGCTTACTAAGATTAATACCTCCATCGGCTATCCTCGTAAGAACTTTTGCAAGGCTACCCCTGGAATGGTCTGTATGAAAATTTACTGAAGCCTTATCGGCTTCCTCTATGGTAACCGTGTCGTCTTCAGGTTTTAATATTAAGAACCTGGTATAGTTATTTTTTAATGTATGAATATTTGGAGCGATCATTTCTAATTGAAAAAGGTCGGCTGCCAGTTTGCTGGCTATGGCAGCAGCATGCCTGTTGCGATGCTGGTGCAGAAGTTTTGCACTAAGGGCAGTATCTTCGGTTTCCACCAGTTTCCACTCATACTTATCCAAAAATTCCAGGCATTGTTGAAGAGCCATTGGATGTGAATGCACCTCTTTGATGTCCTGCAATTTCACGCCAGGGTTCACTAACAGATTTTGTTTAATATGGAGAAATATCTCACCTATTATCTGGAGACTGCTTTTCTGTAACAGATTATAATTTGGAAGAATACTTCCGGCGATAGAATTTTCAATAGCCATCACCCCTCCGTCACTTTCTTTTTTATTACATGCAATTTTTACCACTTCTTTGAACGTGGCACATGAGATCACTGTAACATCATTTCCAAAAAACTGTTGCGCAGCTTCCTGGTGAAAACTTCCTTCATAGCCCTGAATGGAAACGGCAGTCCCTACCGGCGCGCCCCCGCCAGCTGGCGGGGAGGAATTTGAACGAGCATTTTGAGATTCATTTTTCATTATTTCTACTTTAGTAAGCCTCTCCACCGGAGGGGTTGGCGAGGCTACTCCAAAAAAAAATCCCGGCTCTTGGCCGGGATTCGTATGTTAATTTTATGTGTTATTTTTTGATTAACAAAAGCGTTCCCGGTCTACTGGTAAAGTAGAAATAAAAATAAAAGTAAAAATAACGGTATGCTTTTGTGGTGATCATGTGTTTCAAAAATAGGAAGTAAAAAAATATAATCAAATAAAATTTAATAGGTTTTACGCTATCCAAACCCATAGCAATTGCATCAAATACAGGTTGGAAGGCTATTCCAGGCGTTTTAAAATCTCCCCGTCAATTTTTTTAAAGAGATGAAAGGGCCTGTAGGTTCGCCAGTTGTCCAGATTCATCAACTCTATATAGCGATTAAGCCGGCTCCTGGTAAAATCGTATTGAGTTTGCTCAGGCATATTCAAACAAACTATCCACCCATTCTCATCGGTTACCTCTTCAAACCATTCCTGGTAATAATCCTTATCGCCACTATGAAAATTCAGAACATTCTCACTAATAAGAATAAATTTAGTGATCCCCTCCGCAAAAAATTTATCAACTACTTCGCGTTTGAGGTTCATGATATCATTTTCAATAGCATCATTCCATTCACCAATGAGTTCGATGATCGCGTAATGCTCGTCGTAGTCGGCAATCAACACCTTCAGGTACAATGTCCGCGAATCAAATTCATCCCATTGGGGATGGATATAATAATTATAAATAGTTTGCGAAAATTCGAATTCAGAATAAACCCTTCCGTAAAAAGGTGAACGCTCATCTTCCTCACTCACATAAATATGTCTCCAGTTATAAAATGGTTCTATGTCATGCATATCGCACCAGCCTCGACCAGAGCATACCGTGTATAACGAATGTCCGGCATTTAATGATTATTGAATATGGCCTTCAATGATAAAGGCTGTAGCAATTTACAGCCTTCGGCTCGCGGTTTCCAAATATTTTTTATTATGATTTCTTTTATTCCTGGCAGCAAAAAAACAATGATCCCGAATGAACAATAGCGGCATCCATTTCAAAACATGTACTGGAAATGATTTATTACCGGGAGTCAGGGGTTATTGATTCGATCGCTTTTTTTACACTTCCGTGTGCTAACAAAAGATTTTTAGCCTCTTCATAATCCTTTATTCCCGTTTTATCCATAACCATTTTTGTACCGCGGTCTATTATCTTATTATTAGTAAGCTGCATATTCACCATCGTATTGTCTTCAACGCGACCAATCAGAATCATAACGGAGGTAGAGATCATATTCAGTACCAATTTCTGTGCGGTTCCACTTTTCATCCTGGTGCTTCCTGTAACGAATTCGGGACCTACAATTACTTCAATGGCATAATCGGCATGCTCCGCCAATGGACTTCCGGGGTTACATACGATGCAGCCCGTAACAATTTTTCGTTTCCTGCACGCCTGCAAGGCGCCAATTACATACGGAGTTGTACCGCTCGAGGCGATCCCTATGACCACGTCTTTATCACTTACAAAGTGTTTATCAAGATCAGGCCATCCCTGCTCCTTATCATCTTCGGCCATTTCCACTGCCTTTTGTATTGCTTCCTCTCCGCCGGCTATTAAGCCAATGACAACTCCCGGCGGCATTCCATAAGTAGGAGGTATTTCGCTTGCGTCCAAAATGCCTAAGCGGCCACTCGTACCAGCGCCAATGTAAAACAATCTTCCGCCGGCCAACATTTTATCGGCTATAATCGTAACAAGTTTTTCGATCTGTGGTATTGCTTTTTCCACAGCATAAGGAACTGTTTTGTCTTCTTTGTTTAAATTAGTGAGAATGTCTATGACACTCATTGTATCAAGATGCCTGTAATGACTGGGTTGTTCCGTAACCTTAATAAAATTTGTCATATTTCTAATTTGTACCCGCGCTTTTCAAGGGGCAATCGTATTTAATTTTTATGATATTCTACCAGTCCTTCCAAAGGATTTTTAACAATCTTTCCAAGTGTAAACTCATATCCATTACAAAGTTCATGGATCACGTCTTTGAATGCAAATGAAACACCGCCCACAAAATGAATCGGTTGTTTCCAGATTTCACCATACTTGCAAAGATGGTTGTAAAAAAAATCATTCAGGCCATCTTCAATAATATTCTCTATCATGTAATGACCCCTATTTTCGGATAAAAATAAAGTAAACGAGGCCAGATAACGGTTAGGTAAAGGTTTTTTATATACATTCTCTAATATTTCTGTCGAATTGGTTTTATATTTTTCATCGAACTTATAGCGAAGATCTTCATCGAATGTTTGATATAAATAATACTGGATCACCTTTTTACCAAGATATGCCCCACTTCCCTCATCACCCAGTACATAGCCAAGCCCGGGACTATTCCTCACAATTTTTTGTCCATTGAAATAACATGAATTGCTACCTGTACCTAATATACAGGCTATGCCTTTATTATTTCCGCACAATGATCTGGCGGCTCCCATCAGATCATGCGAAACGTTTACCTCAGCTTCTTTAAAAACTGCTTTGATTGCTTTTTTTACAATTTTTGCATTTTCAGGATTCAGACAACCTGTTCCATAAAAATGAACAATATCAACCACGGATTTTTTCAGGGCGGGTAATAATTCATTTCGCAAAATCACTTCAATTTGCGTTGAATCTAAAAAGTAAGGACTGAGACCCTGAGTAATCACTACCTGTTTCTTATTTCCGTTTACCAAGCACCACTCGCATTTTGTAGATCCGCTATCAGCAATTAATATAGCCATGAGAATATGAAATGAAGTTTGAAAAAACGTTCTAACTCTCTTTTACATTTGGATTCGAAGGTAAAGTTCGCAATTGAGAATTAATTAAGAACTTAGCCGCTAATTTTGATGGATCGTAAATTTTATGTTCCCCGATGAAAAAAATACAGGTTTGGCTACCATTGTTGTTTGCAATAGTGATGATCGTTGGTATGCGGATTGGATTCAAGTTACGGGAGAATGTACCCGTATCGCAAGGTTTCTTTCAATCCGGCAAGCGTTCGTCATTACAGGAAGTAATGGATCTGGTTCGCTCAAGATACGTGGATCCCGTAAATACAGACACACTCACAGAAGATGCCGTACAGGCGATGCTTACTCATCTTGACCCGCATTCCGTTTTTATTCCGGCTATTCATCTTTCAGAGGTCAATGAAGATTTGCAGGGAAATTTCGAAGGAATTGGTGTTGAATTCCACATCATCCGGGACACTGTACATGTAGTAACCATATTACCGGATGGTCCCAGTGATAAAGCAGGTTTAAAGGTGGGCGATAAATTTTTGAAAGTTGGTGATTCTGTTGTAACCGGAGCCGCAATCAATGCAGAACGCATTAAAAAATTATTACGGGGCGAAGGGGGAAGCCAGGTGAAAGTTATTTTATTAAGGGAGGATCAACAACGGCCTTTCAGTATAATGCGTGGAACCATTCCATTGTATTCCATTGATGCGGCATACATGATAGATGGCGAAACCGGGTTCATTCATCTTAATAAATTTTCGGGAACCAGCTATGAAGAATTCATGCAGGCTATGGAACGGTTGCAGAAACAGGGAATGAAGAAACTTATTTTCGATCTTCGTGATAATGGCGGAGGAATTTTAGGCGAAGCTGTTGATATTTCAGATGAGTTTTTAGACGACAATAAAATGATTGTATATACCAAGGGTGATAAACAGGATAAATATGAATACCGTTGCAAACGTCCCGGCTCATTCGAAAAAGGCCGGCTTGTCATCCTGGTAGATGAAGGATCTGCCTCGGCCAGTGAGGTTGTAGCAGGCGCTTTGCAGGATTGGGACCGCGCTATCATAATAGGCAGGAGAACATTTGGGAAAGGATTGGTGCAGGAACAATACCAGCTAAGCAATGGTGCTGCCCTCAGGCTAACTGTTGCCCGCTACTATACCCCCACCGGCAGAAGCATCCAAAAGCCGTACGGTAACGGAAGAGACGCTTATTATGATGAAGTGTTAGAACGCTTTCACAGCGGAGAAGTGGTGCATCCCGACACCATAAAAATAGCAAGAGGAGATTCCTTTAAAACCAAAGGTGGCAGAATGGTATATGGGGGTGGAGGCATTATGCCTGATATTTTCGTTCCCTACGACACTGCAGGATTTATTACTGATGTAACCGTTGTTTTCAGAAATAATACTTTCGGAAAGTTTATATACAGTTATTATATTTCAAACCGTCCTTATTTTGATCAATTTAAAAACCCGGCAGATTTTGCAAACCGTTTCAACCAGAGCGAGGTAGCCTTAAGAAGCCTGGCAGATTATGCAGCAAAAGACTCCATTGAATTAAATATTGCCTCGATGCCATTACGGGATCAACAGGAACTGCAGCGCCGGATCAAAACATGGATGGCCCGGCAGATCTGGCGAATGGATGGGTATTACCAGGTGAACAATATTGCCGATAAAACGGTTCAGAGAGCGCTGGAATCCGTCAAAAAATAAGCAGGGATGACATCCTTTGAAATTAAGAAGGGATGACATCCCTTGCTCATAGAGATGTCATCCCTTGCCTTTATGTTACTTAATGGTTATTCCTATCCAGCAATTCCTTTTTTTCTATTCGATAAGAAGATATAAGTCCCAACCCGCCACCAATAGCCAGCATGGCAAAATAAATGAAGGCTACGGTGTCGTCATGATCAGGTTTACGAGGTAATACATAGTTATCTAAAAAATAAGCAATTAACAATCCCATGCCTGCACCTAGTAAAAGTAATCCCCATTTCAGGTTTTTATAAGGCTCCGGCCTGCTCATCTTCTCTTTGGGATTCATTCCTTTTTCAAGCATCGCCAGGTTTTCACGACTTTTTAAATAGGCAATACCAAATATCATTGCAAAGCCACCTCCGAAGATCGTAAGCGGTATTAAAATTTCTGGACCGTTCATAATTAATCTTTTATTGTTTAAAGTTTAGTTTCTTGTTTTTGTATCAGACTACCGAAGTTCGTCCCGGGTTACATCTTTAAAGAACTTTTTTCAGCGTCGTGTACAAAACCTAAGACTACACCCTGGCAGGGAAGGTTACACTTTTAATTTGAAATGTTCAATAATCAATGTTCAAAATTCAATTTTCAGGGATATCATTAATGATTGTTCAAGTAGGTAGTTGTATATAATGAATCCTGAAAATTGCATTTAAGTGTCAAGAGTCTGCCTCTTATGCTTTTCATGAGGAGCCTTCGCCAAACACGGCACGGCCACATGTTTAGGTGCAATTACGAGCTACTTATATGGGGTGATGGCGTGGTGATTGGCTTTCTCCTTGAAAATTGACCATTAAACATTGATTATTGAATATTTTTATGAACATAGGCACATATTGAATAGCCCGGAATTTTCAATTATCTGTACTTTGTACTGTAACCTATTCCTTACGCTTGTAGTCTTATGCTTTGTAATGAATACCGGACCGACTGATAGTGAAATCATTAGCAGGGTACTGCGTGGTGAACAACAGGCTTTTGCTGACTTGGTGAACCGATACCAGAATTTCGTGTTCACCATCACCTTACGCTATACCGATAACCGCGAAGATGCCGAAGAAATAGCCCAGGATATTTTTGTAAAAGCATATCGTTCCCTGGCCGATTTCCGTGGCTCATCAAAGTTCAGTACCTGGCTGTATACAATTGTTACGACTAGTTGCATTACTTTTTTAAGGAAGAAAAAGTTGCAGACACAGTCGCTCGACAATGAAAAAATATTTGAACAAGCTGATAACCAGAATTCGGATTTTGGTGCAAATCAAATAGAACAGAAATCAAAACTGGCTATTGTGAATGAAGCAATCAAGTTGCTATTGCCTGATGATGCGAAAATAATAACCCTGTTTTATAAAGGCGAACAGTCGCTTGATGAAATCGGGCAAATCATGAGCATGGAGCCAAATACGGTGAAAGTAAAATTGCATCGTGCGCGGCAAAGGCTAAGAGAAAAAATGGAGAAATATTTTAAACGCGAACTTTTGGACGCGAATTGAGGTGGATTATTGTAAATTTTAATAGTCATTATTATGGATACACAACAAAATATTGAGGAGCGTTTGTGGGATTATATTGACGGCAACTGTAATGAAAAGGAAAAATCTTTCATACAGCAATTGATAGAAACCAATCTTGAATGGAAGGCGAGGTATAAAGAGTTATTCGAAGTGCACGAGTTAATGCAAAACAATCTTGAACTGGAGGAGCCATCTTTAAGATTCAGGCAAAATGTGATGGAAGAAATTGCAAAATACCAGATTGCGCCTGCTACCAAATCCTATATTAATAAAAATGTCATCCGCGGCATTGGTGCCTTCTTTGTTCTAATGGTAATTGGCTTTATTATTTCCGGATTTGCTCAGGTGAATTGGGCGGATACTTCCGGCGCAAGCCTGCCTGTTGATATGAGTAAATTGGAATGGAGCAGAATCTTCAATAACACCTACACAAGTATCTTCCTGATGGTAAATATCGTGCTGGGATTGATACTGCTGGATATGTACCTGGGTAAAAAGAAAAAGCAATTGCAGGATAAAGCAGGATTATAATACAAGAAGCTTGATGGTTCAAGATCATCAGGTCCGGTATACCCTTCCGATTTTTCGGAAGGGTTTTTTATTGGCCAATGCCATGAGGATTACAAGCCTGTAAAAAGTATACTAATACATAATACTCAGGTATTCGTCTCTTCGGCCAAAAACATATCGGCTTCAGAATTGTTCTCCGGAGTTCTTTCGATCCACCTAAGAATTATTAGTATAAATAATGCGAATAAGTTAACATCACAGACTGCTGATCAGTCTGGCCGAAATTAATAGAAAAATTCAGTTCTGCTAATCTAAAGCGAATAAGAAAGCCAGGATCGCTACCCAGCTAAAAGGGAAACAATATACAATGAAACAATAGAATAAACGCAAGAATAGCACGTAGAATTTGTGCATTATCAAATAGAGAATATATAATCCAAAAACCAGCAGCGGCCCCTAAAATCTGTTATATAGCAATTCCGATCAAAAATTTTCTGTCGTTGTTCCAAACGAATTTTTTCATAATAAAGCCAATTCTTAGAACAGGGGTGACCAGTTCGTCATGAGTGTAGCCGAAAAATGGCAACTAGTCTTTAAATTTCTTTTTCAGTTCCATCAGTTTAGCCTGAAATGCATTGGCTGGTTCTGCCTCAGGTTTCTTTTCGATGCTCTTCTTATTAGCATTAAAAGTTTCTTTTTTATTTCCTGCCTCGCCTGCACTGGATACTTTCGTGTCATCTTTGTTCTGTCGGAGGGCCTGCCCTTTCATTGTTAATGAAATTCTTTTCCTTACTATATCCACTTCTGTAACGGTCACCACCATTTTTTGCTGCAGCTTCGCCACTTGGTTGGGATCGGAAACGAAGCTGTCACTCAACTGCGATATATGTACCAACCCATCCTGTTTTACCCCAATATCCACGAACACGCCAAAGTTTGTGATGTTCGTGACAATACCCGGCACGGTCATACCTGGTTTTACGTCTTCAATACTCTTGATAGTTTCATCGAAGCGGAATTCTTCTATCTGTGTTCTCGGATCACGTCCAGGCTTTTCCAGCTCTTTCAAGATATCATCGATCGTAAATTCGCCTACCTGCTCAGAAACATATTTCTTCTTATTAAGCCGCTTTCTTAAGTCTGGTTTTTCTATCAATTCGCCTACCGTGCATTGAATATCCTTTGCCATTGCTTCAACTACATAATAACTCTCAGGATGTACAGCACTATTATCGAGCGGGTCACCTGCATTTCGAATCCGCAGAAACCCGGCACATTGCTCGAAGCTTTTCGGTCCCATCAAGCTCACTTTTTTTAACTCATTTCGGGTTTTGAATGCGCCGTTTTTTGCGCGGTACTCCACGATATTTTTTGCCAGCGTTGCACTTAGCCCGGAAACATACATCAATAAATGCTTGCTGGCCGTATTCAGATCAACACCAACATGATTCACACAACTTTCCACAATCCTGTCTAACTCCCCCTTCAATTTTGTTTGATTTACATCATGCTGGTACTGACCCACACCAATCGATTTGGCATCGATCTTTACCAATTCACTTAAAGGATCCAATAGCCGGCGACCAATGCTGATCGCGCCTCTGACAGTTACATCTTCTTTCGGAAATTCTTCTCGTGCCATTTCAGATGCAGAATAAATAGAGGCACCACTTTCATTGACCATGAATATGCTGACAGGTTTGCCGAAGTCGATACCGCGGATCAACTGCTCCGATTCACGGCCGGCTGTTCCATTGCCAATCGCGATCGCCTCTATGCCGAAACGTTGCACCAATGATTTTAATTCAGCAATGCTTTTATCTGTTTCCTGCTGTGGCGGATGCGGATAAATGGTTGTATTATTCAGGAAATTACCTTGTTCATCAAGGCAGATCACTTTACAACCTGTCCGAAAGCCCGGATCCAGGGCAAGCACTTTTTTTGCACCGAGCGGAGAAGCTAATAGCAATTGGCGCAGGTTTTCGGCAAATACCCGGATAGCTTCTTCATCGGCCTTGTTTTTACTCAGAAGGCGAAATTCATTTTCGATGGATGGTTTTAGCAAACGTTCGAAACTATCTTCGATGGCTGTCGCCGTATGACTTGCGCAAGCCGATGAATTTTGTATAAGTATTCTCTTCAGATTTTCAGTGGCTGATTCTTTTTCAATATGAATATCCATCGCGAGGTACCCTTCTTTTTCGCCGCGGCGAATGGCCAGGATACGGTGTGAAGGACTGTGAGACAATGGCTCGCTAAAATCAAAATAATCCCTGTACTTCTGGGCTTCCACCGTTTCCTTCTTACTATTCAGAACTTTTGATGACAGTTGTGCACTTGCTGTAAATAATTGGCGTACTTTATTACGGGCCTGTTCATGCTCGGCTATCCACTCAGCAATAATATCTCTTGCGCCTTGCAGAGCTTCCTTAATATCTTTCACATTTTCATGGATGTATTTTGCCGCTTCTTCTTCCGGATTTCCTGTATCCTGCTCAAAGATCATTTTCGCCAATGGCTCCAACCCTTTTTCGATTGCTGTAGTCGCGCGTGTCTTGCGCTTGGGTTTATACGGAAGATAGATATCTTCCAACTCTGTGGCGTCAAAACTCGATTCAATCCTGTTTTTCAATTCGGGCGTCAGTTTCCCAAGGGACTCGATGGTTTTAATAACCGTTTCTTTCCGTTTTTCAATTTCATTGAAATATTTTATTTCTTCGATCACATTCCCAATAACAACTTCATCAAGGTTACCGGTAGCTTCTTTCCGGTAGCGTGCCATAAAAGGAATGGTAGCGCCTTCGGAATGTAGCTGATGGATATTATGAATCTGCTTTAAGGCAAGACTTAATTTCTCAGCGATCTTTTGAATATATTTCAGTTCCATATCTGCAAAGTTCTGTTATTAGGGTGAATGGTCAATGGTGAGTCGTGAGTAATCCGTCAATAATCAATGTTCAATAATCAATTTTCAGGTACTTATTTACAGACATCATTATTTGTTTTTATTGAGTATTGATAATTGAGTATCGAGCATTGAAAAAAAATTTCCTGTCATATTATGACCACTCACCATTGACCATCCACCATTCACCACTGAAAATTGTACCTTTGCCGCGTTAAAAGATACATATGGATATTAAGAACAACATTCTTGAAACGATTGGCAATACTCCTCTTATAAAATTAAATAAGATCACAAAAGACCTGCCTTGTACGGTGCTTGCAAAGGTTGAATATTTCAATCCGGGCAATTCTGCCAAGGATCGCATGGCTTTAAAAATGGTTGAGGTTGCAGAGCAGGAGGGAAAATTAAAACCTGGTGGAACCATCATTGAAGGCACATCGGGCAATACCGGCATGGGACTGGCACTGGTTGCTATTGTTAAAAAATACAAATGCATTTTCGTAAGCACCGATAAGCAATCAAAAGAAAAGATGGATATCCTCAAAGCGTTGGGCGCAGAGGTCATTGTTTGTCCAACGAATGTTGAACCAGATGATCCGCGCAGCTATTACTCTGTCGCCAAGCGGCTGGCCAAGGAAGTACCAAACTCCTATCATATGAACCAATATGATAATCTTGCCAATCGACTGGCGCATTATGAAACAACTGGTCCTGAGCTGTGGAGGCAAACCGACGGAAAAATCACACATTTAGTGGTTGCCACAGGAACCGGTGGCACGATAACGGGGACCGGCAAATTTTTAAAAGAAAAAAATCCCGGTATGCAGGTATGGGCCATGGATCCCTATGGTTCTTTGCTCACCAAATATTTTCGCACCGGCGAAGTTGACATGAATGAAGTGCATCCCTATGTGACCGAAGGCATCGGGGAAGATTTTGTACCCCAGAATTACGAGATGGAGTATATTGATGCGTTTGAGCAGGTAACAGACAAGGATGCCGCGGTGATGACCCGCCGGTTGGCCAAGGATGAAGGGATATTTTGTGGCTACAGCGCCGGCACCGCTATCCAGGGATTGACGCAAATGAAACACAAATTGAAGCAGGATGATTTGGTAGTAGTGATCTTGCACGACCATGGCAGTCGGTATGTTGCAAAAATATACAACGACCAATGGATGATGGAACGAGGTTACCTGGATGTAAAAACATTTAAAGACCTTGTCAATGCCCGCAGCACAAAACAAAAACTTGTCACGATTGCCCCTAAACACACCGTTGCAGAAGCTGTAGAACTGATGAAGAAATATGATATTGAACATATACCTGTTGTGAACGGAAACGGCGTCATCGGATCTATCAGTGAAAATGGGTTGTTTCAGAAAGTATTTTCAAACCCCGATATCAAAAACGAATCCGTTGAGAGCGTAATGGAACACTCTTTTCCGATCGTTGACTTTGATACTCCCGTTGAAAGATTGAGCACGCTTATTAATAAAGAAAATGGGGCCGTACTCAGCAAGGATGAAGCCGGCAATTTCCATATCGTTACGAAGTATGATGTAATACAGGCGTTGGGGAGTTAATTAGAAGTTTAAGGTTTAAAGTTGAAGAACCTTAAACCTTAAACTTTAAACCTTAAACCCTTAGAACTAGTACTTCTACGAGAATAATCCACGCAGCTTTACGATGGGTAAGAGTTTGTCGGTATACCTATTTGTAGTAAATACTGAATGTATGAAATGAAGCATTTGTTCTCTTGTTATGCAAGCTGTTCCCGTATACATTTGTTCCAGAAGTTGATTGATAGCTAATCAATCTGTTCAATATCCAGAAGAAAAACCAATATTCAAAATCCTTAGAAATTCCAAGAAAATCCAGTATCAGTCAACTTCATTTTTTTATTTTGATAGCCCGTTTTATCCGATTCCCTGTGAAAACATCTTGTCCAAATCCGTGAAGAACATTGATCGTATCCTTTTAAAACCATTACTATCCAATTCCGAAAAAACCAGTTCTTTCCAAATCTTGTGTAGAACCGTCTGCATTTAATCCAAATCCTCCTGCTAGATCCCAGACTTAGCAGGAGGTGCAGCGGTGATCTTCTTATTTTCACCTTTTTTTAATTCTGTTCTATCTTGCACGAAAGCAACTGAATGATCTCATTCAACGACCAGCTTGGAAGAATTATTCATTTACGAGCATATCCCAAAAGAATTATCTCCGTGGTTCCGTCTCAAACAGAGTTGTTATATGAGCTGGGACTGGAGGATGAAGTGGTTGGCATTACCAAATTTTGTATACATCCTGAAAAATGGTTCGGCAGCAAAACCAGGGTTGGCGGAACCAAAACATTAAAAGTAGATTTGATCCATTCGTTACAGCCAGACCTGATCATTGCGAATAAAGAAGAAAACACAAAAGAACAAATTGATGAATTGGCATCTCGATACCCCGTGTGGGTCAGCGATGTCAATGACCTCGATACTGCATTACAGATGATTGCTGCTGTGGGTACACTGACAAATAAAATTGAACGGGCCAATTCAATCGCTAAGGGAATTGAATATAGTTTCAGTAACCTTTCCATCAGCCACAAACAACGAGCATCAAGCCACACACCTGAAACCGCCTATCTTATCTGGAAGGATCCATACATGATCGCCGGCGGCGACACTTTCATTAATTCCATGCTAAAAACCTGTGGATTCAAAAATGCTTTTGAACACCTTATCCGCTATCCGAAAATAGATATTTCCGAACTGCAGGCGGCGAACTGCCGATTGATTTTGCTATCATCCGAACCGTATCCATTCAAACAAAAACATATTAAAGAACTAGAGGGTACTTTGCCCGGCGCGAAAATTATTTTGGTTGATGGAGAAATGTTCAGCTGGTATGGAAGCCGCCTGCTACAATCGGCGGAATATTTTCAAGAACTGACGGACGAGGTTTATGGCCCGCCTGTGCGGTAGGCCGGTTTATAGTTTGTGGTTGTGGTTTCACGAAATAAAACATACTATTTATTGAAGATATCTTTCATTGCAAATGCTAAGCATTAATTTGCAGATCGAAATACAACAACCAACAAATGCTTTTCACCGAAAACCAGAATGCGCTGGAAAAAAACGAGCTGGACAAGCCCTCCCGGAAAAAACCAATGTTCCCGGTGAGTGATCAGCTTCGTTATTACCTGAAACATCATGGCCGTGAAGTGAAAATGATGGTATCTTATAAAAATCTACTGAACTATACGTACTCGGTACCACTTAAAGACAAAACGGGAAAGGATACACTATGGGAAACCGTAGGGTACGACATGCGTGAATGGGAATTCATCAGGGACGGATTGGTGAAAATGTATGCCGTATTAAAAACGGAAGGAGATCTTACTTATACAAAACATCTCGATGTAGCGCGAATCGATTATTGCAGTTTTGGCAACTCGCATCCATTTCGTATCAGGATCGTTAATAAGTTCAACGATAATTACGATCACTATTATATCAAGATCGCCGATGCGTCCAGGATATACGGATTGGAACTCGAACATATTCTCTCGCCAAACAGGATCACTTTTCTCACTAATAAAGAAACACTTATTGAAGAACATATTGCCGGGATACCCGGAGATTTGTTCATCTCCGATTATCTGCATCAACCGCTCACCAATAAGATACGGTTCTCTAAAGAATTTGTGAAATTCAACGAACGATGTTTTGTTCGCTTACTCGGAGATATGCGTTCATACAATTTTGTAGTGGATATTACGCCTGATATCGAAGACGTGCAATACCGTATACGAGCCATTGATTTTGACCAGCAATCTTATGAAGGAAGAAAGAACTTATACCTGCCACAATTCTTTAAAGAGAATATTCCCCTGGTTGAAACCGTGATGAAATCGCTGAATAAAGATTCCATTGAACAGTATCAGACAGAGGAAAGAACGCTGATGGCTTTCAGGGTTGCATCCACCCGGCACAGGCTAATGCAATTACTGAATATCATGTCGAAAGATGCCATATCAACCACTGAAAAAATAACCCAGCTAAAAAACGACCTCGGAGAATATTTTCACAATAACTCCTTTTTTAAATGTACCTCCATGGGACAAGTCGTTAAACGTCAGCTCAAACAAACCCTCCAAAAAAACCTGAAACTCATTCAACAGAACCTTGGAAAGTTCGAAGATTGAATAATTTCTAAATTTCAGGCTGCCCATAAAAAAACACAAACTAACTGTATCTTCGCGCCGCTTTGCCATAGTACTGATTTCGACAATGTATTCTGATTATTTAATAAACCAAGCTAAAGTCATTAAACCATGAAGAAGTACAAACCGGGCGTTTTATTCGGCGAAGAATTAGAAGCCTTGTACAAAGATGCTAAACAAAATCAATTTGCTTTACCGGCTGTCAATACCATTGGCAGTAATACTATTAATGCAACGCTCGAAACAGCAGCGAAAGTTAATTCCCCTGTCATTATACAATTCTCTAATGGCGGTGCACAATTTATTGCCGGCAAAGGAATGCCTAATGATAAATTGCAGGGAAATATCTCCGGTGGCGTATCGGGCGCTCTTCATATTCACAATGTGGCAAAACAGTACGGTGTGCCCGTGATATTGCACACTGATCATGCCTCAAAAAAATGGTTGCCCTGGATCAGTGGTTTGCTGGATGAAGGTGAGCAGTATTTTAAAGAAAAAAAACAGCCACTCTTCAGTTCGCATATGCTCGATCTTTCTGAAGAACCTATCGAAGAAAACATTCACACCTGCGTTGAATTTTTTAAACGTATGAAGCCATTGGGCATGGCCATTGAAATAGAATTAGGCGTTACAGGCGGGGAGGAAGATGGGGTAGATAACAGCGGTATTGAAAATGAAAAATTATACACACAACCGCAACATGTTGCCTATTCTTTTACAGAACTGAGCAAGATTGGAAAATTGTTCACAGTAGCTGCAGCATTCGGCAATGTACACGGCGTTTATAGCCCCGGAAATGTGGAACTGAGGCCCGAAATTTTAAAGAACAGCCAGGATTATATTGAGAAGGAATTGAAGACAGGCCCTATGCCTGTCTATTTTGTATTCCACGGTGGAAGTGGTTCTCCACAGCATCAGATCCGCGAAGCGATCAGCTATGGTGCTATTAAAATGAATATCGATACCGACCTGCAATGGGCCTTCTGGGAAGGCATTCAGCAATTTTATAAAAAGAATGAAGGATACCTGCAGGCACAATTGGGCAACCCCGAAGGAACCGACAAGCCAAACAAAAAATTCTATGATCCCCGGGTGTGGTTACGTAAGGGCGAAGAGAGTTTCAGCAAACGGCTTGAAATTGCTTTTGAAGATCTGAATTGCATCAACCGGAACGCATAACATAAAACGAAAAAAAAATTGATACCTCGCACAGGCGGGGTTTTTTTGTACCCTTCCCGGGACTCTAATCAGCTTTATTGGTGTTGCACACCTGGGCGACATATCTTTGCGAAAGAGTATCTCGCAAAGATGCTAAGACGCAAAGGCAACATTCTCCACTTTGCGTCTTCGCGTCTTTGTAGGATTCCATGCGACCATAAAAAACATTTTATATGTCATCCAAAACCATACATGAAATATTAGGCGATAAAGCCGTTTATCTTTTAGACCACACCTGTAAAACAATAGATCACTCCACGTTAACCCTTCCCTGTCCCACGCATGTGGATGATATCTGGGTAAATTCAAACAGGAACAACCAGTCTTTAAGAAGCTTGCAGGCATTGTTAAACCATGGTCGACTGGCAGGAACAGGGCATTGCTCTATTTTTCCGGTAGACCAAGGCGTTGAACACAGCGCGGGATCTGCATTCTCTCCCAACCCGATTTATTTTGATCCTGAAAATATTGTGAAGCTGGCCATTGAAGGCGGTTGCAATGGGGTTGCTTCCACTTACGGTGTTCTGGGTATTATGAGCCGTAAGTACGCACATAAAATTCCCTTCATTGTAAAGATCAATCACAATGAGTTTCTTAGCATGCCCAACCGTTATGACCAAACTATGTTCGGTACTATTAAAAGTGCCTGGAATATGGGCGCCGTTGCAATAGGCGCCACCGTCTATTGGGGATCCGCGGAAAGCACCAGGCAACTAAAGGAAGTGGCCGAAGCCTTCGAACAGGCTCATGAACTCGGAATGGCCACCATACTTTGGTGCTATACCCGAAACAATGCGTTCAAAGTAGAGGGCATTGATTATCACACCTCGGCTGACCTTACCGGCCAGGCCAATCATCTCGGTGTCACTTTACAGGCCGATATCATTAAACAAAAAATACCAACCAATAATGGTGGATACCTGGCAACAAAGCATGGCAAAACATCGCAATTAGTCTACGATAAATTAACCAGCGATCATCCGATTGATCTTTGCCGTTACCAGGTACTGAATTGTTACAGTGGCCGTGTAGGACTTATCAACAGCGGAGGCGAAAGCAAGGGTGCGAGCGATCTTCAGGAAGCGGTATACACAGCTGTAGTAAACAAAAGGGCAGGCGGTATGGGATTGATCCTCGGACGAAAAGCTTTTCAACGCCCCTTCAAAGAAGGAATTGATCTGTTACATGCCACACAAGACGTATATTTGAATGAAAACATAACAATAGCCTAACCCGTTCCTATATAAAGATCACGATCCTGCACACTACGGTCTGCAGGATTTTTTTTACGCGAATTGACGCGAATTTGGGAACTGCTGACGCGAATTTTTGAGAGCTAACTAGTGCTGATTTTGGGAGCGACTGACGCGAAGATGAGGAACTGCATGGGAATAAAAAGAATAACAAACTTTGGTGCCAATTGCTTTTTTTACCGGGAAGTGTGAGATATCTGTTAAATGGATAGTGAAAAGCCGGGACAATAAAATTGAGTTCGATTAGTTTCAGTTGAACTTCTTAAATTTGTTTCTTACCTGTTAATATATTACGATGGGAGTGAAAGGCACATTATTTCCGGCTTCCGGTAGATGCGTCGATGAGAGCCGCAGACTGAGATTATTTATTTTTGTAGCTACTATATGTATTTCCAATTCCATTTTTGGTCAATCCAGTTACCAGGTGCTGTCAAGGATTGACAATATCGTTCAACAGACCGATAGTCTGGCGATAAGATCCCAGCGAACATTTTATCTCAATAAAATGGATAAAAAATTCGACGGTATCAAAGAAACCTGGCACTACACGCTGCGCGAGGGAAAAGTCATCGTTTTTCAAATAAGATATATACTCGATTCGACAGAGTTTATTGAGATCTATTATTTAAATAAAGGAAGCCTGATATATTCCGAAGAATATGAGACCATTTATTATTCAGCCAACGGCGATGATGAAATAAAATGGGGTGGCATTTATTATTTCGTCAGTAATAACCTGAAACAGCGGGTAACATTAGGTAAAAAAGAATCCAAATACCTGCATTGGAATCCCGAATACGAAACGTTGTCAAGATTCCAGAAACGCTTTTCAGAACTTCAACAGAATATTCCGCTTACTGCAAGGAATTAATTTTCTCCGTGGCATTATCATTCAGGGTTATTTAATAAGATTTACTGATGTAGTACCACCTGTGCATACCCATCCCAAAATAGGTGATGTAATTACCCTTTTTTAGTAATATTCTATATATCCCTCCGAATTTAATTTTGCTGCATAAAAAATTATTGAATCTAAACCTTATCATTATGAACAGGATTTTTTTCCTCGCAGTTATTTTGTCTTTCGCCTCTTTACATTCGAATGCTCAGCTAGCATCCGCAAAAAAAAATTACATTGTTGGTGTATCCAATTCTGTTTCTTCGTTAAGAATTGATGGGAATATAAACGTGACGCTGGTGATAGCACCCAATGAACCGAATGTCTATATAGAAGGTGGCGAAAAATTCACAAAAAATGTTAAAGCAAGTATTGTTGACGGAGCCATGATCATCAATGCCAGCACGTCTTCAAAATCGGAAAATGATGTTGTTATCATTTATGCTCCGGGTATTTCAGAACTTGAATTAAATGGAGATATAAAATTGAAAACGATCGGCACTATCAATGCAGAAAATCTTCAACTCAGCATAAATGGAAATTGCAGATTAAGACTTCAACACACGGGTAAAATGAATATCAGATTGGATGATAATTATGAATTAACGGAAAAGGAGATAATGCGTGTGAAACCCAATTAATCCGGCACCATAGAAACCAAGGCTCTGATGATTGAAAACACAGAGCTAAGGTTTCTATTAATACTGGGGCAATTTGTGCTGTTTTGATCTTAATTACAAAATTGCCACAAAGACACAAGGATTTGAATTTCAACTTCCCAATATTCGTGTCTTTGTGCCTTTGTGGCAAAATTAGTTGCTTTGAGGCAGCACGATTTTATTGAATATTTGTTACCCTGTTTTGAATATGTTGATCAATGCCTGGCTAACATTTTAAATAAAATGAGTCGTGTGAAATCACGTAAGCATAATTAACATTTTACATATCGCCGGCCTTTACTTGGAGGAACAATTATTGAATAGAATTTTCTTTACATTCACTTATCTACTCTTTAATGAACAATTCATTTAAAAGTGTATCAACGGCCGCTCTGCAAACGCTTCTTGCCAAAGAAACCAAAAAATTTATTGTTGCCATCGAATACGGTTCAACCGCCAGTGATCTATCCGACATCAGGGAAGATATTAAGGAAATGCAGCGGGAATTGGATAGCAGGGCTGCCAACAAATCGGTCAGGGGCAGAAACGAGTCTGATTGGGAAAAACTATAGCTCACCTATTCATGTACTACTGAGCGTCATTACGCTGAATCAGTCGTAATTAAACCAATTTTTTTAGAATGTTCAATTGCATCCCTGCTGTGTTCAAAGTAACAGCAAGGAATTCCGGCCGCATTGATCTTGTCCACTTTTTTTTGAACTTCTGTTTTATTTTTTTTATGGATATGACGCAGATATACAGCTTTTATAGCCCCTGGAAAATGTTCAATCACAGACGAATAAATATCCGGATCCATTTGCGAGTCATCTCCCAGCAATACGAATGGCTGGTGTGGAAACGCATGAAGAATACGAACGATCCGCATAAATTTGGTAGAATGCTTGTTTTGTCCCGTTCTTAAAATTTCGCTGAATTGTTTTATTTGTCCCAGTAAATATATGCCCTGCGGCAGTTCATTTTTGTTGATAAATTCCACGATATAATCATAGAGGTTCCATTCGCTGCTGGAAACATAAAAAAATGGATTGGGTTTTCCATCAGCGGCATCCCCTAATAACTGGTAATGTTTTACAACCCCATCAAAAGGCTGTCGGCTATGAGCATTTTCAGTGAACAACACATGTAGGCGTTTAGGTAGATTTGCAGAATGTGAGATGAGGAATGTATCATCAATATCAGATATACAGGCAAAATGATATTCATCCGGAATGAAGATCAAACCTTTTCCAACCGCATCGGGTCTCTTTGTATCCAGCAATTTTACTTCAACGGGATGCCAGCCTGGTGGCAGGATTACTGTTGGCTTCCACTCAAACCTGAAAAATCCATCATCTGCACAAATGGCTTCCATCGTGTCACCGTTCCATTCTAATTGAACTTTAGCTGCACTCGATGGCCGGACCATGAACAGTCTCAATAAAGCAAACGCATTGGTGAAAATATTCCCCGAAAATTTTCGTCGTGGCAACGGGCTTAGTGACAACACATGACCGAAAATATACAATTGCTCCCGATTGCCATAACCGTGATACAGCCTCACTATAGGCTTATTGGTCAACCGAAACCAGTAAAGAAGGTTTGCTTTCAACCGGTAAAAGAATGATTTACTTTTAACGGCATCACCCGGGGAATGATTATGCATACTAAAACAAGTTATAAAGTAATACATGCAACAAGCCGGTCAACTAAAAATATTATTTGCGCTTAACCCGGTTTCTGGAGGTAAGTCAAACCAGAACTGGGAAGTTTCGATCCGGGAATATTTTAAAGACCTGCAACATACTATAGAAATTTTCATGCTGGGTGGTGAAAATGATGGGGAATCCCTGCAACATTATATTAACACCATCAGGCCTGATCGCGTAGTGGCTGTTGGTGGCGACGGTACGGTTCAAATGGCTGCAAAACAATTATTGGGCTCAGGCATTCCACTGGGGATCCTGCCTGCCGGCTCAGCCAATGGCATGGCAAAGGAATTAGATATTCCCAATACGCCTGTTGAGGCCTTAGATATAGTCGTTAATGGAATGATCAGGGCCGCCGACGTGATTCGCATCAACAAGAGCGAAATTTGCCTGCACCTGAGCGATATTGGTTTAAATGCAAAACTGATTAAATATTTCGAGCAAAGTAACTGGCGGGGAAAATTGGGTTATGCCCGTGTGCTATTTAAAGCGTTGCGCAGAAAAAGAACCATGAGAGTCCTCATCGATCTGAATGGAGAAAAAGTAGAACGTGATGCTTTCATGATCGTTCTGGCTAATGCCAGCAAATATGGAACAGGTGCAGTGATCAATCCCAAAGGAAATTTATATGATGGGTTGTTTGAAGTAGTGATCATCCGGAAATTCTCCATCGGAGAAATATTTAAGATGTTCATTGAATTTCTTCCACTGAATCCCAGAAAAACAGAGATCATCCCCGCAACTTCCGTGGTGATCAATACCTATAGCAATGCACATTTTCAGATTGATGGGGAGTACCTTGGAAAGGTAAAACAGGTTGAAGCTTCGATAGTACCCGGCCAGTTAAATTTATTGATCCCGCAGGAGATTAATAAATAATGCATTTGAGAGTCCGTGAAAAATCGCTAAAACCGGGTTCTAAAGCATTCCTGTTCGTGCCCTTTGTGTCTTCTCTTTGTTTCTTCGTGTGAACCTGATTGTGCAATCAAGGAGTTCACCAAGGACAAAAAGTGAAGACACAACACAAAAAAGGTGTAAATGTTTTCTTATACCAGATACCATCTATTCATTGGCAATTTTAAGACATTACTGAGCCAATCCCTTCTCCAGTTTCCACCGCATTCTATACGCATTCATTGCTGTTTCTCCCAGTTGATTGATCAATCTGTAATTGACTACCAACCCGACTACAGCGCCAACTACCGGAAGTAACTGGGCCATTTTTGCGAGATCGATATAGTCCCGGTATTCCTGTTGAAAATTACGCCAGTCGAACAAATGAATATCATCAGGGATGTTTGAGGATAACTCTTTCCAGTTCTCTAAATGTTTGTACACTTCTCTTCGGTTGTGCTGGCTCGAAAAGGAAAGCTGAAAGATGTAAAGGATATATAATCGTTCTTTAAAATCGTTAATATCATGACCGTATAACGCAGCGATTTCAAAAAGTAATTTTATTTTTAAACCAATTAACAAAGGAAAATCCGCGAGTCCCAATAAGATGCCACCTAAGCCGGTCAATCCTCCTTCAGCAGCAGCAGTTCTCTTAAAGAATTCAATTCGCTCCAATACAGTCTGCTCCCTTTTTTGGAGCGACATATCCTGGTCCAATGCTGATGTGGTCTGTTTGGCGCCGAACAACACGGCCCTAACCATTTGTTTAATTGTAGTAGTGATCGCCTGATGCGCTTTTTCGGGAATTATTCTATTGACCCGTTGCTGTAATGAGCGCGTAACGCGATTTGTAAAGGATGGCTTTCTGTTGATTTTTTTTTGCCATTGCACTAATTCCCGGGAAATTTTTCTTTCATACAAATCCATTACCATAGCTATTAGGTCATGAAAATGTACATCGAACTTTGCAGACAGCCAATTTTATCAAAGAGATCCTTTCCGTTAATACGGAGAAGGAATTTCTTATTAAAACATACCCTATAATAATGAAGAAATTCTATCATCGTAATAAAGAAGGTTGGCATCATCCAACCTTACAATTCCTCCGAATAAAATGTACATGCTAAAAACTTACATTGAATGTCTTTTGAATCCAGCCGGTATAAAAGCCTACTCCAATCAGAATAACGATCAACAGCAGTACAAAAATCCATAAATAAGACCTACCCGCTGAAGATGACCCCCTTCTTGAATTTACATGACGTTGTTTCTCTATTTCAGTATCATTTAATGACCGCGCCTTTATCAATTTACCCGCAAAACGCAGGGTAAATCCATCAATCTCGGCTTGGGTATTCACTACCTGCTCGGCAATAAATACATCCTGCTTATTTGAAGTCTCGTACGCTTGTACTACCACAGGAAAATCTGTATTTCTAACTTCCATGATAATCAATCTTTATGTGAAAAAATACCGCTATATTATCTTCACACAACAGCGGTTATCAATGGCATTATGCAATAATGTTGCCACTGAAAGCCACAAGCACAATGCTGGGTACTGAATGCTGGATGCTGGATGGATTAAGTGTTTATATCAGAGAGTAAAATTTAGTTTTAATCTTTATATATCCTGTTGGCAATGTTATTATATATATTTCATCCCTGGCGGGATTCGAGGCCTCTCTTAACTTAATGACATTGCCCGTAGAGATGCGATATGAACGGATAAAAAGTAGCAAATAGCCAATACAATAACCAATGTACTTTTTTAGGATAAGACATCTTATACGTGCAAACGATAAACTGTATTCCGATTTCAATATTCTTTATGCTACCGTAATACCTCACGAAACAATAAGAGCACAGCATTTACCGAATGCAGTACAAAGCAGCTGAAGGAAAGCCGATCGTCATAGCCAGTGTAGGCAACCATGAAAAGAGTGCCTGCGATGACCGCTATCAGTCCTATTGCCAACAATATATTAATAACCAGAATTCGCATAGGAGAAGTATTTGTTCCAAAATTCCTATTTCATACCTGAATGGTCATCGTGCAGCAACCCATTCATTCTGAAAATGAAGCAGGCTATGTATAAAAAATAAGAGTTTACCCTGATCAGCTTTTTGACGACTGCAAAAATGGCCTTGGCGGGTATACCGGAACGGCATCCACATTTGTACTTTACCTGGTGACTTCAGCACCATATCGGCGCTATATGATCTTCCGCAGGAATTTTAACACTGCTTTTCCAGAAGGTGATACAACTCCCGGTTAGCATTTGATATCTTTGGAATGAATTAAATACAAACTGTGAAGCCCTTTATCTTACTTGTGGTGATTTTTTCTGCCAGCCTGGTTTCCAGGGCTCAGAAAATAGATAGTATCTATTTTAATCTCTACACTGACAGTCTCAAAAAACAGGTGCACAATTACATTAATATTGACGGAAAGTTTTCGAACGGTACCTGGCTTCCCTTAACCGACAAGGATATTTCTTTCAGCTCCTCAACGGGTAAATTTGATGGAAATAGCCTGATCCTCGACTCGGTGTGTGCCGAAAAAAAGGTCACTATTAAAGCCGTGCTCAAGAGCAACCCAGCCATCTGGCGTGAAGTGACCGTATATATTAAAACGACTGCAGACAATGAACGACTGAAAACAATGGATGAAGTGCTTCAACCTTCCAGCCCCCGCAAGAAAAAAAGCCTGAATGAATAAACTATGAAAACGATCCGCGACTGCCGCTAATATTCTAAGTAAAAAAGATGGTGTTTCTACCATCTTTTTACGTCTTGACCATTATTCATTCTATTTCACAGGAACCATCTGCTCTTTCATCTTTTTGGCATCATCCATAAATTTGGCAAGGCCAATATCAGTGAGTGGATGCTTTAACAAGCCAAGTATTGACTCCAGCGGGCAGGTACAAACATCTGCTCCTGCTTCGGCACATTTTACAATATGTAAAGCACTGCGGATCGAAGCGGCCAGTATCTCTGTTTTGAAGCCCTGCAATTGATAGATATGAGCGATCTGCGCAATCAGTTGAACCCCATCCCACGCACTGTCGTCGATCCGGCCGATAAAAGGGGAAACATAATTTGCACCAGCTTTGGCTGCGAGTATCGCCTGGCCGGCTGAAAAAATAAGTGTACAATTTGTCTTAATGCCATTATCAGAAAACCATTTCAGGGCTTTTACTCCATCCCTGATCATCGGAACCTTCACTACAATATTAGGATGGATAGCTGCCAGTTTTTTGCCTTCCTCTATAATCTCATTGAAGCTGGTTGAAATTACTTCCGCACTCACATCTCCATCAACCATTTCACAGATGGTCTCGTAGTGTTTGAGCACTCCTGCTTCACTTTTAATTCCCACTTTGGCCATCAACGATGGATTCGTGGTTACTCCATCAAGAATTCCCAGTTCATTTGCTTCTTTGATCTGGGCAAGATCGGCCGTATCGATAAAAAATTTCATTATTTAATATTTAATATTGAAGATTTATTTTTTGATTTTCTTTCTAAAGTAATTCCAGAAGATGCAAGTACCCGGGTTAGTTCATCCGCTTCCTTAATAATTAAGGTCAGCTTCGCGGCCGGCACCAGTTTAAGATCAACAATCACCTCAAGCCAAAGCAGTGTTTCGTCAATTTCTTCAAAGGCAATATTTCGTTTAGCTTTACATGCTTCATCAGACTGGGCCTTGCATGCAGCTCTACAATCAGCTGCCGAAGAAAAAGCGGAACGTAACAATGGGTCTTCAATAATTCTGGAGGTCTTTTTAGTTGGGAGAGATTGGTACAGAAGCACTACTCCGTAAGCAAAATTCTTTAACCTGGTCTGGAGTTCTAGAGCATTCATAACATATTCAAGACTAAGATGTGTTCAAAAATATTAAATATTCCATCTTAAATCTTAAATAAAAAAAACGGCAGATTACTTACATCGCACCGCTACAACCGCCTACCCTTGCTGCCTTCCGACCCTGGGGGAGTTCAGCAGGAGCTGGTCGTGTAAGACCTGCCGGGGCGCAAAGATAGGGATCAGGGTTGAAGTTTGTAATTTGTTTTTAAAAATTTTCCTGGTCAGACTGGGACCGTCAGACCAGAGGAAACAAGGTCTGACGGTCTCCGTCTGACCTGCGTGGTTTTGGTCTGACGGTCTCCGTCTGACCAGAGGAAACAAGGTCTGACGGTCTCCGTCTGACCTGCGTGGTTTTGGTCTGACGGTCTCCGTCTGACCAGATGAAACAAGGTCTGACGGTCTCCGTCTGACCTGCGTGGTTTTGGTCTGACGGTCCCCGTCTGACCAGGTCTTTCATCTGCCAATTCCTTTTCTGCCCGTAAGAGAATTGACCGAAGCGATCCCTATCAATTCATCGGCCCTTCCTGCGAGGGGTCGATAGTAAACAAGAATGGTATAATTATTTTCTGTTTCCCACAAATTTCCTTCTGTTGAATCAAATGAGGCAATTCTCTTTTTTGTATTCCGATCTACAGTCACATAGCAATAATCGTAATAGCCCTGTTTCAGGAACAAAGAAGACTCATAAACACCTTTGCCGGAATTAAAATTCATCTTTGCAGCATCGCTAACATTATAGTTCGATAATTGTCCGAACACGTATATATCTTTCCCGGCAAAGGGTGCATTGCCGGGCGGCACAAAAGTAAAATTGACAGTAGCATAATCAGATTGCCAAAGCGGGTTGATGTTTTCACTCGGTTCGATATTGAACATGCCATTCGCATCGCGATAAAAATTAAAACGCTGTTCCTTCCGGTCTGTTTCGGGCTTTATAAAAATCTCCGTGGAAGTATTTGAATAACGTGCATTTGCTATGCGTTCGCTTTGAAGCCGAAAGCTGCGCAGGTCTACCCAACGCCATTCTTTTCCTGCCGGAAAAACACAATCATTCTCTGTGTTGTACTCTAAAGTATTGCGCGAAAAAAAAGTAGGACGAATATCAGTGACCGCATTATCCCAGCGGTTATTTTGCATGATCACCACTTTTACCTGCTGTATTGCATTGACCACATTCAATTGTTCGTTCAGGTTTACACGAAATTGGATTTTCTGATGAGTGCGAAATAGCTGGCCATTGAATGGCTGCTGAACTTCTGCTTTGATGGACGACATCTCCTGCACCACCATCATTCTCTTCGTGATGATCAGCCTGGATGTATCTCCATTTAAAAAAACCTTGAGAATATAATTGCCTGACCGGGACGGAACACAGTTCCTGTCTGGTATCATAGCCTGGTAATGGGTATATTTTGTAAAAGCCACGGAAGAAATGCGATAAGTGCTTAACCTCACCTGTGAGAAGCCTTTTATGAAATCAAAATGGCTCAGCATAGCAGGCGTCCAATCGGCATTACACAATTGAAATGTATAGGAGTAATTTTTTACATTTCCATCCAGGTCATCAAAATGCAGTTCAAGTTGTTCGGCACTATTAAGCCTGATAATAGGATACCCAATTTGATTGCCGTAGGGATGCAATTGTACGGTCCTGATCCTGTCGGAATAAGTGGCATCGGGGATTTGCGCAAACCCTGCCAGGGAAATTGTTACTGATAAAACAAGCAGAAACTTTTTCATGTACATCAGATGAGATAATATTACAACAAGTACGCAAGGTTTCTTATAAAATCATAAAAAAGTTTAGAGTTATATTCACACCGTCTATTTTTGGTCACTAAAACCATGCCGTTTGAATGTTGCCAGCTTCATTGCACGAAGGATTGCATTTAACCAGGAAAAATCATTTTCACGGTTCGTGATAAGACTTTCGGTGGTAGCAACGATCATTAGTGTAAGTGTAATGATCATCACCATTGCCTTTGCCAGCGGATTCCAGCAAACGATCAGCCAAAAGGTTTTTAGTTTTTGGGGACATATACGTATACAAAATTATGAGGCTGCCAAGGTTGCAATTGCCGAGGAAACGCCCATCCTTAAAAATGATTCGGTTACCGATCTGGTAAAGTTATACCCGGCGATAAAAAATGTACAGGCATTCGCCACAAAGAATGCCATCCTGAAAACTTCAGAAACCATCGAAGGTGTTTTGTTCAAGGGGGTTGAAAAGGATTATGATTTTAACAACCTCACTAACTTTTTGGTGGAGGGAAGATGGATCCGTTTCACAGATAGCAGTTACAGCAATGAAATCAATCTCTCGGCTTCAACTGCACAGCAATTGAAATTAAAGTTGAACGATTATGTACTGATTTATTTTATACAACCAAACGGCGCCGCACCCCGGCCGAGAAAATTACTGGTAGCCGGCATCTATAAAACCGGCATTGAAGAGTATGACAAACTTATCGCCATAGGCGACCTGAAACTGATTCAAAGACTTAATAACTGGAACGATAGCCAGATAGGTGGATATGAAATTTTTTTGAAGGATTTCGCTCAAATGGAAAAAGTGAATGCAGATATTCTTTACCAGATCCCGATCGGCTTAAATAGCAGCACCATCAAGCAGATCTATCCCAATATTTTTGACTGGCTTGCCCTGCAAAATAAAACAATCGTCATCGTACTGGTGATCATGATTGGCATTGCACTGCTCAACCTGATCACCTGCCTGTTGATCCTTGTTCTGGAGAGAACAAGGATGGTTGGCATTCTGAAAGCGATCGGCGCGAGAGATTTTACGGTGCAAAAAATATTTTTATACCACGGAATCATCATCACCTTCACCGGTTTACTACTTGGGAACATATTGGGATTGGCAGTCTGCTGGCTGCAACAGAAGTACGGATTTATTAAGTTGCCTGAAGATGCGTATTATATATCGCAGGCTGCAGTAAATATTGTCTGGTGGCAGATCGCATTGGTAGATATCGGAACATTAGTGATCTGCTTCCTGATCCTTCTCATACCCACCATCATTGTAAAACGAATTCAGCCGGTAAAAGCAATACAATTCCGCTAATGTGCCTATTGGCTAATTATGTAATTAGCTAAGTCCCTTCACCATCAAATCAAATGCGAAAGAATGATGCCTGTGGCAATCGCGGCATTTAATGATTCTGCATTCCCTTTTCCCGGAATGGTTATTTGATGATCTACCATCGAAAGAAGTTCCGGCTGTATGCCTTTTGATTCGTTTCCTATTAGAATGATGCCCTCCTGTATGTTTGGATATTTTGAAAGATCGACGCCTTTTAAAGTGGCAGCGTATAAAAGGACGTTGGAATGGCTTTGAATAAAAGATAACAAATCTTCATAAATAACCTGTACCCGGCATATACTTCCCATAGTCGATTGCACCACTTTAGAACTGAAGATATCCGCGCAGTCCCTGCTGCAAATGATCTGTTGCACCCCAAACCAATCGGCACACCGCACAATTGTTCCCAGATTACCCGGATCCTGTATCGCATCGAGCATTAACGAAACTTTATCGGTGACATTGAATGGCACAAAAACAGGTTGTTTAAAAATTCCAAGCACCATGTTCGGAGATTGCAAAAAGGAAATGCGTTTCAATTCATCATCGTTTACTTCCATGAGCTTTTCCTCAAAATCCTGCGCCTGAAGCGGATTCTGTAGAATCCATTTTCTTGTGGCAAATATTTGTTCGAGTTCTGTATTAGGTGCCTGTAAAATTTCCCCTACTATTTTTGGACCTTCAGCAACGAATACACCCTCCTGTTCTCTTAATTTTTTCTGGCTTAAACTTTGAATATATTTGATCTTCGATTTCATCAACATTGTATTTCCTTTAAAATTTATGTCAGAAGGCCAGCAAGTTAATTTTTTTGCACATTACGGATGGATCGTTCCTTTTTCAACGCTACTAATAATAGCTGCCTCCTGTACGACCCCTAAAAGATACCAGAAATTCAAGCCTTTTGTCTACAGAACGAATATAAACATCGATACTAAGTTGCCCGCTTCCAAAAAAGCGGAATTGAAAGCAAGTCTCGAAAATCAATTGGATGACAGTTTAAAAGTAAGAACGGTACTGGCAATCGGGTTTACACCGCCTTTTTTCTACAACAGGTTATCGAAACCAGCTGTTTTTGACAGCATAAATGTTGATCGCTCGAAAACATTCATGTCGGCCCTTTTGAGTGCAAATGGTTACCTGAACCCTGTAATTACAGATACGTTTCGCGTTGATACTGTCCGTGATCAGCATCGTGTTACAGTCGATTTTTTTGTATCTCCCGGCAAGGTATTCCGTCTTGATTCCGTTGGTTACGATCTGCAGACTCCCGAATTGCAACGATTGGCTCTTCAAAACCGCGACAAGACCTTTTTGAAAAAAGGCGATCCTTACTCCCTGCAAAATATTTCGGCTGAATTAGATCGGCTATTGGGGATTTACAGGGACCACGGCTATTATAAAATTTCTAAGGAAGATGTTTTCGCGGAACGGGATACGGTCGTAGCGGCTTTAATTGATCCGACAATCGATCCTTTTGAACAGGTATTGCTGCTGGAAGAATTAAGGAGAAGAAGGGAGAACCCTACTATGACGGTCGTTATTAAACAAAGAAGCGGCCGTGATACAACGCATATCGACAAGTTTTATGTAGGAAATATTACTGTTTATCCCGACATGTTGATACTGGATGATACGGTACAAACTAAAAAAGATTCAGCAATCGTAAATGGAATTAAATTTTTCTATGGTTCCAGGCGGTTCAAATTGCCTTTTGTTGCCCGCAACATTGCATTAAAACCCGGTGAACTTTATAAACAAACCAACTATTTCAAGACCATTAATACTTTCACCAACCTGGGAGCCTGGCAACAGGTAGATATCGACCTGTTTGAACGATACGATTCCGTACCACTACTGGATGCCAGGCTGCGCTTATACCCGACAAAAAAACTGAGCCTCAATGTTGATTTTGAAACGAGCAGAAATGTGAGCGATGCGCTTACAACGGGATCTCTATTCGGTATCGGTTTCGTAGTAGGTGTGCGAAACAGGAATGCATTCCGCGAAAGTATTCAGACCACTACCAATGTACGTTTCGGGGTCGAATTGGGAACCAATATTGTTCAAACGGCCCAAACGATCGTTTCACATAATATTGCTATCCCGCGGTTTCTAAAACCTTTCAGGGTGAAAAATGTGGATGACCCGCGAACACTGATCAATATCAATGCATCTTATACAAACCGACGTGAATTTTTCGAAGTGCGTTCCGCGAATGTTTCGATGGGTTACTCCTGGTCAAAAAAACCAAGCGCCCTGGCAACAAAAGCAAATTCATGGCAATTTTTTCCGATCAATCTTGAACTAACCGACGTTATAAAAACAGATAGTTTTTTAAAACTGGAGGAAAGAATTCCGGCCTTAAAACAATCCTTTAAAAATGGGCTTATCATTAGTTTTATCCTGGCATTTAACCGTCAAAAAATCTCCGAAACACGGTCAACTTTTTACCGTGCCCGTCTGGAAAGCAGTGGTGCTTTGGCGGGCTTTATAAAGAGCCTGGAAAGAAACAATCTTCGCCGCTTTGTGAAAATGGATTTAGAATTAAAGCACTTTATTAAGTATACAAAATCAGAGCTGGCCTTCAGGGCTTTTGGTGGATATGGATATGTGTATGGCAAAACAGGAAATGAACCTGAGTACAATCTTCCTTTTTTTAAAGCATTTTTTGCCGGGGGTCCTTACAGTATGCGCGCCTGGCCTGTACGCCGACTGGGCCCGGGGTCGAGCAAATATTACGATACTAGCGCGGTCAGGCTCGACAGGTTTGGAGATATGCAATTGGAAGGGAATGTAGAATATCGTTTTAATCTTGCAACGATTGCAGGAATAAAATTAAAAAGTGCATTATTTATAGATGTAGGAAATATCTGGGCAAGAACGGCTGATCGAAACAATATTGTATTAGAAGATGCCCAATTTAAATTAAGCCGGTTGTACAAAGATCTTGCAATAGGTGCGGGAACCAGCTTACGATTCGACTTTGATTTTTTCCTTATCAGGCTTGATTGGGCATATCAATTAAAAAACCCTGCATATACTGAAGTAAATGGGGGATGGTTCTATAAATTCAAACTTCTCGATGGCCAGTTCCAGTTAGGTATAGGCTACCCGTTCTAAGCGAGTTTTTTGCGGATGAGCTGAGTGGCATCTTCTATTGTAAGCGCATCCTGTAATAAAAAATCACCAATCCTGGTACGGCATAAATTACTTAGGAATGCACCGCAGCCAAGCACCTGCCCAAAATCATTGGCAAGACTTCTTATATACGTTCCGGTCGAACATACTATACGAAAATGTACTTCGGGCATTGCTATTTTTACAATAGAAAACTCTTTAATAACAACCTTCCTGGGTTCTAATTTTACTTCCTCACCCTGCCGGGCAAGTTGATATGCACGCAACCCATCTTTTTTTACAGCTGAATGAATCGGGGGTACCTGCAGAATTTCGCCCGTAAATGATTTGGTTGCAAGATGAACCTCTTGTTCGGTGAGATTGTTAACGGATTTAAAATTCCCGGGCATACTTTCAAGATCATAAGTAGGAGTTGTTGCGCCAAGAGATATGCTGCCTGTATACTCCTTCTCCTGCGCCATGAATTCATTGATCTTCTTGGTAAATATTCCGGTACAAAGGATCAGCAAGCCGGTCGCCAGGGGATCAAGCGTTCCCGCATGACCGACTTTTTTTACTTTCATCTGGTTCCGCAATTTTCGGACAACATCAAAAGATGTCCACTCATAAGGTTTATTTATAAGAAGTACTTGTCCTTCCTCAAAAACATTTTGTACATGAGACACTATTGATAAATTTTGGCCGAAGGTATGTGTAATCTTTTTGCCACGAATTCCGCGAATTACCACGAATTAAATTCGTGATAATTCGTGGAATTCGTGGCAAAAAATCCGGCAACTAAATCGCCTGCCGGGCTTTTAGTTCGAGGTACTTATTCACGGTATCTACGGTAAGATTTTTTGGTGCAGTAAGAATTGTGAATATGCCGTGTTGCTGTAATTCTTTTACAATGAGTTTTTTTTCATACACAAATTTTTCGGCTATCGTTTTGATGTACAAAGATTCAACACTATCCGATTTTGATTCGGTAAGCTGCCTCAATTCTGTGTTTTCAAAAAAAACTACCACTACGAGATGATTGCGGGCGATGCTTCGGATATAAGGTAATTGCCTTTGCAAGCCCGACAAAGACTCAAAGTTTGTAAACAAAAGGATCAGGCTGCGTTGTGTAATTCGTGTACGGATAAGCGCATATAATTTTTCATAACTGCTTTCCAGGAATTTGGTTTGCTGATTGTACAATGTTTCCAATATGCTCCCCATCTGCGAAGCCTTGCGGCTGGCTGGGAGAAAATGCCCGATCCCTTCAGCAAATGTGAGTAAACCGGCACGATCCTGTTTGATCAACGCCACTTTAGAGAGTATCAATGTTGCGTTGATTGCATAATCGAGTAGCGTCATCCCTTCAAAAGGCATTTTCATTACGCGACCCTTATCGATAATGCAATATACCTGCTGGCTGCGCTCATCAGTATAATTATTCACCATCAATTGTCCGCCTTTTCTTGCAGTTGCTTTCCAGTTGATACTGCGAATATCATCACCGGTAACATATTCCTTTATCTGTTCAAACTCCAGGCTTGCCCCGATCTTCCGGATCTTTTTAGTACCTGCCTCGGCAAGATTATTTGAATGGGCGAGTAACTCAAATTGTCTTAATGAAAGATAAGAAGGCAGCACTTTAACCATCTGTTCTGCTTCGGTCCTTATTCTTTTCACGACGAGGCCCAATGGTGATTTAACAAAAGCATTGATCCCATGAAAATGGTATTCACCGCGCTCCACGGGTCTGATCTTGTATTGAATGTGTTGTTGCTCCCCGCCGGCTACAACTGCATGCACCAGAAAATCTCTTTTTTGAAATTGTTCAGGCAATTCATCGATAAGATTAGCCTTAACCTGAAAAGGATAATCGTTCTTTAACCCGATCTCTATGGTATTGTCGTCGCCGTTACTAAACGAATCCGGAACTCTACGCTGCATTTGCAATCCGGCTCCGGAAAATAAAATGATATAGTCTAATAACAATATTGCCGCAAATATTAGTAACAACAGTTTTACAAATGCAAATATTACGGGCAATGAGTACGAAAGAATAAACAGAGCAATAATGGCAACAAGTGCCCAGTAAAACCGGCGACTAAAAAATAAGGGCTTGATGAATTGTTTAATGAAAGTCATGATGATGTTGATTAGCCGATTGGTGATTAGGCGGTTTGGTAATTGATAGGTTTTGCAATCGGCTAATCATCTCGGTACTTCAATGCCCTGAACGATCTGCGTGATCACTTCATCGGTCGACGTTCCCTCCATTTCTTTTTCGGGGGTGAGTACAATACGATGACGTAAAACAGCAGGAGTTACATAAATGATATCGTCAGGCGTCACGAAATCTCTTCCCTGCATGGCTGCCAATGCCTTCGCTCCGTTCATGATCCCTATTGATGCCCTTGGCGATGCGCCGAGGTAAATCGACTTATGATTCCGCGTATTGGCAACGATTGTCGTGATAAAGCTGATCAGTTTGTCTTCTATATGAATGGCCCTCACCTGCACCTTCAATGCGGCCATCTGTTGAGGTGAGATGACCGGATGCACAAGATTCATCATGTTCTCCATGTTTGATTGATGATGATTCATCAACACCTGGAATTCCTGTTGTAAAGTAGGATATGTAACATTTATTTTAAAAAGGAACCGGTCCAGCTGTGCTTCAGGTAAATGATAGGTGCCTTCCTGTTCGATCGGATTCTGTGTTGCCACCACTATAAAAGGTGCTGCCAGGCTGTAGGTTTGGCCATCTACTGTGATTTGCCGTTCCTCCATGACCTCAAACAAAGCTGCCTGTGTTTTAGCGGGCGCCCGGTTTATTTCATCTATCAATACGATATTGCTGAATATTGGTCCCTGCTTGAACTGAAAACTTGTTTCCCTGGGGTTGAAAACGGAAGTACCAATTACATCGCTGGGCATAAGATCTGGTGTGAACTGTATGCGGGAAAATCCGACAGCGATGCTTTTACTTAGCAATTTTGCGGTGAGCGTTTTGGCTACCCCGGGAACGCCCTCGATCAGTACATGGCCATCTGCAAGCATTGCAGCCAGTAATAATTCCACCATCTGCTCCTGCCCTACTATCACCTTTCCAATTTCATCCTTTAACGTTTGAACGGAATGTTGCAATGAACTGAGATCCGTGCGCTGTTCAAAAATATTTTCTTCCATGAAATCGTGTTAATGGTGTTTTATGAATTTTTCCAGTTTATCGTTAAAGGAAAGCAATTCCTCGTCCGTTATAGAGAGCTGATCAGGGAGTGTTTTAATAGTGTATACGATATCGTGGATAGCCTTTTGGTCGTAATCACTCTTATATGCCAGTTTATTTTCAAACTCATCATTCAGTACAGAGGTCGGAAGATTATACCGGTTTCGAACATTATCGAGAAAATGTGCTGACATTTTAATAGCAAGATCTTTATTATCCTTCCGCTGATAATACAACCGGCCAACGGTCTTTACAAAATCAAGAGAAGCGTTTTTAACAGGGGGGATCACGGGAACGATACCTTGCTTACGTTTCGATTCAAACAGGTAAATTATTGCGAACAGGATCACGATCAGCCAAAAGGCCCATTTCAATACATCATTACTCAGGAAGGCTGAAAGCTTTGAGAAACTGTTGTTGTTACCCGAAGTTCTGTTTCTAAAATAGTCGTCCCACTGAATGAACCCAATATCGTTTGGCAGATAGGATAAAGCATTATCATAATAAACGCTATTATCCCGGTGCAAAAGAAAGAAATTGGTGAATGCCATCGGAGCCAGGTGAATATTGACGGACCCGCCACTTTCGTAGGTGATCCTTACATAATTTATTTCTCCTTTTTCATTCCTTCCGATGATATTGGTGATTGAGGTATCGATTTCTACAAAAAAATTATCGAGCGCCTTCCCCGGATAACTGAAGCTCGATGAATCGTACGTTGTAGGATGATTGATATTTACCGTTAAAGAATCAGGTAAATTATAATAATTCGAATATAAAGCAGTTTTTAGATGCAAACTATCCAGCAGAGCCTTGCTGATACTGAAAGAAGAAATAAAAATATGATTTCCTGCCCCCACATAATTGAACATGGCATTGATCTCCGTTTCATCGGGTTGAACCTGCGGCGAAATGATAATGCGGGCAGACTCTCCGGAATATGGGGTAGACTTTTCGGGAGATTCGCCTAAACTTAATCCTTTATATATATCAGGCGATTTCTTAGTAGTCTCGATAGTAGCGAGTGGAAAAATATGTGAAAGATTTTTATACGCATAAAAAGTACCATACGGGATTTTATCGTTTCGCCACAAGCTTACCCGCTCATCGAGTTTTTTTGTGTTTGAGCTGCAGCCTCCAAGAAACAAAATCAGTATTATAACCGAATGATATTTAAAAAAGTTTTTCAATATTAAATGGCAGTCTGAAAATTTTTAAAATCCTGATACACTAATAAAAATTGTTGCTCGCTGATATCAAACTTTCCATACCAAACGTATTCGTACACCTGCGTGAGGAAACGGAATTCCTTAATCTGTTTATAACTGCTTAACTGATTCAGGTATTCTTTATTAGTTGCCTCCACATGGAATTGTATCCAATTCTTGTCGTTTAACGCGTATAAAGTTTTTAGATACAGGTAGCGCACAGCCAAACTAAACTGTTTTTGGTCGATAGATTCTTTGATCCTGGCATCGATCATCCCGGGTTCGAGTTCCTGTGTAGGCGTTTCTTCGAAATTCTTTTTTTGCTTTTTCGAAGCGTAAAAAATGAATAGATCATTTAACACGATCACACGGTATAGAACAAAGATGATCAGCCCTCCCAGCAGTATGTAAAAAATTACGCGTACCGCAGTGCTTTCGAAAAACCCGAAAACATAGTCCCAAAAGCCTTTAGAGTATTTTTTTTCTTGTTTTATCCAATACCCGGGATCGTTGGCATAAGCAAAATCTTTTTCCTTTTTCATGCGGCCCACGGTGGTATCCGGCACCCTCCGGAAGCTCGCTTCTTCGGGCAACCTGGTGCTTTTATTTTGATCATAATTGTCATCATCAGAGGCAACAACAGCGGAGTCGGAATTCAACAAGATTGAGTCAGTATCATCCTGGGCATGCAGATGAAACGGCATGCTGCACACCATCAGCAAAAAAAAATTAAAAGATAGTCTCCTGAAAATATAATGTCGCAGTTCTATCATCGAGGGTTCGTGAATTATTTTTTGCGCTGGCGCTCAAGGCTTTTACCCAGTTGAATCGGGTACAAAACAAAATACCAGATGATAAAAGAAAATGAACTTACCAGTATAGAAATGCTCAAGGCTTTGGGCATGGATGAATAGCGGGTGATGAACCCTTCAAGGAATGCCGCCACAATAAAAATAGGTACCAGCCCTATCATTAGTTTCAATCCGTCCTTTGCGCCTCGTTTTAATGAATGCAGCCGCTTATGTGTTCCAGGAAATAAAATGCTGTTGCCTACGATCAATCCTGCGCTGCCTGCAATGATGATGGCAGAAATTTCCAGGGTTCCATGCACCCACACAACCAATACCGACTGCCATCCCATGTCCTTCAAAAAAAAGAATGTCTGAAAAGACCCAAGCATCATCCCGTTTTCAAATAACATCCACACAGTTCCTATCGACAATAAAAATCCCCCAACAAATACCATGAACGACACCTTAACATTGTTCAGGGCGATGGTAAGGAACATTTCGAATTTATTCTTGTCTTTGTATACGCCGAACGGGTCGCCCCTCGCGATATTGTCCTCCGTCATCTCCACATAATTATTACCCAAAACTCCCCGTACAAAGCTTTGATCCTGCGCGGTTGAAAACGCTGCCATTACAGCAAATGATGTAAAAAGTAAAAATGCATATAATAATTCACGGTGATATTTTCGAACGGTCAAAGGCAATTCGTTTTTCCAGAAACGCCAGATACGTGAAGATTCCTCCCGTTTGTTCTTATAAATACCCAGGTAAATTTTGGAGGCGAGGCCATTTAAATACTGGGTAACTTTGCTTTGAGGGTAAAAAGTTTTGGAATATCCAAGATCATTCACCAGTTCTGTAAACTGTTGCGCCATCTCATCGGGATCAGTAGCAGTTTCATATTGGTACTGCTTCCATTTATCAATATTTTTTTTTATAAACCGTCCTTCTCTCACTTGTGCGAATTTTTTTGTTCCGTTTACCCGGCGAACAATTACTTTTATTGATAAATATAATAGTTAAATTTTGAACGTTTAAATGATACACGAATATTCATTTCTTTGTTGACAAATGTTGCAGGTAAAATTAGATACGGGATTTAACATTGAGGTTGAATTTGCTATTTCGCCCTTCCACAAGCGGCTATTCGCCTGGGTCATTGATCTGATGACCTGCTGGCTATATATTAAGATTATTTCGCTTATTGTTGACATTCCTTCATTTTTTGTATGGACCTACACCTGGGATCTGAGCGGATTGCTTGTGAGTTTACCTGTACTATTTTATCATCTTATCTGCGAAGTGTCTTTTAATGGTCGAAGTCTTGGAAAATTTGCCATGAATATTAAGGTCATTACGGCTGAAGGCGGACAACCTACGCTAGGACAGTACCTGATCCGCTGGGTGTTCAGGCTGGTTGATTTCCCTTACTGGATTCCCATCGCGATCGTATTCGGCCAGCTTCCCTGGTGGACTTTACCTATTACCGTTGCGGGCCTGATCAGTATTATTTTTACCCCAAAATCACAACGCATTGGGGATTTTGTAGCGGGCACTATCCTAATTGATCTGAAAAACAGTACTTCCTGGCAAGACACTGTTTTTACGGAAATTGAATCAACGTATCAACCAAGGTATCCGCAGGTAATGCAACTCAGCGACCGCGATATCAATACGCTGAAAAGCATCATTCAATCCGTTAAAAAGAAAAATGACTACGAATTATCGGTTAGAATTGCCGAAAGGATCAAATCAAAATTAAAAATGGATAGCGAACAGGATTCACTCGATTTTCTGCAAACCCTGCTAAAAGATTACAATTATTACTCTACCAGTAATTAGACTCCTCCTCCTATGGCAGCAGCAACGGCGATAATGATAGCAAGCACCCAAAAACACAAACCGATGATCATTAAAATGCCGAGGAATTTAAAGCAGGATTTCAGATTGCGGAAAGAGGTATTCAAGGTATCCTGTTGATTGCTGCGAAGTGCGGCCTGCATTTTGGTGGAAAAATTAAACAGGTATAAACACGGAAAGAAGTAAATCAGCGCAATCAAAATATACGCGAATGTGATGATTCCTCCACCCATAGCTGCCCCTACTCCCGCGGCTTCGCTACCACCAAAACCCGACATCATCGAAGCCATAAAAGTTCCCGCAAAAAGGGCAATGACCACAAATAACCCACAAAAAATGAATCCCATAATCGCTAAAAACTTGCCCCATTTTGCCGCTTCATTCAATTGACTAATGCTCTGGTGATCAATTTGCAGATCAAAAAGGTTTTGGTTGGTTTGTTCCATGTCAGTTAGTTTTGGTTTAAAGATGATTCAAGATAAAAAATAGTTCCCGAATCTGCACGGTTAGTTCATACATCGAAATAAGAAGTACGAGATAAGAAGTACGATGTACGAAGTACGATGTACGATGTGCGATGTGCGAAGTACGATGTGCGATGCGAGACACAATTAGCATCATATTCTTTTTCACCCACTTCGTACTTCGTACATCGTACTTCGTACTTCGTACATCTTTAATAAGCCATCGCAAACAAAACCCTCTGGCTGCTGGGCTTTCCGGTCAGCACACAATTGCCTTGTTCTAGCTCATTGTTTAAGGGAATACAACGTATGGTCGCTTTTGTAAGCTCTTTGATCTTGGTTTCCGTTTCGGCAGTTCCGTCCCAGTGAGCCAAAATAAAACCTCCTTTTTCGTTCAGTATTTGTTGAAATTGCTCCCAGCTATCGGCCTTGGAGATATGCTGTTCTCTGAAGGAAAGCGCCTTGTTGTACATATCCTGTTGAATAGTTACGAGCAATTGCTCCAGTCTTTCTGCCAGTCCATCCATTGGCACACTCGATTTTTCCCTGGTATCACGGCGTGCAATCTCCACGGTATTGTTTTCAAGGTCTCTTGCGCCGATCGCTATTCGAACGGGTACGCCCTTTTTTTCATACTCGGCGAATTTCCAGCCGGGCCTTGCATTGTCAGTATCATCATATTTTACCCGGATACCGGCCGTTTTTAATTGTTTTACAAGGCTGACTACTTTCTCATCGATCTTTGCTTTCTGTTCGTCTCCTTTGTAAATGGGTACGATGACTACCTGCAAAGGCGCAATTTTCGGTGGCATGATCAGACCTTCGTCGTCACCATGAGCCATTACAAGCGCCCCTACCAGACGCGTGCTTACTCCCCAGCTTGTTGCCCATACATAATCCAGCTTGTTGGTTTTATCAGAAAAAGTTACATCGAAGGCTTTTGCGAAGTTTTGACCGAGAAAATGCGATGTGCCGGCCTGAAGGGCTTTTCCATCCTGCATCAGGGCTTCGATGCAGTACGTGTCTACAGCCCCGGCAAAACGTTCACTTTCTGTTTTTACTCCTTTTATCACCGGCAATGCCATCCAGTTTTCGGCGAATTCGGCATATATGTCCAGCATTTGCCTCGTTTCATCAACCGCCTCTTGTGATGTTGCATGTGCCGTATGCCCTTCCTGCCATAAAAATTCGGCAGTGCGCAAGAACAGGCGTGTCCTCATTTCCCAACGCACCACGTTGGCCCATTGATTGATCAGTAATGGGAGATCGCGGTACGACTGGATCCATGTTTTATAGGTATTCCAGATGATCGTTTCACTGGTAGGACGAACGATCAATTCTTCCTCGAGCTTTGCTTCCGGATCAACAATAATGCCGCCACCGTTGGGATCATTTTTCAGGCGATAATGTGTTACTACTGCACATTCTTTTGCAAAACCTTCCACGTGAGCAGCCTCTTTACTTAAAAAGCTTTTAGGAATGAATAAAGGGAAATATGCATTCTGATGGCCTGTTTCTTTAAACATTTTATCCAGTTGATCGCGCATGTTTTCCCATAATGCAAAACCATAAGGTTTTATCACCATACAACCCCGAACGGCTGAGTAATCGGCCAGCTCACCTTTTATGACAAGGTCGTTGTACCATTGCGAGTAGTCCTGTGTTCTTGATGTAATTTCTTTGCTCATGATGTATATTTCCTTATTCGATTTTTTATGATGATGCGCCCAATGCTACATGTCTTTACAATAACCTCGGTTTTAGCCTGCCGCCGCCGTTGCAAGTCAGGTTCTTTTTGCAATTTTAATCCTCCATATTTACGAAATGGAATGGCTAAACCATCTCAAATCCAAATTAGAAATTCTGAAGATGATCTTCGGATTTCCAATCGTTTAACGTTGAAAAAAAATTAACAAATGCCCTGCAATAATTCCTTCGACGGCACTGTCTTTTTATTGTAACTTTAGTTCGGAATGACGCAAAAGTAGCACTTCACCTGTAAACTTTTAAAATCACCACTCATGAACTCCAGAATTATACTTTTAGGTTTGACAGTAGCTGCCCTCAGCAGTTGCTCCACCGCATATAAAACAGGACAAACACCAGACGATGTTTATTATTCTCCTACGCGTGAAACAGAATCTTATGTGAAAGTTGAGAATGATGATGACCGCCGTTACCGATCAGAAGATCGTTATCGCAGTGAAGAATATGTAAATCCTGATGATTACTGGTTGAGGATGCGGGTCCGGAACCGATACCGCTGGTCGGCTTTTGATGATTACGCCGCGAACGATTGGCGCTACAGCAGCTGGGGCCACAATTCATATTATAATTCATACAATAGCTATTCTCCTTTTAACAGCTATTCTCCTTTCAATAACTACTGGAACAGCTATTACTCCTGGAATAGTTATTACAACCCGTACTGCAGAAATGTGATTGTTGTAAATCCAAAAACAAACCCGGTTGTATACAACAGGGTGCGGAGCTTTAATTTGAACAATTACACCAATAGCAGTTATAGCAATAGGAACGGTTCCCGTGCAGGTAATACAATAATGAGCCGAGGAAGTAATAACAATAATAATCCCACTTTGGGAAATTCGGTTCGGAGAGTATTTTCAAATAGTAATAACAACAATGGAAGGGATAGTTACTATTCTCCTTCTTCTTCTTCCGAAAGGCCGACAAGAGTTTATCAACCCTCTTCTTCATCCTCTTCTTCAAGCAGCTCACCGTCCAGAAGCAGCGGCAGCAGTAGTTCGGGCAGCAGCAGCGGAAGCAGTGGCAGTAGTTCCGGAAGCAGGCCATCAAGAGGCAACTAAGTGTTTTATTAATGAATGATTTTTATACCAGGGGGAACCAGGATTTGAGCTTTCTTGAATTTTGATTCCTCCTTGCTGTTACTCGTATGCTCATTTTAAAATGCCAGGTATGAAAAAAATATTTTACATAAGTTCTATTTTATTTACAAGCCATAGCTTACTTGCCCAAATTCCCGAAGACGCCATCAGGCTGAGTTGGATCACACCCTCAGGTACCGCAAGACACCAGGCTATCGGCGGGGCAATGGGTTCACTGGGAGGAGAGATCACTTCCGGCTTTGTGAATCCTGCCGGATTGGGTCTTTATAAAACCAGCGAGATTGTATTTAGTCCCGGCCTGAGTTTACTAAAAGGCAAAAGTAATTTCAGGGAAACAAATGCTTCCACTGACAGATTGACCAGGTTTAACTTTGGGACCTCCGGTGTCGTGTGGGGTCATCCCAACAGGTACGGAAAATGGGTAAGCAATGCTTTCAGCTTTGCAGTAAATCGCACAGCAAACTTCAATAACAGAATTTATTACCGGGGTCAGAATAATGAAAGTTCCTTTTCCGAAGCTTTTGCCGAAGAATTTTCTAACTCCGGTTTGAGCATTGATGATGTGAAGAACAGCAATCTCTCCCTTGGTACCAAGATGGCAATTTATACTTACCTGATCGATACGGCAACCATTGGCGGTCAAAAGCAGGTTATTGGCAGGCCGGAATACCTGGCGAACAGGAACCAGGAATTAACCACCACTTCTAAAGGCGGCATTACGGAACTTACATTCGGCGCCGCGGGGAATATGGATGATAAATTGTATGTCGGCGGTAGTTTAGGTGTGCCCATCCTCAATTATTCGCGTGAACGCCGTTTTGTTGAATCAGATCCCGCCAATGATACCACCAATGAATTTGGGTTTTCAAGATTCGAAGAGGACTATTCTGTAAAGGGAATTGGCCTCAATGTAAAATTGGGTCTCATTTTTAAGCCGGCAGACTATGTTCGTATCGGCCTTGCGGTTCACAGTCCTACCATATATGGATTAAAAGATGAATACGGCGGTAAAATGGTAACTGATGTAGAAAGGTTGTTTGGGCCCAACGATAAGGGCGTAGACAGCATTACATCCGATTATTATTTTGGAAGTTCTGCTGAATCTTTTAAATACGATCTGATATCTCCCTGGAAAGTTCTGGTAAGCGCTTCCTATGTTCTTCATGAAACAGAAAATGTAACAAAACAAAAAGGATTTATTACAGCAGATGTTGAATATGTAACACACAAATCTTCAAAATTCAGTTCAGCAGAAGAAAACGGAGATGATAGTTATTATAAGGGTGTAAACAATGGCATTAAGCAGGTGTATAAAAATGCCTTTAACTTCAGAGTCGGTGGTGAATTGAAGTTTAAAACCATTATGACCCGTCTGGGATTTGCTTTATTTGGAGATCCTTACAAACAATCGGAATTAAAGGCAAGAAGAATGAACCTGAGCGGGGGCCTGGGATACCGCAATAAAGGAATTTTTGTTGATCTGACTTATGTTCATAGTCTCAATAAAGATGTAAATTTTCCTTACCGCTTAGCTGATAAACCCAATACGTTTGCTGACGTTAAAGACAGCAATGGAAATGTTTTACTTACCGTTGGATTTAAATTCTAAAAATAGAAAAGCGCTGAGATCTGACCGTTCCGGTTTGATCCGTTTTAAATTAGTCAGATCGAGACGATCAGACTAATTTAAAACGGATCAGACCTAAATAAAAAAGCCCCATCTGAAAAGACGGGACTTTTTGTTTCCGAGGTACTTTACCAAGTATTCGGTTTTTCATAGGGATGAATTCAATTGACTAATGACTTTTGGACTTTGGACTTTAGGGTATCGGACATATTGGATTGCTGAAACAAAAGTCGTTATATTAATCTGATGTTTATACTCAATTGCTATCTAATACTTCGTTCTATCCGTAATCCTTATATGCATTTAGGTGCAAAACCTTATTGATCGTAGAAGCACCAATTCGGAAAATACTGCGTGTTACCCGGATCCTTGATACAGATCAATAATCTTTTGCTTGTCGAGTGGCTTGTGCCACTGAACACCGGGATCTTTTCTAAACCATGTGAGTTGGCGTTTTGCATACTGCCTTGTGTTCTTCCTGATCAGATCGATTGCCGCTTTTAAAGATATTTTGTTTTCAAAATAGGAGAATAACTCTGTATACCCTACTGTGCGAAGAGCAGGTAATGATTGATAGGATTGCAATGATCTGGCTTCCTCAACCATTCCCTGTTTCATCATTTCATCAACCCGCCAGTGAATGTTTTTATGGAGCTCTTCTTTTGGCAGCTCCAACCCTATTTTGATAATCTTAAACTCCCTGTGAACTTTTTTGTGTTGCTGAAATTCCCGGATCGATCTGCCGGTATGCAACTTTACTTCAAGAGCTCTCATCAGGCGTTGGGGATTTAAAATTTCACCGCTTACTATATAATCCGGATCAATTACCCGGAGTTGTTCCTGCAACCAGTTTATACCAGAACGCTTATAACTTGCAGTAATACTCTCCCTCACTTCGGGCGAAACCGCAGGTATTTGATCAAGGCCTTCACAAAATGCCTTGATATACAATCCTGTTCCTCCAACCATAACGGCAGTATCCCTGGAAGTGAAAATTTCATTAACGGCATCCAATGCGTACTGTTCAAACAAAGCAGCATTTAGGTCTTCATGAATGGAGTGAGAATTGATAAAGTAATGCCTGATCTGTCGCAATTGTTCAGCATCCGGTTTGGCAACACCGATAGTAAGCTCCCTGTAACATTGCCTTGAATCAGCAGAAATAATGGCTGTATTGAAATGACCGGCTATATCAATCGCCAGTGAAGTTTTACCTACAGCAGTAGGCCCAACAATAATTATTATCGTTTTTGATTTCAATTTGCACGAGCATGTACAGTACTCCGACAAATGTGAAAGGTCACATCTTTTAATTCGATTCTTTTATACTTCTTCGGTGGCATCATCGGTTCCGGCCACATCATCACCCAAACCCAATGCGTCATCATCAACATCATCGCCACCCTCTGTTCCGAAACCCTCAGCTCCTTTGGTGAGATCATATTTCTCCTCAACCTCGGCCAGTTTATCTCCCACCAGACCTTTTGTACCATATTGCGACGGGCCGATACCCTCCGTTTTAACCACCACCGGGTAATCGTATTTCGAATTTTCTTCCTTTGAAACATTGATCAGTTCAACCAGAAAAGACCAATTCTTCACAAAATCGTACACATAGATAAATTTCTCGTTCGGATTTCTGATCTCAGAACCGATCGTAGTATCAGCCATGAACAGAGGGGGTACCTTGTAAGGCTTATCATACTTCTCAAAAGATATTTCCCTGCCTCTCTGCCAATGATCGTTGCTACGATAAAAAGTAGACTGATGCTTATTATCGAATTCATACGCTTTTAGAATTGTCTGGTGAAGTTGCAAAAAACTTTGGGTATGCCTTATTGCAATATCCCTGTACACGCTGTCATCTTCTTCAAGGTATATTCTAAATCTTAAAATCGCCATAATCGAGCTTGAGGTTAATTTTCAAAAGTAATATATTTCCATCACAAGAATCAGACCAGTGGATAAACTCAAGTACGAAATACGAAGTATGAGGTGCGGGGGTACGAAGTTTTAGATTTGAAGAAGTTTACCTCTTATTTATTTTGCACTTCGTACTTCGTATTTCGTACTTAAAATTCACTTGACCGCCTTTAACTTCAGTTCTGTCGCTTTTTTCATCATCAATCCGTAGGCGGCATCGTAATTGTTTTCAATATCGCCATCGAGTATTGCCTCGCGTATTGCATTTTTTATTTCGCCCACCTGGCGACAAGGAGGCAGCCCGAATATTTCCATGATCATTTCTCCTGTTATCGGAGGTTGCCAGTTTCGTACCCGGTCTTTTTCTTCCACCTCATGTAATCTCACCCTTACCCATTCAAAATTTTCAAGATACTGTTTAACTTTTTGCTTGTTCTTAGAAGTAATATCCGCCTTGCACAAGACCATCAGTGATTCTACATCATCACCCGCATCGAATAACAAGCGACGAACGGCTGAATCGGTAATATTTTCCTTTGTTAAGCCGATCGGGCGTAAATGCATTTCCACCATTTTTTTTACAAACCGCAGTTTTTCATTTTGCGGCAGCTTAAACCGGGCAAATATTTTAGATACCATCCTGGAGCCAACCACTTCATGACCATGAAATGTCCAGCCATGACCTGCCTCAAATTTTTTTGTTGCGGGCTTACCGATATCGTGTAATACAGCTGCCCATCGTAGCCAGAGATCATCCGTGTGCCGGCTTATGTTATCCACTACCTGCAGTGTGTGATAAAAATTATCTTTATGTCCATGCCCTTCGAGGTACTCAGCTCCTGCCAGATCGACCATTTGCGGAAAAATAATATTGAGTAATCCTGTTTTGTAAAGCAGATCAAAACCTATTGAAGGTTTACTACTCATTAGTATTTTATTCAGCTCCTCGGTAATCCTTTCCTGTGAAATTATTTTTATCCGCTCCGCATTATTTTTGATCGCTTCATATGTTTTCGGCGCGATCGAAAAATCGAGCTGGCTCGAAAACCGGATGGCCCGCATCATTCGAAGGGGGTCGTCGCTGAAAGTTTGCAGCGGATCCAACGGAGTTTGAATAATTCTATTTTCAAGATCCCTCATCCCATTGAAGGGATCCAGGAGCGCTCCATAATCTTCGGCATTCAGGCTTATCGCCAGTGCATTAATGGTGAAGTCGCGGCGATTCTGATCATCCGTTAAACTTCCCGCTTCTACGTCCGGATTTCTCGAATGAATTTGATAGCTTTCTTTGCGGGCACCTACAAATTCCACCTCCAGGTCGTCAATTTTAATATGGGCAGTGCCAAAAGTTTTAAAAAAAGAAACCGAAGGCCGGGGATTAAAAAGCTTTGCTACGGCATGGGCCAATTGAATGCCATCCCCTACCGCAACAATATCTGCATCTTTGGTTTTCCGATTTAATATCTTATCGCGTACAAATCCACCGATGATATAACCGGGCACACCAAGTTCTCTTGCCGCATGCGCAATTTTTTCAAATACAAATAATTCCTTTTCCGTGCAGTTGATGTCCATTTTTTTCGTTCTCTGGCCGAAGTTAAATGTTGGCCACGAATTGCACGAATTTACACGAATACGAATTAGCACTAAATGCACTTCGCGGCAAAAAAAATCAGTTGAAAAAAATTACAGTTAAAAACCATATGTTCAACTACCCACTCACCATTCACCATTCACCTGATCGTTTCCAATAACTGGCCATCACTAATTTTATAGGCGCAGAAAAAATGCGATTCGGGACATGAACTACGGCCATGCAATCCGCAGGGCCGGCAATATAGGGGCTCTGGTATCTCTACTATAAAACTTTTGTCTGACAAAGGGCCAAATCCGAACAAGGGCAAAGTAGAACAGTACACCGCAGTAACAGGAGCATTCATTGCAGATGCAAAATGCATCGGCGCAGAATCGTTCACATAATTCATGAAAGCATCTTTCATTAAGGCGGCAGATTGAAGAAAATTCAATTGACCACACAAATTGGCTACGCGTGATGAATCAGAGCTCTTTCTTATTTCTTCAGCCAATGACTGATCACCGGGTCCACCTAACAAATAAATATTGTAGTGATCAGGTATCTGTTTGATGAAAGAAATCCATTTTTCTCCGGGATACTGTTTGGTGAACCAAACCGATGCCGGCGAAATAGTAAGATAAGGCAGCGATTTATACCCGCTAACGCGATCAAGATCGTTATTCGCCGGATACAATTTAGGCCTGAATGCTGTTTCGTCAGTAAAATAGGCTACCAGGTCGTTATTTCTCTCTATCTCGTGCCTTGCCCTGCCCTGGACACTCACTACATGTTTTATTTTTTTTGTAAATAACGAACTGAGCGGGTTTTTATCGAAGCCGATGGTTTCCGTCGCTCCTGAAAAAGCTGTCAGTATACCGGTGGCAGCAAACCGTTGTATATTGATCAGCTTATCATACCGTGTTTTCCTGGCCTGCTTTAATATTTTCCAAAGATTCTTTAATTTATTTTTTTTCTTATCCCATACGATCACGTTGCGCAGATGAGGATGATTCATCACTAAGTCTTCATTTCCCCTACGCACCATAAAATCGATGACAGCTTCCGGATAATGATGATGCAGTTTTTCAATGAGGCCCGTCGCAAGTACCACATCGCCGATAAAAGCGGTTTGTATGATTAGAAATTGTTGCGGCATTGAAGGGTTTAAAGTTTAATCTTTAAGGTTTCAAGTTATTTGAACGGATCAGGGTTTTTGATTATGAGTTCACGGATTCAAATTACAAAGTTTAGATTTCTTAGTCTGCCTAAAACTTTAAACTTTAAACTTCAAGGCCTAACAACAACAGGTAAATTGTTTTGCCAGCGAATAATAGTAGACGTTTCACGCGGGATATCATCTTCCTGGCGGTATTGAACCATATAATCAACCCCCTGTTTGATGAAGTGAACAATCTCACGGAAAAAAGCCGGTGCAGGTTCCCCTGATATATTGGCCGAAGTGGAGACAATTGGTTTGCGAAATCGTTTAACGAGGTGCCTGCAAAAGTTATCCTGTACTATTCTCAGTGCAACAGAGCCATCAGGACTCACAAGGTTTTCTGCAAGACCTACGGCACCATCATATATGATTGTGGTCGGCTTCTGAACCTGTTGGAGATATTCAAAAACGCGCATATCTGGATTGGTAACGTATCTGAGAATGTCTTTTTCCTCAGCCACCAACACGATCATTGTCTTTGTTTCGGTACGATCTTTCAGCTCATATATTTTTTTTACTGCCGATGCATTCGTAGCATCACATCCAATACCCCAAACCGTATCGGTAGGATAAAGAATTAATCCGCCATCTTCCAGAACTTTCAAACAAAGTTCAATATCATTTGTAAAATCCATGCGCGAAGGTAATGAGCCAATGTGAAAATTAGCAAATCAGCAAATGAAACGATAGAATATAGTATGAGGAATAGAATACACTCCAGAGAAACTGGTAGAAATCTAAAACTCAAACCGTAGCGTTTGAAATTGTCAATGGCACGGTACTGACTGGAACTGCTCGGCAAAGGACCAGACGATGAACGGAGCGTCGCAAGAAAAGCTTAATAGAATTCCTGGCCCCTGGCTCCAAACGCAATGACAGCATCGTCAGACGAGACCACCAGACCATGCTGGCTCATTTTCAAATTTTCAAATTTGCAGATTTGCACATTGTGTTATGTTTGCAAAAAATTAATCAATGGAATTGCAACAACTCATTGCTGAAGCATGGACGAACCGTGAATTATTAAAAGACAACAAGTATTCCGATGCCGTAAAAAAAGTTATTGAAGAAGTGGATAAAGGACGTCTCCGGACGGCTTTCCCTAGCGACACTGACTGGAAAGTAAATGAGTGGGTGAAGCAAGCCATCCTGTTGTATTTTGGTATCCAACCCATGCAAACCTGGAATGTTGAGCCTTTTGAATTTCATGATAAGATGTTGCTGAAAAAAAATTACAAAGAGCTTGGTGTCCGTGCCGTGCCCCATGCTGTTGCACGGTATGGAGCATACATAGCGAAGAATGTGGTATTGATGCCATCTTATGTAAACATCGGTGCCTATGTTGATGAAGGAACTATGGTAGACACCTGGGCCACTGTAGGAAGCTGTGCGCAGATCGGTAAAGCTGTTCATTTAAGTGGTGGCGTTGGCATTGGCGGTGTACTGGAACCTTTACAGGCAAGTCCCGTCATTATTGAAGATGGCTGTTTTATCGGCAGCCGCTGTATTGTTGTAGAGGGTGTAAGGGTAGAAAAAGAGGCTGTTCTCGGTGCGAATGTGGTGTTGACACAATCCACCAAGATCATTGATGTGAGTGGAGCGGAGCCAGTTGAATACAAGGGTCGCGTACCCGCCAGAAGTGTGGTGATACCCGGCAGCTACCTGAAAAAATTTCCTGCCGGTGAATACAATGTAAGCTGTGCTTTGATCATTGGTCAACGGAAGCCCAGCACTGATCTGAAAACAAGCCTCAATGATGCGTTACGGGATTTTAATGTAGCGGTGTGATGGCGAAGGTGAAAGGTGAAAGGTGAAAAGCGTGCATAATTCAGGATAAAATGCTTTAATAATTAAAGTCAGGTAAAGCGCTGGGTTATTTGTGAGCCAGAATTCATCATTGCTCATTTTATTCCAAAGTTTTCAATTTAATACTTCGTACTTCGTACTTAGTATTTCGTACTTCTTACTTATCCCATGCCTGAACCTGACAGAATAAAAAAGATCTCATTAGCCGGATTTGTCATTACATTTTTGGGAGCAGTGTTGTTTTCGACGAAGGCGATCATCGTGAAGAGTGCTTTCGCAAAAACAGAGGTGGATGCCCTGACCCTGTTAACACTAAGAATGGTTTTCTCACTTCCTTTTTATTTACTGGCAGCATTCCTGGTTAGCAACAAGCAAGGAAATGTAAAACTGTCGGCAAAACAATGGTTAAGCATAATACTACTTGGATTGTTTGGTTATTACCTGAGCAGCCTTTTTGATTTTGTGGGGTTGCAATATATTTCTGCCGGCCTGGAACGTCTTATCCTTTTTCTTTATCCAACTTTTGTGGTATTCATCAACATCGGCTTGTTCAAACAACGGATCTCCCCTACACAAAAGCTGGCCTTATTGCTTACCTATGCCGGGATCGGGCTGGCCTATATCGGAGAACTGAGGGTGGATACCCATAACCCGGACTTTTACTGGGGAAGCTTTCTTATTTTTTTATGTTCAATCACCTATGCTGTTTATATATCCGGGAGTGGCAGAATTATTCCCATTGTTGGCGGAACAAAATTTACTGCGTATGCAATGCTTGCTTCCACCGCAGGTATATTTATTCATTTCATGGTGCAGGGAAGCTATACGGAATTGAAAACAGGTGCCGGACTTTGGGGCTATGGGATCCTGCTTGCGATACTTGCTACAGTGATCCCATCTTTTATGATCTCAAATGGGTTAAAGCGGATCGGCTCAAATAATGTAGCCATTATTTCCAGTATTGGTCCTGTGTCTACGATCGTGCAGGCACATTTTATATTGGGTGAAAAGATATTTATTACGCAGGTAATCGGCACCATCCTGGTAATCGGTGGCGTTTTATTGATCGGATGGAAAAGTCAGACTGCCGAAGAATAAATTTTTCTATATTTGGAGCCCTGAACTAGATTCTGGATGCTAGATACGGGATACTAGATACTCCATTCATCTAGTATCCCGTATCTAGTATCCAGTATCCAGTATCCAGAATGCCCAGGTGGCGAAATTGGTAGACGCACTGTGTTCAGGTCGCAGCGTTCGCAAGGATGTGCTGGTTCGAATCCAGTCCTGGGCACTTAGGTCGTAATTGGGAGCAATTGGGAGTTACTAGTCTTAATTGTTCCCAATTTTATTTCATTCCTATTTGGCTAAAGCAAGACATATACCAGGCGAAGCATTACAAGAAGAGAAATAGCTAAAAGGCTTTCAAGCATAATTAACTCTTATAACTTTCGTTACGTCATTTGCTTATGCTCCAAGAAAAATAATCCAAATTTTTTTTACCCTCTTCATTTTTCCTGAATTGACATTTTAGTATGTGTTCGTACAGCGAAGACCATCGGGTTCATCAACAATCCAAAGAATTCACAAGACAAATTGAAAAGGAGAAATCAGGGCTCACTAAAATAATCCATAAAAGTTTAAAATGGCAAAGACCAAATTATTTGAAATTCGCAAATAACGGATTGAAATCTACAAACAAAGAGTTTATATCTACACCATCTTTGCTGAATGGAAAACAAAAGAAAAATAGCCCTGGTAACCGGCGGTAGCCGCGGTCTCGGCAAGAACATGGCATTTAAACTCGCAGAAAAAGGTATTGACGTAATTCTTACTTATCATAGTAAGAAGGAAGATGCACTTAATGTAGTAGCTCAAATTGAGCAAACCGGACAAAAGGCAGTTGCCTTGCAATTGAATGCAGGTGACGTAAAAAGTTTCGGATCCTTTTTTGATCAGTTAAAAGACATTCTTAAAAAGACGTTTAATACAGATCGATTTGATTTTTTGATCAATAATGCAGGAATTGGTCGTAATGCGTTAATCGGAGAGGAGACCGAGGAAATGTTCGATGAATTGATGAATGTGCACTTCAAAGGCGTTTATTTCTTAACGCAAAAAATGCTGCCCATGCTGAATAACGGGGGTGGCATTATCAATGTTTCTTCGGGTTTGGCCCGTTTTAGTGGACCAGGATATTCCGCCTATGCATCCATGAAAGGCGCGATTGAGGTATTTACAAGGTACATGGCTACTGAACTGGGGCCACGAGGAATTAAAGCGAACACCATTGCCCCAGGTGCAATAGCAACTGATTTCGCCGGCGGGTATATTCGGGATAACGAGCAGGCCAATAAATATGTGAGCAGTGCTACCGCTTTAGGCCGCGTAGGTTTGCCGGAAGATATCGGTGGTGTTGTAGCCTTCTTATGTACGGAGGATGCCAGGTGGATTAATGCTCAGCGCATAGAAATATCAGGTGGAATGAATATTTAATTCTATAAGAAAAAGCAGGCTTTACCATGTGCCTGCTTTTTTCGCTTTAATTGATATTTCCGAAATGATAAATGCCTTGCCAAAAAGTGTTACATTTCAATTTTGCGAATGACATGATCAAAAATTTATCAATAGAGGACTTTTATCAAAAAGTGACTGCTACGCTTCCGGAGGGAATTACAAAGGAGATTGGCCATTTCAATGTCTTCGAGATTGATAAGCTGTTTGACAAAAAAGCTGGTACAAACTTTATGCCCTACAGCAGGAGAGCGTATTACAAAATTAGTTTGATACGGGGCAGGAACAGGGCAGAGTATGCAGATAAAGTCATTGATATTCAGGAAAGCGCCCTGCTTTTTGCAACACCTAAAATCCCTTATCACTGGCTGCCTCAAGATGATAACCAATCAGGTCTGTTTTGCATTTTCACGGAGGACTTCTTATCCAAAAATAAAGTTGGAATTATACTGGATGATTTACCGATATTTCAGCCAGGTCAATTACCTATATTTCAGCTCTCACAGGAGGAGACAAAGGAACTCGAGTATATTTTTCGGAAAATGCACAAGGAAATGGGAACCGATTATATTTATAAGTATGATCTGCTTCGTAATCTTGTTCAGGAAGTAATTCATTACGGGCAAAAGCTGCAGCCGATGACGGCACTCAACTCCACCCAAAATGCTTCAGATCGAATATCGTCGTTATTTATTGAGTTGCTGGAACGACAGTTCCCTGTTGAATCACCCCAACAAAGATTAGGACTTCGTACGGCTAAAGATTATGCAAACAGATTAGCTGTCCATGTCAATCATCTAAATAAGGTATTAAAAGAAGTTACAGGCCGAACCACCACTGACATTATAAGCAAAAGGATAATACAGGAGGCGAAAATTTTACTAAAGCAAACAGATTGGAACATTTCTGAAATATCCTACACCCTGGGGTTTGACGAACTTGCACATTTTTCAAACTTTTTTAAAAAGCAGACTTCATTTACACCCATCGCGTTTCGTTCGTAAAATGTTATTATGATACCCGCTAGGAAAATCTGGAAATAAGCATGTTCATATTCCTGCACTTTGGATAAAAAATGAAGTATAACCCAACCTTATTGATGACACGATACTAAGGTCTTTGCTTACATATCAATTGCAGATCAGCCTTATATTGGTTCGATAATTCTCCAATGTGGGCACTGAGGTGGACAAATCGAAAATTAATTCGGTATGTCTATTTTCTTTTTCGTTGAAACCCGTGGATTATAAAAAGCAGTTTACGTTTCAATTATAGATATTTATATCTGCGTGTTAAGGCCTGGCTTACAGCGGTCGCAATAAACCGATGACAAATACGCGCACCGCTAAATGCACCATCATACCCTTCGGGAAAATTATTTATACAGAGGAGCAATGGGTTATTATGGCAACCGGAGAGGTTTTTTTTAATTAAAAGACTGTCTAAATTCAAAAGGTGATAGGTTTGTTTTGCTCTTAAATAACTTGCTGAATGACTGTGGATGTTCAAATCCCAAATCATACGCAATTTCGTTAACGGATAAGTCAGTAGTTGAAAGTTTTTCTTTTGCTAAGTCAATTACCTTGTCGTGGATGAATTGTTTGGTGCTTTGTCCTGTCAATAATTGAAGTAACCGGCTTAAATAATTGGCGGAAATGCTTAAATGTTCTGCAATGAATTGAACAGTTGGAATTCCTTTGTTGGCTAAATTGTCATTATTAAAATATTCTGTCAGTAAAGCTTCAAGTTGGTTTAATACTCTATGATTGGCTATTTTTCGGGTATTAAATTGTCGTTGGCAAAACGTTCGGAGTAAGTTAGTAGTAACTCAATTTGAGCGATGATTACATCCTGACTTAAATTGTCGATAGGCGAATGGTACTCCTGTGCAGTTTTTTATAATATCCGTAACCAAAGTCTCTTCCTTTTCAGAAAGATGTAATGCTTCGTTTACCTGGTAACTAAAATATTCATAAGTTCTTATTTTTTTTGACAATGGGGTACTCCAAAGAAAATCAGGATGAATAAGTAGTAGCCACCCCGAATGCTTAAATTCTTCGTCTGACGATGTTGCGATTGATAATATTTGTTTTGGCGACATAAAGTGCATCACTCCTTCATCAAAATCAAAATCCTGTTGGCCGTACTTCATTTTTGCATTAAAGTTTTTCTTTAATGCAACGGAATAAAAATTATGAATAATACTTTTGGGGCAATTCTGTGATTTGCGTTTAATGTCTTCAAATCTCACCACACTGACCAATGGTTGTTCGGGCTTTGGCAATTCCATAAACCGATGATACTCGGCAATGGTCTTTATATGAAATGGAGTTAGTGCTGTCATTGCGCATTTATCTTTTTATAAACCAAATAGGATTTTTAAACCTGGCTTCAGCGAGGTTGGCTTATGCCCCAATTTGATTTCTAAGTCATTGCTTATTTCGGCTTCCTGATTATTTTTTATATCGGTGTTAAAATCAATGATTTTTTTAACCATCGCTGGTGGCAATCCTCTTGCCAACATCATTGTGTCAAATGCAGCAATTTCAACAGGCGTATATTTTACTTCTTTGCCTGAAAGTTCTGTCAGCACAGAAGCAATATCATAAAATGAATAGGTCTCATTACCTGTGAATTTATAGGTTTTTTTTTCGCATTTCTCATTCAATATAACATTTGCCATTGCTTCGCCCATTTCTTTTCTCAACGCAAACGCTACTTTTCCATCCCCTGCTGGTTGAAAAATGCCTGTCTCAAACACTTGTTTGCCAACAAATAAAGGAATAACGTCCATATACAACACATTGCGAAAAATAGTGTATTTCAACCCGCTTTCTTTAATGTAATCTTCTGTGTCAAAGTGGTCAAACATTAACTTATTTGCCAATGTTGCCCTGTCACTTAAAGACCGGCTCGTATACGCAATACAATTTACACTTACTTTTTTAGCTGTGTCAACAACATTTTTGTGTTGTTGCATACGGTCCCCTTCGTCACCTGCCGAAATTAGCAAAACCATATCCACACCGCTCATTGCTTTTTCAAGAGAGTATTTGTCGTCATAGTCGCCTCGAAAAGTGTTAAATCCTTTCGCGTGCATTTCGGCAAGTTTTTCGTCCTTACGTGAAAGCACATTAATTTGTTGAGTTGAAATTTTCTTTAGCAACGTTTCTATGACTGCACTTCCTAAAACCCCTGTTGCTCCTGTTACTAATATTCTACGCATTTTTATTTTTTTAGTTGATGCTACTGATTTTATGAGTGTTTTTTTAAGTTGCTGCAAGGTCTGCAACAACTTTCAATTATTTGTGTGCAAATCTCTCTTTGTAGTAATCAAATCTGATATTGTTTCAACTTTGAATACATTAAAAAAAGGAGTTAATATTTAATTAAACTCCTTTTTTAATGCTTTTTAATCTTCACTTCACCACAGTAGCTTCCAGTTCAATTGTTAATGTTGCAAAAAGTCCCTTCACTTCAAGTAACGTCGTGGCCTGCCTGATGCCATGCTTTGCAATAAAATCCTGATAAACATCGCCGCATCCAGTGAAAAACTCTGTGGTTGAAGTTGTGAAAACATTCAACCGCACAATGCCCTGGCATTCGTACCCAGCCTCGGTGATTAGTTGTTCCAGGTTCTGTATCGTTTGAACTAACTGGGCTCTCATGTCGCCTGTACTTGGTTGTCCATTTGCGTCTATTGCCACCTGCCCGGAACAATAGAGTGTTCCTTCGGCCTGTTTGACTTCAACGGCCTGTACAGAATTGGTTCTTTCGCCCCATTTCCAGGGGTCCACTGTTCGCTTTTCCATTTACTTTGCTTTTTTGAGTTTGTGTAAAAAAAGATGTTAGTCACTTGACATCACAAAAATCGCAGCAGCAACTGACAGCCCAATGTCAGGGGTAAAAAAGAAATTAATGATAATGCTCAAAATTTTCCTGCAAAGTCATTTTGTGAGGGGTCAACTTTTCGGTGAGAATTTCCAGGTTTTTTACTCCTGTGAAGTCGAAAAAACCAAAACCCTTTACATAAAGGGCATCCCACCAATAAACAATTTTCTTGTGTATTCTATAAGGCAAAGGCTCACTCAGTCTGCTTGTCCTTTTGTTAAACCGTATCGCCTGGCAAAAAAAAGTAAAAAGCCATCATGTCATGATCGACGGTAGTAGCTTTTTGTAAGGAGCTTTCCTGTATACGGCTTACGGTTCTAGCCGCTCTTTGTAGTTCTATTTAACTTCATTCGCTATAGTAAAAAAAATATAGTCAGTCATAGGTGCATCAGTCATTCCAACATTTCTGCCGATCGTTACAATTTGTCCTCTATGATAGGTTCCGTGACTAACAAGATGCTGTAAATATTCGCAACGTGATAGGTTGGCTTCAAACCAAGGACTTACAACTTTTATTTTTTCTACTAATTCAATTTCTGTAAATGACCTTATTGCA
>JACMLY010000002.1 GCA_014379345.1 Chitinophagaceae bacterium
GAATTAGTTTAGTGATACTATGGGAACAGCAACAAAGAAAACGATTCAACAACTTGTTTCAGAAAATAGCAATTATTTTCAAATGGCAATTTCAGTTGATTGCGTGATTTTTGGTTTCGACAATAACGAATTAAAAGTTCTTCTCATTAAATCGGATCTTGAGGAATTTCATAACGAATGGTCTCTTCTGGGCGATCTTGTGCATTTGAGTGAAAATCCCGATGCTGCTTCGTACAGGGTCTTAAAAGAAAAAACGGGTCTCGATGATGTTTTTCTTGAGCAGGTACACACTTTTGGTGAAGTTGACAGGCATCCTGCAGGGCGTGTTATTACAATCGCATACTATTCGTTGATAGATATAAAGCATCACAAGCTAAAACTTTCACATAATGAACTTCATTGGCATCCGGTAAACGAAATCCACACCATGGCTTTCGATCACAGAAAGATACTCTCTACCTGTCTTGAACAATTACAATCTAAAGTTTCAGAGCACCCTATCGTATTCAACCTGCTGCCTGAAAAATTTTCACTCCGGGAGCTACAAACACTGTACGAAGCCATATTGGGAACGAAACTCGACCGCCGGAATTTCAGGAAAAAATTCCTGATGATGAACTGGTTAACAGACGTTAACGAACTGGAACAAAATGTAACTCACCGCCCGGGCCGGCTTTACAGATTTAAAATGCGGAAACATCTACAAACCACCGAGCGAAAAAACGCGGTGGCCATTACTTATTAAATATTGACCGGGAAGTCGTGACCGGTAAGCAATTTCACTCAAAGTGTAAATAATACACGCAATCGTTGCAGCATCTCATTGTAAATTACTGTCATAACACTGAATGATTTTTGCTAATCAAAAATTAATTTTTTGCTTTTTTTAGAAAATACCTATCATTGTGTAACTTTTACACATTGATAATGCTTCTCCGCATTTGATAAACCATAAACGATTGCATATGACCTTGAAAAAAATCAGAGGATTGCTGGTCCTGCCAGTGGTATTGCTCATATCCCAACTCGCCTTTTCTCAAAACAAAACTGTAACTGGTAAAGTCACCGATAGCAAAGATGGGAGTCCTATTGCAGGCGCTTCCGTGCTTATTAAGGGTTCAACAGGCGGAACGAATACCAACGCCGAAGGCTCCTTCTCTATGAACGTACCGGCTTCTGCGACTGCCCTGATCATTTCTGCCGTAGGTTATTCAGATCAGGAAGTTGCTATAACCAGTGATGGTGCTGTTAGTGTGGCTCTTGCAGCTACCGGCGGTAACCTTAACGAAGTGGTAGTGGTAGGATATGGAACCGTAAGAAGAAAAGATTTAACGGGTGCTGTAACTTCCGTTCAGGCGAAAAATTTTAACCAGGGTGTGGTTACATCACCCGACCAACTATTACAGAACAAAGTTCCAGGCCTGGAAATTACGAATAATAGTGGTCAGCCCGGTGCTGTTACTACCGTTAAGATCCGGGGTAACAATTCAATACGTGCCGCAAACAACCCCCTGTATGTGATCGACGGAGTACCGCTGGATGGAAGATCTGCCCGGCCAAGCAGCGCAACCACATTCGGCACAACGCCCGATCTGAATCCATTGCTTTATATAAACCCTAATGATATTGCTTCAATCGACATTCTGAAAGATGCCTCTTCTTCGGCTATCTATGGTTCAAGAGGAGCTAACGGGGTGATCGTAATTACAACAAAGAAAGGCGGCACAGGTGCATCCAAAATAGAAATGGGGGCCAACTGGGGCGTCTTTGCGGGATATTTGAAGAAATTTGAGATACTCGATGCTGACGAATTCAGGTCCGCAATCAAGAAATATAATTTGAACGCAAACCTGGATGGTGGAAAATCGGTGGATGCTTTAGATGAAATCACTTCTAATGAGTTAACGCAAAACTATAACCTTGCTTTTAGTGGTGGTAATGAGAACGGAAGATTCCGCGCTTCTTTCCTCGCCTCAAAAACGCCGGGTTTTTTAAAAAACTCAGCTATCAATAAATATATCGGGTCTTTCAATGGGGGCTATAAGTTTTTAGATAAAAAGCTTTCTCTTGACTTTGGTTTAATAGCAGGCCATGTAGGAGAAGATATTCCAAATGTATCTAACACGGCAGGTTCCCAGGGTAATCTGATAAGTGCTGCCTTAAGTTGGAATCCGACAATGTCTTTTACTGATCCCACTACAGGGTTTTATGTTTTTCCAACCAACGGATCAGGAAATCCTCTTGCTTTGTTTACCGGTGTTGCAGACAGGGCCGATGTGAATACCTTTTTAGGAAATATATCGGCTGGATATGAAATAATAAAGAATCTTCAGTATAAATTCTTATACGCGATTAACCACAGTACCGGGCAAAGAAACATCAATCTGTACGGATGGTTACAAGGCTATACCGGATTGTCTGGTTCTGGATTTGGCGCCAAAGCTTACTCCAACTTAACATCGCAAACATTTACCCATACGTTAAATTACCGGGCGGATCTTACCCAGGGTTTATCATTGGAATCAGTTGTTGGTTATGAATACTGGAAATCAGATTACGGTACTTCTGCCTATTCTGCCCAAGGTTTTAATACTAATCTGACCCAACAAAATATCCTCGATATTCCTTACACAAATATTTTAAGGAACGGCAACACCCAAAATCTTCCTATTACTGCCGTCAATCCCAGAACAGAACTACAATCCTTGTTTGGAAGGGTCATTTTCAATTTGCGTGATAAATACTATATAACGGCCACTATCAGAAGGGATGGATCAAGCAAATTTGGGGAGAATAAAAAATATGGAAACTTTCCTTCCGTAGCAGCGAAATGGGCTATCAGCAATGAGCAATTCATGAAAGATGGGGAATTGTTCTCAAATCTGGCATTAAGGGCTTCATGGGGAATTACGGGAAACCAGGAGTTTCCGGAAGGAGCATCGCAGGAACAATTTAGTTTTTCATCCTATAATAATGCCGGGCAAATCAATGTGGCCAATCCTGATCTCAAATGGGAAGAAACTACTTCATACAACCTCGGACTTGATTTCGGATTGTTCCAGGGGAGAATTTATGGAAGCATAGATTATTACAAGAAAACCACAACGGATATCCTGTTCCAAAGCACTGCCATTCAGCCCGCACCCGCTTCGATTTATTTCATCAACATTCCCGGTAACCTTGTCAATAAGGGAATAGAATTAGGAATAGGTGCATCAATCATTGAAAAAAGAGATTTTGGATGGGATCTGAATTTTAATATCTCTAACAACAAGAATACATTAGAAGATTTCTTTGCTCCGGGCTCAAAAACACCGCTGTCTATCTTAACAGGTCAGATCAATGGTCAGGGTGTTTCAGGTACTTTGGCACAGATCATCACAAATGATCAACCAGTAAATGAATTCTATCTGAAGCCCTTTAAAGGATTTGATGCAAATGGCAACCAGATGGTTGACCCCGATCCTGTTTTTTCCGGTGATCCCAATCCGCAAACTCTTTATGGAATCAGTACAACCCTGAGGTATAAAAAATTAGGGCTTGTTATTAATAGCGGAGGTGCAGGCGGATACATGATCTATAATAATACAGCGACCAACATTACCAATATATCAGGAATTGTTAGTGGAAGAAATATTGATAAGGCTGCTTTTAATTCAGCCGAAAAAACTACCAGCGGTGCGGTAGTGTCTTCAAGATATCTGGAGAAAGGAAACTATTTTAAATTAAGGAACGTATCTCTTAGTTATAACTTTGGCAATATTGGTGAATATATCAAAGGCCTGAATGCTTTTGTAAATGCTACCAATTTATTTGTGATAACCAAGTTTACAGGATTTGATCCGGAAGTAAATATTGACAAATCTGCCGGTGGTTATCCATCAAGATCAATAGAATATATTCCTTATCCAACACCCAGAACAATTTCATTTGGTTTCAATTTGTCATTATAATCAGAAAAAATCAGCATATGATGTTATTCAATAAATATAAAACAACTGCCCTGATCATTACTGTTGTATTGGCCGGGTGTACCAAATTGGAAGAGGGGCTGAACAACTCTCTTACCAATCAGCAGACTGCTGCTTCCCTTGGCGCCGCCGGAACAGGACTTTTATTGCAAACTGCTTATGCAGATTTAGGAGTTCCTTATACAGTTGCTGGGCAGGTTATCAATCTTACAGGAAATAGCTCCGATGAGTCATTGGTTCCTACACGCGGCGGCGACTGGGATGATAATGGTGCCTGGAGGGTAATTCATGCTCATACCTGGAATGCCGATCAAACTAACTTGATAGGAGTATTTAATAGCCTGAACAAATTAAATTTCGATGCTACAAACGTGTTGGCATTTAGTCCAACAAAAGAACAGGCTGCAGAAGCAAGATTTTTAAGAGCTTTAGCCCTCTATCAGTTGTTGGATCTTTTTGGCCAGTACCCGCTGCGGAATCCCGGAGATAATCTTTTGAACGCGCCGGAAGTAAAACAGGCAACTGAGGCCGCGGATTTCATCATCGCCGAATTGAATGCTGTGCTTGCTGATCTGCCTGCAGCCAGCGCAAATATGAATTATAGAGCTAATCCAGATGCTGCAAGATTACTTTTGATGAGAACATATCTCAACAGGGGTGCTTTTGGAAACAGACCCAGCCCCACTTTTGCAGATGCAGACATGCAACAGGTGATTACCTTGGGAAATGCTATTATTAGTTCAGGCAGATATACCTACACTACTAACTATTTTGATAATTTCAGTTTTGATAATGGTGCGAAAACAAGGGAAGGCATTTTCGCTTTCCAGAATACTTCGGGAGTTACCGCCAACAATAGCTCTCCCGAGGAGCGATGGTACTCTACGCTACATTACAATATGTACACACCCAAAAACCCGAATGCAGGATGGAATGGTTTCTCCACAGTGGCCGAATTCTACAACGCATTTGGTGTTAATACACCTGTAACCCAAACGCCAGCTGATACATTATTAGATAAACGAATTGGCGGAAGATATTATCCGGGAGCGACAAATATTTCAGGTCTGAGACCAGGCTTTTTGATTGGTCAGCAGTTTAGTGAAACTGGGGCTCTTTTAAAGGATAGAAAGGGAAATAATCTGGCCTTCACCGCAACTATTTCCAACAACATGATTGAAACCGGAGCTAATCTTGAAATTACAGGTATTCGCGTGATTAAATATCCTCCTGACTATTCGGATAATGGAAAATTTTATGATGATAATGCCGGTAACGATATTATGATCATGAGATATGCAGATGTAGTTTTAATGGTAGCCGAGGCGATGATGAGGAAAGCAACTCCTGATAATGCCGGCGCTTTGCTCCTGATTAATCAACTCAGAACAGCCAGGGGAGCTGCTGTGGTAGCCACAATGCCTTTAGTGAATACTGCCAATGTTTCTGATCCTAAAACCTTACTTGCAGAGAGAGGCAGAGAGCTGTATTGGGAGTATGTAAGAAGAACGGATCTGATTCGTTTCGGTATGTTCCTGAAACCTTGGGCATACAAACCCAGCGACGATCCAAAAAATCTTGTATTCCCGGTACCGTCACAGGCATTGGCCGCCAATCCTAACCTAAAACAGAATACAGGTTACTAAGCAGCATAAATAATTTTGCATTTGTAAAAAGGTCATTGTTTAACAATGACCTTTTACCGTAAAAAGAAGACCTGTTAAAGTTTTTTATGACAGTGAAACGTGAGTTTTGGATTATAGATTTGCATTGCAATGCTTAATATTACCAGACACCAAAGTTTGCCACACCAACTCCTGGTGCACCGGTGCCTGCTGTGTTTATTCGGGGCAATCTCGGTTTCATTTTTTTCCTGCAATAATAAAAAAGAAAAAGAAAGCGCCTTATTTCAACTGGTTGAAAACACGGGAATAAGCTTTCAGAATAATGTAGAAGATGGCAGTAAAGACAATAGTTTTGTTTTCAGGAATTTCTACAACGGTGGTGGCGTTGCCATGGGTGATATTAATAACGATGGATTGTCAGATGTGTTCTTGACATCTAATTCCGGAGGCAATAAACTATATCTTAATAAGGGTAATTTTCAATTCAAAGACATTTCCGAGCAAGCAGGTATACTACCCGACGACAAGTGGTATACAGGTGTTGTTTTTGCTGATGTGAACGCCGATGGCTGGCTCGACATCTACGTGTCCTCCTCCGGTAACATGAATACCGGCAATAGGAAGAATAAATTGTACATTAATAATTCCAGCTCTACCTCTACTTCCGGAGGGGTTCGGCATGAACCCAGTTTCACCGAATCTGCAGGTTCTTATGGATTAGATATTTCAGCATACACTACACAGGTTTCTTTTTTTGATTACGATATGGATGGTGATCTCGATTGTTTTATGATCAATAACAGTCCTATACCCGTAAATCAATTGCAATATTCAAACAGGCGCGATCTGCCAGAAAAAGAATGGCCCGTTGCTGATTTTCTCAAGGGAGGTGGCGATCATTTATTCAGGAACGACGGCGGTCATTTTACCGAGGTCACCAAACAAGCTGGCATCCATGGTTCCTTAATAAGCTTTGGCCTGGGTGTTTCCATTGGTGACATCAATGGCGATGATTATCCTGATGTATTTGTTTCAAATGATTCGTATGAGCGCGATTATCTGTACATCAATCAGAAGAACGGCACATTCAAAGATGAACTCGAAAATTGGATGCAGCATGTCAGTTTTTCTTCTATGGGTGCGGATATAGCCGATATTAACAACGATGGATACCCGGATCTTTTCACAACGGATATGTTTCCTTTAAATGATTACCGGTTAAAGACCATGGGCGCTTTTGATAATGTTGACCTGTTCAACGCAAAATTAAAATCAGGATTTTATTATCAATATCCGGTAAACAGCTTGCAGTTAAATAACAAGAATGGAATGTTCAAAGACATTGCCCGCTATAGTGGAGTAGCTGCAACTGACTGGAGCTGGGGTGCATTATTTTTTGATATGGACAACGATGGCTGGAATGATATCTATGTCTGCAACGGCGTAAACAGGGACGTAACCAATCTGGATTTTATGAATTTTTTTGCCGATGAGGTATACCATAAAATGGTGCTAAGCAGAAAGAAAAAAGAAATTGACCTCTTACTGAAACAAATACCAAGAACTCCTTTACCAAACAAGGTTTATAAAAATAACGGGAACTTAAAATTTACAGACATTACTTCGGCTTGGGGCTTTGAGCAGCCGGGCTTTTCCAATGGAGCTGCTTACGGCGATCTGGACAATGACGGGGACCTCGACCTGGTAGTGAATAATGAAAACCAGCCAACATTTGTTTATAAGAATAATTCACGCGAAATAAATAAGAACAATTATATAGCGCTCACGCTTACAGGAAAGGGCCAGAATTTATTTGCGGTAGGAAGCAAAATAAAATTATTTGCGAACGGCCAGATTATTATGAGGGAATTGATCCCAAGCCGGGGATTTCAATCTTCCGTGGATTACAAAATTATTTTTGGGCTAGGCAAAATTGAAAAGATTGATTCACTTATTATCACCTGGCCCGACAGATCCTATACCAAACTCGAACAGCCCCTATTGAATCGTCAACATGATATTCAGCAACCAGAGAAAAAAAGTAGTAGCTCCGATTCACAAAAAACAGTGCTGCCAACTTTCTTCACCCGCGTTAGCAGCGAATTTGATAAACATATTGATAATGAAACTATAGATTTTTATTCAGAGCGAAGTGTTCCTAAAACCCTTTCGAGAGAAGGTCCTAAAGCGGCAGTGGGCGATGTAAACGGAGATGGGGTGGATGATATTTTTATCGGCGGTGTTCCAGGGCACCCGGGCCAACTCTATCTTCAGACGGGCAATGGAAAATTCATTAAGAAAAATCAAAAGGCATTTTTAGAGTTTAGTGATTTTGAAGATGTGGCAGTGTCATTGTTTGACAGTGATAATGATAATGATCTCGATCTTCTGATTTGTCCTGGTGGCAACAATGTAACGGTGAATAGCAGGGAATTGCAGCTTAGGCATTTTAAAAACGATGGAAAGGGAAATTTTTCGCTGGATGCTTCCGCATTCCCGAATACCGGAATGAATGTATCGGTGGCGGCGCCTCATGATTTTAACAATGACGGGTATATGGATTTGTTTATCGGGTCAAGAAGTTTTCCCGGTATTTATGGTATTGATCCCGTAAGCTATTTTTTTATGAATGATGGTAAAGGGCATTTTACCAATATCGAAAATGCCGGGAATGAGGATATTTCAAAAATAGGCATGATATGCGACGCGGTATGGGCTGATGTTTCAGGTGATTCATTAAAAGAATTAATTGTAGTGGGAGAATGGATCACACCTAGAATTTTTTCTTATGGCAACGGACGGTTCAAAGAAATAAAAACCAATTTGAACGATATGTTCGGATGGTGGCAGGCCGTAACGGTCATTGATGCAAATAAGGACGGAAGGCAGGATCTGGTTTTGGGAAATATAGGTGAAAATTTTTACCTGAACCCCACGCACCATAATCCGGTAAAACTCTGGATACAGGATTACGATCAGAATAAAAGTATTGAAAAGATCCTGACATACACAATTGAGGGAAAAGACATGCCTGTGCTCCTAAAAAAGGACTTGGAGGACCAGCTTCCATCAATTAAAAAAAACAACCTCCGGCACGAAGAATATGCAACGAAATCGATACAGGAACTTTTTCCAAAACAAATACTCCAAACTGCTATCGTAAAGAAATTTAATTATACCTCTTCGTGCATTGCCATTAATAACGGGTCCGGAAATTTTACAATTCAAAAACTTCCCGTTATGAGTCAGCTCTCCAGTGTCAATGCCATTCATTCAATGGACATAAATAAAGATGGTTATATCGACCTGATACTTGGAGGAAACCAATTTGGATTTTTACCCCAGTTTGAACGCCTGGATGCAAGTTTCGGCGATATTCTTCTCAACAATGGAAAGGGTGAATTTATATGGCAGGAAAATATAAAAGCAGGGCTGAATATGCGAGGAGAAATCAGGGATATCGTTGAAATAAAACGCGCGAACGACAGATACCTGCTGTTTATGCAGAATAATGATTATCCTTTTTTGTACAAATTGAACAACTAAATTTTCTGATTCGCATTGAGTACCACCCTGAATGAATTGATATTTCAAAACAAAAGAATGGGAAGATATTTTATTTTTCTTATCATATCGCTATCACTGCTCACTACAACCTGCACGCGGAAGGAAGCGGAAAAACAGCCGCCGCCTTTATTCGATTTAATGAAAAATACAGGAATTGAATTCATAAATAAAGTAAGCGACAACGATAGTATCAATATCCTTAATTACCGTAATTTTTATAACGGTGGCGGTGTTGCTGCCGGCGATATTAATAATGATGGATTAACAGATGTTTTTTTTACTGCTAACCAGGGAGCCAATAAACTTTTTCTGAATAAGGGGAATTGGAATTTCAGTGATATATCTGTTTCAGCCGGGTTTACTGATAAATTACAATTCAGCACAGGAGTTGTAATGGTTGATATTAATAGTGACGGATGGCTGGACATATTCGTATGCAATGCCGGTAGTATGACAAATCACCAGTTGCGCAGTAACCAGTTATTTATCAATAACCATGATCTTAGTTTTACCGAAAGTGCAGCACAGTATGGCCTGGCCGATTCAGGTTATACGACACAGGTGAGTTTTTTTGACTACGACATCGATGGCGATCTGGATTGCTTTAAGATAGATAATAGCCCTGTTCCGGTAAACAGTATTGGTTTACTAAAGCAAAGAGATGTCCCTGCCGCGAAATGGGCAGTGGAGGAATATTTAAAAGGAGGAGGTGATCATCTATACCGGAATGATAATGGCCATTTCACAGAGGTTACGCAAGCGGCAGGTATTCATGGCACGCTGATGAGCTTTGGTCTAGGTGTAACAGTAGGAGACATAAACAACGACCATTATCCCGACGTGTATATATCAAACGATTTTTTTGAAAGGGATTACTTATACATCAACCAAAAGAACGGCACATTTAAAGATGAACTGGAGAGCCGGGTACAGCATATCAGTTATGCTTCAATGGGGGCAGATATAGGAGATATTAATAATGACGGTTACCCGGAAATATTTACGACGGACATGTTGCCCGCGGAGGATTATCGCTTGAAAACAACATTAGGGTTTTATAATATTGACCAGTATCGTCTTAAAGAAAGAAATGGTTTTTACCGACAGTTCCTGCAAAACACATTGCAATTAAATACCAGGGATTCAAAATTCCAGGATATAGCCCATTACAGTGGTGTAAGTGCTTCGGACTGGAGTTGGGGTGCACTCATCATGGATGCCGATAACGATGGGCTAAATGATCTGTTTATCTGTAACGGCATTTACCGGGATCTCACTAACCAGGATTTTTTGGAATTTGATGCGAACCTCATCCGGGAGACCATGATCGCTACCAGCAAAAAAGATTTAACCGCGTTGGTAAATCGCATACCATCTATCGGAGTTCCTAATAAAATGTTCCGCAATCTGGGCAACTTAAAATTTGCTGATCAGGGAATGTTATGGGGATTTAAAGAAAATTCTTTTTCTAACGGGGCGGCTTACGCCGACCTTGATAATGATGGCGATCTCGATATTGTAGTGAATAATGTAAATGAACCTGCCTTTGTATTCAGAAATAACAGCAGGGAACAAAATCACAACAATTACATAGGCATTTATTTAAAAGGAAAGGGCGCGAATACATTTGCCATTGGCAGCAAAATCATAGCATATAGTGGAAAACAAGTTTTAAGTCGTGAAGTAATGCCCAGTCGTGGCTTCCAGTCATCTGTTGATTATAAACAGATCATTGGCCTCGGAAAATCTATGCATATAGATTCACTGCTAATCATTTGGCCAGACCTTAGTTCATCAAGAATCGAAAATCCGGGAATGAACAAGCTGCTTTTTTTTACTCAACCTCCAGACGGGAAAAAAATTATGTCGGAAGTTTTACCAGATAGTAAACCTTGGCTGGTAGAAGTAAAAGCAGATTTTGAGAAGCACCAGGAGAATGAATATACAGACTTCTACTATGAAAGGATCATCCCCCGGATGCTTTCCCAGGAAGGTCCCCGGTCTGCCGCAGGAGACGTAAACGGGGACGGCCTGCAGGATGTGTACATCGGCGGAACAACTGAAAAGCAAGGGCAACTATACCTGCAATTTGAGGACGGCCGGTTTCGAAAGAGCCGGCAGCCTACATTCGAACCTTTTGCAGATTTTGAAGATGGCGCCGTTTCATTTTTTGATTGCGATAAAGACAACGATATTGATTTATTTATTAGCGCGGCCGGAAACCAGGCCACTCCCGGAAGCAGGGAATTACAACATCGGTTGTTTATCAATGATGGGAAAGGCAACTTTAAATTATCAGCCAATGCATTTCCCTTGAATAAAGATAATATCGGTGTTATTGCCGCCTCTGATTTTGACGATGATGGCGACCTGGATTTGTTCGCCGGCGCACGCTGTATTTCATTACAATATGGATTGACACCTTTAAGTCATATTTACATCAACGACGGCAAAGGGATCTTTTCAGACATGCCTGCTGACAAAATCGAGGGAATCCATAATGCGGGCCTTGTAACAGGAGCTGTTTGGATAAATCTGGATAACGAACCGCGAAAGGAATTGGTAATAGTGGGAGAATGGATGCCGCCACGCGTTTTCAAATACCAGCAAAAGCAGTTTGTAGAATTAAAAACCGATCTCAGTATAATGTTTGGCTGGTGGCAGACCGTTATAGCCAGCGATCTGAATGCTGATGGAAAAGATGACCTTGTACTCGGGAATATCGGCGAAAATTTTTACCTGCATCCCGATGAACAAAGCCCCGTAAAACTATGGATATCGGATTTTGACGGGAATGGGAGTATGGATAAAATTGTAAGCCGGACCATTGCGGGAAAAGATAAACCGGTATTCATGAAAAAGGAAGTGCAGGAAGGCCTACCGGGTCTAAAAAAACAAAATCTTCGTAACGTCGACTACGCAATGAAAACAATCCAGGATTTATTTCCGGATGAGCAGTTACAGAAAGCTGAAGTAAAAAAGGCAAACTATTTTTCTTCCTGCACAGCGATTAATCGTGGTGAGGGAAAATTTGATATTGATAAGCTTCCAGTTATGACGCAATTATCGTCGGTAAAGGCGGCAATATGTATCGATATGAACGCCGATGGCTTTAAAGATATAGTGCTGGGTGGAAATGAATTTAATTTTCAACCACAGCTGGGACGGTTAGACGCCAACCAGGGCCAGATATTACTGAATGATGGGAAGGGCGGGTTTTCCGTGCAGGAAAGTAAAAACCCGTCGCTTAGACTAAGAGAAATGGTCAGGGATATTGTTTCAATTGATGGGAAACACAATACCTATTTGTTGTTTCTTCAATGCAATGAATATCCTGCCTTATTCAAATTGAACCGGTAAATTTTATGCGAAGTATAGACGAGATAGTAAATGTAAGATCAATATTATGATGTGTTTTGCCAGAAACATAAGGAAAATATTTTCAGTTTTGATTTTGACCGCGTTTTTTGCGTGTGGAAAATCGAAAACGGATATGCCCGTCGTATTTGAAACGCTAGACAACAATAAAACCGGCCTTCATTTTATCAACAGGCTGGTGCCTACAGAGCAATTCAATATGTTTCATTACATGTATTTTTATAACGGAGCAGGTGTAGGGGCAGGGGATTTTAATAATGATGGATTTGTTGATCTTTTTTTTGCGTCGAATCAGGGCGACAATAAATTATTTTTAAATCAGGGGAACTTGCATTTTACCGATGCATCGGCCAAGGCAGGCCTTCCCCAGGATCATGGCTGGTCCACGGGTGTTTCGGTAGTGGACATAAATAACGATGGGTTGCTTGATATTTACGTTTGTAAGGTTGGGAATTATGAAATTTTGAAAAGTAGAAATCAATTGCTGATTTGCCAGGGAATCAGAGACGGTGTTCCTTACTATGTTGAAGAGGCAAAGAAATACGGGCTGGACTTTTCCGGATTTTGCACACAAGCAGTGTTTTTTGATTATGATCTTGATGAAGATCTGGATATGTTCCTCCTGAATCATGCCATTCATCAAAATGGTTCATTTGCACCGCGCGCCAATTTTTTAGGAACATATGCAGAAGTATCCGGCGACCGGTTTTATAGAAATGATGGGATATCTTTTAAAGATGTTACCAGGGAAACTAAGATCAATAGTTCAGCGATCGGCTATGGCTTGGGTATTGCAGTTTCTGACATCAATCTCGATGGCTGGCCTGACCTGTATGTTGGCAATGACTTTCATGAAAATGACTATCTCTATATTAACCAGAAAAACGGAACATTTAATGATGAAAATGTTGAACATCTTATGCACTCCAGCCAATTCTCAATGGGTGTTGACATTGCCGATGTTACGAATGATGGATATCCGGAAATTATTTCTATGGATATGCTTCCATCAGACCCGGATATCTTAAAACGGTCTTTGATTGATAATGATTATGATATTTTCTTCAACAAGATTTCCATTGGATATTCATATCAATACAGCCGAAACAATTTACAATACAACAGGAGAAATGGCATGTTTAGTGAAGCGGGCGCTTATGCCGGGGTGCATGCCACTGACTGGAGCTGGGCTCCATTGTGGTTTGATTTTGACAATGACGGATGGAAGGATCTTTTCATCTCGAACGGTATTCCCAAGAGATTAAATGATATGGATTATATCAATTTTATTTCGAATGAAGACATTCAACGATCTCTTCAGGGGAAAAAAGACGACAAAAGAAATATTGAGCTGGTAAAAAAATTCCCGAATACCAAAATACCAAACAGGTTTTATAGAAATATCGGTAGTCTTAGATTTGAGGATATTTCACAAAGCGTGAGTTCTCAAAAACCCACCTATTCAAATGGAACAGTTTATGCAGATCTGGATAATGATGGCGATCTTGATGTAGTTGTGAGTAATATCGACGACCAGCCTTTGCTATATAAGAATAAAAGCAATGATCAGAAAAACCAGGAATTTCTTTCGATAAAACTAAAGGGCTCCGCTAATAATATCAATGCAGTGGGCGCTAAACTATTTCTATTTTCCAATAATGAGATCAGGGTTTATGAAAAAAATCCTGTGAGAGGTTTTCAATCCAGTATGGAAATTCCCCTGCATATTGGGTTACGGAATACAAAAGTTGATTCTGTATATCTTGTTTGGCCCGACAACTCCTGTCAGCAGATACAATGGCCGGTTAATAAACCCGATACCATTTTTGCTTATCAAAAAGGATTGACTCCATTTAACTATACGAAAATCATCTCTTCGTGGAAAAATGAAACAAGGGAAATGTCAGATATAACATCGGAGGCGGGATTGAGCTATTTGCACCGGGAAAACTACTTCCCTGAATTCAGCCGGGAACCATTGATCCCATACATGCTTTCGACCGAAGGACCTGCCCTCGCTGTAGCTGATATCAACGGCGATAGCCTGGAGGATGTGTTTCTCGGATCTTCCAGGGGATTTCACAATGCCATTTACCTCCAACAGCCAGGTGGAAAATTCATCCAGTCTCCGCAACCTGAAATGAGGAAAGACAGTTTATATGAAGATACGGACGCAGTTTGGGTTGACGTAAACAATGACGGCAAGACCGATCTGGTAGTAGCAGGCGGTGGAAATGAATATTATGGCAGAGAGCAATACTTAATGCCAAGAGTTTATTTGAATGAGAACAATACCCATTTCAAAAAACTGGAAAATGCATTTCCGGAAATTTATATTGTAGCATCCTGCATTAAACCATATGATTTCAATAATGATGGCCTGATGGATTTTTTTATTGGAGGAAAAGTTGTGCCATGGCAATATGCGAAAACTCCAAGATCATACCTGCTGCAAAATGACGGAACCGGACGATTTACCGATGTAACAGACAAATATGCAAAAGAACTATCGAACGCAGGTATGATTAATAATGCCGTTTGGGTCGATGTAGACAAAGACCAGGATAAAGACCTGGTTATTTGTTCGCAATGGGGTGGCATCGAGGCCTACGTAAATCACAGCGGAAGTTTTGAAAAAAAGTCATTGACCGCGCAAAAAGGATGGTGGAATTTTATTCTTCCTGTAGATATCAATAATGATGGAAGTATAGATTTCATTGCCGGGAACCTTGGTGTAAACAGTAGGTTGCACGCATCTGAAAAAGAGCCTGTCCGACTTTATTACAATGACTTTGACAATAATGGAAGGAAGGAACAAATTCTTACCTACTATCTAAATGGCAAAGAAATTCCTTTTGCCAATAAAAATGAACTGGATAATCAAATACCTGGTTTGAAGAAGAGGTTTTTATATGCACGCGATTTTGCAGAAGCAACCTTAGAGCAGATTTTTACAGAAGAGAAGTTGAAGCAGGCCGATCTGCTCACCGCAAATTATTTTTCTAACGCATTATTGATAAATGACGGAAAATTAAATTTCACATTAAAAGAATTACCATGGGAGGCGCAGCTGAGTACGTATAGATCTGCCATAACAACGAATGCTAATGATGATAATCTGCCGGATATTTTATTGATGGGAAATTATTACCAGAATAATATCCAAATGGGCAGAAATGATTCGGATTTTGGGACCGTTTTAGTGAATAAAGGGAATAATTCTTTTAAATGTGAAAGTATAAATGGTTTACAAATTAAGGGACAGGTACGTAATATTAAGAAGATTACAATAAATAAAAAGGAAGCTTATGTTCTTGCTAAGAATGACGATAGCGCAAGAATTATAACGTTTAGATAACCGGGTAATAAATCCTTGTAACCCATTTTGTGCTGTCTGTTTGTTTCAATCTGTCAGTAATCATCAGTTGAAAAGGGATGGCGATCACGGTACGTTGATAATCGGAGATGTATTTGTCAAACTGTTTCATAGAGACCTCTATTTTTTTATTGTCTCCGATTACTTCACCTGAAAGAATGTTTCCGTCTTTCATCATCCATTTTACAGAAATATCATTTTCTTCTGGTATCCTTTTATCAATAGCCAGGGCCACCTGTGCAATATAAAGCGAGCTGTCGCGCCTTTGTATATTCAACATTGGAAAACTATCGGCCTTTGCATCCGATTTAGCTACCTGGTTTTTTAACTTATCAATTAATGTATATATTTCAGGTGTTGTAGGATAGTGTGAAAATGATTTCTTTGAGGATATTAAGAGCTGGGATTGTACTTTTTCCTTTTTAATGTCGATACCGTAAATGTTTTTTAAGCTGCTGACATGCTTTTTCATATGGTCCAAAATGCTTTCAAAGTACAAGCCAAGTTTTTGTGCCGCAAAGTATTGTTGAATTCTTCTTAATGGGTTGTTGCCTGCAATAAGTTCCGCAGACCATTTTATGTTAATGCTGTCAATAGCATGAGAGAATATTTGCAATAAGCTGCTTGTATTTACATTATTAGAAGCCAGGTTTATTTCAAAAGCATTATGCAGAACCTGTTTTATTTGAAACTCAAAATCACCATGTTTTAAAATGCTCGCTTCCGTGGCGCCGTTGTCCGGCCACCATTTTTCCCAGTTATCCTCGTCAGCAAGAAACCTGAATACACCCTGCTGATTATTATTAATAATTACATGCTTCGAAATCTTCAGCCTGTCTGGAATAAAAAAATACGAAGAGCCAACTGCCAATCCAATCACCAATAGCAATCCAATCAACCATTTCTTCATAAAGTCTGGTATATAAATCTATCCTTAAAAATATTTTGATCACAGAACGACATCCGGTAAGTTATTATTTGTGTACGCGATCCCGGCAACTTTACTGACGATATAATTAAATCCTGACTGTTATTATTGCCGTCTCCATAAAATAATTTTTTTCATAGGAAATCAGGCCACGTGCTTTTGTTTTTCAATAACAAAGTCAATGATCTCTTCCAGCGGAGTGTCAATTCTGGATATAGCGTCCGAGATATCATCCCGGTTCACCTGTGCGGCAAAGGAAGGTGTTTTTAATTTCTTTAAAATGCTCTTATGGTCCAACCCTTCGTATCTCGCAGGTCTTATCAGGGCAGCTGCATGAATAAAACCAGACAACTCATCAAATACATAGATCATTTTGTCCATGTTGTTGGCCGGTTGCACACCAAAATATCTTGGTCCATGAGAAGCGATACAATGAATAATTTCAGGATCAATACTTCTTCTTTCAAGTTCCTCAATGATCATTCTGCAATGATCATCAGGATATTTTTCCCAATCGGCATCATGTAGTAAACCGGCAAGTTCCCATTTTAAGGCGGTTCGCTCATCGCAACCCTCCTTTTCGAGCGCCCAGGCCTTCATTACTGCCGCTACTTGTTTCATATGTAACTGCAAGCGTTCATTAGGCACCCATTCGTTCAGCAACTCGTTAGCTTCTTCCAGGGTCATCAAAACACCGGAATTTGAGTCATCTCCAAAACTTGTTCTGTTTAAAGGTTGTACAGTCATTATTGAAATATGCGGTAAATGTAATCGACAAGCTCAATACCAGGTTTTATGAAGAGAAAATTTTGGCAATAAAAAATTCGGATCAAAAATTTTATTGTAAATCAGTAACTTGCAAAGGACCGGTAAAAAATAATTTGATTTTTCTTTGGCTGTACACGTTGTTCTCCCCTACCTTTGCGCTCCATTTAAAAAACTATTTCTCCCGGGTTGGCGGAGAGATACAAACAAAGAATCATGAGTAAACTACATTTCACTACAAAACATGCGAATGCGGCTACCGTTAAACACAACTGGTATGTTGTGGATGGTACCAATCAAACCGTTGGACGCATGTGTGCTAAAATAGCCTCCGTTCTTCGGGGTAAGAACAAGGCCTATTATACGCCACATGTCGATTGCGGGGATTTTATTATTGTGATCAATGCTGATAAAGTAAAATTTACGGGCAATAAGATTGATGACAAGGAATACCTGACATTTTCCGGTTATCCCGGCGGTCAGAAGGCTGAAACAGCAAGGAATTTATTAGCACGCCGCCCCGAGGCAGTGATTGAGAGAGCTGTGAAGGGGATGCTGCCAAAAAATCGCCTGGGCCGTAAGATGTTCAAAAAATTATTTGTGTATGCCGGTAGCGAACACCAGCAGGTGGCACAACAACCTAAAGAGTTGAAATTTTAATCCCGTTTGTACGGGATCACATTTTCAAATTAAATCATGGAAAAACAAAAAAATGCCGTAGGTCGCCGTAAAGAAGCCGTAACAAGGGTTTTTCTCTCCAAAGGCCAGGGTAATATCACGGTAAACGATAAAGACTACAAAGAATATTTTTCCCTGCAGTACCTGCAGAACCAGGTCGAGTTACCACTTAAAACAGTTCAACAGCTAGACAAGTTTGATGTAAAGATCAACGCTGCGGGTGGCGGAGTCAAAGGCCAGGCTGAGGCTGCAAAGCTGGGCATCGCCCGTGCCCTGGTTGAATTAAATCCTGAATTTCGTCCCGCGTTAAAGGCGGTCGGTGTACTGAAACGTGATCCGAGATCAGTAGAACGTAAGAAATTCGGTCATAAGAAAGCACGTAGAAGCTATCAGTTCTCTAAACGATAAAGTTGATAGTTCATGATTCATGTTTCATGGCAAAACAAAAACCATGAATAATAAACGGTGAGCTACGAACAATAAAACAACAATCAAACATGGAAAACAACACTTCATTACAACAGCAATTATTAGAAGCAGGTGTGCATTTCGGCCATTTGCGTAAGAAGTGGAACCCCAAAATGTTGCCTTTTATCTTTGCTGAAAAGAAAGGTATTCATATCATCGATCTTAATAAAACCACAGAAAGCCTGCAGGAAGTAGCCGGTGTTTTAAAGCAGATAGCACGGAGTGGAAAAAAGATCATGTTCGTGGGAACTAAAAAACAGGCGAAAGAAATTGTTACTGAATGCGCACGCAGGGTTAACATGCCTTTTGCTACTGAACGTTGGCTGGGAGGCATGCTAACCAATTTCAATACAGTTCGTAAGAGCGTAAAGAAAATGCAAAGCATCGATAAATTATTAAACGACGGGAGCGCCGAAAGCCTTACAAAAAAAGAACGTCTGCAATTGCAGCGCGATCGTGATAAAATGGATAAGGTATTGGGTGGTATTTCACAACTCGGTCGTGTACCTGCTGCCTTATTTATTATCGATATCGGCCATGAGCACATAGCCCTGGCGGAAGCAAAGCGGTTAGGCATTACCACGTTCGGGATCGTTGATACCAACTGCGACCCCAATAAAGTAGATTTTGCAATACCCGGTAACGATGATGCTACCAAATCAATCGCTATAATCACACAATATATAACGGCTGCGATTGCGGAAGGCCTTGCAGAAAGACAAGCGGCAAAAGATGAAGAGGTGGAGGATGTAGCTTCTGATGATAATGAGAAAAAAGCAGCCCGTTTGCAGGCTGAAGCCGAAGCTGAGGCAGGTCGTGGTCGCGGTGGTGGCCGGGGAAGAGGTGCATCAGGTGCTGGAGGTACCGGCGGTGGTCAGGGAAATCAACCCAAGCGTAGGATGCATGGTGGCGGTGGCGGAGGAGCCCGTAGACCAGGAGGTGGCAGGTAACGCCACTAACCCCTTAAGGGGAATTGGAAGCTTTTATTTAATAACTTATACCAGTATGGCTGGTATTTAAAACTCTCCCTTTAGGGAGTTGGAGGGTTAATATATGTCTACAGCAACTATAACAGCAGCAGATGTTAATAAGCTTCGCCAGGCAACTGGTGCTGGTATGATGGATTGTCGCAAAGCGCTTACAGAAACAAATGGTGACTTTGAGGCTGCAATAGATTGGTTGAGGAAAAAAGGAGCAAAAGTGGCTGCCCTTCGCGGTGACAGAGAGGCAAAAGAAGGAGTAGTGATTGCTAAAACTACAGATAATAACAAAACCGGCTTTGCAGTATGCGTAAGCTGTGAAACAGATTTTGTAAGTAAAAATGCAGATTTTGTTTCGTTTGCACAAAGTATTGCCGATGCTGCTGTTGCCAACAATGTAAAAAGCATTGATGAATTAAATGGATCAAGTATCAATGGAGCTAAGATTGCCGACCTCGTAAATGATAAATTGGCAAGTATTGGCGAAAAGATAGGTATTACGAAATTGGAAAGGGTAGATGCTGAATTTGTAGCTTCTTATATCCATGGTGCAAACAGGATCGGTGTATTGGTGGGAATGAATAAGCCAGCGCCGGAGGCGGGAAAAGATGTTGCTATGCAGATCGCTGCCATGAACCCGGTAGCTCTGGATACAGCGAGCGTTCCAACTACAACGGTTGAAAGAGAGAGAGCGATCGTAACCGAGCAGATTCAGGCCGATCCGAAAATGGCAGGCAAGCCGTCTGAAATGATCTCGAAAATTGCAGAAGGAAAATTAAATGCTTTCTTCAAAGAAAGTACTTTATTGAGTCAGCCCTTTGTAAAAGACAGCGGCAAAAATGTTGCGGATCATTTGAAGGGTATTGATGCCGATCTCAAAATAACAGAGTTTAAACGGGTAGCTTTAGGATAAGATCTCAACGGGAGCCTTCGGCTCCCGTTTTTGTTTTTGGTGATCCCATCGATTTCAGGAATTCAATTGATCCGGGTTTAATAATTTTCTATAAGGGTAGTCTGATTTGGTAACGATAAAAAATCTTTTCTTTGCACACCGGTTTGTTATAATTAACCTAATCATAATCCTGAAATCATCTCATGTTACCAAAGTATAAGCGCATTCTTCTTAAATTGTCAGGTGAATCATTGATGGGGGATAAGAGTTTTGGACTGGATACCGTTGTGATTGAGCAGTACGCCAACGACATTAAAGCAATTACAGAATTAGGAGTTCAGGTAGCGCTTGTTATTGGCGGCGGCAATATTTACCGCGGTATGAATGAGAAGGATACAGGGATTGAACGGGCACACGGCGATTATATGGGGATGCTTGCAACTGTAATTAACGGGATGGCCCTGCAGGCGATGCTCGAAAAAGTGAAGGTGTACACAAGACTTCAAAGTGCTATCAAAATGGAACAGATTGCTGAGCCTTATATTCGCCGGCGGGCTATCAGACACCTGGAAAAAGGAAGAGTGGTTATCTTCGGAGCGGGTACAGGTAATCCCTATTTTACTACTGATACAGCAGGCTCACTGCGGGCAATCGAAATACAAGCCGATGTAATTTTAAAGGGAACCAGGGTAGACGGCATCTACACAGCCGACCCGGAAAAAGATAAGTCAGCTACAAAGTATGAGTCAATAACCTTCCAGGAATGCATAACCAACAACCTCCGCGTAATGGATATGACTGCATTTACGCTATGCATGGAAAACCATCTCCCCATTATTGTTTTTGATATGAATAAACCCGGTAACCTGCAAAGAGTAGTGACCGGCGAAAGAGTCGGCACACTGGTAAAAGATTGATTTACAGTGGCCATAAAAATTTCTTTCTACTCACACTTGCATATTTGGTAATGGATATGTATTTTTCAAATCTGAAAAGCCACCAACATAGGTGGTTTTTTAATTGTCTTCGTTCAAAGATCCCTTGAAAAACGGTTTACCATTTTGCCCCAAAAGGGTTAAAAAATCTCCGAACCGTTATGAATACATTATTAGTCATCCTGGGTTTCCAAATTTCCCTTGGTCTTTTAGAAGTCCTCATCTTTCAGATTGGAGCAGTAATACTGGGATTCTCCATTCACTTCTTTTTTACAAGTCGCAAATCAATGAGATCAGCGCAGAAATCTGCGCTTCCGGCCGAATCTGCTATTTCCGAAGCAGATGAGTGGAGGCTCAGATACTATGAACAAGTGGATTTGCAAAAAAAATGGGAGGAAGAAACACGAAAAGAGCTGGAGGAAAAACAGGAACACGAGCAGCTTTTAAATAAAGAATTGGAAGAAACCCGCAGCGAGCTGGAATTAAAACAGGACCAAGAATATCGCCTCAGTAAAAAGCTGGAGGAGAAACACAGGGAGCTGGAAGAAAAGCATGAGAATGAACATCTTTTAAACAGGAAATTGGATGATGCAAAGGGTGAGTTGGAATCAAAGCAGGAATTTGAATACTTGTTAAATAAAAAGGTTGAGGAAAAAAGTAAGGAGCTGGAAGAAAAGCAACAAAATGAATATCTCTTAAGCAGGAAATTGGAAGAAACATGCGGAGAGTTGCAAATAAAGCTGGAGCATGAATCCATTTTGACTAAAAAGTTAGAGGATACCCAAAACGAATTGGCTGCTCTTCGTGACGTACCTGCGAAGCCTATCGAGCCCGACGCTCAGGCGGGAGAATATTTAGCACAGCTCGCTACAGCACAAATGAATTTCCTTGATCACAATCAGAGGATCACCCGTTTGTTGGAACAGATAGAATTATTAAAAGACTCTGAGCGAAAGCATCTCGATACAAAACAAGCAAATGAAGCCTTACAAATGCAATTAAGAGATTTTCGGCAGGCTTTATCCGACAAAGAATCTGAGATCAAACAGATCAGGCAACAACAGCTGCTGATACATGAATTAAAGGAAAGACTTGAAAAAGCGCATGATGAATATAATGTGCTGCAGGAAAAACTTCAAAAGCTTGAAACACATATTTCTAAACCGCAGAACCGCACTTTTGAATATGAAGAATTGCAGCAATCCTACTTTAAGCTGACCAAAGAATGTGATGAGATTAAAATGAAGCAATTGTCTATGCTGGAAGAAAATCAACGCTTATCAAGATTATTGGCTGATACAGAAGATAAATTGCGTGAATCAAACTTTCAACGTCAGCAATACCTGCGTAAGGTCACTTTCCTGGAAGAATTAAATCACGATCTACAGGAACTATCGGGCCATCACAAGAAACTTGAAAGCCAGATGCGACGCATCGGTGAAATAGAAATGATACTCAATAGAAGCGCAGAAAATAAATAACAGACGGAAGGAAGTGAGATGTACGAAGTACGAAGTAGGATGAAATACTTGTTGTGTAGAAAAAGTTATTGAATAAGAAGATTTTTCATACTTCGTACTTCGAACTTCGTATTTCGTACTTTGTACTTCGTATTTTTGCTGATGCCATCAATTGCTGATATCCGTAAGGAATACAAACTACAAACGCTCGAAGAGGAACTGGTACACGCAGATCCATTCATGCAATTTGGCAAGTGGTGGAATGAGTCTATGACGGCTTCGATCGATGAAGTGAACGCGATGACGCTTGCAACGGCATCTGCGGATGGTTTGCCTTCAGCCCGCATCGTACTGTTAAAGGGTTTTGATACGAACGGATTTGTCTTTTTTACTAATTACGAAAGTTTTAAAGGAAAGCAGATTGATGAGAATCCCAGGGCATGCCTGGTGTTTTTCTGGAAAGAGTTGGAGCGCCAGGTGCGGATTACGGGTTTGATCAGGAAGGTAAGTGCCCAGGTAAGCAATGAATACTACCAAAGCCGGCCTGTCGGCAGCCAGATAGGGGCGATCATTTCACCCCAAAGCCAGGTGATCGAAAGCAGGGACTGGCTTACAAAAAAAGAAGTTGAAGTGCTAAAGGAACTCAATGGCAAAACAATTGAACGTCCGCCACATTGGGGAGGATATTGTGTGCAGCCGGTAACGATCGAGTTCTGGCAAGGCCGCCCTAACCGCCTTCACGACCGGATTCAGTATAGTTTAGAGAAAAATGGCGATTGGAAGATCGAGCGCTTAGCACCATGAGAATGTACGATGTTAGATGTGGAATGTTAGATGTAGTACGTTTTGTAACTACAGGAAGGCCATAGAAAAATTTTGTCTTAGGTGTGATACATTGTATATCATACATTAAACATCGTACATCACACATTTTTTCTATTTGGTATTTTTCTTCGCAGTCTTTTTTGGATTAGCTGGCCTGCTTTTTCCAAAAGAGCCTTTGAATGTCTTTCCTTTTTTGGTTTTCTTATCTCCTCTGCCCATAATAATTATTTTAAAGAATAGATAGATGTTTGCGGTTGCAATGTTAAATCATTCTTTTGTATTTATAAAAAAGCCTTCTGAAAAATAGCTTTTCAGAAGGCCGTGCATGAAGGAGGTGCAGCATTATAATTTAGCTTGCAATTCTTTACCTGCTTTAAATCTTGCTACTTTTTTAGCTTTGATTTTGATGACAGCGCCTGTTTGAGGATTGCGCCCATTGCGCGCTGCTCTTTTAGAAACAGAAAAGGTTCCAAAACCAACTAATGTTACTTTACCGCCACCTTTTAAAGTCTTAGTTACGGCTTCAACAAAAGAATCCAGAGCAGCATTAGCTTGTGTTTTTGTTACACTTGCATCATCTGCAAGTTTTGCGATTAATTCAGCTTTGTTCATATTGCAATATTTTATTTTAGCAGCAACAAATTTAGATGCTTTTTCATTGTAACAAAATTTTTCTGCCAAAAAATTAATAATGACTTAGGCTGTAAAAGCCGCACGGGACAAGGATTGTGGTCAATTAAACGGTATTTTAATGCACACTAAAAATAAAGTCAGTCAATGAAACCCTTATCCCTGCTGGTTTTTAGGGGATACCTTCTGAAATGCTTGCCTGCAAAGCATTTGAAAGAATGTACAATAATTTTTTTACGGGAAAACATTTTATAAATCTTATCCACACCTAGTGTAAAACTTCCATTAGAGACCTGAAAGCAATAATCTGATCTCCCCATTTTTCATGTATTTCTTTTCTGAACGAGACAGCGTGCTGTTCAATATATGTACGGTAGTTCTCTATTGCCGATGCATAATATTGAATGGCATAAGTTGGCCCTTCCCCGTCATCAATTTCAAGTAAACGAAGTATTTTAGAATCAAAAAACAACCCTGTTGCCATTACGTCTGGTATGTGTTCCCGCTGCATCCATTGTAACCAATCATCATGAACAGACCAGTTAACCTTTGTAGTCACATTATAAACAATCATTTTTTTGGGCTTTAAACCTTTGAAGAATTTAATTATTCTTATTGATCTCCCTTGTCATCCTCAAAGTGAAGAATATCAATACCGCTAACACGGAAATGATTATCACCCACATCCATATTTTATTTTCGTTTTCCTTTTTTTCCGGTATGGAAACCTTACTTAAAACGGGCTTTGCATATGATAACAATATAGGGACAGTGCGAATACTATCTTTAAAAAAAGTTATATCGTACCGTGGTGCCGTTGCAGAAGAATCTCCAAATACCAATTGATATCCATTCCCTTTTTCAAGCCAGGTAATCAGCCATCGGTGTAATTGGTACCCCGAAGCTGCGGTTACCCTTAATGGCGGATTATCGTTATTTTGGATTTTTAGAATCAACAGGTTTGACTTGGACGAAATGGAATAAACCGTTTTTTCGTTTGAACTTAGCGAGTATAAGTTTTGGGTCTCTCTCAATAAAGTATCCCCATAAATATAGAGGCTTCGCTTAAAAAATTTTGCCCCCTCGATTTTTAAGGACAATCTATTTATCAAATATGAATCATTGAACCGGAGTGTAATGTAGCTATAACCGTCACTGCTGTCTTTTTGCAAAATGACCGGCCCAGGAAGAGAAATATAATTTGATTTACCGACAAAATTATGAGCAGGAACGCTGACGCGGGTAATATTTAACGGCAGCGTCTCCTTTCCCAGGATGATGATCTTAAAATACCTGTAATTACTGTTAGGAAAAAACAATTCCTGCGCAAAAGTATCTGCCGTGTCAGCAGATAAATTATTCAGCGTAACATTTTCTTTTATAATGTACCAGTCATGCAGGTTATCACTTCCCGAGATGGTAATTGCACGTGTTGCGTCTGTGTTTTTTATCAGCAACACCATATTGTTGATAGATGATTTCAGATTGTTTTCTACAACAACATGGGTTTGTTTATCTGCTTCAGTTTTATTGCTAAGAATCGGCAGGTGCTTCAACGCATAGTAATTCACATCTCCTGCTATGTCTGACCGAAGTAAATAAGGGATCTGGGCGCCTTTGGCATCTACAATACGCAAATCCTGACAGGCCGACTGCAATTTTGCAATCACTGGTGGAGTCAGATCAATCTGATAAAATCCTGCCTGGGTCACCTCTTCCAGCCCTGCAGTATACTTAAAATTGAATTGTGCCTGTATTGTACCAAACAGCCACACCAGGTTAATGAGTAGAATATATTTAAGCAGCAGGTTTTTCAGCATCTTCGATAATGATTTTTTTCAATCGCTGGTACATGAACGATATTATTAACAACAAAACTCCGAGGCAGAAGAACGCAGCGATCTTACCACCCGCGGAAATATTGCGAATATCAAAAGCAAACAATTTTATGAGAGTTAAGGAAAACAACACGAGTGATATAATTCTTAACGGACGATATTTGTGTTTCATGCCAAGCCACATGAACGCGAATGAACACAATCCCCATAGAATTGGCAAACCTGATTTTATGTATGACTGGTTAATTTTAGCAAGCGAATCAACGCTACTGGAATAGACGCTTTGAATGACGAGATTGATTTCACTACTAAGGTAGATAACGATCCAGCTGCAAAGCAGCCAGGTGACCAGTGGAAGATTTTTTGATGTTGAGTACCGATTTCTAACTGTCTTAACGATAAAAAAGAAAATTAGCGCGAGCACAACAATGGCTGTCCAATGCGCTATAAGGTGGGCCGAATATCTTTTCTCAAGCAAAACCTGGTATAAAAAAGCGAAATTTTCGGTAATGGAGAATAAATAGATCGCGAGACAGGCAAGCAATAAGTAGAAATGTATTGAAAAATCTTTTTTGAAATTATTTTGCCGGTTAATTACCAGGTAAAAGATAATTACGAATGAATAAGTATAGAGAAGCAGGTATTGCATCTTCACATGCCCTTCCGGGAAATGGCGCGAAAACTGGTGCTGTATCTCCAGAGCTCCAGACATGTATAATAATATTACACCCGCGATCCTGTAAACATTTGCCGGTAATTTTGACGTCAGGCCAGCCATTGTTTTCCCGGAGTCTTTTTTTCTTAGCAAAAAAATCAGGTAACTGCATATTGCTGCATAGATCGTAGTGACGAAGCCCTTATTGAAAATAATAAAGGCAGGTTTGATATTTAGATAGAATTGGACCCAGTCCATCAACAAACTGAGGAGCATCGCTATCCAAACGATCATCGAAGCAAGACCCACCAGAGGGATCTTTGATCGTAGATACAACCAATATAATAATACACATTCGGATGCCCAGAATAAAGTAATGTTATTCCCCTGCAATTGAACTGGCGCTGTCAGTGATATGAAACTTACCGTAATACCGATCAGCAAATAAAAAATATTTTTGTCGACACTTTGCTTTCTGAATAATGCCCAGGAAAAGCTTAAGTTCAATGCACCCAGCAATGCTGTAAAAAGCCCCTGATACTCTCCTGATCCCATTGCATGCAGAAAATATAATCCTGCTGAAAAATATAATGCAGTGTTGGAGAGAAGAATGCTAAAATCAAATGCAACAAACTTTTTATTTTCTTTTACATTATTGGCAATATTGATAATAAAAAACAACACATAGAATGCAGTCGCAAATAAAAAGCCATATAGGTAGGTTCTGCGGGGTGTTTGCGGGCTGAGACCAAAAACCCACAACAAAAATAAGATGACCGTAAAACCAAATGCAAGCGTATTCAGTATCCTCCAGGATCTGTTATATGCAATCACCAGCAGACCCGCGTTAAGAATTAAAAGGTAGGTAAAAAGGGCCATGAAATTACCGCCTCCATCACTTACCAACAAGGGAGTTGCGAAACCTCCTACCAGGGCAATGACTGCTAATTCCTGGCGGTCATAGAGCATTGACAACACCACTGCAAAAATGGTTATTACAACCATGATGATGAAGGAGATGGTTTGACTAAACAAGTGAAATTGGTGATATGCCAGGGCAATGGTGAAGTAAAAGATAGCAAGCCCGCCACCAACAAGTACCGAGCTAAATCCCTTATAATTTTTTCTTAAATGATGTGCCAGTGTAATGAGAATACCGCCGCATAATATACCGATCCCTACACGGGCGACCGGTCCGATCCAGTTTTTATCGATGGCATATTTCACAAAGTAACCGATGGCTAAAACAAGGATGGCAATACCGACTTTACTGATCAGGTTTTCGCCGATAAATTTCTCAAGGTCCGGATGGCGTTCAAAAAACGACGGTTCCCGTATTTTTTCAATGGGCGTGCGGGGAGGTGTTATAGTCTCTTTTACTTCAATCGTTTTTGTAAGATTCTGTTTCGTTTCTTCCTGCATTTTTTTAGCAGGCAATTCGGCGCCTTCATTTTGTTTTATGAACTGGTTGGCTTCTTCCTGCAAAGATGGTTTAGCGGGAAAAGGTTGTTCGACGACTTTAAATCCGCTTTCCCAATAATCCTGTGTAGCACTTTCTTTTTTTGAATAGGTCTCTGTTGACGGTGAAGATTTTATTTCCTTAATGCTCTTCCGAAGGTCATTTAATTCATTTTCCAGCTTTTTTAGGTTTTCATTCACCGAAGATTTAAAGGAAAGCAATACAAAGAAGATGATCAGTAGTAGAACAACCGCCAGCAATTCCATATCAGCGTTGGTTTAGGTTACCTTAAAGATAGAAGGCAAAACCAGAACGGTCAAGAAATGAACGTTAAAATGTTGTGTGGCCTGAGGAAGAAGGAAGAAATATGGTTGAGAACACAGAATACAGAATTCAGATAAAAAGGTACTGGGAATGATCTTTTAAATTAATAAGTGACATATAAAATTCAATTCAGTGCAATTCATTTCTTCGTCATTGCGATTCTATCCAGACCGACACTTGAAAATCAATTTAAATCTACTTCCAGGTACACCGGGCAATGATCGCTGTGTTTTACGTCGGCGAGTATTTTTGCATCGATCAACTTGTTTTTGAGCGGATCTGTAACATTGATATAATCTATACGCCATCCCTTGTTTTGCGCGCGAACTGTAGGGAAGCGCTGACTCCACCAGCTATATTGATGCGGTTCGGAGTGCAACTCACGAAATGTATCCACAAACCCATTTGAAAAAAAAGAATCCATCCAGGCACGTTCTTCGGGCAGAAAACCCGATGATTTTTTGTTTCCTTTAGGATCATGTATATCAATATCTCTATGTGCGATATTGTAATCGCCACAAAGGATGAGTTTGGAATATTGTTTTTTTAATTCACTCAGATAAATAAAAAATTCATTCAGCCACACATACTTAAATGTTTGCCTTAGGTCACCAGAAGTACCGGAAGGAAAATAAGCATTGATCAATCGGGTATCGGCAAAATCCAATTGGATTATTCGGCCTTCATCGTCACTTACTTTATTGTTATTTCCATATTGTACACGATCTGGTTTTATTCTTGTAAAAACAGCCACGCCACTGTATCCTTTTTTTTCTGCGGAGTACCAGTAATCTTCGTACCCAAGGTCATTGACCGCCTTAAAATCTATATTATCCTTTGCTGCTTTGATTTCCTGCAAACAGATCACATCAGCAGGATCTGTTTTTAACCAATCAATTAAACCCTTGTTGATAGCGGATCGGATGCCATTGACATTGTAGCTGATTATACGCATAGTATTGTTTAAATTGAACGGCAATTTACATTTTAACATGAAAGCACCTATAAAAGAAAGGCAACCAATCATTCCTGCAAAGTCGCACGTGTTTCTGGAGGGCCCCAAAGCCCGTAGCTACGAGCTGGCGTTTGCTTGGAGCGTACTCGGGCAATTCATCAGGGCTTTCCGTACACTGCATTTCGTTGGACCATGCATTACGGTATTTGGTTCTGCACGATTCAGTGACGACCATCCTTATTATGTAGCGGCACGTGAATTTGGGAAACAAATTGCTTCAATGGGGTTCACGACCATGACAGGTGGGGGTCCTGGAATTATGGAAGCAGCCAATCGTGGTGCATTTGAAAATAATGGCGTTTCTATTGGTTGTAATATCCAGTTGCCCTTTGAGCAAAAAGGAAATGTATACACGCATAAGTCTATCACCTTTGAACATTTTTTTGTTCGAAAAGTAGTGTTGGCGAAATATTCATATGCCTTTGTAATCATGCCGGGTGGATTTGGGACCATGGATGAACTTTTTGAAACGCTGACGCTCGTTCAAACCAAAACTGTTACCCAATTTCCGATCGTGATCTTTGGAAAGTCATATTATCAGGAACTGTGGGAGTATTTAGAATTTATGGCAGAGCAGGAAACAATTTCCCGCGATGATTTGAAACTGGTATTGCTTACAGACAGTATTTCAGAGGCAATGGATCATATCCATACTTATATACAGGCTAATTATAAGGTTAAGCAAAGACAACGCCGGTGGTGGTTACTTGAAAAAAGGTAAACGATATGATACATCAAATCATAATGGTATATTGGTTATCAAATAAACCGTTATGGAAAAGCAAACCCCTCCCGAACAGGATACTATTTTTGATGAAGCTGAACTGCTAGGCGATGGGTACGATAAGCATGTTCGCCGAGCAAGAAATACTATTTTTGTGGTGGCCTCCGTTCAGTTCGTTTTTGGATTGGTCCTGGGTTTTTCAGGACCGGAAGAATCAAAATGGATCTCAATCGGGATCATGAGTATTGTAGCAGGTATATTTGCAGGGCTGGGGTTCTGGGCCAGTAAAAAACCATATCAGGCCATTCTGATCGCGCTGATCTTGTTTTGCGGACTGATACTTCTTGATGTGATATTTGATCCTGCATCTATTTTCAAGGGGATCATCTTAAAAATTTTTATTATCGTTTATCTTATAATGGGAGTGAATAATGCAAGACAAACGCTTCGCATAAAGCAGGCCCTCGGGAAAGAATAAGGCTACTCTTCCGGCATTTGCCGAAGACACAAAAATCTTTATGATTCACCACTGAAAAATTATTTACTTCCCGTACCCTGCGTGAATAATTGCATGAGATTTGGAACAACGTCTGTGGCACACACAGCAGCCCGCCCTAGGCATCATACTCCAATACGGGCCGTAGCCATTTTTCAATTTCTTCAAGAGGCATTTTCTTTCTTTCTGCATAATCCTCTACCTGATCTTTTTCAATTTTGCCTACACCGAAATATTTGCTTTCAGGATGCGAGAAATACCATCCGCATACTGATGAAGCCGGGAACATAGCCAGGGATTCAGTCAAAATAATTTCCGCATGTTCAGTAGCATTCAATAAAGAAAACAATTTATTTTTCTCTGTATGATCGGGGCAGGCTGGGTAGCCCGGAGCCGGTCGGATGCCCTGGTAGGTTTCTTTGATCAATTGTTCATTATCGAGTTGTTCATCTTTTGCATATCCCCAGAATTCTTTGCGCACTTTTTCATGTAACATTTCAGCAAATGCCTCTGCCAGCCGGTCGGCCAAAGCCTGCAGAATGATCTTATTGTAATCATCATGCTGCGCTTCAAAGTTTTTGATATGTATGTCTATACCGTGGATGCTCACGGCAAAGGCACCGATATGATCAGTTTTTGCAAATTCAGCAGGCGCAATAAAATCTGAAAGAGACAAATTGGATTGGTTGGCTACTTTTTTAATCTGTTGGCGTAAACATTCCAACTCTATGGATTCGGATTTACCATTGACATTATTTAGTAATGTAATAGTATCCTTACCATTGGAATTGGCAGGCCAGAAACCGATCACCCCTTTTGCCTGCAGCCATTTGTTATCAATAATTTTCTTCAATAATTTTTGAGCGTCGTTGTAGAGTTTGGTGGCTTCTGTACCAATCACTGAATCGGTTAAGATCTGCGGAAATTTTCCGTGCATTTCCCAGGCAATAAAGAAGGGCTGCCAGTCGATATATTTTTGTATTTCATTTAGATCATAATCGGCAAACACTTTAATGCCAGTAAAAACAGGTGCAACCGGGTTGTAATCTTTCCAGTTGATCGGGAATTTATTTTTTTGTGCTTCAGTAAAACTCAGATAAGTTTTTGTTGATTTCTTATTGCCAAAATCTTCTTTCAGCTTGGTATATTCTTTGGATATTCCTTTAAGAAAATCAGGTTTTTGTTCTTTGCTTAATAATGAACCTGTAACGGTCACACTTCGCGAAGCATCCAGCACATGAACCACGCCATTGCCATACTCGGGTGCAATCTTCACTGCCGTATGCATGCGTGAGGTGGTAGCTCCGCCAATCAGTAAAGGTTGCTGCATTCCCCTGCGTTTCATTTCACGGGCAACATGCACCATTTCATCGAGTGATGGGGTGATTAAACCACTTAAGCCAATAATGTCAGCGTTTTCTTTCAATGCAGTTTCAAGGATCTTATCGGCCGGCACCATCACACCAAGATCAACAATATCATATCCGTTACAACCCAGTACTACTCCAACAATGTTCTTACCAATATCATGCACATCGCCTTTTACCGTAGCTAATAGCACTTTGGCCGCGCCTGCGCCTTCCTCATTTTTTGTACCTGCTTCAATATGGGCCAAACGGCGCTTTTCTTTTTCCGCTTCGATATAAGGAGTTAAAACGGCAACAGATTTTTTCATGACCCTGGCGCTTTTAACAACCTGCGGCAAAAACATTTTACCGCTGCCAAAAAGATCACCCACCACATTCATTCCATTCATCAACGGGCCTTCGATAACATCCAATGGTTTCGGATAATTTTGACGCGCTTCCTCAGTGTCGGCATCAATATAGTCGGTAATGCCATTAATGAGCGCATGCTTCAATCGTTCTTCAACCGAATTGTTCCTCCAGGCTTCATCCCTCACCTCTACTTTTCCTTTTGCTTTTACCGTTTCCGCAAAAGCGATCAGCTTTTCTGTTGCTTCATTGTTATCATTGTTGCGGTTTAGAATAACTTCTTCGCACAGATCCTTTAATGCGGGTTCAATTTCATCGTACACCACCAATTGCCCTGCATTCACGATGCCCATGTCCATGCCCGCCTTGATGGCATAGTATAGAAATACTGCATGCATGGCCTCACGAACATGATCATTGCCTCTGAAAGAAAAAGACATATTGCTAACCCCGCCACTTACTTTCGTGAGAGGCATTAATTTTTTTATCTCTCTTGTTGCTTCAATGAAATCCACCGCATAGTTATTGTGCTCTTCAATGCCCGTGGCAACAGCAAAAATATTGGGATCGAATATGATCTCCTGAGGATCGAAACCCACCTGTTCAGTCAGGATCTTATAAGCCCGGTGGCATATTTCCACTTTGCGATCCTTTGTGTCGGCCTGGCCTTTTTCGTCGAACGCCATCACGATTACAGAGGCGCCGTAGCTCTGACAGATATATGCCTGTTCAATAAATTTCTCTTCTCCCTCTTTCATAGAGATAGAGTTTACAATGCATTTGCCTTGTACACATTTCAGCCCCGCTTCAATTATAGAGAACTTTGATGAATCGATCATGATCGGGATCTTCGCAATATCCGGCTCGGCCTGCAGCAAGTTTAAAAATGTCTGCATAGCTTTTTCTCCATCCAATAAGGCATCATCCATATTCACATCAAGTATTTGTGCGCCACTTTCTACCTGTTGACGCGCCACGCTTAGGGCCTCTTCATATTTATTATCCCGTATCAATCGTGCAAATTTCTTAGACCCAGTTACATTGGTTCGTTCACCCACATTTACAAAATTGGTTTCCGGGCGAACAATTAATGGTTCAAGTCCGGCTAATCGAAGAAAGGGTTTAATAACGATAGTTTCGTTCATGATGATTTCTTTTTTGGAAGTTTAAACCCGATCGGTTCCCGAGGCTTTGTATCCTGAACAAGAAGTTGCTTTAATATTTTGAAGACGACTTTGATCTCATCATCTTTTTTTACAATATCCTTTTCAATTTTTTCAAGCTTGATCCACAGATCTTTATTATTAATTAATAGCTGCCTCATTTTGGTATAAACCCTGATAATTTGAATATTTACCTGTATCGCCGTTTCTGATCGAAGCACGCTGGAAAGCATAGCAACGCCTTGTTCTGTGAAAGCATAAGGTGGTTTTCTTCTTCCTCCCCAATTTTTTTTATCCTCATGAAATCTTGATATCGCAATTTGCGATATCAAGATTTCAAACTCATCGATATCCAATTGAAACATAAAATCTTCAGGAAACCTGCTAAGATTTCTTTTTACAGCTTCATTCAGCCGATGGGTAGGAACGCCGTACATCTCGGCTAAATCATTATCCAGCATCACTTTTATACCACGAATAACATGAATACGTTCAATTATGGTGGTTTCCGTTATTTCTTTTTTTGCTAATTCACCTTTCATCCTGGTTAAGTTTTGAATTAAAATTAACGCGGCTGGAAGTTTAAAAAATGGTTAAATAATCAGTAATACCGGATTAAAGAACAACCTCCAATACCGGCAATCGGCGTGGCGTACATTTTTTTACCTGTTCTGCAATATGTTTAATATGATCGGGCGTTGTACCACAACAACCACCCACAATATTTACAAAACCTTCTTTTGCCCAATCTTCAATAAAATGTGCCGTTTGTTCGGGTTGCTCGTCGTATTCTCCCATTGCATTTGGCAAACCGGCATTTGGATAAGCTGAAGTATAACATGACGCGATCTGGCTGAGTTCCTCAATATGTGAACGCATTTCCGCAGCACCCAAAGCGCAATTCAATCCTATACTTAACGGTTTGGCATGCATAACAGATACATAAAATGCTTCGAGTGTTTGACCACTTAATGTGCGGCCTGATGCATCTGTAATGGTACCACTGATCATAATAGGCAAGGCCTCCTCCAGACCCCGCCCGTCGGCGGAAGCTTTTTTAACATCCCGGTAATATTTTTTTATGGCATAGATTGCCGCTTTAGCATTGAGAGTGTCAAAAATAGTTTCGATAAGAAGCAGGTCCACTCCTCCATCGACCAATCCTTTAACTTGCTCGTAATATGCGTCCACCACTTCATCAAAGTTCACTGAGCGATAGCCGGGATTGTTTACATCCGGAGAAAGGCTGAGTGTTTTATTCAATGGTCCGAGAGCACCCGCAACAAAGCGGGGTTTTTCTGGATTCTTTGCGGTGAATTCATCCGCTGCATTCCGTGCACATTTTGCGGCCGCAATGTTCAGTTCATAAGCCAGCGATTGCATTTCGTAATCAGCCTGCGCGATAACAGTGCTGCTGAATGTATTTGTTTCTATAATGTCTGCCCCGGCTTCAAGGTATTGTTTATGGATCGCTTCAATGATTTGTGGTTGCGTGATGCTTAGCAGATCACTATTACCTTTAACATCGGTATGCCAGTCTTTGAATCGGTTACCCCGGTATTCCTTTTCTCCCAGTTTATACCGCTGGATCATGGTACCCATAGCACCATCGATAATTAGGATGCGTTCATTCAAACATTCGCGAATAGATTTCATGTTGCATCTGATTTAACGTTCATAATGCTTTTTTACTACAAGTCATCGCCCGCCAGAGTCGGGCTATAGCTGAGCGAAACGAATAACGGCGTCAAATTTTTTGCTGAACCAGGTAACGAGGGAAATAACCTAGGTGTAGTATACGAGGATGATTTCGATCGTTTATTAGTTCAGTTTGTGATATTTGACTACAGGCCGAACAATAAACAAATCCGCCTGTGCAATAGTGCAAATGTAAAACATTCACCCGTAAAAATAAAAAAGCCGTATCTGGCTACCTGTTTGTCACATAACTTTCAACCGGCAGTCGGTTAGTGATAGAGCGGGCAAGGGTCATTTCATCGGCATACTCCAATTCGCCGCCAAAGGCAATACCGCGGGCAATAGTGGTTATACGGATAGGGAAAGCCTGCAGTTTTTTCTGAAGATAATAGATGGTGGTATCACCCTGTATATTCGGACTCAACGCAAAAATCAGTTCACTGATCGTTTCTTTTTGAATACGATTCAGCAATGACTCGATATTCAATTGATCAGGCCCAATTCCATCCAGTGGCGATATAATGCCACCCAGTACATGATAGGTACCGCTATACTGCTGGGTGCTTTCTATAGCGATCACATCGCGGATGTTCTCAACAACGCAGATCAGTTCCTGCTTGCGCATTGAATTGGCGCAGATGGAACAGATATCTGCGTCGGCCACATTACAACAGCGTTGGCAGAATTTGATCTCCTGCCGCATTTTAATAATATTCTCCCCGAATGCACCCACTGTTTCGGAATCCTGCTTCAGCAAGTGCAGCACCAGCCGCAAAGCAGTCTTCTTGCCAATACCCGGAAGTTTGGCAAACTCGTTCACTGCATTTTCTAATAAAGAAGAAGAGAATTGCATGTTGTAAAGTTACGGGTTATAGGTCATGAGCATAGATGGTTTTGGATCTAAAATTAAGAGCCAAAACCAATTCCCAAACGGGCAATGTAATTAAGTTAAGGTTAACCGGTGAGGCGACTGTAACATTGTTCTTTAGGGAGGGTTTGGCAGGGTTATGTCCACTTCATTATCCCAATTTGCCTTTACTGTTATTTTTCTTGAAATAGGCATCACTTTTTCCGGTTGCCGGCGGTTGCCAAAAAATTCTCCTGTATCCCACTCCCCGTTTTTATTTTCATCAAATAAAAGGCGCAGTTCGTATTCACCCGGTTGAAAGATCTTTGCGTAGAATTCTTTATTGGTAAACACATGTGAGCGGACCACCTTATCATTTTGAATAAAAAGCAGCACAGGGCTTTTGGTAAGATCAAGATTCGGAAAACGAAGTCTCACGAGCCCGTATTCCTTTTCCTTTTTCGTTCTGAAATTCAATGTGTCATTTCTTAAAAGTTTTCTGCCAGCTGTATCCTCAGCAAAGTCTTTGTCGATGATCAGGTTAAAAGCAGTGTTTTCCGTCCAGGGATAAAATAAGGTTACCTGTTTACCGGAAGTATCCTTCACGAAACTGTAATTGGTCAGTGGTGTATATTTTTCGTCGGTAAGTCTCAGCTTGGAGGTGTCAAAAAACTTGAAAGGAGCTGGCCTGAAATAAAAATGAAACGAATCGAGCAGATCAAGCTGTTCGTTTTGCAGACTGGTCTCCAATCTTAATCTCTTATCTGTAGCGATTCCTTTTACGCCTGTGCTCTTTATGGGTGTTGCAGGTGCTGCCGGAGCACTTGTGTCCCTGGCGACAAATGCATAGAGTGTGACTGGTGTCGGATTGGGTTGCACTACTACAGGTGTATCGGCAAAGGCAAATATTTGCGTTCGGGACAGGTACCGTTTCTGTCCTCCGTCATCTTTGATCCCATAAATAGCAAAACGGCCAGGCGGCAGGTTTCGGAATAAAAAATTACCATTGTTATCAACCCGTGTTATATAACGTGGTCTTTCTTTCACAACTGCTGAATCGTCGAGCGATCTATAAAGGAATATAAGCAGGGTACTATCGGTTTTGCCTGTTTCAGCAATAATGATGCGGCCCGAAAAACTCAGTGAATCAAGGGATGGTCCTGTGGAAAAAATATAGGTAAAGTTTCGCAGGATATTCGATTCATTAATATCCCTGATGGCATCTCCAAAATCGAATGTATAAGTAGTATTGGGTTCCAGCGTATCTCTTATTATCACCGATACAGTCCGCAGCTTGGCCTCTACGTTAGGGTTGGTTTTAGGCGTGGGTGTGATGAGTAAATTAGCGAGCGGATTATCAATCTGTACAAATTCGTTGAATGTAAAATTGATCCGTTTACCCTCAAAATTCTTTGAAGAATCGGGCGGCGTCACAGAAAGAAGCAACGGAGGTAATGAATCCCTGTCGCCCCCTGTGGGCGGAACAATACTCGCACAACCTGTGATGCCCGGCAGGTTTGCCAGGACCACGATCGCGAGTAAAAAACCAATGGTTGTCGTGGGAAAAAGATGCTTCATAAAGAGTGGCAAACTTAAAGGCTTTATTCCCATTTGTATCCTAATAATCCCATAAAATCGACCGTGATTTACACGATTTGTTAATTAGTTCATAGATCGGCACGAAACTCTTCAAGTCTGCAGTGCCGTCCGCCTTACTGGTTTCATCCAAGTCTATTCCCCTAGATCCATAAATCATCGTTCTACTTCCTCTTCTGTTTCATGTAAAGCCACAGCCAGCTTATTCGTTTTCACAAAATTGCACCAATGACAATCCGGTTTTCCACAGCCGGTATAAAAATCACGGTTCTGGATTTTCTGCCAGGTACTGGTTATCTGCTCAGAAACAAAGCTGATATCCTGTTGAGAGACCGGGATCTTTACTTTCCTGTATTCCTTCTTTTTATCAGGTTCCACAAAATCAAATTCGCTGCTTACCACCCTCCAGTCTTTCTGACCGTAATTATCCACGAGGATATTATAAAATACGGCCTGCCTCCAGTAGTCGCCGCCTTCGGGGCATTTTTCTGATGGGGGAGCCAGTTTGTCCTTCGCATTGTCTACATCTCCGGTTTTATAATCCACCACGTTTACTTCTTTGTTGTTGAATTCAAGTTTATCGAGCTTTCCTTTTAAGGGTACACCGCTTACAACAACATTCCGGATATTCCTTTCAATCGCAACGATCTTGTTCCATTGGGTGAGGTATTTTTCATAATATTTTCCCAATACATCCAATCCATATTCCATACGGCGGTCAAAAGCTTCTCTGGTAAAACTTTCGCGGTGTCGATGCATATACCAGGTAAAATCCTGCAGCAATTCTTCTTTCGATGAAAACTGTTCCTGCGGGTGCAGTTTCATTTTCTCAAAAAGTCGCTGAATAGCAAAATGCACGGAAGAGCCGAATTCTGTTGCTTCATTTTTTGGAGAAGGGATACGGATAAGATTTTTAAAATAGAATTCCAGGGGGCAATGCAGGTAATTGTTTAACGCTGTTACATTCATTACAAACTTATCCAGGATATTGCTGATAAAATCTTCTTCGATCTTCTGAATTTCAGGAGCTGAGATTTCTTCAAACTGAAGCGCCTCAAATTCTATCATTATTTCATCGCCGATGAATACCCTTTCAACCGGTAAATTATGCGTATCCTGTATTTCTGCGATGAATTTAGATGGTTCCAGTTCTTTTCCATCATTCTTATATTTCGAATAAGAAATGTTCAGGTATTTTTCCGCTCTTGTGAGAGCCACATAGAACAATCTTCGCAGCTCTTCTTCATCGCTTGATTTTGGTGCAGAAGAAAAAATGGTATCGGGGAATTTGTATCCGCCACCAGGCTTGCGTTTCTTTTCCCAGAAAGAAGCATTGCATCCGGCTACAAAAACATATTCAAATTCCAATCCCTTCGAGCCATGAGCGGTCAAAAGGTTTACGCCTTTATCGCTACCGCAAACCTGAACAACCGGAATACAAATATCGTTTTCCTCCATCAGGTCAATCATTTGTACAAGCCTTGGGAGTTGCAAATCGGGATTGCGTCTTGTTTCTTCCTTGATAAAATCAAACAATGCAGTGAGCACCTGCATCTGCCATACTTTTTCCGGGCTTTGCATGATAGAATTCAATACACCCGCGGTTCGAATGATCCGTTCGAACAAAACCTGAATAGTAATATTGGGAACATCTGCAATCAACTGTTCTAATATTGTACTGGCCTGTTTCAACCCCGGGTGAATACCGGGATCGAAAAGATCTCTGGGAGGCTGGTTCGATTTTTCCGACAACAATCTTCTAATGGATGTCCGGTTGTCGCTGAATTGTTTTTCGGCCACCGTAATAGAAATTTTTGCAATTTCAATCGGAGGGATAGAATAAAAATCGAAATGCAGGATTTCGAACAACATTTCATCGCCGCCATAAGGCGTATCATGTTCAGCGGCCAGGTAACGCAGGATCATTAAGATTTTCCGGGCAAGGGGGATATCAAACAAATTCAAACTTCGCTTACTGAATACGGGGATCTTTTTTTGTTGAAAATACTTAGTAAGTGTATCACCATACTTATTTTCGCGGTACAATACAGCGATCCGCCCCGCAGGGATTCCCTCAGCAATCAGTCGTTCAACTCTTAACGTAATATCGGTCATCTCATGCCGTTGGGTTTCGTATTCAACAACGGCGGGGGGATGTGTAAGCTGGCTAACCAATGGATTGCTCGATAATAAACTTTTGGTAAGTCCATCGATCTGTCTGATCAATCGCTCTTCATTTCTATCGACAAGGGTTTTGGAAATATCCAGTATCGGTTGGGTTGACCGGTAATTGTTTGTAAGCACTACGGTCAGCAGGTCGTTCTTATAACTATTCGCGAATTCAAGCATATTCTCCACGTTAGCTCCCTGGAAACGGAAAATGCTTTGATCATCATCTCCTACCACAAAAACATTGGGTTTGTCCCAATAACTGATCAGCAACCGGATCAGGTTATTCTGGGTACCGCTCGTATCCTGGTATTCATCTACCAGTATATATTGATACCGTTCCTGGTAATCGGAGAGTAATTGTTTGTTTTCCTCAAATGCCTTGATCACCCAGTTGATCATATCGTCGAAATCGTACCGGTTATGCTGCCGCATTAATGATTGGTAGCTGTTAAATTCGCTGACCGCGGCGCTTAATCTTTGCATCCGCTCTTTTTCTTCCTGTATTTTATCCGTGCGGATATCGCCTTTTTTAAATTCCCTGGTTGCGCGTTTGGCAACAAAACCATCCCGGTTAGGAAGGTCATCGATAAACATATCGATCTTTTGCTGAATGAAAGCCGGCGTCCACCCCTCCCGTTTCATTGTGGAAAACAAGCCGGCAAGATTGCCGATCTCGAAGTAAACATCGCCCCGGTAGCGTTTCAATGGATGGTCTTTAAGAAAAGTATCGATCAATGTTTTTAACAACTGTATTTTTTCCAGGTCGGAAATGGGATCCATTTCTGTTTTCTCGAACATGGACAGGTTTTCCTGGATGATATCATTACAAAAAGCATGGAAAGTATAAATGTTCACCTTGTATGCATCGGATCCGATCAGCCCATTCAGCCTGCGTCGCATGGCAATGGCGCCCGCATCGGTATAGGTCAGGCAAAGCATGTTTTCAGGAGATGTATCGGTGTCAATCAGAATTTTCCCGATCCTTGCTGCCAGTATCTGTGTTTTACCTGTACCAGGACCAGCGATCACCATCACCGGCCCGTCAATGGTATCCACTGCTCTTCGTTGCTCTTCATTTAGTTTTCTATATTCTTCCAGGAATTTTTGGTGGAGTTTTTCCGAATTCATACCCATTCATCAAAGATAAGAATGATTCATGGCCGGAAAATGCGGAACCTATTCCGCGCACCTCTGTGCAGGAGTATAATATAGATTAGCCATCAAGCAGCAGGCATTAAAACTTTTAAGGTTTTCAAATGGCGAATTCCTAAGCGAAAACATGTAGAAACCCTTACGAAAACCGGCAGAAAAGCAAGAATTTTTGGGAATCCATTCTTTCTTTGGGAATATTTTTTCCATTTTTACGTTTGTAAGAAATAGTTCTAATCCCATGAAAAATCAAAACCCTCTAAAAGTTTTCATTTTAGAAGATGATCACTGGTATGGCTCTATGCTCCAGCATCATCTCTCTTTGAATCCTGATTATGACGTGAAACGTTTCACCAGCTCCAAGGAATTTTTCAGCCACCTGCACGAAAAGCCTGATGTTGTGACCCTTGATTATTCGATGCCGGATATGGATGGGGGTGAAGTACTGAAAAAAATAAAAGGTGTACACCCTGATATCCAGGTGCTGATCATTTCTGGCCAGGACGATGTATCGACTGCCATCACGTTACTAAAAAACGGGGCTTTCGAATACATTGTAAAAGATGAGGAAACCAAGGACCGCTTGTGGAATTCGCTTTTACACCTGCAACAGATCAACGGACTTCGCAATGAAGTAGAGCAATTAAAAGAGCAGGTAGCCCAGAAGCATGATTTTTCAAAATTTATTATTGGGAAAAGCGATCCGATACTGAAAGTTTTTTCATTGATCGAAAAGGCATCAAAAACAACTATTACAGTTTCCATCAATGGCGAAACGGGCTCAGGAAAAGAGGTGGTAGCCAAGGCCATTCATTATAATTCAGAAAAACATAAAAAGCCTTTTGTGGCAGTCAATGTAGCCGCCATTCCAAAAGACCTGCTTGAAAGTGAATTGTTCGGACACGAAAAAGGTGCGTTCACCGGTGCGGTAACCAGGCGTATCGGAAAATTTGAAGAAGCAAATAATGGAACGCTGTTTTTAGACGAGATCGCCGAACTGGATATTAATCTACAGGCAAAATTATTGAGAGTATTGCAGGAACGGGAAGTGACAAGGATCGGCAGCAATGAAGTAATGCCGGTCAATGCGCGCATCATTGTAGCAACACACCGTAATCTGCTTGAAGAAGTAAAAAATAAAACCTTCCGTGAAGATCTGTATTACCGGTTGATAGGATTGCCTATTTCGCTTCCGCCACTGCGTGACAGGGGAAATGATATACTGGTACTTTCCAAACATTTCATGGACCTGTTTTGTAAGGATAACAATCTTCCAAAAAAATCATTGTCGCAGGAAGCGCAGCAAAAATTGCTTACCTACGCTTTTCCCGGGAATGTGCGTGAATTGAAATCTGTTATTGAATTGGCCGTGGTGATGTCGGATGATGAATCTATTCTACAAGATCATATTGCTATCAATACAAGTGCCGCTGTAAATGATCTATTGAACAAGGAGAGATCCCTGAAAGAGTACGAGATCGATATCATCCAGCATTATTTAGATAAATATGATAAAGATGTATTACTTGTAGCAAAAAAACTCGATGTGGGAAAGTCCACTATTTACAGAATGATACAAGCCGGAGAATTAAAAACCAGATAAAGAACATCCCTGAACCCTACAAAAAAAGAATTGATGGTACACCAAACTAATTACAAAAGCTTAGGTCATCGAAAGGTACTTGTGGTAGATGATATAGAAATGAATCAGCAGTTGGCAAAGCACATCATGCAGTCATGGGGCTTTACCGTAGATGTTGCTGCCAATGGCAGGGAAGCCGTTGAGAAAGTGGAAAAAAATACATACGACCTTGTATTGATGGATATACAGATGCCTGAAATGGATGGCATGCAGGCGACCGAAAGTATCCGTCGTTTAAAGGATGCTGCCAAGGCGGCCACACCCATTGTAGCGCTTACTGCTAATTTATTAAACGGTGAGGGCGACAGATACCTGCAAAAAGGGATGAATGATTATTTACCCAAACCGCTCGATGAACAAAGATTGTTTCAGCTGGTTTCGAAAAACCTTGTGGATTGTCCGGATTCAATTTTTATTTTGGAACCTTTACAGAATGAAACCGCTGAATCGATTCCAACGGAAAAGCTTTACGATCTCACTATGATACATGGTCTTTCCGGCGGAGACGAATCTTTTATAAGACAAATGGTTGAATTATTTGTAGATACAATGCCGGGATCGGTGGAAGAGATGCAAACCACGCTCGAACAAAAGCAATGGGATGCCCTGGGGAAACTTGCTCATAAGTTAAAATCAACAACTGGTTCCATGGGTATGGATTCTATTAAAGACGAAATTCGTGCGGTAGAACAAAATTGCAAGAAGAATGAAAACCTGGAAGCAACCCCTGCGTTGGCAAAGAAAGTAATATTGGTGATCAATCAGACTGTAGCCCAGTTAAAAATAGATTTTTCACTCGCGAATTGACGCTAACGATTACCAATTGACGCGAATAATTCGTGTTATTAGTGAAATTCGTGGCAAAACTTCATCCGACGATAGGGTACAGAAGTATTCGAAGCAATCATTGAACTATATCGTAATTCATTGGTTATTCCGTAATGAGTCTTCACACGTTTAAGATTGTTCAAAAAATTCCCATTCCTGTAAAGCAGGCCTGGGATTTTTTTTCGCACCCTGGTAATTTGCAATTGATCACTCCTGCTAATTTTCAATTCAGGATACTTACAGCGCTTGATGATAAGCCTATTTACACCGGACAGATTATTAATTACACCGTTCGCCCACTCTTCAATATTCGCATGAGATGGACAACAGTCATCACCAGGGTTGAAGAGGAAATTTTATTCATCGATGAGCAACAACGCGGTCCTTTTCGTTACTGGCAGCACCAGCATTTTTTTAGACCCATTGATGACGGAACGGAAATGACGGATGTATTGCAATATGAAATTCCAGGTTGGATTGCCGGAGATATGATTAATGCGGTGCTTATTAAAAACGATATTAAGAAACTGTTTGCGTACCGGTATTCAAAAATTCAGGAACGTTTTACGTCGGCGACTGTAAATTGGCCGCAAAAGTAAAAGAGAAGTGCTACTCATTCTTCATCACGTTCCAAACATCATTTAGCAAGACTCATTAGCGTCAATTCGCCCCCAATTCGCGTTAACCAGGTATTCGCGTAATATATTTTTCGATTTCCTTGATCTGTTTGACGATCTCTGGGCTGGTCGGTTTCAGGGCCTTGGTTCTTTTGAAAAAATCTTTTGCTGCCCTGAATTCGCGTTTGTTCATCATAATATTACACATCTGGAGATAGGCTGCCGCTTCATTTTCTTTGTCGGGTAATCCTTTGCGGATAGCCTGCCGGATATAACTTTCGCCCTGTTTAAAATTTCCTTTTTGCATCGCGATCATTCCAAGTTGCAATATGTTAGCGCCTTCGGCTTCCTTAATCGGTGATCCCAGGTCCAATCCTTTTTTCATAGCTATTTCAGCGCCATCGAAATCCTGTTTCATCATCTTAAGCTGGCCTTTGACCGTGTAAAATGCAGAACGGATAGGCTTATATAAAAGGTCAGGATATTTAATTCCATTGATCACTCTTTCAGCAGCGTCCATATCGCCTTCTTCCATAGCCGTTTGAACAAGGCGAAGCGGACCTATGAAGAAATGTCCTGCGATCAATATGACACCGATCAGGTAAGCAGGAAAAGCAGGCCAGAAGCCCGCATAATAATTGGCTACCCCACCCACTATCAGCAGCAAAATGCCTAACTGGAGCCTGTATTTTATTAACAGATTATAGAATTTCATCACTTATTTTTTAGAGGACTGCAAAGATAGGCCAAGCCATGCAGATTACAGGTTTCAGATTCAGTAACAGGAGTCATTTATAAGAAATTAATGAAAATTGCCTCTCAACTTTAAAGCAGGATTATTACTTTTACCGCCCGATTGACAATTCCTGGCTGAATTGTAAGATTGGTCCCGTAGTTCAATGGATAGAATAGGAGTTTCCTAAACTCTAGATGCAGGTTCGATTCCTGCCGGGACTACTAAAGAATCTGAATGTTTCTTTGCCGATAGGGCTCAAAGATCTCGTTTCTTGCATCAATCTCCGTGACAATAGCATCTAGCGTATCGATTGCGCAGATTTTATACGTTTCTGCCGTACCGATTTTATCATGCCCTGTAAGTGCCACAATTTTGTCTGAGCAGCTTACCATCGCCCGTTTCATTTCACATTCAAAATAATCAATACTGCTTACTCCAATTTGATGGTGAAGGCTGCATATACCCACAAAGCATATATCCACATGCAATTGTTCCAAGAGCTTAATGGCATATGAACCAACAGCAACCAGGGAATCCGGTAATATTCTGCCCCCGGTAATAATTACCTCCATATTTATCCGGCCCGCTAACAAGGCTGCGATCGGAATGTTGTTGGTAATAACGGTGAGGGGCATATCCAGTAACCCCGCTAATGTATAAGTAGTGGTACCTCCATCCAGCAGAATGGTGCTGCCCGGTTTGATGAGTTGCAATGCTTTTTGTGCAATGATCAATTTTTCATTCTCAGACACGTGAATCCGTTCTTTGAAACTATGTGCGCTGGGAGAATGAGGAATAGCGCCGCCGCGCACTTTGGTGACTAACCCATTTTTAGCTAGTGATTCAATATCCCTTCTGATGGTATATTCCGATACATGCAAAGCCTCACTTAATTTGCCAAGCTTTACCGATGGATTTGATTTCAACTGATTTATAATGAAATCCATTCGCTCTTCCTTCAACATTTGGTATGTTTTGCAATAAAGCTACATAAATTGCATGTTTAATCGCAAAAAATTGCATTATTTTGCATTAAATGGCAAAATATGAAAAAGAAGCGGCTTTTGGTCGATATGGATCATGTAATAGTGGATATCACCTCTCAGTACATAAAATGGTATAAGGATGCCACGGGAACTGAAATAGAAAGAAGTGAATTATTGGGTAAGCCCGAAGATCTTGCTTTCCCTCAGCCTCGGTTAATCAGGGATTTTCTACACATGCCTGGGTTTTTTCGCAACGCCGAAGTTATGCCCGGCAGTCAGGATGTGGTTAAAGGACTAAATGAATTGTATGAGTTGTTTATTGTTTCTGCAGCTATGGAATTTCCGCAATCACTTATAGAAAAGTATGAATGGTTGGGTGAATACTTCCCATTTATAACCTGGCACCAAATAGTTTTCTGTGGTTCCAAAAAAACCATTTCGGGCGACTTTATGATTGACGACCATTTCAAGAACCTGAGTAATTTCAATGGGGAAAAACTGCTTTTTACAGCCCCCCATAACATAAACACTCATTTAAATGGTTACACAAGGGTAAACAATTGGACGGAAGTAAAGGGGTTACTGCTGAAGAATCTCTCATACTCCTGATGTTACTGACGGGAAAGTATAACCAATTCTTCTAAGCTGAAGACGAAATCAATTCAAAGTAAAAAGGGTTTGCCGATATTGTCTGCTCTCAATTTAAATAGAATATGAAATTTTCGATATTTCAAGAATGGATATTAGATCATTCATCAAAAAGTTCGAACTCAGGCTACCTAAGACTACTTTTGAGTAATATAAAGGTCTTCATCCGAAGGCCTTTTTTCTGTGTAAAATGGCCACCACACTGAATCTCACACAAATTCTCATATCAAATCAATTTAAATTAGATTAGCCTGCGCAGGTTAAACAATGAAGCAGCGTATGCATGTTTAAAAGATCTAAAAATGATTGGAATATTAATGGGACAAAGAAATGTCAGATCAGTAAATACGTATATAAGGCCCACAAACAATTTAATAAGCACAAATATGCAAATAATTGAGGAAGCCCTATACGGACAAAACCATCCCCTGTCCAAACCATTGCGACTGAAACCAACGGAGCTAAAGTGGTTTGTATTTCGAGTAGGAAAGCATGATTTAGCCTACTTGCATTCAGGTCTCATTTTTATTTCATCAGCAGATTTCGCAGTTTGGTTGGTTCTATTGCCGATTTAATTTTATAAAAAATAACTTTATTATGTAGGGTTGATTGGAGCTGAATACAAAATGTGACCTCTTCTGATAGTCAGTGTGTTTACTGATTCGAGTAACAAAATAGTAACAAGAATTACTTTGGAATCGCTCAACAACTCTAAACATCGCGAAAGAAATTTTGAGCGTTTTGTTACTGGAAGTGGAACATTGATTACATTTTATCTGTTGGCGATAGAGAAGCTACCTTACCACCTCACTAACCAAAATTACTGGAACTGTATTCGTGTAATTCGCGAAGTCGGCCCTTATAGCATTTCTATTCGGGCCAATTGCCGCTTGATAATCATCAAGGCGCTTTACATAAAATGTTCCGATTGCCATATAAGGCAATGGTTGGTTGGGAATGCCGCTGGCAAGGCCTTTTTCAATGGTGTATTTTACCAAATTTGAGCCTAGAAGCCCTGCAACCATAGGCATGTGCTTAGTTTCGTAATACTCCATATTGAA
>JACMLY010000033.1 GCA_014379345.1 Chitinophagaceae bacterium
AATACCATTTCTGCAAACAGAACCATCACTGTTGAAAATGGAAGAATATACACGGTGCTGCTGGTGGGCGTTCCGGGTGCAACAGACAATTTAAAGGCAGTTCAGATAAAGTATATACTGAATGGCGTTTTAATTGATGATCAAAAATAGTTTTAGAAAGATGTGCAATTAAATTGTAATGATTTAAGTGTGTTTCCCGAGATTTACCCCATCGAATGGCGGGGTAAATTTTCATTTTTGCTTCCGTAAGGAAAAAATATCCGCATTCGATTTATTTTTGTAATTGCACAGGTCAAAAAATATTACAAAAAATGCGAGATATCATCCTCCAGTATTTCCACGGTTTAGAATCGGGTGATGCAGATAAAATTGCCAACTTATTCTCGGCAGGCGGCATCGTCCATTCTCCATTATATGGTGATATGCCTGCTAAAGAATTTTATAAAGACTTATTTGCTGATACAAAACAATCAGCTATTATGTTGTTGAACATATTCGAAAACACGGAAAAAACCAATGTCTATGCGGTGCAATTCAGGTACAACTGGATATTAAAGGATGGAAGTAAAACGAACTTCGAATGCGTGGATGTTTTTCAATTTAATGAGGAGAATAAAATTTCAGAGCTCACTATCATTTATGACACTTATAAACTGAGAAGCATTTTTGAAAATCTGCCTTAACCCTCCTTTTCCTTTGTGCTATTCCTCCTGTCTTTTAATATTCCATAAAAAGAGCGGCTGTAAATTTCTTCGATTGTTAAACCGGTCTGAAGCGTTTCTTCCTCTGAAATAGCTCCGCAGTTCATTGCCCGTAAAAAGAAATTTAATAAACCCTGACCGGTTGCTGCGTCATCAAAAATATCGCCCGTGAGGGTGGAGATGGCAGCCCGTTCAACAAAACTCCGCAACCGGATCAATGCTTCTTCATAGCTGCTCAAAAAGAAAGTGTAAGTGGCGGCATAGCGCATCGGCAATTGTGCGGGGTTTAAATCCCAACCCTGGTACAGTCCGTTGATAAGTGAATGCGTGGTATGTTGAAAACCTAATCGCCAGGCCCTGTGCACTGCTTCGCGGTTTTCGGTTTGTTGTTCATATGTGAGGGTATCAGCGCGATGCGGACCTATGGGGATGATATTGGTTGCACCGTCTGAAATAAATATTCCGGTTCCGCCCAGCGCTACTTTCGTCATATGATGCGCAAAATCGCAAACAGGATGAGCCATGGTTTGGTATTTTGCCGTGATACCCGCAGATGCCGTATAGTCGTAAGTTCCAAAATGGGCGGCAATGCAGCGACCCTCGCCGGCCCTGATAATGCGCAATAGGGGGTTGCGGCCTTCATCATCCATAACGATCTGGGTAGCCTCAACCATTGTTTCCATTTTTAATGTGCCCGATTGCAGGCCATTCCGCTCTTCCAGAATCTCGAGCAACCTGACCATGGTTTTCATTTGCTCAGGAATGGTTACTTTAGGCAACATCACAATAAAATTCTCCGGCAACCTTCCTTTCGTTTTCGACAGAAGAGTAGTGAGAAACAAATCAAGCGTACGCACACCGCGGTGTTTCAGATCTTCCGTAAAGGGTTTTATACGAATGCCGATAAACGGTGAGATTGTTTTGTTCTGCATTCCAAGGGCGAGTTCGTTAGCAACATTGATTGCAGTTGCGTCTTCTTCATCATCAGGGCGATTGCCGAAGCCGTCTTCAAAATCAATTCTGAAATCTTCAACCGGTTCGGTATTCAGTTTTTGAACGATTTTATTATACACTGAATAGGCAAGCCAGCCCGGTTCCTTTTTGCGTTGAGCCTCACTTAATTGATCTAATTTCTGCGTCAGTTCTTCTACCTCTTTTTCTGCTGAAGGCAAGTATTCATAGCCATCGAGTTTCAGTACACCGGCCAACACAACAAAATTGGGAGCGTAGGTTTGGAGGTTCTTTAAAGCAATCTCCCCCATTTTTATACATGTATCAGACTTAAATAAATTAGCCCCCCCATATACGGTATGCACAGCCTGCCGATCAGGCTTATCGCCTGGATATATCTGCTGAAATTTCAGGTTCGCCGTTCTTAATTCGTTGAGTATTGATTCTTTTTCCTTCTCTTGGATGGAGAATTTCATAAGTAGTGATTTATATAATTCGTGCAGGCTGTGTCTGCATTAAGACCCCCTGTATGTTGAGTAGCCAAAAGGATTTAACAGAAGTGGCACATGATAATGCTCGATGGATTGAATCTCGAAAATGATTTCAACATAAGGATAAAAGGTCTCAACGAGTTTTTTATCGAAATAATCCTTTGTCTCAAACCTGAGTTTATAAATACCTTTTTGCAACCATTCATCTTTTTTCAGCAGGTCAGTAATCCGCCCGTCATTGTTTGTTTTACCGCGACTCATTTCTGTCCACTCATCATTTTGACCGGCGTATAAAATAATGGTGATGCCGTCTGCGGGTTTGCCGGCGGTAGTATCTAGAATATGTGTTGTTATTTGGCTCATTACCTCACCCCAACTCCTCTCCATCCTTCGACTTGGCTCAGGACTGAGGGTCTATAATCAGATTTCGAAAATCTTTTCGAGTCTCAATTTAGTTATCTTGTTCTGTTCATCCATAGCAATTTTAATTTCTTCTCCGGGTGCATTCTGCAAACGGCTGTTTAATATATCGATCATTTCATCCGCAGATTTCCCGGACGCACATACGATAAAAATATAGCCGAACTTCTCTTCATATCTTTTATTTGCTTCTGCAAGAAGTGTGAGGGATTTTTCCGATGCCTGATTGATTGAGCTTTGTTCATCGCCGGCAAACAGATCCCCGGAGAATTTTTTTCTCAATGCATCCATATCGCCGATTTTTGGATGATGTGAAAAAGCCTCCTTCCAATCAGCTTCATTACATTCATACCATTTTTCCTCTGCATCTTCAAAAAGGTCTATTAGGTCTTCAACCGGGGGCATCTTCAGCATCTTATCTATCCAGGCCGATGAACCACAGCATTGCAGGAGCAATGTTCTTTTTATGGATGGTTCCATGTGATCGAATTCTGCGATGGTCATTGTTGCGTTTGTGTTTAAGTATGAAGTGTTCGAATGGCTTGACCTCACCCACAACCATCTCTCCAAAGGAGAAAGGAACCAGAGTCGTAATCAAGAACGTATTTTATAAATTTCATGGTTGACAATAATATTGCAAACTTATTTCTTTATTCTCCCCCAGATCCTCATCCGGCTGATACCTCCATCAGGGAAAATGGATAAGCGTACATGGGTGAATGCATTTTTACTCGCAATCTCCTTACCGAAGAAATGCTTCTGGTCTGCTTTAAGTTTGGTTTGAGGAAGAATGCTTGTCCATTTAATCTCCGACGAGCCGTGCAGGTGTTCATCATTGGCGAGCACAGCACCTTCGATCAAACAGCTATCCGGGTAATTGCCTTTAAAATGATTGGTGTCGATAGATATTTTATCGATAAATCCTTTCCGCGCTAACCGGATTATTACCCAATCACGGTTTCCGGGAGTTCGGTTGCGTTTTGTCTCCCAGCCATCACCCATATTTTTTCCTCGTCCGGGCATGATCAGGTTGTCCATATGTGAGAAAAACATATCATTGCATAGTATGGCTTTCGCTCCATTTATTGCGGCCGCGAGATCTACTTGTTCTTTCTCATCCACCAGGCTCCAATCTTTAAAAACTTCACCATATACTTTTAATCGCGCAACCCCGCCGTCGGGATAGATGTTCAGGCGCAGATGCGTATAAATTCCATGATCATTGACATCATAAAAATTTTGAGACCCGGGTTGAAGTGATGATTTTGAAAGTATCTCCTTCCAATCCATTTTTTCCCAATCGGTCTTTTTTACTTGTTGAAATGTAACGGCATCGATGGAAGCATGTGGCGGATGATTGCCCAGAAAAAAATTGGTATCGATATCAACGCCGCTTATTTTTCCGGGTGTTGCTAACTGGATAATACACCAATCGTGCCCTGGAATTCTTTTTCTCCTGGATTCCCATCCGTCCATCCATTTACCACGATCTGTGTATTTATCAGGAATGAAAATACCCCGGCCGGGTTTAAGCAGATTCTCTTTCTCTGCAAAAAAATCATCACTGCAAAGAAGCGCCTTGCCCCCCATTCGCTCCGCCGCGAGGTCTGTGAGTTTTGTGAATGATGGCTCTGTCATATAAATTCAATATAGTGTGAATTTTAGGGAATTGCAGGAATAATTTCGTAGTGCACAGGGAATAATTCTGAAATGATCAGTAAAAATTATTTAACAATATTTTTCCTCTCCCCAGTGTCATTTCTCCTTTATCAAAAACTTTTATGCCACCGAGCCAGGTCTGTTCAACAACACCCGAAAGTTCATGATTCAAATAAGGGCTTATTTTATGATGATGATGAATATCATCTTCCTTTACTATGAAAGTCTTATTTGGATCGAATACGACAAAGTCAGCTTCATATCCTTTTTCAATCCGTCCTTTTTTAAGTTTTCCGCCAGGTAATTTCGAAGGGTTCTCACAAAGCCATTTAGAGAGATCCGTTAGCCCAAAACCTCGTTGTTTAGCACCTGTCCAAAGCACTGGTAGCGCCCACTGCAGGGATGCGATCCCTCCCCATGCCTTTGTAAAATTGCCGGTCTGCAATTCCTTTAAATCCGGTGGCGCCGGCGAATGATCTGTAGCCACAAAATCGATAATTCCCTCTTTCAGCGCATCCCACAAACGCGTCCTGTTTTCTTTTTCCCTGATGGGTGGCGCACATTTAAACGCTGTTTGCCTGTCCTTGATCTCGTCGGCAGTAAAAAATAAATAATGTTGGGCTGTTTCCACGGTCAGCGGCAATCCTTTTTGTTTTGCCCTTCTAATTTGATCAATGGAATCTGCAGAAGATAAATGAACGATATGAACCCTGCAATCGAATTCCCCACAAAGATCAATCATCAATGCGATCGCATCATCTTCCCATTTTTTTGGCCTGGAAGAAAGATAGTTTTGATAAGACCCGTCATCATTGTTCAGGGAAGAATGTGCAGGATCTGATAACTCACAATGCACCAGTAGCGGCAGATTGTTTTTTGCAATGAGCGGCATGACCTTTCGAAGATCAGCTTCTGTAACATTTGGAAAATCATCAATGCCGGAATGGGTTAGAAAGGCCTTAAATCCCAGTACCCCTGTTTTAATTAATCCTTCGATTTCTATTTCACTACCTGGTACAATACCACCCCAAAAGCCGCAGTTTACGTGCAGTTTGTTTTCAGTTGCCTTTAACTTTTCTTCGAAAGCTGTTATCGTAGTGGTAACAGGTGAAGAATTGAGTGGCATATCCACCAGTGTTGTGATACCTCCTGCCAGCGCTGCTCTGGTTGCAGTATCAAATCCTTCCCAGTGTGTTCGCCCCGGTTCATTAATGTGTACATGCGTGTCAACAACGCCGGGCATTAAGACCTTATCGCCAACATCAATCAGTTTTGTAAAATCACCCGGATAATGAGAAACAATATCTGAAATAATACCGTTCTCAATAATTACATAAGCGCTGATTGATTTGCCAGGGAGAATGACCCGATTGCTTTTTATGATAAGTTTATTCATAACACATCACCCCCAACCCCCTATCCACCTTTCGACTTTGTTCAGGACCGAAGGGGCCTGATACTTTAATAACAAATATTAAATTGAACAAAACACTATTTCCTAACTTCAATAAATTCATGATCAAATTTCTTGTATGAAAATTAAATTAGCAAATAACGCCTATGGAAAAAATGCAGTGAATCTTTCAAAGATAATACGGCATGCCGATCATCATGAATTTAGACAAATTTCTGTGAATGTATCGTTACAGGGTGATTTTGAAACAGTGCATACGGTGGGAGATAATTCGAAAATCCTTCCTACTGATACGCAAAAAAATACTGTGTATGCACTGGCAAAAGAAAAATTCAACGGAAGCATCGAAGAGTTTGGTGTTGAACTTTCAAATCATTTCATTGTAAATAACCCACAGTTATCAAAAGCCGTTATAGAAATAAAAGAACACTTGTATAGCCGAATGTTTTTTGAAGACCAACAACATCCGTATGCTTACGTTAGTAATGGAGATGAAAAGCGTACGGCATTGATAGAGCAATCAGCCGATAACCTGACAGTTGTATCAGGCATTAAAGACCTGCTGATATTAAAAACAACGGATTCCGGCTTTGAACATTATATTAAAGACCAGTTCACCACATTAAAAGAAACGGCTGACCGTATACTGGCAACAAAATGCGAGGTTTCCTGGCGGTACAATTCACACAAACTGGATTTCAGTTCGCTTTATACAAGTATCCGTGCGACATTGCTAAAGACTTTTGCCCATCATAAAAGCCTATCCGTACAGCAAACTTTGTATGCAATGGGTGAAGAAGTTTTAAAAGAATGTCGTGATGTGGAAGAGATCAGCCTGATCATGCCGAATAAGCACCATATTCTTTTTAATCTTGAACAATTTGGAATGGACAATAACAACGAGATCTTTATTGCTACCGACGAACCGTTTGGGTATATCACCGGAACAATTGTGCGAGAGAAGTAACTTATTTTTAATCAACAGCGCTACCGGTTCAGATAGTAGACTAGTTTCAAACCTGGCTGGTGCTTCCTGTGTACCTCTGTGCCTTCCCTCCTTTACCTCTGTGGTTAAAAAACGTTAGCATATGAAGACTCTTTATGTTTAAGACCCGATTTAACCACCGTGGAACAGGAGGTATTGCACAAAGGTCCGCAGGAAGACACGAACAACAAGAAGGATTTGTTTCATTCTCTGCAAACCTATAATCGACCCTACCATCCCATGAACACCATCCCCAAACCACAAATAAAAATAGTAGCGCCACCCAGTGCGTGCATGTACCGCTCCAGTTTATTGGTTTTGAAAATGGAGATACCATAATAGCCCAACGCTACCATCAGCACCATGGTGACCAAAGTGAAAAAAGTGTAGATCAGTATAAGCAATAACATCGCAGGAAAAGAATTTCTGGCCCCCGGAAAATAAAGCAAGGGGATCATGGGCTCGCAGGGGCCTAGTAAAAAAATTATGAACAGTACCCATGGAGTCAGTTTATGTCTTTCTTTTGGCATTACCAATTCTCCATGCCTGTGTTCGGACACATACACAGAGCCGTCTTCCTGGATATCGAAATGTTTATGTCGCCGGTTTTGATTTGCTTTTATCAAACCCCAGGTTGCATAAAGCAGACCGAAAGAGAGGAGGGTCCAGCCTGCAATGCCGCCACGCACTGATTCAAGGGCATTGATTTTTGAAAAGGACCAGCCTATTGCAGCGCCGCCCAAGCCTAGCAACACGGAACTACCTATATGACCACAACCGCAAACAATCGTCCAGCCAATTGTTTTTGAAAAAGACCAGCCTCTTGATTTTGATAAGGCAACAAATGGAAGATAGTGATCCGGGCCTGTCACGGTATGCAGAAACGAAATAGTAATGGCTGCCAGCACTAATATTTCCAGATCATTTTGCATAGGTCTTGGTTTTGATGTTGTTTGCTTTTTTATTTGCGGCAATCACAAGCTTTGAAATTGTTTTTTGAATATTATACAGCTGTTCTGCTCCGTAGCCTAAAAGCCGGATGATAATTCCGTTTACGGACAGAGTAGAAACACCAAAACAAATATCTTTTTCCACGGAAAGTATTTCATGAATGCTTTCAAGAGCGGGATTACCAGGAATCTCTTTGCAAATACAAATGAAACTCGACTGGTGCGTGAACCCTTCCAGTTGACCGATCGCGTTAACGTTTGTTGAAGCGGGAGCTACAAGCAGGTTTTCCTTCACAATCAGTTTGCCGGATAAAAATATTTCTGTCTGGCTATGATACCTGGAAAACCGAAATACTTCACCATTTAATTTTCTGCCGCAGGTCAACACCTCGCCCCAGATCAGCATACAATCTTCTAAGAGATAGAATATATTCTTCGATAAAAAAGAAGAACACTCATGCGGCACGGAAGGATGTGGCAAAAAAATAAATGAAGAACCCTTTGCCATTTTTACCTGCATTTGCTGTGTTGCTCTATTTTTCATGTGAAACAATCGTTGGTAAGATTGGGTTTCTAGCTCAACAGAACATTGTTCCCCCAATTCAACCTGTATTTTATATTCATCTTCATCGAGTATGCCCGGGGAAGAACTCATCATCATTAACCGTAATGTTGCATCGGTCTTATCCTCCGTTATATCTAAAAGTTTAAATGGTTGCGTGTAAAACGAATTCTTTAAAAATGTTTTACCATTTCGCAGACCGGCCTGTATTTGGAGTGCAGCGATCATCTTAAAAGTTTCGGTTCATCCACCCGTTCTACCAAGGCGTATTTACGGATCCAATCAACCACGGTATCCAGGCCTTCCAGGCTTATGAGGTTAGTAAAAACAAACGGCAATCCTTTTCTCATTTTCCGGGAATCATTTTCCATTACTTCAAGGCTTGCGCCGACATAGGGCGCGAGATCAATTTTGTTGATAACGAGGAGATCTGACCGGGTAATGCCGGGGCCTCCTTTACGTGGTATCTTATCTCCTTCGGCCACATCGATCACAAAAATGGTAATATCTGCAAGATCGGGACTGAAAGTTGCTGATAAATTATCGCCACCGCTTTCAATAAAGATAATTTCCACATCCGGAATCCGGCGCGCCATTTCCTCCACTGCTTCTAAATTCATACTGGCATCCTCTCGTATGGCAGTATGGGGACAACCTCCTGTTTCTACGCCGATGATGCGCGCGGCAGGCAAGAGGCTATTCTGCGTTAAAAATTCCGCGTCTTCCTTTGTATAAATATCATTTGTTATTACTCCGATGCTGTATTGTTCACTCATGTTTCGGGATAAACGTTCTATCAAAGCTGTCTTGCCCGATCCTACTGGGCCGGCAATACCAATCTTTACGTAATTTCTTTCCTGCATATATACTTACATTTTAAAAAAACAATCCGAATTAAGATATTATCATCATTGAATTTATCATTGTTTTTATGTGCTGGTTTATTTATTCTTTTACGACATGTACAATCTTGAATACAACTTTTCATGTTGCATACTCCTGATATCGAAGCCTGTACAGCATAATCCGATCAACGCAGGATCTGGCAGTAAAGATTTCTCCACCAGTGTGCTTATTAACGGCTGTAAAGAAAATAATATCTCCTGACCATCCTGTTGACCTAACGGAACCAGTTTTACGGTATTGGTAACCATTCCTGCTGCTGAATTATAGTAAAAGCCTGTAAGTGCTTCCCTTTTTTCAATTTGCAAAGCAGCAGCGAATACACCAAATAATATCGAATAATTTCCCGGAGTCAGATTTTCCAGAACTGCCTTCCTGATTTGGTCCGCAAGGTTGTTTTCCGTGGATACTCCAAATATTTTTATTAAGCGCGTTCCTAATTTCTCACTGGCCTGCCGTATTTCTTTTGGAAGCTTCACGGCTGTGCATTCTTCATCAAGTCTCTGTATTTCGCCAATATCATCTTGCGTTGTGGCGTCATATGCCAACGAAACAAAAGCCGCATCCGTATATTGAATATTTTGCGAAAGCATCTGGTCGATGAATTCTTTTGCAGAAGCCTTGTCGTGTACAATTCCTTTTTGAACGTAGGTCTCCAGGCCATATGAATGGGCAAATCCACCGATAGGCAAGGCTGGATCAGACAACTGCAACAACCGAAACAAGTTATTCATTCGGGGAGCTTAATTGAAGGATTTTTGAAAAAAGGCTTTTGCCTTCAGTGTGATTGTGTGCGGAGACTGTCGTTTTTAATTGATGTAATAATTTTCGATTTTCAATTTGTGCATGTAAACCTGATGCCTGCAATAATTTAAAGAGGGGTGCTTCGTAAGGTACCAGCAGTTCATCATTTTCATAGAAAAGCGGCAGGTGCTTGTTACCGATCTCATAACATATATAAGCCATATCGTACATGGTTACGGGCTTGATGACCATTGACTCGCAGGGTTTGATTGAGACCACAATAAGAGACTGTTCATCCTCATAGATCACATCTCCTTCCTCAAGCCCCTGACTTTGATTTAAGAGCTTTAAACTAATTTCTTTTCCAGCCTCTGTTCGCTTATGAAGAATTCTTTTCGTGGTTTCATACCATTCCAATTCCAGATGGTCGATCATGCGGCTAGTCAGGTCTATATCTTTGATGTTGCCTATTATCTCTTTAATGATCATAGAATTTTGCTTTTCTGGCCGTGTCCTCCGTGTCTTCCTTAGTGCTCTTTGTGGAGCTTCTGATCGTACAGTCCAGGGGCTCACAAAGAACACAACGGAAGACACCAAGGTCACGAAGAAATCAGAATAAAAAATATCGTTGCGCCAGCGGCAGCACTGAAACGGGTTCACAGGTAATATGCTCACCATCAACCTTCACCTCATAATTTTCCGGATTCACTTCAATGTTTGGCGTTGCATCATTGTGGATAAGATCTTTTTTTGAAATGGTGCGGCAATTCTTCACCGGTAAAATCATTTTCTGTAACCTGTATTCTTTCATCAAACCATTTTTAATAGATGCTTTTGAAACAAATGTTGCACAGGTATTGTGTAGTGCCTTTCCGTAAGCTCCAAACATATGTCGGTAAATAACTGGTTGCGGAGTAGGAATAGACGCATTCGGATCACCCATCCTGGCGCCGATAATCATTCCTCCTTTGATGATCATCTCGGGTTTTGCTCCGAAAAATGCCGGTTTCCATAAAACAATATCAGCGATCTTTCCTTTTTCCAACGACCCTACATATTCCGAAATACCGTGAGTGATGGCCGGATTGATAGTATACTTAGCAAGAAATCTTTTCACCCGGAAATTGTCATTCTTTTTTGCCTCATCTTCTTTTAAAAAACCTCTTTGTTTTTTCATCTTGTCTGCAGTTTGCCAGGTGCGCGTAATGACTTCGCCAACGCGACCCATCGCCTGCGAATCAGAGCTCATCATACTAAACACACCCATATCATGCAAAATATCTTCAGCTGCGATCGTCTCCGGTCTGATGCGCGAATCGGCAAATGCTACATCTTCCGGTACTGATTTATCGAGGTGATGACAAACCATCAGCATATCCAGGTGTTCATCAATCGTATTTACAGTGTAAGGTCTTGTAGGATTTGTTGAAGAAGGCAACACATTTGGAAACATCGCCGCCCTGATAATATCCGGTGCATGCCCCCCACCCGCTCCCTCCGTATGATACGTATGAATGACCCTTCCTTTGATCGCGTTGATCGTATCTTCCAAAAAACCGCCTTCATTTAAAGTATCGGTATGAATGGCAACCTGCACATCGTACTTATCTGCAACTTCCAGCGAAGCGTTGATAACCGCCGGCGTTGAGCCCCAATCTTCATGAATTTTTAATCCCAACGCGCCGGCTTCAATTTGTTCGCTGAGAGGTTCGATGCTTGCACAATTTCCTTTACCCAAAAATCCCAGATTCATCGGAAATGCATCTGCAGCCTCCAGCATTTTTCGGATGTTCCAGGCACCGGGTGTCACCGTAGTGGCATTGGTTCCATCAGCGGGGCCGGTGCCGCCTCCGATCATCGTAGTTATTCCACTGAAAAGAGAATGGTCGATCTGCTGCGGGCAAATAAAATGAATATGCGAATCAATGCCTCCCGCTGTGGCGATCAAACCTGCACCGCCATGCACCTCCGTTGAAGCGCCGATGACCATGTTTTTATTAACACCCTCCATCGTGTCCGGATTACCGGCTTTACCAATACCAACAATCTTTCCATCTTTAATTCCAATGTCTGCTTTTACAATTCCCCAGTGGTCGATGACAAGCACGCTGGTAATCACAAAATCGAGCACGCCATTGTCTCTTGTTGCAGTAGCCGATTGAGCCATGCCATCACGCACCGTTTTACCTCCACCAAACTTGCTCTCATCACCGTAAACTGTGTGATCTTTTTCTACTTCTATGATCAGTTCCGTATCACCCAACCGCAGTTGATCTCCTGTAGTGGGGCCATACATATTTGCATACCTGATCCTATTGATGTGGAGACTCATGCTTTCTTGTTTTTGAATTTTTGTTTGCCAATTTTTTTCATGGCAGCCTGTCTGGCTTTGTCGGCGTCAGTGCTACCGTCAACAAGATTATTAAATCCGAAAAGCTTTTTATTCCCTCCAAAGGCTACCAATTCAACCTCTTTTTCTTCTCCCGGCTCAAAACGAACAGCAGTACCCGCAGGGATATTCAACCGCATACCAAAAGCTTTTTCCCTGTCAAATTCCATTTGCCTGTTCACTTCAAAAAAATGAAAATGAGAACCTATCTGAACGGGGCGGTCTCCGGTATTGACAACCACCATTTTTACAGTTACACGCCCAGTATTACATTCAATGGGATCGCTTGCTAAAAAATATTCGCCTGGGATCATTTTGAGTTTTTTAATTAACGTATGGGATTATGTACAGTTACAAGCTTGGTGCCGTCTGGAAAAGTGGCTTCAATCTGTATTTCCTCAATCATTTCAGGTATTCCCTCCATAACATCTTCTCTGGAAAGTATCGTTGCTCCGAATTGCATTAATTCCGCAACTGATCTGCCATCTCTTGCTGCTTCCTGAAGCTGGCTGCTGATCAAAGCAATCGATTCAGGATAATTTAATTTAAGGCCACGGTCTTTTCTTTTTTGTGCCAGCTCTCCTGCCAGAAACAGAAGCAGCTTTTCGCTTTCTCTTGGTGTTAGATGCATAAGCAGAAATGTTTTTTGCCTCTCCTGCGTGTCCTTGGTGTCTTCCTTTGTGTTCTTTGTGAACCCTTTGACTATGCAATCAGGAGGTTCACAAAGAACACAAAGGAAGACACCAAGGACACGAAGAAATTTGTTGTTAACAATACGATAAACAATAGCAGGAGCAATACGTTAGTGTGAAAAAGTTTTCTTTAGTTCGGGATCGCTTATGTTTTTTACATCTTTGTTTTTTATCTGTATAACCTGCGCCGCAATGCTGATGGCTATTTCTTCCGGCGTCTGGCTATTTATCGGCAATCCAACAGGTGCATGTATCCTGTTCAGTTGCTCCTGTGAAAATCCTTCTTTTTTCAGATCGGCCAGGAGTTTTTTTATTTTTTTACTACTGCCCAGTAGCCCAAAATACCGAAACTCTTTTGAAAGCAACGCTTTTACTGCTGTTTCATCCGTGCGATAGCCAAAGGTCATCACCACTACAAAATGATCTCTGCCCGAAGAAATCAACTCCTTTAATTCGCTGTAGCCCTTGATCACTCGTTTTTGATGCACATGATCATTTTGGATCATTGTATGGAGATCAGGTCGCGTATCAAATAATTGAATATAAAAATCCATCATAGACATGATCCTTGAAAATGCCAGGGCACAATGACCACCTCCAATAATAAAAAGAGTATTCTTATAACCGATTTTTTCCTGGTATAACCATTGCTGCTCTGAATCAAATTCAAAATGGAAATTTTCTTCTGCAATAACATTTTCAGAAAATGAAAAACCATCAGACGACAATTGTAACACTCCGTTCTTATTTTCTCCTAAACAACGTATCAGATTTTCAACCGGAATACGATCATTACCCTGCATCAGGTACAAAAAATTAGTCTGCTCACCCGAACAGATCATTCCACTTTGATTTTTTGCAGCGGATTTATCATGTATTTGTTTTCTAATATTTGTGGTTTTACTTTCCTTAGAAGCCCTTAACCTCTCCTTCGCCATTTCCACAAATTTGTGCTCCATAATTCCTCCGCCAATAGAACCTTCCATTTCGTCATCCTTAGTCACAGCCATAAAAAATCCCTGCCTTCCGGGACTGCTACCCCTGCTCTCTAACACGTACAGCAACATAACAGGGATGTTCTTCAATATGCTTTTGTGGATCAAGCGCCATATGGATAATTGTTTGTGCATGCTTTAAAGCCAAGAGACAAAGAGATTGGGAAAGAGAAAAAGAGAGTAATTTTGAAGCCTTCTTATCTCTGTTTCACACTAAATTAATAGTTATCCTTTTTTTCCTGATCATTGATACGTTTAATTACGTGTTCAGGCGTGACAGCATACCTCCTTCTCTGTTTCCCAAACCTCCCTATCTCGTAGCCCATATCTTCTTTCAGGAGTTCCACACTAAGTCACATTTTTATTCCTGACAATTTACATAGTCATTATGTTTAACCGTGATGACTTACCTCTTTTTCTCTTTCCCAAACCTCCTTATCTCTTAGCCCATACAAGGCCATCAGCGTTCTTTCCGGTGTCATTGGTGCAGCAAATGCGATGTCGGCTTGTGGATTAAAGGCTTTGATCGCATTCCGCAAAGCAAAATAAGCGCCGATGCCATACATCAGCGGTGGTTCCCCGACTGCTTTTGAACGAAAAATAGCTAAATTATCCTGTTCTGTTTTTAAGGCTTCAATGTCAATTCTCTTTGGTACTGAATAAATATCCGGCACCTTATAAGAAGACAAGGTATTCGAGCGAAGACGCCCTTCCTTATCAAACATTAATTCTTCCATTGTCATCCACCCGATGCCCTGAACGATCCCACCTTCGATTTGTCCGATATCAATAGCAGCGTTCATACTGGTTCCGAAATCATGAACAAGTTTTACCGAATCAAATTCATAAATGCCCCTGAGGCAATCAATCGTCGCTGTAACTATGGCGGTGCCGTAGACATGATAGGCGAACGGATGTCCCTTTTCTTTCAGTTTGTCAAAATAAATTTCCGGAGTAGCATAATGTGCATGTTCGGATAAACTCACACGCTTTAAAAAAGCAGCCATCACCAATCGCTGCCATGTCCATTCACAGCGTTCGCCATCTATGCATACATGTTCGTCTTTTAACGTAAGGGACGATACATCTGCATTCAGTGCTTCGGATGCAACAGCCAGCATGCGTTGCTTGATTGCATTACAGGCCATCAATGTTGCTTTGCCATTTAGATCGGCTGTAGCGCTGGCGGCGGATGGTGAAGTATTGGCGATCTTGTGTGTGCTTGTTGTTTGCAGTTTCACCTTTTCAGGATCGAGAGAAAACACCTGTGCCGCTACTTGCAGGATTTTCGTGTTCACTCCCTGACCCATTTCTATTGCTCCCGTTGCCACACTAACACTGCCATCAGTAAATACATGTACCAGCGCTCTTCCCTGGTTCATCATGGTATTTGTAAATGAAATGCCAAAGCATACAGGCATCAGCGCCATCCCCTTTTTAAATAACTTATTGTTGTCATTAAAAAAGCTTATTTCGTTTTTGATCGAATCGATATCATACATCAACATTGCTTTTTCCCAACAATGATTTGCTTCACTGACTGCCGTTTGTCCGTAAGGAAATTCATCGCCCGAAATGATCAGGTTGGTTTTTTGAATAACAGCAGCATCAACTCCAATGTTCTCTGCAGCTTTGACGATCGCTGATTCGATCACAAACATTCCCTGCGGTCCACCAAACCCCCTGAAAGCAGTATTCGGAGGCAAATGTGTACGGCAACTATACGCTCTGGCTTTGACGTTAGGTATAAAATAACTATTGGTACAATGAAATAAAGTCCTTTCTAACACAGCCGGAGAAAGGTCTGCAGCGGCACCTGCATTCTGAAAAAAGCTTGCCTCATAGGCAATTATTTTCAATTCTTTATTTAATCCGATTTTAAAATCAGAAGAATAAGCATGCCGTTTTCCCGTCATAGCCATATCCTCCATCCTGTTCAGCGAATATTTTACCGGCCGTTTCAAAATATGGGTTGCCAGCGCACACATGGCGGCCCATGCATTGGCCTGATCTTCTTTGCCGCCAAAACCCCCACCAAGGCGGGTTACATCAACCTCTACCTGGTGCATGGCAAGACCGGTCACTTTACAGGAAGCCTGTTGCGTTGCTCTCGGGCTTTGGGTAGAAGAATAGATTTTGATGCCATTATTCTCCTGGGGAATGGCGTAAGCGCCCTGCGTTTCAATGTACAGATGTTCCTGCCCGTTGGTTTCGGCAATACCTTCAAAAATGTAGCAGCAGCCAGACCATGCCGAGTCCGTATCGCCCAGCAAAAATGTTCTTGGGGGTACGATGAGTTCTCCTTTTTGCTGCGCTTCACGCGGGTCGGTAATGACAGGTAGCAGATCGATCTCAACTTTTATTTTCTTTATCGCAGCTCTTGCGGCATCTTCCGTTTCAGCTACAACAAAAGCCACAGGCATCCCGCAGAAGTCTACTTCATGTTCTGCCAGCAGAACTTCGTCCGGAATGATTCCGCCGATCTGGTTTTCCCCGGTAATATCACGATAGGTAAATACTTTTACTACACGGGGCATTTGCTTTGCAGCTTCTATATCAAGGCTTTTAATCGTGCCATGCGCCACCGGCGAACCAAAAGCCGCTCCGAACAATGTTCCCTGTAACAATGGAATATCGTCCAGGTACACTGACTCACCTCGTGTATGTGTTGCAGAATCGATGTTCTTCATAAAAACATTTTATGTAGCGGCACGCAATCATTTATGAAGCCGACTCTCAGTTGGTCAACGCCTCCTCCTTCCTGGTACCCCGCATGCACAACTGCTAAAGGGGTTATAAAAGGAACGGGTCAAGGTCAAACAATTCTTTAAAATGTGCTTTAAACAACTGGCCTAGCAATAATCGTTTGTATGTTTCCGACCCTCTTACATCACTGATCGGAGCGATTTCTTTTTGTATGATCTCAATCCCCTGCTGTACTGTTTCTTCATTCACAGTCTTCCCCTTCAAAAACGCCACCGTTTTTTCTAAAAAAAGTGGTGTGGGGGCCACACCCCCGGCACTGAGGTATACTTCAGCAATTTCATTACCATCCATTCTGATACTTATGGCAGAATTCACACTGGCAATATCAAGACAGGTGCGCTTACTTACTTTTTCGAAATGGAACCGCGTGTTCTGATCGGGAAGTATAAACCAACTCTTCTCAATGTATTCATCCGGTCTTTTATCGAGCGTTTTGTATCCTTTGTATAATTCCCGTAAGCGCAATTCCCTGGTGTTAGTGCCATCACTCAATACCACTGTTGCATTTAAAGCAAGAAAGAATATTGTGAGGTCCCCGATGGGCGAAGCATTGATAAAATTGCCGGCAATGGTGGCTATGTTTCGAATGGGTGTTGAGGAAACTAGTTTTATATATTGTTTTAACCTGGGAAAGTGATCCTGCATGATCGATGACCCCTCTAAATCGGTCACTGTTGCAGAAGCGCCTATCACACATTTATTCCCCTCTTTGTAAATCCCTTTCAATAAGTCTTGATTGAATAAATAACGGT
>JACMLY010000034.1 GCA_014379345.1 Chitinophagaceae bacterium
AAAGTTTCCGCTCTTGCTTCTATGATCATCTTGCCGTCCTGGAAGAAAAGATTCGAAGGCCTGCCGGTATAAAATTCCAATTCATTATTTCCCCATCCGCATATATTCGGACACCCATCCCCCGTTTCATGCGTCCATGAACTGGTATCCAACATGGGTCCATTGAATTCATCATCCCAAACCAAACTGTATCCAGGGTATGTTGCCGGTGCCTGATAACCGTTATCGGCAAACGGGATGCGTATATCATCATTTACAATGGTTATTGCTGCAGTTGCTTTTTCCAGCATTGCATTGACCGGGTTACTTAAGACAACCTTGAAAATCTCATCTCCTTCTTTGATATCATCAGCCAAAATAGAAATACTGATCTTTTTTTCTGTTTCACCGGATTGAAATACGAATAATTGATTGGCAGTCCCTATAAAGTCTTCATTATTCCTGGCTGTTGATTCCTCCGTAGAATAGTTTACCCGGATCTCCTTAGAGGAAGCAGGTTTCAAGTTGACTGTAACATGCAAAATAGTTGCACTTCCGTTGCCTTCATCTACACTAATGTCAGCAATCGATATTTTTATATCTGACGAACTTTCTTTAGATGGCTTACTGCAGGAGAGCAAAAAAAATAGCAAACCGATTGCCAATAGAGGTATTTGCATGGGACTCATTTATACTCAGTGAACTACAAATATTTGACTTCCGATTCAATATCTTTAGAAACAATTTCCATAATGCCCTGGTTTCCATTATTTGCCTGCATGAAATTTAATTGTACCAACAATATATCTCTTTACTATTGATAGTTTCGTTTTTTAGAAGAAATATTTGTACGTAATGGCTGCAAAATTGTAGTCTGACAGTAATAATTTTGACCGAGATTTAAAAATGAATGATTTAGAAATATTGATCGAGGCAGTTAAGCTGGGCCAACTGGAACGTGTAGAATCTATTCTTGACACCGATGATACACTTATCAACCAAAAAGACAGTTCAGGCGCCACTCCCCTTCACTATGCAACACTGAATGGAAATCGAGATGTTGTTAACCTGTTACTTGAAAACGGCGCGCAGATAAATGTGCCTGACAGCCAGTTTGGAGCAACCCCAACGGGTTGGGCCATCGAATACCTGCGCGAAAGGGGCGGTTACCTGGGCATTGAACTTGCAGACCTCACTTACGCCATCCAGTTTGGAGATACCCGATGGGTTGCGCGGTTCCTTGAGCGATTTCCGGCCCTGCGCCATGCAAGCGATACAAATGGAGTTCCTTTCAACCGGCTTGCTAAGGAATACGGAAATCCTGCTATTACAAAACTCTTTGAACCGGATAAAAATAATCCGGTCTGATATACATTTTTCACGATGCTTTGTAATTATCGATACACGCGTACATAGTCAATTTCCATTGTTTGGGGAAAAATTGAATCATCCACTCCCTGTTTGCCACCCCAGTTTCCACCGACAGCTATATTCAGGATGATGTGAAATTCCTGGTCGAATGGCCAGGCTCCACTGCCAGACTTATTATTATCGAATTGAAGATATTTTTCACCATCCACAAAAAAAGAAATTTTTCCCTCCATCCATTCAATGGCATAAACATGAAATGCAGTAGCAAGATCTTTAAAAGCAAGGCCTTTGGTTTTCTGTGTGCCGATACTATGATTAAACAGCCCGGTGTGAATACTGCCAAAAACAGAATCGGGCATATAGCCCACAAATTCCATGATATCTATTTCGCCGCTTTTCGGCCATCCACCATACACCGATTTAGTAGGCAGCATCCAGATAGCAGGCCAGATGCCTTTTCCTTTAGGAAGTCTGGCTTTTATCTCGAAGCGTCCGTATTTCCAATCCCCTTTATTCTTTGAAACCATTCGCGCAGAAGTGTATTTCTTGTTTTTAAAATCTTCCTTCCGGGCTTCAATGATGAGATGACCGTTTTTTACCCATGCATTTTCCTTTCGTTTGGCAGTATAAAACTGAAGTTCATTGTTTCCCCAGCCACTACCCCCATAATCATAGCTCCACTTGGTACTATCGGGTGAGCCATTTGTATTAAATTCATCGGCCCATACGAGTTTTTTCGATTGACTGAATAGGAAACAAACCTGTAGCAGGAAAAAAATGGTGAATAAAAATTTTCTACGCATGTAATGAATATTTTGAGATGATAATGGAAAACTTTTGTCTCAAATAGATCTACCCTTTGATCAGAATTTTTTTTACATTTAACTGAATACTTTGTTGCTGAATAATCAATTCAATAAAATTATGACTTATAAAAAAGCCGTTCATTTATTTCTCGTTGCTTTTATAATAGCGGCCAATGCCTGCACCGTTCAGAAATCAGGCAGTACAAAGAAAAATGCCGACCTGTTAAACATCATCAATAAGAACTTTACTGATGCAGCTTCGCAATATAAAGTAATGATGAAAAATATTTCCGCAGATAAATTTCCAAAAACCTATCATCCGAAAACCGATAAGTTTGAGACAAGCAATTCAGGCTGGTGGTGCAGCGGATTTTACCCGGGGACTTTGCTATACCTATATGAGCAAACAAAGGATGCAGCGTTGAACGATGAAGCTTTGCGGATCCTGAAACCGCTGGAAAAGGAGCAATTCAATAAGGGCACACATGATCTTGGCTTCATGATGTTTTGCAGTTTTGGCAATGCAAATCGTATTGATCCAAAACCCGCGTATAAAGATATTTTGATCAATAGCGCCAAATCTCTTTCTACGCGATTCAATCCAAAAGTGGGTTGTATCAAATCCTGGAATTCGAAAGAAAATGATTTTATAGTGATCGTTGATAATATGATGAACCTGGAGTTGCTTTTCTGGGCCACCAGGGTAACCGGCGATTCTTCTTTTTATAACATTGCCATTACGCATGCAAATACGACCATAAAAAATCATTACCGGCCCGATCATAGTTCTTACCATGTTTTGAATTACAATCCGGAAACAGGGGTTGTTCAACAAAAGAAAACTGCCCAGGGCGCCGCCGATGAATCGGCCTGGGCGAGAGGACAGGCATGGGGATTTTACGGTTTTGTAGTAATGTTTCGTGAAACAAAGGATAAAAAATACCTGGATATGGCTACAAGTATTGCAGGCTTTCTACTGAACCATCCCAATCTGCCTGCCGATAAAATTCCTTATTGGGATTTTAATGCGCCCGGCATACCAAATGCATTGCGCGATGCCTCGGCGGCCTCTATTATTGCTTCGGCTTTGTTAGAACTGAGTGGCTATGTTGATAAACAAAAAGCCAAAGAATATATTTCAAATGCCGAAACAATGATCCGCTCTTTATCTGCCGACCAATACAAGGCAGCTCCTGGTACAAATGGCGGATTTATTTTAATGCATGGTGTGGGTCATATGCCGGCAGGCACTGAAGTAGACACACCACTTACCTATGGTGATTATTATTTTGTAGAGGCGATGAAACGGTATCAAGAATTATAAGATCTTAAAATACAGGTTGAAGGTTTAAATTATCAACCTATGCAGCTTACATAGGCTAAATGGATCAGGAAGCTTATTGATGCAAGAGGTACACTGAGGAACCTTTAGATTAAAATAAAGATTAGTTCGAAGCATCCTCTGTGCGCCTGTGTGTTTACCTCCCGTACCTCTGTAGTTAAAAACTCTAGCATTTTTCAAGTGCCTGTAAAATATCCTGCAATATATCATCCCTGTTTTCAAGACCCACTGAAATTCGGATAAGGCCCGGCGTGATATTCACTGATAAACGTTCCTGCTCGGAAAGTTTACCATGCGTTGTACTGGCAGGATGTGATGCAATGCTACGTGTGTCTCCCAAGTTTGCGGTGAGAGATAACATCTCGAGGCTGTTGAGAAAATTCCTGCCGCTATCCAATCCGCCTTTTAATTCAAAACACACGATGCCCCCCCCGTTTTTCATTTGTTTTTTTGCAATCTGATGATGGGGATGACTCGCAAGAAAAGGATATTTCAACCATTGAATTTTGGGATGGGATTCTAATTGCTCCGCAATGAACAATGCATTCGAAGCGTGCCGTTCCATGCGGACGTCCAGCGTTTCCAGGCTTTTACTCAATACCCATGCATTGAACGGCGATAATGAAGGACCGGTATTCCTGTTGAATAAATAAATATCATAGATAAGATCCGCATTGCCAACGATCACTCCTCCCAATACCCTACCCTGTCCGTCTATCCATTTGGTAGCAGAATGAATTACCAGGTGAGCTCCGAATTCAATGGGTGTCTGGTTAAAAGGAGTTGCAAAACAATTATCGACGTTTAAAATAAGGTTATGCTTTTTTGCCAGCTTGCCCACCCATTCAAGGTCTATCAGTTCAAGCCCGGGATTAGTAGGCGTTTCGAGATATATCATTTTAGTATTCGGGCGTATCGCTGCCTCCCATTCTTCGGGTTTATTGGCGTCAACATAGGATGATTCAATCCCAAAGCGTGGAAGGAATTTCGTAAGGAGAGTGTGTGTACTTCCAAAAACGGCATTGCAGGAAAGGAGATGATCTCCCTGCTTTAAGAGTGCCATGAAGGAGGAAAATACGGCGCTCATTCCCGTTGCTGTTGCCACACCATCTTCGGCCCCCTCGAGCAGACACATTTTATTGATGAATTCCTGTACGGTAGGATTACTGAAACGACTATAAATATTATCGTCGCTTTGATCGGCGAATGCTGCCTGCATGTCCCCTGCATTGTCAAATGTAAAGCTGCTGGTCAAAAATAACGGCGATGAATGTTCCATCTCGTTTGTCACATCAGTTCTTGTACGGATCGCTTGTGTTTGTTTGTGCATGTCTGTTATATGTTATCGGCTCTATGTTACTTCTATGTTTCTATGATCCTATGTGGTAAAAAAATTACCACATAGGATCATAGAAACATAGGAAAGGCACATAGTTGTTTTTAAGCTACCCACTTTATATTTTAAATCATTCTCAAATCTTCCAACTAACTGTTTACCCTCACCTCCCAATTAAATTCACATCCTGCTCTTCGAAGGGTTTCGGCAACGGAACAATATTTTTCGAGGGAAAGCTGGCAGGCTCTTTTTGCTTTTTCGAGGTCAACATTTCCTTGCAATTCAAAAATAAGGTTAACAGAGGTCCATAAAGAAGGTTCAATACCCGGTTCACGCTCTCCTTCGATTTTTGTTTGAAAAGAGGTTACTTCCTGCCGCTGTTTCTTTAGAATAGAAATAATATCAATACCACTGCATCCGCCAAGCCCCATCAGCAACAATTGCATAGGACGTACGCCAAAATTCGTACCGCCGGTTTCGGGGCTTGTATCAATCTGTATCGCATGGCCATAAGCATCTTTTGCCTCAAAACCAAACTCGCCATGAACACGATTAATTTCTATATTGATCATTGAAAAGATTTTGGCAAATGTAAAGCATGAAGGCGAATTTTTGCCACGGATTTCACGGATTAGCACGGATTAAATACAACAATCAGCATGTGAAGGCTCTCAAAGCCTTTCTATCCGTGCTAATCCGTGAAATCCGTGGCAAAAAAATGCCGGCTTGTAGTAAGCCGGCAGCAGAATGGATACGATGAAATGGTTTATGGTACTATTTATTCAGCAATCCGTCTACTGTAACAGCTACATAATACAATCCACCGATAGTAGGACCTGCAGCGTATTGAATATATCTCTGGTTAAAGATATTTGAGCCGCCCATTTTTATACTGGTTTTGATTTTTGGTATGCGGTAGGTTACCTGTGCATCCCATGTATTGTAAGCCGGAACCGCTCCATTGGCTAACGGGCTTTCCCATAAAAAAGCATCCTGCCATCTCCATACAATATTGAAACCCACATTTTTGAAAATTTCGCGATTTCCAAAAGAGAGATTCGTGGACCAACGAGGTGTATTGAATGCTGTTACAAAAACATCACTCTGCTTGCTGGTAACAATATCATTGTAATTAATATTACCTGACACCGTAAACTTCTTATAAAAATTATATGTGACCCCCAAAGAAGAGCCATAATTATTGTAAGTATTTTTTGCATTGGTAAATACCCTGTATCTCGTTTGTTTCGACCTGTTAGCGGCCAGCATATCGGTAACAGAAGCATCCGTACCAATTTTATCAGAAGCAGGGACCGCTACTTCTACCTGCCCAAGAAAGCCATCATATTTATTGCTGTAAGCATCAATATCTACTACCAACTTGTTATTAAACAAAACACTTTTGTATCCAATTTCAAATGACACAATTCGTTCGGGACGCGTGGGTGAAAGATTTGTAACTTCTAACAATGCCCTGTTCTTTAAAGCAGCATTATTCGTCGTCATGCCATTTGTAACATCTTTATTCACGGCTGCATTGAATGTATTTACTGATGTCAGCGTGTAAGAGTTGTCGAGATATCCAAGACCTTCATTAATATACGACAGGCCACCTACTCTTCTTACGTTCCCATTGTTCACGAAAGACAACGCTTCAAACAAGGCGGGAAACCTGAATCCATTCTGCACTGATGCACGGAAATTGTGTTTTTCCGCCACCGTGTAAACGAGTGCAAATCTTGGATTGAATTTCGGTTTAAATTCCAGGTTATGATCATAACGAAGCGAGCCAAATAATTTTAGTCTGTCTTCAAAAAATGTTTTCGTTACCTGGGCAAAACCTCCATACTTTTTATAGTAAACATTTTTTCCTCCGGGTTCTGTGCGCTTTGCCAGTGGTTTCGAAAAATCAACAAAATTGTTTCCATCAGGTATCACTTCATAAATCCTGACATCGGCACCAACCAGCAGGTTTACAAATTTTACCTGTTTAGACAGGTCTAACTGCCCTTCCGTATGATACATGCGGCTATTTTGCTTTAACCATGCGCCACCTGTTGCCGGCGCATTCGCGATCCCTGCATTCAGATGATCCCAATTATTGATGTTGATGATAGTATTTTTCAGTTTATCAAACTCCGCAGTTCCGGGTTCAGCTCTTCCCTGATCAGCAAACTGTCTTGCAACGGTCATTGCACTCGCCAAATCAACACCGCTGTTCAATTGGGTTTGTAACGATGATTTAAATTTATCTCTCCACGCGTTATTTGACAAATGCGTCAGATCCAGGTTATCAGACAATGGTTTTGCATTGTAAGAGTCGCCGGTGTTTTCAATGGAGACATAAGTCCTGATAAAATAATTGGAGCCTTTCAATTCCAGCCTGTGATTTTGTACTACCACATTGTTGAGCTGTATTTTATTTCCCCTTTGAAATACACCATCCATTTTACCTACACGATAACCGTACGACAACTCAGCATTCTCTCCTGCACGGTAATGTAAAGCAAGATCCAGTTTCAGGTTATCCACTATCGGGTTCACAATATCGCGTTCCCAATACCCTGTTCTGCGAACTAAAAAAGTCTGGCTTTTATTTTGATATTGCACACCACTTACCGTCACCGCGTTGTTGTTTTCATCACCGTACTTATTCCATCCATCGTATGCAGGATTATTCGCTCCCGATAACTGAGGGAATGCAGGGTTGGCGGTACTGCGATTGTTTGGATTTTGATCGGTGGCATTGTTCGATAACCAATCCGTTGCGCGCATATAGCTTCCATTGACCTTGAACGCCCATTTATTATTAAAAGCCTTCGCATAGCGAAATGCTGTTTCAGTGAGCAGGCTTGGATCCCGGTCTTTTCCATCAATATGATTGATCCCGGTTTTTTGATAAAAGCTCAGTCCCTGATACAAAAATGGACTTTTCGTGATGAGGTTCGCCATTCCATTGATTGCATTCATTCCATACAATGCCGAAGCAGCGCCGGGTGTGATCTCCACACTCGCGATATCGATTTCGGTGGGACCGATTGCATTCCCGAGCGGTACACCCAATGTAGCGGCCTGCATATCGACTCCATCGACCAGTTGCATAAAACGAAAATTGTTGGGAATATTAAAACCCCTGGTATTGGGAACTTTGAATGTAATGCTGGAAGTGGTCATTTGCACCCCTTTTACATTCTCCAACGCATCATAAAAACTGGGCGCGGGTGATTCCCTGATTGCCCTGATATCTAATTTTTCAATGGCTACCGGTGATTTTAAAATACTTTCTGCTACTCTTGAAGCGGTAACAACCACTTCCTTGCCGAGTACTGTTTGGGTAGATAGCGCTATACTTAATTTGGATCCCAGCCCTGTGACTTCGAACTCCTGCTCCTGGAAACCCACAGATGAAAAAATAAGCTTAAAAGGAAATTTTAATTTTGTGCGAAGTTTAAAATTTCCGTTACCGGAAGTAACTGTACCCGCCACAGTTCCTTTTACCTGAACACTTACTCCCGCCAATGGTTCTTTTGTATCCTCCTGAATTACCTGCCCTGTAATTTCAATGAGACTGCTTTCCTGTGCAAAAGCGGCCTCCGATGAAAAAAAAGAGAAAACAGATATCAAACAAATTTTCACCAATGAAAAACATCGTACTACGCGGAAAATATCACTTACTGTATTTGCTTTGTCATTTCTTTTTGTCCGTGAAAATCCATTTTGTGCCATGGTCATCTTTGATTTAAAATGCTAAAATAATACACAATATTGAATAGTCTACTAAAAAAGTAGACTATTTATGAAAAAAAATATCTCCTGCTGTTTCAAGAGACCTACTGATGCTATAAAACCTTCACTAAAATTCTTACGCTCCAGAAAATGACCAACACCCCTAATAATATAAAGGACGTTTTTCGTGGCATTTTCCCCGTTAACCTGGCAGCAATCGGTGCAGCAACCAGCCCGCCTATGATCAGTGCCAGTATGACCTGCCAATGAGTGACACCGAGTAAAGTGAAAAAGGTAAAGGCACTGGCCAGGGTCACAAAAAATTCAGTGAGGCTTACTGACCCGATCACAAACCTGGGGCTTCTGCCCCTGGTTATAAGTGTAGTGGTCACGATAGGTCCCCAACCTCCTCCGCCGAATGAATCGAGAAAGCCTCCAACTCCTGCAAGCAATCCAAACCGTCTGAATTTTTTGGGTGCTTGTTGCTTTCTGAAAGCATTGATAATGATCCTGACGCCCAGCAGCAAGGTATAGATGGCCATTATGGGACGCAGATAGATCAAATGCGTTTCTCCTAATTTAGTGAGTAGAATAGCGCCGAGGATGGCGCCGATGATGCCG
>JACMLY010000035.1 GCA_014379345.1 Chitinophagaceae bacterium
GGAGAAACATTATAATCCTGCTGAACATAAACGAAAGCATTCGCATCTTTTGCTTTTGCCAGGCGGTTGATCATTTTGTTCTCAAAAACAAGTGGCATCACTTTGCCTTTTTCATACCGATAGTACCCGAAGTATTTACTGGTATCTCCCAACGCCGAAAAGAACAATGGTTTTGTATCATCGAGGTAAGGATATTCATAATCAACGCGGTTTACGCGGAAGATTATTTTTTGTTCCTGGCCATTGGTAAGTTTTCTTGCCCCTTTACCATCCGGTTTCACTGCCCAGATATCATATTCATCATAGAGTAACACTTCTTTATCTCCCTTGATCCAGCCGCCTTGTCCAAATGGTGGTTTCATCGCGGGGTGGTCGTCTCTGGTATTCCAGAATGTTGATTTTATTGTTGAAGTCAGATCGGTTGTGGAACCAGAGGCAACATTATAGCTGTGCCAGTTCTTATCCTTAAAGAATAAAAGAAACTTACCGTCCGGTGATGATTGTGGTGCTGTAAAAAATCCTGCCTGTGCTTTTTCAAGCACCTGTTTTTGCTGGCCCGTTTTTGCATTTACCAGGTGATAATCTGCAAAGTTTTCTTTGAACGCGGGTTTGTATTTGTCTGCCGTGGAAATAACAACAAAGTCGCGGTTCCCTGTTATCGAGGCGTTGCGTGTTGTATCCCAGGCGAGCTGAATAAATTTATCTGCGCCCACATTCCAGACTGATAACAGGCTTTCTTCTTTGTCGCGGTTATAAGTTATTTTCTGACGCGGCTGAATTTCATTGTCTTTCCAGTGCCATACATCAACAGCGGCGGGTTTTTCATCTTTTACTTCAGCTTTTGCCAGCGCTGATTTTGCACCGTCACCTGGTTTTGTTTTGGAGGTATCGCTGGTATTTGTTTTTGAGCTGTCTGTTGATTTGCTTTTCGCAGTGTCCGTTACTTTCTTTTCTTTGGCTGGCTTCGGTGTCCAGTCTTTCAATCCAAAAAATACTCGCTCAAGATCATCACTGATGGTGATGTCAGAACTCAGATAAATTCTTTTATTCTTAGGAAACTCAGGACGTTTAACTGGGTTAAAATGTTTGAGGGTCGGAAGTTTTGAAACATTTGTATATAGATAGATTGAGGCATTTTCTTCTTCGTAAGCTGAATCTTTAAAGACCTTATAAAAAGCGAGGGCTTCTCCTTCTTTCTGCCATTGAAGGTTTGTAAATCTCATCGTATCGCTGGCGATAACTTTTAATACGGAGGTATTGAGATTATAAAGTTCAACGCTGTTTGCTGCTTTGTTCCCGGTTTCAACAATATAAGCGAAGAGCTCACTTTTTTTGTTGAATGAAAAATTCGTTACGTTACCAATTGTTCTTGTTGAACTATCTGAAAGATTTCTAAGTAACAGCACACTCCCTTTATCTTTATTTTCTTTCGGTGCTGCGAGTGAAATTGCCAGGAATTTTCCATTTCTTGAAAAACCAAAATTGGTGATTCCTTCATATAATAATTTCTGACCGGTTTTTAAATTCAACAACCCCATCTTATTGTTTTCGACTGGCTTGTTTTGTTCACGCAGTTTTTCGGCTTCTTTAAAAGGCATGCCGATTCGATATGCGAGCCACTGATTGTCACCGCTAAAATCCCAGGTGGATCCAAACTCCAGCTTGTATACTTTTTTTGAATCCCTGTTCACAACATATAAAGTATCGTTGTCGGTTTCCACTGTGATCCGGTATGCAACCCAGGCCCCGTCAGGGGAGAGGTCAGCTGCGTTGAGCGATTGCCATTTACCATAGTCAGCCGGCAAAAGGTCTTTTTTTTGGGCAGTTCCGGTTAAAGCAGCGAATAAACAACAAAATAATAAAAAAGAGAATCTCTGAAGGTTCATGTGATATAATTTAAAGACTATGGGATTCCTTATCAAACATTTGGTTCAATATAAACGATTGAGCTGAATAATTTAACCAGTTAGTGTAAACTGCAATAAATATTTCCGGAAAGATAAATATTTCGGAAAATGATGAGATGATAGTCTACCCTGGCTTCTGAGTTTTAACGAGGAAACAGTTTTTATATAAAATACGGATGACCTGAATATTGACTACAACTTTTATTCATATATTCAAATAGCAAAACATATCATATGGCAACTATCATTGATTATTCCAGGAAAGCAATTCTACTCATATTACTGTCAGCCAGCTTCAGCATGTTGTCTGCACAAAACTCCAAAAAGGCGAAAGATTCTATAAAAGCGGAGACAACAAAAAGCCAGGTAGAGGCAAAACGCTTTGTTTTCCAGGCCCAGTCAGCATCTCCCATGAGAGGTGGAAGAAGAAATTTAACCCCGGGTTATACCCTGTTGGTTTCGAATGATACGCTGGTAAGCGACCTGCCGTATTTTGGCCGGGCGTACTCTGCCGGTTATGGTACGGATGGAGGAATAAAGTTTACCTCGACGAAATTTGAATCCTCTGTGAAAAGCCGCAAAAAAGAAGGCTGGGATCTAAATATAAAACCAACTGATATCACAAATATAGAAGTGCTGATCATCACGGTTCACGAATCCGGCACAGCGTCCCTGCAGGTAAAAACCCGCGACAGGCAGCCTATTTCCTTTGATGGATATATAGAAGAACCCA
>JACMLY010000036.1 GCA_014379345.1 Chitinophagaceae bacterium
AATTCCGGTAAAATCTTGCTTGCCAGCTGTTTACCAAGTTCTACTCCCCACTGGTCAAAGCTGTAAATGTTCCAGATTATTCCTTGCACAAAAATCTTATGCTCATATAAGGCAATCATTCTACCAAGCGTAAAAGGATCGATCAGTTTCACCAAAATCGAGTTCGTTGGCCGGTTCCCGGAAAAAGTTTTAAATGGAGCGATATTCTTGATTTCATCGTCAGATTTACCGCCCACCTTCAATTCCTTTATAACTTCTTCCTCTGACTTTCCATTCATAAGCGCTTCGGTCTGAGCAAAAAAGTTTGACAGCAACTTGATATGATGATCCCCGATAGGATTGTGACTTACGGCCGGAGCAATAAAATCGCATGGAATCAGTAGCGTGCCCTGGTGAATCAATTGGTAGAAGGCATGTTGCCCGTTGGTTCCAGGCTCACCCCAGATCACGGGGCCGGTGCTATAGTTTACCGGTTTGCCGTCGCGTCCGACGCTTTTGCCGTTGCTTTCCATATTTCCCTGTTGGAAATAGGCTGCGAAACGATTTAAATACTGATCGTATGGCAGGATTGCCTCCGTCTGCGAGCCAAAAAAGTTTGTATACCACAAGCCGACCAGCGCCATGATTACCGGTATATTTTTTTCAAAAGAAGCATTGCGAAAATGATTGTCGGTATAATGTGCACCCTTTAGCAGGCTCTCAAAATTATCATAACCAATGGTCAGGGCGATTGATAAACCGATCGCGCTCCAAAGCGAATATCTTCCGCCGACCCAGTCCCAGAATACAAACATATTGGATCGGTCAATACCAAATTTCACAACGTCCTTTTCATTGGTCGATAAGGCAGCAAAATGTAAGGCAATATGTTTCTCATCTTTTGCAGCATCAAGAAACCAACTCCTCGCGGTTTGCGCATTCGTCATGGTTTCCTGGGTGGTAAAGGTTTTTGAAGCGACCAGGAATATAGTTTCTTCCGGGTTTACCTTCTTTAATGTTTCCGCGATATGAGTGCCATCTACATTGGAAACAAAAAATGCCTGTATTCCTTTTACCCAATATGGTCTGAGGGCTTCAGTCACCATCAGGGGGCCAAGGTCGCTACCGCCTATACCGATGTTCACAATAAACCTGATCTTTTTACCGGTGTATCCTTTCCACTCACCGCTATGTACTTTATTGCAGAAATCTTTCATCTGCTTCTGTACTGCATTTATTGAGGGCATTATATCTTTACCATCCAGCATTTGCGGCTTCCCTGAAAAGTTCCGGAGCGCTGTATGCAGAACGGCTCTCCCTTCAGTTACATTTATTGATGCACCCGTAAACTGATCTTCAATCGACTCTTTTAATTTGCATTCATCAGCCAGCGCGAGCAACAGTCTCATTGTATCTGCGTTCACCAGGTTTTTCGAATAATCAAATACAAGGTCTTGATCTTCAATACTTAAGTCAGCAAAGCGGGAATCATTATCCCTGAACATTTCCCGTAATTTTTTTGAAGCCAT
>JACMLY010000003.1 GCA_014379345.1 Chitinophagaceae bacterium
ATATAGCGGTATTGCATTTAAAATCTCTTTTTCCAAATGATGCATTACTTCAACCTTCGAGATCTTTTTCATTGATGATATTAATTAGTTAACAAAGGCACAGCTTCAAAGCCCGGAATTAGAAATTATACCAAATAAACATTCAGAGGTGTTTATTTTACGATATTAATTTCTGTAAAGTTGAGGGATTGGGATAAACGCGCTGATATACAATTCCGAATATCTCTTATATAATTCCCAGATTAATCGTTGCTTTTTAAGAAAGCATCATCTCGAAGACCCGTGAATTATATAAGCATTCTCCAGAATTATATAGTAACCAGTCCAGTTCAACCATTGATCTTTAATTCCGTTTACATCCGGCATGTGAAAACACTTTTCAGTGCCATCCATTAATAAGATGGGATTGTAGGGTAAGATATATGAGTGACACCAATATACAGGCGCTTCTGAAGGGCAATAATATTGCCGCATTTGAGGTATTATACGATAAGTATGGGCCCTCCGTATATGGATTGATCCTTAAACTCACCCCGGATTCATATACCGCTTGTAGAATCTTAGAGGAAAGTTTTGTAAAGATGTGGTTAGAAAGAGATTCCTATAGTGCTTCAAAAAGTAGTTTATTTACATGGATGCTCGGAATTACAATAAAACACAGTACCGCTGTATTGTACTTACCACAAAAAACGTTGATCTATAAGCTTTTCCCGGCAGACCCCGGCTCACTCCCAGCTTAATCAATCATCCCGGCAAATTGAGTCGCATAAAAGAAAAGTTCAGATGCTTAGCCATGAAAATATCTCTCGCAGAGACGCGAAGGCGCAACGAAAGGCATTGATCATCGTCGCTTTGGGGATTGTTGGTTATGAAGGGTGGATTTTCTACATTTCGGCCGTGACCATCATTCGTTGCATGGAATAATTAGGCCGGGTTCGATAGAATATGTTTATTTACGCGAATAAAACTCTATATATACATTATTTTGGCTTCCTGATAATCCCTCACACCGAAATGACCAACCAATCTATCCTCATTATGTTTTTCAGATCAGTTATTCTCAGCTTCCTGTATTTTTTGCCACTTGGCCTCGCTGCACAAATCAACAAACCCAATGTGATCATCATCTATACAGATGATCTGGGGTATGGTGATTTAAGTTGCTATGGTGCTACCAGGATTAGTACACCTAATATTGATAAACTGGCAAAAGAAGGATTGCGTTTTACCAATGGCCATACTACTTCTGCTACCTGTACTCCATCACGCTATGCATTGATGACTGGGCAGTACCCCTGGCGTAAAAAAGGTACAGCTGTTTTGCCGGGTGATGCAGCGCTTATCATTCCAACAAATAGAGCAACACTGCCCAGCCAGTTTAAAAAGTCCGGGTATCAAACAGCCATAGTTGGTAAATGGCATTTAGGATTGGGTGATTCGGTAGAAAAAAACTGGAATAATGAGGTAAAGCCAGGGCCCAACCAGGTTGGATTTGATTATTCATTTATTTTTCCGGCAACGGCCGATCGTGTACCCACCGTATTTATGGAAAATGGGAGAGTGGTAGCTGCGGATTCTACGGATCCGATTGCAGTGAATTATCAAAAGCAGATAGGCACTGACCCAACGGGGAAAGACCATCCCGAGTTACTGAAAATGCAAGCGTCGCCCGAACATGGTCATAACAATACGATTGTAAATGGTATTGGTCGTATTGGTTATATGAGCGGCGGTATAAAAGCAAGATGGGTTGATGAAGAAGTGCCTTTGACATTTTTAGAGAAGGCAAAAGCGTTTATTGAACAAAACAAGGCTCAACCTTTTTTTCTTTTTTATGCTTTAACGGAACCGCATGTACCCCGCATGCCGTCTACTATTTTCAAAGGGAAGAGCCAGCTGGGATACCGAGGAGATGTGATACTTCAATTAGATTGGACAGTGGGTGAAATCACGAAACAGTTAGATTATCTCGGCATTACAAAAAACACACTGATCATTTTCAGCAGCGATAACGGACCTGTGCTGGACGATGGTTACCAGGATGAGGCTGTTACAAAACGTAATGGACACACACCCGCAGGCCCATTGCGTGGTGGCAAATACAGCGCTTTCGAAGGAGGTACAAGAGTTCCTTTGATCCTTAGCTGGCCAGGTGTTATCAAACCGGGTATTTCTGACGCATTGGTATGCCAGGTTGATTTGATCGCTTCTTTTTCAGCCATGCTAAAGTTACCGATAGTTGCAGAAGATGCACCCGATAGTAAAAATATGTTGCCGGCTTTGTTAGGAAAATCAACAACCGGCCGTGATTATTTGATTAAGCAATATGGTGGTTCAATTATACAGGATCATTGGAAATATATCGAACCCAATAATTTTGAATCATACCATACACTGACGGACATAGAAACCGGCAATTCCCCAACTGCACAATTGTACGATTTGAAACATGACATTGGAGAGAAAAATAACCTTGCAACAAAATATCCGGAAAAGGTGCAGGCGTTAGCGGCACTATTGAGAAAACTAAATGCGGAAAACTGATTGATTTATTAAATTAAAGACAGTCACCACCACAAAGAACGTCTCGATCATAGTAGCGTGTTGTTCGGATTCCCCTTGGGCCTGGTCTTTGGTTTGTTTGAATTATTTCTGTTCCCAAATGCAGGAATGCGGTTTCGACTTAACGCCAATTGCTTACCATAGGTGTCACTCGAATTCATGGCTTAACCCAATAATCCAACACAGTAATTTTATCAGGTGCAGGTTTTAGAACGCTTACAAAAGCTTTATGCGCAGGATGTACCAGGTATACATCTCTGTCCGCCTCACTGCTAAAAGTAGCCACGAAACAATGTGTTAAACCATTATTCAGGCTTTCCGGACTATTATTGATTCCCCATTCAAATGATTTGATTACTGGTATTTTAGACGGTAATTCCCTGAATGCTGCTACAATCTTATTAATATTTGCAGTATCAGTGCCATCTTTCCATCCAAACATAACTACATGTCTAAGTAGGGGTTGTTGGTTTTTTTGTTGAGCGCTTGTCATACTATAAATTACGATGGTAATGAAGGTCAGAAGTAATAGCTTTTTCATGAAAAATAGTTTTGATGAAAGTAATTATTGTTTTGTGCAGGTGAAAACTTTTCTTTGCGAACAACAAATATAGAGGCGGTGAGGAGATTGCAGCTCTCATTCCAAAGGGCGAAGGGCATTGCTATGAACCCGTCCACCTTACAACGTTATGCCTTATTTTCTCAGATTTGGCGTAAGAATGCGGTCTGCCAGGTCAATAAAGTTTCAAATACTACTAATAGAATGAAGAACTAATCCTCACAATCCTTCAATTAATAATAATGGTGACCCGTTGGCTGGAACCTTCTAAGCTCGCAGATTTTGTGAAGCAGGTTATTGCATCAATAGAAGGTAAGTAAGCCTGCGAATATTTTATTTATGCGTTGCGCTTTAAGTCAGAAGCCAGAATTCTGAATTCAGGAGATGATCAATGAAGAAAAATCAGTGATAACCATAGGATAACCCTACGCGTTTTGTTTCTTCTCTTGTTCGTAATAGTTTTTCAAACCCATTTTCTCCAGCATTTGCCAGAAACGTTCATCTTTAACATATAATAAGTTGACTGGAAAGCGCAGGCAGAACATAATACTGCCTGCCCGTTTTTCATAACAGGCATTCAGATGATAAAAGGCTTTATCCATGTCGCCCGATGCTGCGTAGCCGTTTGCTAATTCACTATCAAGGTCAATTTTCGAATCGTTTTCGGCACGTCGGTGTAGTTGCTCAAGACAGCAATAAGCCTCTTCCTTTCTGCCAAGAAGGCCGAGTGCAATAACATACCCACTAATGCCCTTGCCTGGTTGATTCACCGCCTGGCGGATAAGGTCCCAGTACTCGAGCGACCTTTGAAAATCCCCCTTGGCCTGGTATAGAAACGCTAATTTCTCTACAGGCGTTCTCCAGGCCGGATCCATCTCAATGGTTTTCAAAAGCTGCTTTTCTGCTTCATCAAGCCGCTGTGCATACAGCAATGCTTCGCCCAATTGCTTATTCTTCATTAAGGAAAGCGGGTCGGAGCGGAGTGCCAGTTCTGCTTCTGTTACCATGCGATTTTTATCATTGACGACAGAGTAATAGTGGGAAGCTACATAATGTGCTTCAGACGAATGAGGTGCGATTAATAATGCTTTGTTTATATTCTTGAGTGCATCGTCGAACTGAAATTCAAAATACAATTGCATCATAGCAAGCGACAAGTAGGCTTGCGGCAATTGACTGTTGAGCCGGATCGCATTTCTTGAGGCAGCTCGCACCTTTTCTATTACAGTTGCAGAATTTACATTGCCGGTCGCGGCCAAAGCAGCATAACAGGAAGCAACCATCGCATGCCCATTAGCACAATAAGAATCCAATTTGAGCGCCTCCTCAAAAAAATGAATGGCCTTATGATAATCGACAGGTATTCCCTTGTTAAAAAAAAACAACCCCTTCAGGTAAAATTCGTACGCTTCAATATTTTGAGAAGGTTCTGCAAACGCAGTCTTACTCACTAATTGTTCCCGCATCCGGTTGGCAATGATGCCCGCAATTTCATCCTGCAATTCGAAAATATCGTTGAGATTACGGTCGAATGTTTCTGACCAGAGTTGGTATCCGTCGGAGGTATTGACCAATTCAGCATTGATGCGAACCCTATTCCCGGATTTTCGCACGCTTCCTGCCAGCACCTTGCTCACATTAAGCGCTTTACCTATTTCGCGAATATCCTGGTTCTTTCCTTTAAAACTAAAGGCAGAAGTGCGGCAGGTCAGTTGCAGTCCATCAATTTTTGCAAGAGAATTAATGAGCTCTTCGGCGATCCCATCACTGAAATATTCATTATCGGCATCATTGCTCATATTTACGAATGGTAAAACGGCGAGCTTGTTCATTGCTTCGGCGGCCTTTACTTTCACATCAGTTCGCTGGGGTACTGTGAGTCCTTCATTGATGATCGCGAAGATCTCCACCGGCCTTATTACATTTTTCAATTCAAAAAACCCCATCGAAATCGTGTTGACCTGCGGTTGATTTTTTATCTCATCAAATACTTTATCTGAAATAAACACTGATCCTGCTACCGCCGAAGATTCTATCCGCGAAGCGATATTCACTCCATCTCCATATACGCCGCTGTCATCAATGCTAACGTCCCCGATATGAATACCGATCCGCAGTGGTACCTGAGGTTCTTTGCGAAACAGCAACTGCATTTCCAGGCCCGCATTCACGGCATGAATGGCACTGGAAAAAATGCTGAGTGTGCCATCGCCATAATATTGAATGATCTTACCACCATGGTCCGCCATCGTTTTTTCAAAAACTTCCCTATGCCGTGTACGACGCTCGATGGCTGCCTGCTCATTTCTTTGCATAAGAGCAGTATAGCCTTCCATGTCCGTAAACATGATAGCAGCTAATTGGCGTGTGGCAGTCATGATCATTACAAAAGTACTATTGATTTTTTTTAGCAAACTGTTGCATAAACTGGGTAAAATCTGCCATGGCAAAATGTTCTTTTATTTTTCCATTTTCGATACCGTCGATGCAGATGCCTGTAAGCTGTACCGTATTCCCCGAGGCAGGCATTCCAAAAAATTCTGTAGTGTGTGTTCCGGAACAGGTCCAATGAGTGACTACCCTGTCGTCTTCAGCATATTGTTCCTTTACCGTTAATTGTAAGTCGGGGCATGCAGTCAGAAATGCTTTGTCGAAATGAAACCATTTCTCCCTGTCAAAGCCGCCACCCATCGTGTGGTTTATAAGATCTATGGCAATAAAATCATTAAATGATCGGTCTAGATCTTTGTAGTTATAACTCTCATAAAAATTGCGGGCAACTTTTTTGATTTCTGATGGATTCATACATGCAAATTTTATTTTTTTGCCAGGCTGTTTTTGAATGCAGTAAATCTTGAAACAGACTTTGCTGTATCCGATTTAAAAGGAAAGAAATCCAACACATCATATTTCCAGATGTTAGTAGGAAAGATCACCACCATATTGGCGGTCTTACTTCCGATATTTTTGAATGCGTGAGGAACACCTGCCGGAATATTAACGATATAGGGTGCTTTAATTGTAAATAAAGTATCGCCGAGGGCATAGAGTATATCCCCTTCCAGCAAAACATGCGATTCCTCCCCTTCATGAGAATGCATTGGCGGTGCCCCATTCGGGAACGTTTCTGTTATACCAATGGTAAGATTGTTATAGCCATTTCGCTGGCCTTCCATTACATGAACGTATTCTCCCGGCCCTGGATTAATGACTGGTAGTTTGTCGAGTGTAACAGCGTGCTCAGAAAAATATTTCATTGCCGGAATAGCAAAAGGACCGGGTACAGTGCGCCTTTCTAACACTTTGAGTTGATGATGCTGTTTATTTAATGCATCGATCACTGAATCGGGAACAAATGTATCTTCTTTTACCAGGTTGGCTATTGAAAATGTTTCCTTTGTGTGGTCATTTGACGTTGTGGTGGTATTATCCCCCGGTTTATTGTCTGAACAGGAATTCAGGAATAACCCCAAACCAAACATCATAATTAATAGTGATTGTGTTTTCATTGCTATGTAGTGTTTTATTAAAGTGTATTGAATTGCAATTGGCCCATGATCACATTAGCCTATCGGCATATTAGCACATCAGCACATTCGCTTATACATACACTTCCATCGACATGATAATAGGCTCTACAACAGTGTGCCTGCTTTTTGCATCCTGATTTTTGGGGTCGTTTATAATTGCTCCCAGCTTTTCCATATCAGTTACTTCCATCACCAAGACCACCGATTTTGGGTCACCGGCATCCTGAAAAGTCTTAAATCCTGAAATTGCAGGAGCAAATAATGATGATCTTTCCTCATGTCCTTTAAGCCAGGTGTCGAAATCACCAACTTTATGTCGAACTATTATTGTTGCCATCTTTTTAATTTTTATTTTTTATTTATTAAATCAAAATTTCGTCAGACAATTACTGGCTAATCAGCTATCCTATAATATTCGATAGTTGGCACACCTTCCACGCCTGCACTCATCATCAGGTTTTTCTTTGCCTCAGAACCAATCGCTGCTTTTGCCTTTGCTATGTTTGTCACAGCAAATACTATATGAACAATATTTGGGTCATCAATTCCGCGTGCCAGTACCCTGTCCACCATTCCTTCACTTGACCTGGTTGCCTTACTCTCTCCGTCGTACGCCTTGAGCCAGGCGTCAAAATCCCTTACCTTATGTGTGACCATCACTCTATCTTTCGCATCAATTCTTGAGTCGTCATTTCTGATTACATCGTAGTAAGAAAATTCCGGCGCGCTTTTGACCCCGGCCTTCTGCATGGCATTTTTAAGCTCTGGTAACTTTGTAAAATCTTTTGCTTGTTGTACATCCGCCATTTTCTCCACTACTAAAACCTGGCTTGGCTTACCAATTTCCGTCAATACATCGATGTCTGTCAGACCATATGCTTTTCTGACTGAATCGTGTGCATCATATGCGGGCTTCCATTTTTCATAATCAGCAACCGAATGCTTAATCAGCATGACTTTAAAAGGAGTAATGGCCGTTTCCACAGAGGGCGTTTCAGCAACACTACTATCGCTCGTTTTGAGTTCTTCCTTTGCAGTTTCCGTGGTCTCATTACAGGAAAAAAGCATTGAACCGATGCATATTACCCGGAATTGTTTTAAAATAAAGTTGGTCTTGTTCATTGTAATTATTTTAAACGTGAAGAAAGAAATATGGTATATTTTGACGGGTCACACCCGGCTAAACTTAAGTTTGTGCCGATTGATACTCGTGATCTGTTGATCGTCCTGATTTCCCTGCCTTCATTGGCTGCCGACTATCAGGGTACTGATCGACTATAAACTTACTTTTTGTTCATAGTGAATACACCGCATTCAGGACGAAATGGGGCTAAAATTGTCCGAATGATGGATTTTATTTACCGGGGGAAGTGAGATCTTGAAATTATAGTTGAACATGAGTCGAACGATGTACAATGTACGGTGTACTATGTTTGATGTAAGACATGTGATGTACGATGTGTGCTGTATCCTGTATCATGTAACATCCTGTTAAAAAACAATACTGTTTGTTGTATACACCAGGCGTTATATGCAACACATCGTGCATCATCCGTGAACACTAAGCTACTTTGTCCAGTTTAAAATCAAAGAAGATGCGGGTCCCATTTTTAATTTCCTCTTTCATCGAACCATTCAGTTGACGCGTGAGCAATGATATTAATTGTCCGCCAAAACCTGTACCATGCGTTATACCCGATTTGCCAATACCATTGTCGGACACTTCAAGATGTAAAATGTTGCCCGTTTTTCTCTCCAGTTTTATGCGTACTGACCCATTTTGGTTATTGGGGAAAGCGTATTTAAGTGTATTGGTCAATAGCTCATTTACAATTAGTCCAAGTGGAACAGCAGTATCAATATCTACATTTAATTTTTCCATGGCAAATTCAATGTGTATCCGATCCTCGGCACCGAACGAATCCAATATGCTCTCACTGAGGTTGTTGAAATAATCTTTCATTTCAATGGCGCCAAGGTTTTCGCCCTGGTATAATTTCTGGTGCACGATCCCGATGGAATGTACCCTGTTTTGTCCATCCTGCATGGCTTGTTTGGTATTTGGATCATCTATCTGGGCACTTTGCAGGGCCAGTAAACTACTTACGACTTCAAGATTATTTTTTACACGGTGATGGATTTCTCTAAGCAATAATTCTTTATCTGTAAGCAATTGGTCACTGCGTTTTTTCTCGTTGGCTATTTTATTACGCTGCCTGTATACCACTATGGAAAATAAAAGTACAATAGCCACTATCCCGAAAGCTGCATATAACAAATTATTCCGGCGCCGCAGTTCTGCCCGTGACTGAATATCTTTTTTTTCCTGTTCTGCTTTTTGAATGGCTTCCTTTTTTTCAGCTTCGTATTGCATTTGTGCAGCCACTAACTTTTTCAAAGTCTCTTTATTGAAAGCACTGTCCTTTATAATATTGTATTTTTCGTAATACTCGAAGGCTTGTTTCCATTGGCCGGTCGCGCGATTTAATAATTGCCGGCCATTGTAATAATCCACCATGGATACTTTGCCGTTTAAGTCCTTGTACAAGGCCATTGCATCGTCAAGAGATTTCCTGGCCTGGTCATATTTAGCAAGATGGGTATAGGCGACGCCCATTTGAGAATATAGGTTTACGAGCTGCTGTTTGTTGCCTATCGACTTGTATCCCTCTGCAGCGATGAGATAATGATCCAATGCCCTGGAATAATTTCCTTCAGCGCGGTGTAGCCCGCCCATACCCCTGTGAACCCGGGCACTCATTGATATATCTTTTATATCATCTGCCAACCTGAGTGCGGTAGAATAATATTTCAACGCTTCGGAAAAATTTCCGGCTAACGTATAGGTATCTCCGATGCTATTGGTAACGGAGATTTCTTCTATTTTAACACTCGACTCTTTTATTAATTGCAAGCTGATCTTAAAATATTTTATAGCATCATCATAGTTCCCGAGTTTTTCAAAATTGCCTGCTAATTTAGATGCTGCATGTGCCATCCTTACCTTATCGCCCAATAGTTCGCTGGCCTTTAAAAACAGGTAGGATGTTTTGGTGGCTTCGGTAACATTTCCCTGTATCTCGTACATATAGATTAGTATGTCATAGGTTTTAACCATATTTAGTTTGTCGCCGGCAGCTTCACTCACTTTCAGCGCTTTCGATAAATAGGTTTTGGCATGGTCGTATTTACCATCATCCAGGTAATCCTGTCCAATTGCCAATAAAATACGACCCTCGGCATATTTATCACCGGTACGTATATTGATAGCCAGTGCGTCAAAATGATTTTTCAAAGCCGCTGAAAAATTGCCCAGTCGCCAATACAGGCGTCCTATTTTGTCTTTCAGGTTAGCGGTGCCGGGTTCCCAGTTTATTTTTTCCGAAAGTTCCAACGCTTCTTTTTCGTATTTCAGTCCTTCTACGGGTTTGTAGTTAACATGTACGTATATAATGGCGGTAAGTAACTTCAGCTTAGTAGTGTCCTCCTTAGCGTTTGCCAGGGCGGGCAGCAGCGAATCAAGAAGCGCCTGGTCTTTTCTTTGTGCATGGCTGGAATGCAGCACGATTATTGCGAAAAAGAATAAACAGCTTTTCTTCATTTCATTTGGTATTAGCCTATTACCGGTTTCCTACTGTCCTCAGTAGCTTACAATGTCTGAATGCGTTGCAGCAACTGTTCCTTCAATCCTCCACTCAGCGGTATTGCTTTTTGATCAATGATCACATGGCCATCTGCCACTTCGTCTACATGTGCAAGGTTAATGAGATAGGAACGGTGTGTGCGGAGAAAAATGCGACCGGACAATTTCTCTTCAATTGTTTTAAGGGTAATGGAAAGCAGGTACTCTTTGTTCTTCGTAAAAATGCGGCAATAGTTGCGGTCTGCTTCGATATACAATATTTCAGCGACAATAATCTTTATCATTTTTTCCCTGTGCCGTACAAATATGCGGTCGCTTAAAATCAAAGGTCGTTCATCATTTGTATTTTCTGTGCTATCTTCTATTTGAGGGCCGGTCTCATTTTCTGCCATGCGGCTAATAGTAAGTTCGATGGCTCTTTGTAGATCCAGTTGTTTGTATGGCTTCGAAATAAATGCATAGGGCTTCGATACTTTGGCCCGGTTAAAAGTAGCTTCATCAGAATTGGCTGTAAGATAAATGATGGGAATAACCGCCCGTTTTTGCATTTGCAGTGCCGTCTCTACTCCATCGAGCTTGCCTTTCAAATGAATGTCTACTATTGCTATATCAGGTTTGTTTTCTTCCGCGTGAATGATTGCTTCTTCGCCGCGGGGCAATATGCCGGTTACCTCGTAACCAAGGTTGGTAAGCTGCATAGAAATTTTCGCACCGATAATCATTTCGTCTTCTACCACGAGGATTTTAATCAGCGTATCCATCAATGCGGCTATTATGCTTAAAGTAAATTAAGGTAGTTGTACGATTACCGGTATCAGCTCTGGTCTTTCCTCTCATTGCGCTACTCCTAAATTTACCAATTCTGTTCCAAAGCCGGAGTGTTATTATTTTTGACGGGCGATTAATTAAATCAATATCGCAAGGCGAAGAACTATTTTGATCCGAAGCAGGGTTTTTCAGCTTAAATATTTTGAATCAGGCATATCTAACAGCCATTCTCTTTTTTATTCTACTTGCGGGAGAAAGGAACATGATATGATCCGGAATCTTGAATAGCGAAGATGCATATTCTGTTCTGCGTCCAGATAGAGTGGTAGAGTCTTTAGGAATGAAAGAATATTTTAGATTCGGATTGTTTATTCATTATTTTTCTGCATCTCATCGTAATGGTGCACTACCTCGGTTAACAATAGAATAATATCGGAATCAATGCATTTTTATATTTTAACTAGTGTGTGATGAGATTTGCCGCAACAAATTTCATCACACACTAGTGACTGATGTTACGTCTCTTTTGTTTCTAATACGTCTTCGCTTTTTACCGCCAGAATATCTGTAAATTCAATCACAGGCTCTGTAGCTAACAAGTGTGGGGCATTAGCCATCAGCGCCTGGCCAACCTTACCTGCAAGATGTGCTTTTCGGCCTGCGTCATCTGGAAAGGTGTCAAAAATTCCAAATGAAGACGGTCCGAATTGAACACCATACCATGTTATCGTATAAGGTTCCTCCTGTACAAGTGGCAAACCGCTGCGTAGAAAATCTGCTACTTCTTTTTCTTTGCCGGGCTTGGCTTCGAGCCTCACCAGCAACGCTACTTTTTTTGTCATAATGATGCTTTTGATCTTAATTGATGATTAATTGGGGTGCACTTCTTTTTCCTTTTTGCGATTTTCTTGTTTCACCGCATCGGCACCGGATTGCGCCACTACATGGTCATTTTCAACGGTGCTTCCTGAAACGCCGATAGCACCAATTGTTTTACCATGTTCACCCTTGATGGGTATACCGCCGGGAAACGTAATTAATCCACCATTTGAATGTTCAATATTATACAATGAGCCTCCCGGCTGTGAAAGAGATCCCAAGTCGCCGCTGTTCATGAAAAACCATGCAGATGTTTTTGCTTTTTTAGTAGACACGTCAATAGAACCAGGCCATGCCCCGTCCATGCGGGCAAATGCAACGAGGTTCGCGCCTGAGTCTACAATACAGATATTCATTAATAAATTCAATTCGGTAGCTTTTGCTTTTGCAGCTTCTATCGCAGTTTCAGCTTGTGCCAATGTAATGTTCATTTTAATTTTCTTTTGATGGTTAAAAATATTGTTGACTAGTCCGGCTAGCTAAGATTTCAATGACTTAAATATGCTCTGGTTACAGGCTATCTAAACGAGATCTCTTTCATCTCATTACGTGCCCGTGTACTTTCCCATTTTTGACTCTGAAAATGTCAATCACAGCTCACTATTGCGTTTCCGTTTTTAGTTTTTTGAATAACGTTGTGCCTGCACCTATCGGACTTGTTCAGGCAGAATCTGACAAATACTAAAACAAATAGCTTCAATACTTTTGCCATCTTTTCCTACCCTCTATTTAGGAGCAGGCTGTAAAGTTTTGCCCGCGGGGTGGAATTGATTGCCCATTCGTGCTGACCGGGAAAAAGATGTTCCCTTTATTTCATCTTTTTTTTAGTCGGCATTGCCCAACCTATGTGTAAAATTTTTTATCGGACGCAAATGTGCAACTGAATTCCGGTGGTTAAAAGACAGGTTGTGCAATACCCGACTTAATTAAATACCGCTGACTAATAACCCTTTTAATAACCAAAAAATAAAGCAAAACATATTCCTGATTTTAAACAAAAATGGTTTCGAAATGTTGATATTTTTAACCAGCTGCTAATGATCAGAAATTATGTAAAATTTGCTTTTCGTACTATTTTGCGCAACCCTTTATTTTCTTTCATACATATATCAGGGTTAGCCATACTATCAGCCCTGATCGCCATTTCTATTACCATACTTACAATAGGTTTCCAGGCTGTAAAGGCTGCCACAGCCAACCCGGTAGTAAGTTCAAAAACGGATGGCTAGAGTGTAGGGCTAATCATTTGTTGGTGTTATTATCACCAACAACAAAGCGTAGCGAGACGTTTTATGATATCAAGAGTTTCTTTTCTTCAAGATGTGCTTCTTACTTCGCGGTTGTTGGTGAAAACACCAACAACGGAGTGTAAAGTTTAAAAACTGAATGCTGGGATTTTTAAGATACTGATCTGTTTTTCGCTTCCGCTTATTTCTTCTTGTTCCATTTCTCCCGGTATCCGGATGGATTATAGCCTGTCAGTTTTTTGAAGATATAATTGAAATGTGTTGCATTTTTAAACCCGCATTGATAAGAAATTTCAGCGATATTATGCTTGCCATCAAGCAACAGCCTGCATGCATTTGCTATGCGGATATCATTTAACAGCTGTACAAAAGTTTTATTGGTTTGTTTTTTTATGTAGCGGCAAAATGCAGTGGCATTCATATTGACATGAGCGGCGATTAGTTCTAACGATACGTTTTCCTGGAGGTTGTTGTTGATATATTTTAAAACGGTATCAATACGGTCAGAATGAACTTGCAAATGCGTACCTGTGAATGATTTCGTGGAGAGCGTTCTGCCATCGGTTGCCATTGACAAAAGATGCATGAGCTCTAAAAAGCCGATAATTCTTTCAGTTCCCTGCACATGAAGAATTTTTATGAACAAAGCGTGAACTCGTCTGGCAACAGTTTTGGTGAACCAGATTCCCCGGGATGAGTTTGTAAACATTTGACTGATCTTTATCGTTTCCGGAGTATCAAGGATCATCTTTTTAATCAGGTCTGATCTGAAGCGAAGGATATAAGCTTCTGCATATTGCATTGATTGCTTTTTGTAATACTCTTCGTCATTCCGCCAATAATGTGGGAGGTTGGATCCAAGCAGAACCAGGTCGTCTTCTTCAAATTGTTCCACGGAATCGCCAACAAACCTGATACCCCTACTGCTGGTTACCAGCGTCAGTTCAAACTCCGGATGATAATGCCAGGGATTGTCAAAATAGGCAGCTTTTTCGTGACGGATATCAAACGAAAAAGTTTTGGTTTCTGCAACCTTTAGAAGTTTGGGCGTAAGCATCGAAATATTTGCTGGTGTTGAGCGGTATATGCAAATATATCTGAAACATAGGCAAGGATTTGTAAATTGTTGGTTTTTGATTAATGCTATTTTGCATGAAAGATAGATGTAAATGAAACCGCCATTCCGCCTGCTCACTCTGTTATACTTTTTTCTCTGCCTTGGCTGTGCACATCAGAACAGGCTCTCCCATTCGGAGCAATCGGCAGGATGGAAACTTCTTTTTGATGGAAGATCTACTGATGGCTGGCGCGGTGCATACCAAACGGTATTTCCCACACAGGGTTGGATTGTTGTGAATGGCACACTCAGGGGCCAACTCTCAAACGGAGTAGAATCAGGTGATGCCGGAGATATTGTTACGGTACAGAAATTCAAAGATTTTGAGCTGGTGTTTGATTGGAAACTTGGGAAGGGCGGCAATTCGGGTGTAAAGTATTTTATTGAAGAAAGGCAGCCGAAACCAAAAGGATCACAGGCGGGATACGAATACCAACTCATTGATGATGCGAACTACATTTACAATGGCCGCAAGTTGGAAGAGGACCTGAAAACCGCTTCGATATATGATGTCATCCCTGCCAAAAAACCGGATGCGAAAGTGGATACCTGGCACAATTCCAGAATCATTGTGCAGGACAATCATATTGAATACTGGCTCGATGGAACGAAAGTTCTGGAAACAGAACGTACCGGTGAAGTATTTTTAAATGGCGTTCGTGAAAGCAAATTCAACAGCTATAAAGGATTTGGTCATATTTCAGAAGGTCATATTTTACTGCAGGATCACGGGCACAATGTTGCCTTTAGAAATATCAAAATAAAGGAGCTATGAATCGCAGAAGTTTTTTGAGAAATGCAGGTTTTGTGTCGGCTTCTATAAGTTTTCCGGCGATTGTTCCATCTTCTGTTTTTGGAAAAAAAGCACCTTCTAACCGGATCACTATTGGAATGATTGGGATGGGAAGGCAGGGATATGGTCAAAATCTTCAGGGATCAAACCTTCAGAGCATTGGTGCCAGAATTCCTGGTGTGCTGGAGATATCCGACGCACAGGTTGTGGCAGTTTGTGATGTTGACAGTTGGCGAATGAATAAGGCCAAAGAAGCAGTAGAACGTTACTACAGTCAAAAAGCAACCAACGGGATTTATAAAGGATGTTCGACACATGTTGACTTTCGTGAGGTATTGGCCCGCAAAGATATCGATGCTGTTATGATATCCACCCCGGATTACTGGCATGTACCCATGGGAATACTGGCCGCAAAAGCAGGTAAGCATATTAGTTGCGAAAAACCACTGAGCATGAGCGTTCACCAGGGAAGATTGTTCGCAGATATTGTAAAAAAATATATGGTGGTGAATCGTACGGATAGCGATTTCCGTTCCATTCGTCCGCAAAATAAAGCTGTTGAATTGGTACGAAATGGAAGAATAGGCAATTTGAAAAAGATCGAAGTATCATTTCCGTCAGATCCCATTCCGGTGATTCCGCAACCTGATATGCCCGTTCCGAAAGAATTGAACTATGACTTGTGGCTGGGGCCTGCACTTCACGTGCCGTACACGGAGCACCGGGTACATCCCCCTTTCAATATACAGACACGTCCTGGATGGATGAGGGTCGATACTTACGCGCAGGGAATGATTGCAAACTGGGGAGCACATTATTTTGACATGGCTCAGTGGGCCAATAATTCAGAAAATACAGGTCCTGTAGAAGTCGGGGGAAAGGGCGAATTTCCCAAAAGTCTTTGGAATACAATGATCAATTTTCAGGTATCGTTCCAATACTTAAATGGAGTAGAACTCACTTGTGAGCAAACACCAACAAGCAAACCTTTTATTAAATATATAGGCGCAAGTGGCTGGATTCTGGTGAATGGTTTTCCGGGAGAAATTTCCGCAAGCAATCCGGAGCTGATAAATTCCAAACCGCAAAAAGGAGAACTTGATTTATCAGGCGTATTGTGGGATAAGGCAGATTTTATCAGTGCTATTAAGGAGAACAGGCCAACACTTGAACCTATTGAAACAGGCCACCGGACGATTTCAATTTCACAAATAGGACTCATTGCCTGCCAGACAGGAGAAAAACTAAAATGGGATCCTGAAAAGGAACTTTTTGTTGGCAACAATGCCGCTAACGCATTGCTGGCTGCGCCATTAGCCCGGAAGGAATGGATAACGTAGGATCGGCTTTAGTTTGTGTTCAACATTTTAATCATCACGAAATGAGAATCGGGATACTTATTTTGACGTTCTGTTTTGTTTTTGAGGCATCCTTCTCTCAAAAAATAAAAAACGACTTTTTTGTATTGCATAATATCATAAGGGGAGATTCTACTTACAATACTTTTGAAAAGCAGGTGGCTCTGGTAAAAAATGCGGGTTATGATGGAATAGAAATAAACTCAACGGCTCATTTCGAGGGGATGAAAGCTGCTTTGGACAAACATCGATTTCAAGCTTCTTATTTTTATGTCAGGATCAGTCTTCAAAAGCCTTTTATGGATGAGAGCTTGGAAGGTTATATCCGGCAGCTACAGGGAAGCAAAACAATTATAGCCCCCTATATTGTCAGTGATTCGATCTTTCGTGCCGGTACCCATGAAGCAGATAGCCTGGTGATCCGGTTGATGAGACAATTATCAGATTGGGCGGAAGCATCCGCTCTTCAGGTAGCCATTTATCCGCATCTTAATTATTATGTCGAGAGAACAGACCACGCATTGGCACTCGCACGATCAATAGACCGAAAAAATCTGGGACTATCATTCAATCTATGTCATTGGCTCGCAACTACTGTCAATGCTGAGAGAAAAGATCTTCAACCTCATCTCCATTCACTTCTTCCTTATCTGAAAATGATCACGATTTGTGGAGCGAACAATACTGTAAGTCAGAAAAAAAATGTCTGGGATGATTACATCCTTCCATTAGGAACGGGGGACTTTGATACCTATGAATTGATAAAATACTGTCTCAAAGATCTGAAATTAAAAGTGCCTGTGGGGGTACAATGCTATAATATCAAAACGGATAAATACCAGCTGGTACAAAATTCCATTCAGGTTTGGAAGCAGTACCTGCAGCAATTAGAAAATGAAAAATGAGATTATTGATCCAATTAAGGTGGGTGCATATTAAGTACATTATAAAAATACTCGATCTATGAAGTTTACTATAGAACACCTTGAAACGTACCATCGCCAGGGATATGTGGTAGTGCGTAATTTATTCTCAAAGCCGGAAGTGGATCTGCTAAACAAAGTGGCTATGGAAGATGAACTAATGAGTAAAAAAAGTTTTGATAGGGTAGATGCTTCCGGTTTAAAAACAAAGCTGGCTTTGTGGTACTCCCTTGATGAAAGTTTGTACAGTAAATTTGCACGTTCTGAGCGCATAGTCAGTGCTGTTGAGCAGATGCTCGGAGGTAGGGCCGCACATTATCATTCAAAACTTATGCAAAAAGAACCGCGGTCGGGTGGCGCCTGGGAATGGCACCAGGATTATGGTTACTGGTATAAAAACAATGGCTTTTTATTTCCTGACATGCTAAGTGTGTTGACTGCACTTACTGCTGCTACTAAAGAGAATGGATGTTTGCAGATGATCCGTGGCTCTCACAAAATGGGAAGGGTAGAACACGGTTTCTCCGGAGAACAAATCGGGGCAGATGTGGAAAAAGTTACTGAATCACTTAAAGTGATGCCCCTGGAGTATCTGGAAATGGACGCCGGAGATACGGCCTTTTTTCATTGCAATACCCTGCACTCTTCAGCGGCAAATCTCTCCGATAAACCACGGTGGTCGATCATCACTGCTTATAATCTTGCCAGTAACAAACCTTATAAAGATGTACATGAAAGCAGTTACACATCCATCGAAGCGTATAGAGGTGATCTGTTATCAGAAGAAATTCACCCAATCTCGGATAGTGCGGAATTTTTAGTTAAAGATTAAAAGCGGATGCCTTTAGTCATTGATATTTTCTTTTCGTCTTTGCTCCATGAGAAAATTCAGGCCAAATGAAAGTTTTTTTGCAAGTACGGCATTAGGATCAATCACACGCCAGAATGGAGTAATCGATGCAAGAGATTTGCCGCTGTACAAATACAAAAGGAGCTGGATATTCCTATCGGCACGTATGCCATTCACAAACCTGGTGAGCAGTTCGACTGGCTTGTGGAGAATGGAGCCGATCCGAAAAAATTATTCTTTTCGCATATAGAAGCGGAGTTCGGCTGGGGCGGCCAAATTAAGGAGCAGATCGGGAAAGAATTGCTGCGTATTGCAAAGGCCGGTGGAAACATGCTCTTCAATAATTTTGGATATGAATTTGATACACCATGGAACATCTGGTTTATCTGATGCGTTTTTTGTGCGGTAGTGGATTTTCGAAAAATTTGATGACGCCCATGGATTCATATTGGCAATGGAAAGATGGCAAAATAATGACGAATATTGAAGACCGGCACCCGCATACCCGATTGAAAACATTGGCATATGCACTTACAGATGCAGTGCCGACAATGCGTAAAGCCGGTTTTTCAAACAAGGAAGTCAGGCAATTTCTGGTTCATAATCCTGCTCAATTTTTTTCCTAAATTATTGTAACGAAAAAATAGCCATTGATCACAGAATATTTAACCATAGTACATGAGTAAACGATTGGCCATTTCGATAATAGCAGTGGTATTATTTAGTCTAGAACTTCATGCGCAGATCAGGCGCTTCTATATTGCCAACGATGATCACACCGATTATGTCTGGAGCGCCAGTGAATCAGTGTACAAGACTGTAATGCTTACTACTTTGGATAAGTATCTGATTCAAATAGATTCAACCATCGCGGCAGGTCTTCCATTCAACCATCAATCAAAATACAATTGCGATGGAAGCTATTGGTTCTGGGTATATGAAAAAAACAGAACTGCCGGTCAAATGAAGAACCTGATCAGTAAAGTGAAGTCTGGTCATATGACCGTTCCATTTAATCCTCTTGCCGTTCTATATGGCGGTATGCCGGCCGAAGCCAGTATACGGGGAATGTATTATGCCGGCTATTTGCAAAAGAAATATGGAATTGATCTGAAACTGGGCATTAGTATGGAAAGTCAAACCCTTCCACTTGGACTAAGTTCGCTATGGTCGGGAAGTGGTGTAAAATATAGTTGGAAGGGAGTTTGTGGTTGTGCAAGCAGAATGAGGAAGGCTGATCTGCAAAACAGAGATAATGAAGTATATTATTATAAAGGTTTAGATGGCCAGAAAGTATTAATGAAATGGTATTCTCTTGCAACTGTTGTGTCGCCTTGCGGAAGAGATGCAAACCAGGATTTTGGTGGCTATGCTGAAGCCCGATGTTTAACCGATTACCTGATCAATCGAATGCAACTCAAATCCGTCACTAGTAAAAAGCATATCATTGGCGCTTTCGGTTACGGATGGGATGATCTGCAGACCTACACCAACGGATTCGTCTCTCTGGCTAAATCATTTTCAAACCAGGATCAGGAAGTCATCGTATCCAATCAAACGGATTATTTCAGAGAAATGGAAGACAGTTATGGAAAAACGCTTCCTGAAGAGATCGTAGCCGGGGGAAATGAATGGGATTTGTATATCGCTTCAATGGCCGAAGTATCGGCAAAGGTCAAGCGAAGCGTTGAAAAGTTGCGCGGCGCTGAGGCGATGTCAACCATCGTTTCATTAAGCGATACGCGTTTCGCAAACGGTTTGAAGGAAATGAGAGACAGTGCGTGGATGAGTATTGGATTATATCCTGAGCACGACTGGACGGCAGATGGCCCGGTATCCAGAAATGATCGCGCTGCTTTTCAGCGAAGGCTTGAGGAGAATTTCACTGCCTATGCCGATACTTTATACAATAAATCGTCTGCGGCATTGGGTAACCAAATCAAGATAAGCACAGTGAATCAGCGATTCTTTGTCTTCAACCCATTGAACTGGGTACGCAATGATATTGCTGATCTTCCATATAAAGGGAGCGAAGCAATCGCTGTGCATGATGTGTCAACAAAAAAGGAGGTGTTATGGCAGTTTGTTGAAAAAGAAGGGGCGACGTTCTTGCGGATTCTTGCAACAGACATTCCTCCGGTTGGATACAAAGTTTTTGAGATCGTCAAAAAAGCAGCTGCAAAAAGAACCGGATCAGCTTCGTTGAACGGAAATTTATTTGAAAATAGACGTTATAAAATCAGTGTTACAAGAGCCGGCGTTGTAACTTCTCTTATCGACAAGCTGAATGGCAACCGCCAACTGGTAGCGCCATCGCCTGGGGGAAGATATATGAATGATATGGGATCCGGTCTTAGTGAAAGCGGTGATCCACTAAGAATCGAAAACGAAGGTCCCGTCTCAGTAACCTTGAAGACTCGTACTTCAGATAGTTTAAAACACAGCACGCAGATCACTTTATATAATGAACTCCTACCAAGAATCGACATTCACAATAAGATCGAACAAAATTTTTCTGCTTTGATAACCAACACATTTTCTACCAGCTTCATACGCCCGGATTCCTGGCATGAAGAGATAGGTGCGGTCATAAAAGCGAAACTAAAAAAAGATGGCGGACATTATGCCGAAAGAAATGCGCGGTACGACTGGCTAACGTTAAATCATTTTGCCAATATAGGTTCGGGCGATTATAATATAACAATAGCGAACCGCGATTGTTACTTTTTCAATCTCGGTAAAAGCACTCCTGACAGCCTGGATGCCGATGCGTCCTATATCAATGTATTGGTAGGAGGTCAGACGGATGGTGCTAATCTGGGAATAAAAGAGCAGGGAAAGGATTCCAGCTTTGTTCAGCAATTTTCTATCTCCGTGCAAAATCATGCTTTCGACAAAGTAGGCTCGATGAAGTCGTCTCTGGAATTTCAACAACCGCTCGTGGCAGGACTTGTGAAGGGTTCAGCGACAGTTTCCCTACCGGAAAATAACTATTCATTATTAAAATCTTCAGACCCCGACCTCTTAATCTGGGCCATAAAGCCTGCAGAAGAAGGTGTCGAAAACAACGGCATCATCGTGAGAGTTTGGAATCTAAAACAATCATTCACTAATGCCAATTTACTATTTGCAAAGAAACTGTTATCTGCGACAGAGACCACGCATGTTGAAGTAGATATGAATCCGATTCCGGTCAAAGGGCGTGCGGTTTCGATTGGGGTGGGGAGCCAGCAAATGAAAACATTCAGGCTTAAATTTGCTCAAATCGCTTCAGAAAGGTAATACAATCGTTATGGGAAATGATGGTGATTATGGAAAGCAATTGGCTATAGGTGTTGATATTGGCGGCACAAGAACCAAGATTGGTCTGGTTGATCTTGCGAAAGGAAAAGTGCTGGAGATATTAGTTCATCCTACCGAGACGCTACACACGGATAAATTCATTCAGGCCATTCAGAATTCCGTGCACGTGTTGGAAAAGAATATCAAAAACGAGGAATTGATAGGGATTGGCTTTGGTGTTCCGGGATTTGTCTTTGAAAATGGCAGTGTAGATTCAACGTATGGTTTCCTTCAATTTATGGAAAATTACCCTTTGGCTGCCATCATTAAAAAAAAGCTAGGCATAACCTGTCTTGTTGATAATGATGCCAGGGTAGTGGCGTTGGGCGAATCGCTTTATGGGAAGGGAAAGAATATAAGTCGCGTCCTGGTGCTTACGCTTGGTACTGGTCTGGGTATTGGTTTTACAGTTGATGGTGTGCTGGATGGAACGCGGCCTTACAGTCATATGGCAGGGCATCTTACCATTACGAAATCGGATATGCCGTGCTATTGTGGAAGAAAAGGATGCCTGGAAGCCCTTCTCTCATCCGCCGGATTTATAGAAGCCGCAAAACAGGCAGGCTGGTTTGAAAAGTATCCGGAAATTTCTCCAACTCCTGAAAATATTTTCCTTGAACGGAAGAAAGGGAATCCGGAGGCCATTGCAATCGTTAAAGATTTTATTTTGTTCCTTCAGACGGGTATTGACAACTATATAAATATTTATGCTCCCGATATGATTGTACTCGGAGGTGGAATATCTAAATCGCTGAAACATGATCTCCATCGTTTTCAGGATACCAAATTGTTAAGACCATTTAAGAAGTACACAAATAAAATTGTAGTATCTGAGTTGGCTGAACAGGCGGGCGTTTTGGGTAGTGCAGCGTTGTTTGTAAAGGGTAATCGATAAGGGCTAATAAAATTATTTATGATAAAACGGCATAACCGTTGGATTGTGTACTCAATTGTAGCGGCTCTTTTTTGGGGAGTGTGGGGAGTGATCGCAAAACTCATTGCTGAAGACATTAATCCCTATACCAATCACTTTCTGTTTAGTTGCGGTATGCTGGTGACAGTGCCTTTTGTATTTAGAAAATGTGTAGCAGTCAAACCCAAAGCGCGGGGGATTGGGTGGGGTTTAATTGCCGGTATACTTGCAATCGCCGGGAATATTGCAGTATATAATTCTTTTGCAAGCGGGGGTATGGCCGCCATCGTGATTCCTGTTACGAATTTGTATCCAATGATCACGATCGCGATTGCCATTTCTTTTTTTAAGGAAAAGTTGAACTGGGTAAATGCGGCAGGTATTCTGCTCGCGATCCCGGCGGTGATCATTTTATCAGGCGAGTCATTGCTTTTCGATAAACCTTCGGTATTCTTTCAAAATTTCACCTTCAATGCCTGGTTGCTGTTCGCATTGGTCGCGCTCTTTTTCTGGGGCGTTTTCAGTGCCGCACAAAAAGTTACCACTAATTATATTTCTGCAGAATGGTCGTATATGATTTTCATTTTTTCTTCTTTGTTGATCGCAATCGCCTTTTGGTTTGCCGGCTTGATCAACTTTGATTTTAAGGCAGGCACTCTATGGCTCGGTATTCTCGCGGGAATGTTGAATGGGCTTGGTGTTCTTGCCAGTTTTGCTGCATACAGTGCAGAAGGTAAGGCTTCAAAGGTGACTACGATCGCCGGGTCGCTTCAGCCAGTATTTACTATCCTATTGGCGTATGCTTTTCTTTCTGAAAATCTTACATTACTCGAAATGACAGGGATCCTTCTTGCGATTTTTGCTGCGCTGGCATTGTCTTACGAAAAACCAAAACCGACGGGCGCAACCAATATCGCTCCTTTACAAATAAAATAAATATCATGGAAGAAGCTTTAAGCGAAATAATGGAAATACCAGAACGTGCAGAAGTTCTGGCAGTTACGGGCCATCATCGGTTACCCTTACAGATTCCATACATTGGTATGGGGTCATCTTATTTTGCCCCGCTGGCATTCAGGTTTATGGGCGTGGATATCCAGCCCGAAATGGCCTCTGAATTTTATTCTTATATCTCCCGAAATAAAATTCATCAATCAGGAGTCATTCTATCACAATCCGGAAGAAGTTCTGAGACACTCTGGTGTACCGAATTGTTCAACCAATATATCGCTGTTACAAACGACGAAAACAGTGAACTGTGTAAACGCCCGAATGCAGTATCCGTCATTCCAATGCTGGCTGGACCGGAAAGCTTTTCGTCGTCGAAAACCTATGTCAACACGTTGCTGTTGCTGTTCAAAGGTTTTGGAATGGATATCCACCCGCCTGTTCAACTGCTGAGAGAGCGATTTTCACAATACGAACAAAAGGGAAAATTTTTAGCGGATGAAGTCTTTTCACAGTTAAGCAAACACAAATACCAGGGTCTTTATATCATTGGAAGCGGTCCCAATATTGCCACTGCGCTGGAGGCAGCTCTGATCCTCACGGAAAGTACGAAGCTCGCGTTCCAGGGAATGCCGCTTGCTCAATATGATCATGGTCCAAAGGAAGCTGCCGCCAACAGCATTGTTTTTTTTATTCTGGCCAAAGGAGAAAATAATGCACGGGCCTTGTCTTTGATTTATAAAATAAAAAAAACAGGTGCTTTTGTGCTTACGGTGGAAGAACCTGAAAGCGACGAAAACTTCTCGGTTCTCTTCAATATTGTACCGTTTAACTTTATGTCTTATTACCTTGCAAAAAAGCTCAATGTATCAGACACGTTTTTAGTCGGTGGAAAGGTCACCGAGACAGAATGATTTGAACATTTGGTAGCTTCGGATGATTTAAAGAATTATCATGATTGAATTAGTACAAAGAATGTTGTTGTTGTTTGCTTTAGCTATCGTGTATACGAGCAACACCCGGCCGGCTTTTCCCGAAGTCAACCACGATAAACATAACGCGGCCAAACGCTACGAAAATTCACGCGCAAATAAAAAGACCGGCCCGTTGCAATTCCGCAAACAGGTCGTAGCAGCAGAAAGTTTTGAGTCGGCGGGTGTATTTGACGTTAATAATGATAGTCGGTTAGATATTGTTTCAGGAGCATTTTGGTACGAAGGACCGGCGTTTTTGCGACGTCATTATATAGGACAGCCTAATCGATTCGGCGAGTATTATAATGATTTTTCAACGATCCCACTGGATGTTGACGGAGATGGGTGGATGGATTTTATTACGGGAGGATGGGCTGACACCGCAATCTATTGGCGAAAAAATCCTGGAAATAATAAAGAAGAATGGAAAAATATTGTTATCGGAAAAACGGGTAATATCGAAACAGCGCGGGCATGGGACATTGATGGCGATGGAATACCCGAAATCGTTCCCAACAATCCCGGCAAACCGGTTATGATATTCAAACTGAAACTGAATGACCGGGGTAAAGGAACGGGTTTCTTCCAGGGATATGAAGTGTGGAACAGGCAGGCGCATGGAATGGGCTTTGGAGACATCAATAATGACGGGAGAGCTGATCTGATATTGGATAATGGCTGGCTGGAAGCACCGGCAAAGCCCTTTTCACAAAAATGGCTTTTTCATCCTGAATTCAGCACACAGGCAGCCAGCATACCGATTATTGTAAAAGATATCAATGGCGATGGCAAGAACGATTTTATCGCCGGGAAAGCCCATGATTACGGGCTCAATTGGTACGAGCAAGTCAAGGATACAGGTGGTAAGCGTATATGGAAAAAACATGTGATCGATCCGCTTCATTCACAGTTTCACACAATGGAATGGGAAGATCTTGATAACGACACGGTGCCCGAACTGATTACCGGCAAAAGATACCGGGCACATAATGACGAGGACCCGGGTAGTAATGATCCGATCGGTTTGTATTATTACCAATGGAATGGTGAATCATTTACAAAACAGGTGATCAGTTATGGCCCCTTCGGGGAAGGTAAAGGAACAGGTATTTATTTTCAGGTGATAGATCTGCAGAAGGACGGAAGAAAAGATATTATTGTAGCAGGCAAGGATGGGTTGGTTATTTTTTATAATGAAGGATATCAACGGAGGTTACACAATACGGAATAAAAATAGTTTTTCGATTGCTATTTTTAGCGCTGGTAATAGTTTAATGATATAGGATGTCTTAATCAGAACTTCCATAATTGGTAAGGGGATGTCTTTCTAGAAATTGACATGCACGAAATAGAGATTACCACTTTTTGATGTGATATTTTGCCCATTTTTCAATTTTGAGAGGCTCAATAGCCCTGTCAGGATGCCGCTCCTACGCGCGGATTGAAAGTTGGAATGTCTTTTCTACAAAGATTAAACTCCTGAGGGAGTTTTTTGGGCGATGCCGAAATGTGGTTTTTAAGAACGGCTCCATTACCTTTTGCAGATTTGTTTGGTGAACTCTGATTTTAAAAACAGCTCCATTGCCGTCTGCAGATTTGTTTGGTGAAATCTAGTTTTAAGATCAGCTTCATTAGCTTCTGCAAAGTTGTTTCTACAAGCTACAAAGATTACCTACCTGAAATAACTGCTAAATCAGCAAGATTTTTCTACCAAAAACCCCATTTAAAACACCCCATCGGGATGAAATCTTTGTTGACCAAATCATAGCTTGGGACGTGCTCCGTAGGAGCACTATCTTTCTTTCAGGAGATCTGCAAATTTTTATTGAACCCATTGGGGGTCTTTAAAAACATGGTTGAACAAATAGTTATATCAGAGTCCGAAAAAAATTTCAGACCGGGCTCATCATTTTTGCAAATTTGCAGGCTCTTTTGCACTAAGTATAATATGCTGTGAATGCTTCATTTATGATATCAACAAATACTGGATTTTGTAGAATGTTCATCCCGGGTTTTATTTAGCATTTTATTCACATCTGAAATATTTCAGATTTCGTAAGGAAGATGTCGCAATTTGTGAAAATCAAGGGATAATTATGAAGGACTTTTCTATCAAGCACCTGGAGAACTTTTCGGGTATTAAAGCGCATACCATAAGGGTATGGGAACAAAGATTTGGAATTTTACAACCAAATAGATCTAAAAGTAATATTCGTCATTACTCCCTGAATGATGTAAAGTTATTATTGAATACAGCCCTGTTGGTTAAAAACGGCTTCAAGATTTCTGAGCTTGCAGGAAAGGACCATCATTCCATTGCCACAAAAATCCGACAGCTTACAGCAGACAAAGCAAGGCGCGAAAAAGTGGTGAGCCAGCTGATCATATGTATGTATTCTCACGACATTGAGCAGTTTGATGATATTTTGGACAGCTGTTTTGTTACCTGGGGTGTTGACATTACCCTTCAGGAATTGATTCTGCCATTTTTGGAAAAAGTTAAGTTATTATCTTATCACGATAGCAGCTGTGAGGCGCATTTTGCTATCACAGCCATCAGAAGAAAAATAATTTTAGGCCTGGAACGTGTACACTCTAACATTAAGAGCAATAAATCGGCATTGCTTTTTTTGGCTGAAGGAGAGCATTATGATCTCATGCTTCTATTTATTTCATATATACTTAAAAAAAATGGGATTAAGGTTTGGTATCTGGGCACAAATATTTCGAAAGATAACCTTGGACTCATTTTGAGCTTAAAAAAGCCAGACTATTTATTCACCTATATCCCGCACAAACAAAAATTTAAAGAACATGCGGTTATCCCTTATATCAATAAATATCTCACAGAAACGAATTTTGTTGTTGTCTCCTGCGAACAAAAATCAGCCAAGTTGGAAATAGACCCCCACGTGAGTTTCATTCATTACAACGATGTGGAGATCGCCTTAAAATAATCTTTCTATCTGTTTATCGCCTGCTATAAATAGCAGGGAAACAGCCGATGGATTAAAAAAGGGACCGGGACCGGTCCCTTTTTTATTTATAGTTGTTAATTTGCTAAACAATAAATGGATCAACAATTGCCAGAACCTGTTCTTTTGTTAACGGTTCATCAAATGCTTCGGAAGCATATTCTTTAGTAATTTCAAAGCCATTTATCCCTACAATTTGAACCCCGCCCTGGATTGTAAGTTCCTCGCCATTATAACTTGGCTGAACTGCCGGAGAGGCGATATTGCTATTATTAAGTGTGATCCATGGTAGTGGCATCCCAACAACAAAAGCGCTCGGCTTTCTGCTACGGATTTCTCTAACATGGGCAGCGTGTCTTGCCTCTACAGAATGTATCTGAAGAGCAGCTCTTAAAACTTCATTACTGCTTATAAGATTTCCGGCCTGCCCTTTATAAGCTCTCACACCGGTATCTTCGAATGTTTGAGATACGGCAAGATACAGATCGTAATTTGTAAATACCGCCGCAAAAGGTCCGGCATTACTACCATTTCCTGCAGTAAAATCGAATGTAGGTTTTGAAACCGGTGTTCCACCTAATGCTTTAATAGTTGCGATCAGAAATACTACGTGGGCGTTCTCATGTTTGGCGATCACTTCAAATGCCATCCGATCGTCCCCGGCAGGAATCAATCCCGACGCGGCAAGTCCCTTGTTATAAAATTCAGCTTCGAGATACTCAAGTGTCAAAGCAAAATTCAAAACATCCAGAATTGCGCTGGAGGGGGCTTGACTATATGCTTTTTTAAATAGAGATCCGAGTGCAAGAGGCACCGTTGTCAATGCTAACTTGCCACTGAAATTGGCTAAACTTTTCATGGCGGCTCTTCTTCCATTTAGCCGATCGTACACTTCAGGATCTACTTTTTCTATTTGATCTATCACATTATGCAGGTTCATATTTTTTATTTTAAGAGGTTGGTAAATTACTGGCGTTGATTTTGGTAACAATATACTTGTCGGCAATTGCCAGAACCTGTGGAGGAGTTCTTACAACGTCCAGCCCCATTGCATTTATGACGTCATTACCTGCAAAATCTCCGTACTGAATTAAATCGCGGATGGCTGCTGCATGCCTGGCTTCTACAGATACAATTTTACCTGCCAGTAATAAATAAGCACCACTTTGCAATAATTCACCCGCCCCATTATAAGCCGATACACCCAGATCTTCAAATGCCTTTGCTGTTCCTAAAACGCTTGCTCTGCTCTTAAAATCGATGGAGCTGAAATCAACCTCTAATGCTCCGATCGCCTTATCTCCCAATGCATTTTTAAAGAATTCCCGGTGGGCAATTTCATGGGCGCATATACCTTTTAAATATTTCTTTTCCTTTTCAGTGGCGCCTTCATAATAAGATGAAACCACTTTTAAATAAAAGGCCGCTTCCAGTTGCTCAAGCGCATATGCGTAATTAAGGATCCCTATATCACCCGATCCAAGATCTACACCCTCTTTGGGCCGTGGATTAAAATACTCTCTCTGTTCCTTTGTGCATGAGGTAACTGCCATCGCAGTTGCGGCTGACAAGCCAGCATAGGTAAAAAATTTACGTCTTGAAACCTCCTTCGAAGGCATCTCCTGCGGCAGGGCTAAAGTTTGATCTGATATTATTTTTTCTGACATGATTATTTTTTTAGCAATGAAAAATGATAAAAGGCATTTATGATCATTTTACTAACAGTTTTACGATACCATTTTTCTATGGACCTCTCGCATAAAAAAATGCATATATGAATTTATTATCAATGATGTTATATCTGCTATTGGCTAATGCTTGCATGTCAATATTGAGATAAACGACCCTGTCTGAAATAAAGAATTATAAAAATTAGATACGGTGTTGCATTGCGGCCGGTTTTTTAAAGGAAGGAAATCTTTTGGGGCTTATTGGGTCCTGGAGCAAGACACTGATTTCACATAAAAAAAGAATGCCTGAAAAAGTGCCTGCATTGTTTAAGGGAAGGCATTGGTGTACTAGCCAACCTTTAACAATTATGAGGCATATCAAAAGCTCTTCTAAAAATGAGGTGATTAATACTCGCAATCAGAATGATGAAAATCGTGGGGAAACAGTAAAATAAATTTTGAATTGACTCCATCAATGGTAATTGCTTCAACCTTTCAGGGGTAAAGGCAGCCTTACCTGACGAAAATATCTTTCTTAAGGCTTTCTTACACCTTCATTGGTCATCTTAACCGGTTTAATAAAGCCTTTGTCATCGAAGAACATCTCATCGATACAGGTCACACGATGGTTGCCGTCCGTTTCCCCTACCGGACGACGATGATAAATAATAAACCATTTATCTGATTTGTCTGCGTGAATGATGGAATGATGCCCTGCACCGGTTGCAATGGTAGAATCCTGTTGTAATATTTTTCCTACCCTCTCGAATGGGCCAAAAGGAGAGTCTGAAATGGAATACGCTACGGAATAATCTGGACCGGTCCATCCTCCTTCCGACCACATAAAATAATACCGGCCATTTTTTATAAACATAAAAGGACCTTCCACATATCCTTTCGGTGTAATTTCTTTAAAAGTTGTTCCATCGTCAAAGGGAACAAGGCCCGTAAAGTCGTTCTTTAGCTTCGCAATATTACAATGCCGCCAACCACCGTAAATAATATAGTATTGTCCATCCTTGTCCTTAAAAACAAACTGGTCGATAGGTTGGGCGCCATTGTAAAATTTATCGATCAATGGTTTTCCGAGATAATCTTTGAACGGACCGGCGGGGTTATCTGCAACTGCGATACCGATGCCTCCATACTCATTATTATTTTGTATGTCGTTTGCTCCAAAAAACAAATAGTATTTGCCTGCTTTTTCAACGATAGCTGGCGCCCATACTGCCCGTTTGGCCCATTTTACATTTGCGGTATCCAGTATATTGCTATGCTTGTTCCAAATCACGAGGTCTTCGGATGAGAACGCGTCGAAAAAAACCTGCTGATTGTAGGGAGCGGAGTAGGTGGGATAGATCCAATACTGCTTATTAAATATTGCACCTTCCGGATCAGCATACCATCCCTGAAAAATGGGATTACCCGAAGTTTCTTTTCCACCGCCCGGTCTCCGAATTTTATGCGAACAACCTGAAAACACCATCGAAAACAAAAAACCTATCCAGATATTTTTTTTCATTCCATTTTCATTTTTTGAATGTCGTTCACCATTAAAGTGAATTCTATTCGTTTTAACACTAATGCTTTCACCGGTGATTGTTACTCCTTACGCTTTTTTGCGGTAAAAATAAGACTGGTAATTGTAATCTGTGATCTCAATATAAAAGAAATAATAGCCTGATGCCCGATAAACATGCTTCAACCCCAACACCCCGTCGGGGTGCAATCTTTGTAGACCAGGTTTTAACTTGGAATGTGCTCCGTGGGAACACCATCTTTTCTGCAGGCATATCTCAAATTTTTGAAAAAGCATGAAATAGGTTTTGACGAAGAATACTCATTTGAGTTTTATGATTAAAAGATGCCGCTCCTACGGAGCGGATTGAAGGCGGAGGTATTTCTACAAAGATTAAACTCCTGACGGAGTTTTATAGGCCGAGATCCAGTGTTTTAATGAGGACATCAACACGATATTCAAGACTAAATCGAAATTCAGAGTGACTCATCCACCAGGTATAAGATCGATTCATAATTTTCTTTTACCGCTTCAGACATCGCTATCTCGCAGGTTTTAGTGGAGGAATAATAACCATTATACTTTTTTTCACTTACTTCCAATGCTTCAGGATGCGTTGCAGAAGCCGTAAGTTCAGGGAACAAAAATCCTCTGTCACCTGCCATGCCACAGCAGCCAGCATACTTCGGCACTGTAACTTCATCTGCAAAATGCCTGGCTACCATGAGAAACTTATTCTCAGTTTTCATTTTTTCTAATGAACATACGGGGTGCAATACAATATCCTTTTTCTTCTGCTTTACATCCATAAAGGGAATTACCATATCATGCAAAAACTCTATGCTGTCTAAGATCGTAAGTTGATCGAATTTGTCTTTGTTTTCCTGATCCAGCACAGGACGGATATTGTGAAGAGTGTAAGCACAGGAACTTACATCAATGACAATCGGCAACGATCCTTCCATACTTGTCTCCCATAACCGCCGCACGATATCATTTGCTGTAAAATCGCAAGCATTTTTAAATCCCTTTGAAGAAAATATCTGGCTGCAACAACTGCCACTTACATCTTTCAAAATAGTTACATGAATGCCCGACTTTGTACATATGCTCATGAATGTTTCCATCAGGTTCTTCTTTTTTCCTTCATACACGCCCAGGATCCTTGAAATACAGGTAGGAAAGTAAACGATCTCGCTTTCGGCATCCGATGCCTTTTGATTCTTTAATTTGAGAATTGATAGATCAGGATAATTTATATGTCCCGACCACAAAGGCATTGCGGGAAAGATCTTCTTTAACCCATGGGTTAGTTTTAGCATTGTTTTCCTGCCGAATAGTTTGTTCATGCCATTTCCAAGCTTTAGCGCCGACCGCACAGCCCACTCAACTGTTTTGAAATTTTTCGCTACGCTTAATGCAGCACTGTTGGCAAATGAAGAATGATTTTCTCTTCTTAAGCGCTTGATCAGATCGCCGGTATTAATATCCACAGGGCAGGCTGTTGCGCAAAGCCCATCAACAGCGCAGGTTTCCATACCATCGTATTCATACTGATCCAAAAGAAGTTTGTAATTGGTAATGTCCTTCTTCAGCTCTAATTTTTTTAACGCTCGTCTTATCACGATCCTTCGCCTTGGTGTGGTGGTAATATTGCGGCTGGGGCATTTGTGTTCACAATATCCGCACTCAATGCATGTGTCTACTTCTTCTTCAACAGAAGGCAATTCTTTCAAATTTTTCAGGTGAACATTGCCATCTTCATTGATGATAACACCAGGATTCAACAATGACTGCGGATCAATGGCAAGTTTTATTTTTTTCATTATCGCATACGCATCGCCACCCCATTCCGTTTCCACGAATGGAGCCATGTTGCGACCGGTTCCATGTTCGGCTTTTAATGTGCCATCATATTTGGTTGTTACCATCGTTACTACTTCACGGATAAAAAGATCATACCTTGTTATCTCCTCGGTAGTGTTAAAGGATTGAGTAATTACAAAATGAATATTTCCGTCTTTTGCATGCCCGAAAATGATCCCGTTGAAATAGTCGTATTTTTTGAATAGATTCTGGAGATCTAAGATAGCATCGCCAAGTTTTTCAACAGGGAATGCCACATCTTCCAGTATCACGGTTGTGCCACTTGCACGAACGGCGCCAACGGCCGGGAACAAGCCTTTTCTGACTTTCCACAGGAATGCCTGTTCCGCAGGATCATTGGTAAAAATTGGCGCATTGAACAAATCAAGATCTGAGGTTGATAGTAAAAAAGTATTAACCCTTTCTTCCAGTGCAGTAAGACTGTTTTCCTGGAACTCAATCAGCAAGGCTGCCGCAGGTTCAGGAAGCGTTTTCACTATGGCCGGCATGCCAGCCAGATTTTCAACTGCTCGCAAGGATGCCCTATCCATTAACTCAACCATCTGCGCGCCAGCTTTGGTAAGCGGAACGATAGCCTGGCATGCAGCATATATATTTGGAAAGTACAGTAGCGCTGTTGATTTAAAAGCATAATCAGGTACTGTACCCATCACTGCTTCTGCGATGAACGCAAGCGTTCCTTCTGCTCCTATCAGTAGGTGGGCAAGTATATCCAGTGGTTCTTTGTAATCAATGAATGCATTTAGCGCATAGCCCACAGTGTTCTTGGTCTGGTATTTTTTCCGGATCTTATTAAACAATATCTGATTAGAAGTGACCTGATCGCGAAGGCCCAGCAGGGTATTAAATAAGGGATTGCATTCCCGTTCAAAACGGGTATGATCTTCCCGTTTTTCTGTATTGAATATGTTTCCATCGGGTAGTATGAACGTTATATATTTGGTAGTATGATATGAGTTAAGGGCCACGCCACAACACATTCCGCTGGAATTGTTTGATAATATGCCACCCATCATGGCCGCATTTATACTGGAAGGGTCAGGACCAATTTTTTTGCCGAATTTTCTCAGGTGAGCATTTACCATGGCGCCGGTTATACCCGGTTGAACACGAACCAGTCCGCCATCATGTTCTATGTGTATTTTGTTCCAGTGTTGACTTAGGTCCACCAAAATTCCATCCGTTATTGATTGGCCTGAAAGACTTGTTCCACCCGTGCGAAATACAAGGGGAATTTTATGATGCAGGGAAAATTGAAATAGGGAAATAATTTCATCTTCATTCACGGGTTGTACTACAGCTTTCGGAACCAAATGATAGAACCCTGCATCTGAAGCAAAAGATATCACATCAATAAACCTGGCCCTGATTCGGTTTGCGGGTATGATCTTTTGTAATTCTTTTTCAATATCCATGTAACAGTATTAGTAATCGCATACAACCGCTTGGAAAAACAATATCCTCGAATGCCAGTTCCGTTTCTGATTCATAGACGTGGTAGCATTTAACATACTGCTTCAGCCTGTTGCCCGGTATTATTTCACTATATTTCATCGCTTATAAAATTAACGGAAAGTGGGGTCAAGTCAAAAAATGCAAAAATCAGTTTTGTTCGCTGGTTCATTTCAATTGCAAGAACTTGGATAAAAAGTAAAGGTAATTTATCAGAAAAACCTGAAATTGTACAAAACGGAACAAGACCATTCACCTGTTTTCCTCCGGGGAGGGAGGAATGTCTTAACTTTCTTTTCTAAAATCTTAGCATGGCTGTGCAAAGCAATAATGCCCTTCGATCAATCTTATTTCACTTTTTTTTATTTCTTGGGATTTTCTTTTTACCAGGAATTCCACTTTACGCGGAACACCAGGTTGATTTTAGTAGCATAGATACCTATGATGATGGCGACAATCGAATTGATGAAAAGCGTTTTATCCTGATCAATGGAATTGAGCAATGGATTACCATAAAGGGAGAAAGTTTTAAGCCCGTTATCTTATTTCTTCATGGAGGGCCGGGTAGTCCGTTAAGCCCATTTGCCGATGCTGTTTATGGTGAGTGGGAAAAAGATTTCATTCTTGTTCAATGGGATCAGAGAGGAACAGGGAGAACTTTCGGCCGCAATGCACCGGCGGAATTAAGTCCTGATTACTTAAAATCAAATCCGTTGACAGTTGAACAACTGGTGAAAGATGGAATAGAACTTTCTGAGTATCTTTTAAGACATCTTGGAAAAAAGAAAATTATTCTTTTGGGTACCTCCTGGGGCTCCGTGTTAGGGGTTCGGATGGCTACAAAAAGCCCGAATCTTTTTTACGCATATATCGGCCATTCTCAGGTTGTAAATCCTTTGGAAAATTTGGTATATGATTATCAGAAAATATATGAGATGGTACAAAAGGCTAACGACCGGGAGTCCGCAGCTGTTCTCAATTTAATTGGTAAACCCCCTTATGATATTGCGAAAAATTCGGGTCAGTTATTACGGATCATAAAAAAATATGAAAGAAAAAACTCCATACCCGCACCGGAATCCTGGCTGGCATTACCAGCCGAATATGATAATGATCGTGACAGGCAACATCGGTATGATGGCGATGACTATTCTTTTGTTAATTATGTGGGCGATAAACGACTTGGCATTTCATCAATGATTTCTACTATTCATCTTTTGAATGACGGGTTCGATTTTAAGATCCCGGTATACCTGATACAGGGTGAAGAGGATATCCTGACGCCTAAAGAAATTACAAAAAAATATTTTGATAAAATCAGGGCTCCAAAAAAGCAACTCATACTTTTACCAAAAACCGCCCATGGTTTTAACCCATCAGTTGTGGAGACGCAATTGAAAATTATAAAAGAATATTTGTCACCATTAATACATCAAAACTAGCCTGGCGATATTAAAGCTGCAGTCCAGCAAGAGCGACCTACATAGACCACGAGAGGGTTTATTCTTTTCATGTAATTACTTACGCACAAAGGCTTATACTTGTACACGATTAAATTTACTTGACAATGCAAGCAATAGGAAACACTCCGTTGATAAAACTGGAACGGCTTTCTGAACCCGGTTGTGCGGAAATCTATGTAAAATATGAAGGGTCCAATCCTACCGGTAGCATGAAAGACCGGATGGCACTCTCTATGATTGAGGGAGCTGAAAAAAGAGGTCAGTTGAAACCCGGCGGCAAGGTCGTGGATTATACCGGTGGCAGTACTGGCAGCTCGCTGGCAATGGTATGTGCAACCAGGGGCTATCATGCACATTTTGTGTCTTCAGATGCCTTTGCCCGGGAAAAACTTCAAACGATGCGCGTGTTTGGAGCAACTCTTGATATCTTCCCCAGTGTTGATGGAAAAATTACAGCCGGCCTGATTGATTCAATGATAGCGAAAGCCAGGGAACTGAGTAAGCAACCTAATACTTTCTGGACAGACCAGTTCAATAATATAGACAACCGGAATGCTTACCACAATATGGCAAGGGAGGTGATTGCTGTTCTTGGAAATAATATCGATGAGTTTATTATGGGCGTTGGAACCGGCGGTAGTTTTTCAGGCAACGCTGAAGTGTTTAAAAATGAAATACCAAATATCCGCTGTATCGCCATCGAACCGTTTCATGTACGTGCGTTATCAGGTGGTGAAAAATCAGGAAGTCACCGCTTGGAAGGCATAGGAGCGGGGTTTGTACCTTCAATTTGCAGGCTCGACCTCGCAGATGAAATAGTGCCCGTGACAGACGGGGATGCTTATGACACGGCGAGAAAACTGGCTAAAATAGAAGGAATTTTTGGTGGAACTACTGCGGGTGCAAACGTATGGACAGCCATCCAAAGGGCGAGGATCATCGGCGCTGGAAAAAAGATCGTGACCATTGTTCCTGACTCAGGGTTGAAATATCTGAATGGCGATCTGTACAAATAGTAAACTGGCTATCCTCCGTCGTGTATTCGTGTTAGTGCCTTGGTGGCAACCCTTTTTGCCACCAAGGCACAAAGAACGGTACTCTGATCTAAAGGTCCTTCGAGTGTTCCCTTAGTGTTCTTCGTGAGCCTTTCGACTGCACAATAGGCCGTTAATAATACCATGAAGAATGGCTGCTCACGAATTTATCGAATTGAGAACCCTGATATTGGCAATAGGAGGATAGTCGATTATTTACCTTTCTTAATTTTTATGACTGCATTTGAAGTGGCATCGCTGCTTAAATAAGCCTGATGGACTTTCTTGCCATCAACAATCTGCATAAGAGCTGTATTGGGCGGCAGAGATCCAAGATTTTCTGCAAACATTGCCACTTCAATTTCATCAATGCCGCTCTCAAATTGCACATTCATAGTGAAAGCCGTTGTTGTCAATCGCACATGAGCAGCTTCCAGCCGTCCGTTGATAAAAACGGAAATAGAATCTCCGTCTACGGTGCCATTGTCAACAAAATTTATTTTTATTGAACCTGATTGCACGATGATCGTGCTATTACCGGATCGGTTCCTTCTTCTAAAGTTTTCTATAATGAAAGATGAATCGCTTTTTTGTTTGATAGCAGGAGGAGGGCTTTCAGATTTTTGAGTAGTTGCTATCTTTTCCTGGGGCTTGGGTTGCTGTAATTCTATGGGTGCTTTGGTGGTGTTTTCCGAAATCCTTTTCTGTAAGATGGCAGGGCCGATCGTACAGGTTAAACTACTTTCAAACCACATTTGTAGGAAAAAGAAATTTTCATTCTTTATTAAAACGCCAGTGGCTGTTGGTTTGCACCACTTGTTTCCCTCCGGCATTCTTCTTTCTTTGATCTGAAAAGAGGTGAAATGTATTTTCTCATTCTTGATAAACCCGCTCACATCTGCATTAAAATAACTTCCGGAAGGATCTGAATAAAAATGTTCGTGAAGTTTTCCGCTGAACTTTCCTTCCTGCGACTGCTCGATAGTCAAAATCATTTTCATGCTGTCGATGGTTGAAGCCCGTACTATCAGCGTGCCATCATAAAGTCTTGTTGTATCTCCATAATAATGTACACCTTCCCAGCGGCCTTTCAGATCGTCTGCGGATTGAGAGTAAATATCAAAACAGGTAAAACTGAATATAAATAGTAATCCTATAGCAAAAAGATTCGTCTTTTTCATACCTGTTCCAGTTATAAGCCTAAGCGATAATTTATGCGATCAAAGAAGAAAATAAATGTATACTATAATTAGAGAATATGCAACGGTAATACGGTCATTATAAAATTTAAATCTATTTTATCTGAAATGATGTATACAGATTGTACTGGATCAGCAACATATAATAATTTATAATTAGTTAATAAAGTAAAAACGTACCCTCTATTACCTCCGTGCCTTACCTCCTTCTCCTCTGTGGTTAACTTTGTTCTTAAACGTAAGGCTCTTCCAATGCAAGAGTTTTTTAACCACAGGGGAGAAGGAGGTAAGGCACGGAGGTAATGGAGGGTATTAGATTGTTTTATTTATCTCCCACTTTCTTAGCGCCCTTAAGCAATGCAAAAATCGCCATAGCATGACCATGCCCTAGTTCAAAATCTTTTTTCAGCCACTGCACAATCTCGCCAGCTTTGGTGCCTTCAGCAAGTTGCCCCTTTTTGACGAACCCTTTTTTTTCAGCGAGTTTTTTGAAATCTTCGGGCCCTTTACCCGTTTTTGTTTTGATATTATCTAAATAGGCTTGAAATGACATAACCTGGTTTTATTGTTATTGATTATTTTTCGAGAATAGTTTTTAACGTTGAAAGACTTGTGCCCATATCTTTTGATAGCATTTTATGAATGATCGCAATCATAATATTCATTGGGTATTTTAATTTACTGCCAGTGCTCCATTTCACGTTTGTTCGCCCTCCGGGTAGTGGTGTAGTTTCCATGATTGCATGAGCCGCTCCCGGGAAAGGTCTGATAAATCTTATTTCTGTTGTAATTTTTTTGCCTTCTTCGATGGCTTTTATTTCCTGCTCACCTTCGCCTGCTTTTTTGTTGCCATTCCAGGCATAAACAAATCCCGGTTGGCCGTCAGTACCCCTGAATTCTTTTTTCATCCCGGGATCAGCCATCACCCATTTGTTATAATGGTCCTGGTTTCGGATGTGTTTTACATAGTCAAATACTTTTTGGCCCGGCGCAGCAATGATAATTTCACGCTGAACATTGTACTCATTTTTAGTGAACAATGCAATAAGCAACAGCAATGCTATTAAGAGTGCTATTGCCAGGATGATCGTTAATAAGATATTCATGATTTTTTTTTAATTGTTAGCCATTTTACTGAGATTGTTTTTCTCCATACAAAACTATTCCGGGCAGATGAGATATACAGTGTGTGAAACCGACTTGTGCAGGGGGTAGTTACGACTTTAACCACAACTTCCTTAAAACAGTATATATAAAAATTCTTCACTGGTATGTTCAATTACAGGTTTTTGGCATAATATTATGGAGTTGTAAACACCTGACATCATTTTATTGCATAGATAGAAAGGCAACCAGTGCCGCGAACGCTGTGGTTAAAAAATTTACCACATCATTTCCCATCCATCCTTGACGTTCAAATAAAGCACCTAGTAAAGAATCAAAAAGATTTCCGGCAATGCCCGCAATGATAATCGCAAAGAACGCGAAACCACACCCAAAGAAAGTTGTATAAATAAGCGCAATTAGAACACTTCCCATAATACCGAACAGTGTTCCTTCCAGACTTATTACTCCATCAAGGCCTCTTTTATCTTTCCTTAGTGTGAGGATATTGTAATAATTTTTCCCGTACAGGTTTCCCAGTTCTGAAGAAAGGGTGTCACCCGTAGCAGAAGCAAAACTGCCGGCAATCATTACCTGCAGAAAGGCCCCGTCATAGCCGGTAACAATGCTTACGACAGCGAGTATGGTGGCCGCGCCGGCATTGGCAAGTACCTGGCTCATCTTTCGTTTGCCCCCGCGTAATTCGGCAAGTTGCATCTTTAGTTTGTATTCTTTTCTATAAGATGTTGCTGCCGTTCCAAGAATAAAAAATGTAGTAAGCATTAACAGGGCAGGAAGTCCTGCTCCAACGTGGATCAGCAGTGCAGAGATCATTCCCGTCACCGTAGCGGCAAGCGTCAGCTTGCCGGTTGTATACGCGAACGTTCCGCCCGCCACAAGCAGAATGATGATGAACCAAATCGAATGGATAAACGACAATATCTCCATTAGCGTTAAAAAGTATTCAGGGCTGAATGTAAGAAATCCGCCTGCCACTTTTCACAAATGTCTCTCAAAATAGAACGACAATTTTACCTG
>JACMLY010000037.1 GCA_014379345.1 Chitinophagaceae bacterium
GATTAAAAGAATTATTGCCGAGTCTGTTTCTGTAAAATCGATGGTCCTGGAGAACGAAGAATTATTGAAACGCGTTGAAGAGATAGTTACAAAAATGGTTACTGCATTACAAAACGGCAACCGTATTTATTTTGCGGGGAATGGCGGCAGCGCTGCAGATGCACAGCATCTCGCCGCAGAATTTTCCGGCAGGTTTTATATTGACCGTGACGCACTACCGGCAGAAGCTCTACATTGCAACACCTCTTATCTCACGGCGGTTGCAAACGACTATAGTTATGATGTTGTTTATGCGCGCCTCATTAAAGGACTTGGCATGAAAGGTGATTTTCTTGTTGGTCTTTCCACATCAGGAAATTCAGCCAACATTATCAAAGCGTTTGAGGTTGCCCGTGAGAGAGGAATCATAACGGTTGGTATGACCGGTGAGACAGGTGGTGGTATGAAAGATCTCAGTGATTACCTGATTAACATTCCTTCAAAAAACACCCCAAGAATACAGGAGAGCCATATGCTGTTAGGACATATCATTTGTGAACTGGTGGAAGAACAATATTTCGCTAAGTAGAAATTTCTTTTTTAAACCTTGCGTACCTACAGAGTAAACTGGCAACATAAAAAGTTGTAGGAGAAGTAAATTTCAGTTATCACTTCACTCCGGCTTAAGATTTGAAGTACTCAGATTCGAATGTTTTAATTAAAATCATGATATTTTAGTAAGTCATTAAAACCATCTATGATAAACCAGGCGATAATTCTTGCAGGTGGGCTCGGAACAAGACTTAGGTCCGCGGTTCCGGATCTGCCGAAATGTATGGCTCCTGTAGCCGGCAAACCTTTCCTGGAACATGTTATAGATTATTTTCAATTACAGGGTATCAACGAATTCATCTTCGCGGTCGGCTATAAGTCAGAGACCATCATTGATTTTGTAGAGGCCAACTACCCGGATCTGGTTGTTGATTTTTCCATCGAAAAAGAATTATTAGGCACAGGCGGCGCAATACGCCAGGCAGGGGCTATGGCAAGACATAAAGATGTTTTGGTTTTAAACGGCGATACCATCTTTAAAATAGATGTATCGCAGCTTTCAGATTTTCATGAGACTGCCTCAGCAGACTGCAGCATTGGGCTAAAACCCATGACAAATTTCGAGCGATACGGTGTAGTTGAAATTTCAACGGGCAACAAGATCAATAGTTTCAAAGAAAAACAATTTTACGAAAGCGGGCTTATAAGTGGTGGCATCTATGCTTTAAACATCGATTCATTCCTGGGTGAAGACCTCCCTGAAAAGTTTTCATTCGAAAAAGATTACCTCGAAGCACTCTACACACAACGAAATATGTATGGTATCGTGCAGGACAGGTATTTTATTGATATCGGGATCCCGACAGATTATGACCAGGCGCAAATTGATTTTAAATAAAACCCGTTATTTTTTCTCAAACAATACTGTAGAGCTTGAATTACGCTCTCTCATATATTGTGAATGGTCTGAAGGATTTTCAAACAAACTGACTCATCGTAACTAACCAGTTGCGGTGATTTAAACATAATCTATTATGCTGAATTTAAAAGATATCGACAAATCATGGACCTTGTTTCTTGACCGCGACGGCGTAATCAACAAAGAAAAATACGAGGATTACATTTATAATTATGACGAATTCGTATTTTATGAAGGAGTACCCGAAGCACTCAA
>JACMLY010000038.1 GCA_014379345.1 Chitinophagaceae bacterium
GATTAAAAGAATTATTGCCGAGTCTGTTTCTGTAAAATCGATGGTCCTGGAGAACGAAGAATTATTGAAACGCGTTGAAGAGATAGTTACAAAAATGGTTACTGCATTACAAAACGGCAACCGTATTTATTTTGCGGGGAACGGCGGCAGCGCTGCAGATGCACAGCATCTCGCCGCAGAATTTTCCGGCAGGTTTTATATTGACCGTGACGCACTGCCGGCAGAGGCCCTGCATTGCAACACTTCTTATCTCACGGCAGTTGCAAACGACTATAGTTATGATGTTGTTTATGCGCGCCTCATTAAAGGACTTGGTATGAAAGGTGATTTTCTTGTTGGTCTATCTACATCCGGCAATTCAGGAAATATAATAAAAGCGTTTGAGGTTGCCCGTGAGAGAGGCATCATAACGGTTGGTATGACCGGTGAAACGGGTGGCGGCATGAAAGATCTTAGTGACTACCTGCTTAATATTCCTTCAAAAAACACTCCCAGGATCCAGGAGAGCCATATGCTGCTAGGACATATCATTTGTGAACTGGTGGAAGAACAATATTTCGCTAAGTAATTATTCGATTATATAAAACCATCCATGATAAACCAGGCGATAATTCTTGCAGGCGGGCTCGGAACAAGACTTAGGTCCGCGGTTCCGGATCTGCCGAAATGTATGGCTCCTGTAGCCGGCAAACCTTTCCTGGAACATGTTATAGATTATTTTCAATTACAGGGTATCAACGAATTCATCTTCGCGGTTGGTTATAAGTCGGAAATCATCATTGATTTTGTTAAGGTCAACTACCCGGATCTGGTTGTTGATTTTTCCATCGAAAAAGAATTATTAGGCACCGGCGGCGCAATTCGCCAGGCAGCGGGAATGGCAAGGCATAAAGATGTTTTGGTTTTAAACGGCGATACTATCTTTAAGATTGATGTGTCGCAGCTTTCAGATTTTCACGAGACTGCCTCCGCCGACTGTAGCATTGTGCTTAAACCAATGACAAATTTCGAGCGCTACGGTGTGGTTGAAATTTCAACCGGTAACAAGATCAACAGTTTTAAAGAAAAACAATTTTATGAAAGCGGCCTGATAAGTGGTGGCATCTATGCATTGAACATTGACTCATTCTTAAGTGAAGAGTTTCCCGAAAAATTTTCATTTGAAAAGGAATACCTCGAAGCACTCTACACACAACGCAATATGTTTGGGATCGTGCAGGACAGGTATTTTATAGATATCGGGATCCCCGCAGATTACGACCAGGCACAGATTGATTTTAAATGAGAATTTTTTCAATATTTTGCAATGCATACTAAAACTTCCATTGCGCCCTTGCTTACTAAGAATGGCCGGGTGGAGTTTAAACGACCTGAGATTTGCAAATGACAATATATTTCAATGACAAGATATTTCCCAATGAGCTGGTAAATCTTTAAATCCTGGTTTACTTTGATCCATCTGTATTATTATGATCACAATGAATATCCAATCATAATGAACAGCTTTATATTTTTCAATGGCACATAATTTAAACAAACTGATTTATCGTAACCAACCACTTGCGGTATACTAAACCATAATCGGACTATGCTGAATCTAAAAGATATCGACAAATCATGGACCTTGTTTCTTGACCGCGACGGCGTAATCAACAAAGAAAAATACGAGGATTACATTTTTAATTATGACGAATTCGTATTTTATGAAGGCGTACCCGAAGCACTTAAAATCGCCACTGAACGTTTTGGCAGGTTGGTTGTCGCAACGAATCAGCGGGGAGTTGGTCGCGGCCTGATGACGGAACAGGACCTGGAAATCATTCACCAGCATATGGTGAAAGATCTTAAAAAGGCAGGTGCAATTATTCAGAAAGTATATTATTGTATTTCTCTCGATAATGAAAGCCGGTGTCGTAAACCAAATCCTGGTATGGCTGAGGAAGCGAAGCTCGATTTCCCGGATATTGACTTTGCAAAATCTGTTATGATTGGAAACAATATCAGCGATATGGATTTTGGTCGAAATGCCGGCATGCATACTATTTTTCTGACAACTACGCACCCTGACCACGCAGGTCACAAAGCTTCAATCGACCTGGTTTTCGATGGTTTGTATAGTTTTGCAAAAGCTTTACAGTTATCATAAAATTTTACTATTCTTTTTGCGTTCGGGTGTATTCACCCGTACAGAAAGTCTAGTTTTGCAATTATGATCATTACCCGAGATAAATGTTTTAAGCTTCCCGCGCTGCTGATTATCAGCGCTTTTCTTTTTTCATTCAGCGCTTCAGCACAGAAGATCAGCACAGCTGACCGCAAACAACTCCGTAAAAAGGAAGATAGCCTTGCCCAATATTCCCGGGACATGGTGTTTAGCCCGAATCCTGCAGAGAGATTCCGGGCCGATAGCAACTTTGTGCGCACGTTTGTAAGGGCACTCAGAACAAAAAACGCATTCTTATACCCTTTTGACTCCCTTAACATTTCAAGACTTTATGCGCCCGATAGCAGCTTCCGGATTTTTACCTGGCAGATGAAAAAAGACGAATATGTCTACATGCAAAAAGGAGCCATTCAGATGAACACGCCCGATGGCGAACTGAAGCTTTTCCCGCTGTTCGATAATTCTATGTTTTCTACAAACCCATTGGATTCGGTACGCAACCGTAATAATTGGATAGGGGCCATTTATTATAAGATGATTGCCAAGGAACACCAGGGAAAAAAATATTACACATTACTGGGCTTCGATGATTTCGCAATCAGCAGTAACAAAAAATGGCTCGAGGTTTTAACCTTCAACAATAATGGTGAACCGGTATTTGGTGGGCAAATGATTTCGTTCAAAGAAGATTCAATAAAAAAGCCCACTCAAAATAGATTCAGTATAGAATATAAAAAAGAAGCAAAAACAGTTTTTAATTATGATGCTGAACTTGATATGATCGTGTATGATCATCTTATCTCTGAAACTGAGGAACCAGCCAAACGTGATACTTATATCCCTGACGGCGATTATGAAGGTTTCAAATGGAAAGATGGCCAGTGGTTACATGTA
>JACMLY010000039.1 GCA_014379345.1 Chitinophagaceae bacterium
GTGGAAAAAATGCTTACAAATCAATGGTTTGCCTTTGTTAATTCGGATTATTTACTTCAATTTTGCGGGCATTACAATCAAATCCAAAATCTGACCTCTCAAAATGGGCTTATTCAATTTTTTCACTCAAGAAATTGCTATCGACCTGGGTACCGCAAATACCCTTATCATACATAACGATGAAGTTGTAGTTAATGAACCAAGTATAGTAGCGCTCGACAGGAACAATCCAAAAAATGTTCTGGCAGTGGGGAAAAGAGCATTGATGATGCACGAAAAGACGCATGAAAGCATCCGTACGGTACGGCCTTTAAAAGACGGTGTAATTGCCGATTTTAATGCAGCAGAATTGATGATCAGGGAAATGATCAAAATGATCTACCCGAAAAAGCCATTGTTTCCTCCCAGTTGGAGAATGATGATCTGCATTCCTTCGAGCATAACGGAAGTGGAAAAGCGCGCCGTTCGGGATAGCGCAGAACAGGCCGGAGCTAAGGAAGTATATCTTTTGCATGAGCCGATGGCCGCCGCACTGGGTATTGGTATCGACGTTGAGGAGCCCGTGGGCAATATGATCATCGATATCGGCGGTGGAACAACGGGAATTACCGTAATCGCCCTGGCCGGCATTGTATGTGACCAATCGATAAGAATTGCCGGGGATGAGTTTACAGCTGACATTATGGAGGCATTAAGACGTTACCATAGCTTACTGATCGGAGAACGGACATCCGAACAGATCAAGATCACGATCGGGGCGGCTATGAAGGATCTTGAAAACCCTCCTGAAGATATGCCGGTAAATGGGCGCGACCTGGTGACAGGTATTCCAAAACAGATCATGGTCAGCTACCAGGAAATCGCCGAAGCGTTGGATAAAAGTATTTTCAAAATCGAAGAGGCTATTTTAAAGGCACTTGAGATGACACCACCAGAGCTTGCAGGTGATATTTACAGAAGGGGATTGTATTTAACGGGCGGGGGTGCCTTGCTTCGTGGGTTAGATAAACGCTTAAGTCAAAAAATCAAATTACCGGTCCATGTTGCCGACGATCCGCTTAAAAGCGTTGTTCGCGGTACAGGATTGGCTTTAAAACATTATGACAGGTATCCCTTTGTAATGAGATAGATGATAAGCTACCAAAATAAAATCTCAATTTCAAAGTAAAATTTCAAAGTCCAAATCGCAACACTTCCGCATAACCTACATTGAAATTTGGACTTTGATGCTTGAACTGGGAATTTTAAAAATCCATTTGTGAGAAATATTTTTCTCTTCATCCGAAGATATTTTAACTTCCTTTTTTTTGTTGTATTACAGGTGGTAGCCTTGTCTTTCCTGTTCCGTTATAACAGATTTCATGAAGCAGCGTTCATGGGCGTGGCCAGCGAGGTGACCGGCAGGGTGAGCGAAAAATATAATAATGTAGAATATTATTTTCACCTGAAAAGAACAAATGAAGCGCTTGCAAAAGAAAATGAGCACTTAAACAATCTTCGTCCTGAAAATTTTGCCCCCAGAGATACTTCTTCCAGGATCGTAACCGATTCGATCAAAGTTGACTCAATAGAGCAGTTCCGTAGGTACAGGTACTATCCTGCACGCGTAGTAGAAAGTTTTGTTTCCCTTCAAACCAATTATATCATGATCCATCGGGGATCGGGCCAGGGGATAAAAAAGGATATGGGTGTGATCAGCCCGCAGGGCATAGTGGGCCGTATAGTGAACGTGAGCGACAATTTTTCAACGGCCATGATCGTACTGAACCGCCAGTTCAAGGCAAATGCAAAACTGAAAAAGGGAGGTGAACGGGGAAGCATTGAATGGGATGGAAAAGACCCGCATTATGTTTTCTTAAAAGATATTCCCAAGAGTGCAGCCGTTGCCAAAGGCGATACCGTTATAACAAGCGAACTGTCTTCTATTTTTCCGCCGAATATCATGGTAGGAACGGTGAACGACATTATCAACGATAAAAGCAGCAATTTTTATACGCTGAAACTAAGAACATCAACCAATTTTTATAGCGTATTCTATGTTTATGTAATTGAAGATCTTCACCGGGAAGAGCGCAGTCAATTAAGGGAAGAAACCAAGAACAACCAATGAGCAAACTGGTAAAAAATACGATCCGGTTTATTCTTTTTATCCTCGTGCAGGTCTATGTGCTGTTCCAGGTTAACCCATTACACCAGTTCATTGTGCCATACCTATATTTCCTTTTCATATTGTGGCTTCCCTTCAACACACCCAGGATGACCCTTACAACGATTGGGTTTTTATTTGGGTTGGCATTGGATTATTTCACAAAAACACCCGGCCTGCATGCCGCTCCTTGCATATTGATTGCCTATCTCCGCCCCTTTCTGATCAATATTCTGATCCGCCAGGAAGGATCTGATCAGAACTACCGATCGCCATCTGTTACCAGCATGGGGTTTGCTCCTTATGCGACCTACGTAATTATTTTAACAGTCGTGCACAATGGCTACCTCGTATTTTTGGAATGGCTGCATTTTGGATCGTTCCTGTATTTTATTGGAAAGGTTTTAGCAACAACCGGCGTCAGTTTATTGCTGATATTTGTAACCGAGTTGTTATTTTTCCGAAAAGAAAAATTCCGGACGAATACGGCGTAAATACGATGTATGAAGTACGAAGTACGATGTACGATGTACGAAGTGTAGATGGGCGCGAAACTTTTTATTTCTGTCTTAATCGGAAGCGTTATAATTCGTATTTCGTACTTCGTACTTCATACTTGAAACCGACTGTTATGATCTGAAATATTTTGCTCTAAACACAATAAATATGTTCATTTCTATATTAATGTTATGAACCCAAACCTGAATTTGTACATCATACCTTGTACCTCGCATTTCGTACCTCGTATTTCGTACTTCGTATTTTGTACCAAAGCATATGTCTGTTTTTAATCAATCTAGGAGTAATATCATTCGCCTCATTTTCCTGGGACTTTTCTTCATTATTATTATCCAGTTATTCAATCTCCAGGTCATTTCAGGCAAGTATCGCCAATTGGCAATGGATAATGCCGTGTTCCGCAAAGTGATTTATCCCAATCGGGGCATTATTTACGACCGCAAGGGCAAGGCAATTTTGAATAATACCATTATGTACGACCTGGTGGTTACACCATACGCTGTAAAGAATATTGATACGATCAGCTTATGCAATTTGCTTGAGATCGACACGGCCGAGTTTAAAAAGAGAATGATCGAGGTGCGGTTTAAAAACGGTCCTTACCGCCCTTCCATATTTGAAGATCTTCTTCCTCCCGAGTTACATGCAAAGCTTGACGAAAATATATGGAAATTTACTGGGTTTGCTTTGGTGGAAAGACCTGTAAGGGTTTACCCTTTCAATGCTGCTGCTCATATTATGGGGTATGTTGGAGAAGCTGATTCGGGCATAATTAAACGCTCCCGTGGATTTTACCTGCTGGGTGATTATGTTGGAAGAAGTGGAATGGAAGCTTACTATGAACAAGTGCTCATGGGCCAGCGGGGCATCCAGCATCTGATCAAGGATAATAAGAACCGGTTGGTAGGCAGCTATGAAAATGGCCGCTACGATACATCGGCCGAAGCCGGACGAAATCTCAGAACGTATATCGATATCGAGGTACAACAGCTGGCCGAAAAATTAATGACCAATAAGGTGGGCGGGGTAATAGCGATCGATCCAAAAACAGGTGGAATTATTGCAATGGTGTCGGGCCCGAATTTCAATCCCAATGATCTGACAGGTCCCAGCAAGCAAAAAAACTACGCGCGGCTTCAATTGGATGTCGCCGCTCCGTTATTGAACAGAGCTATAAAAGGCTTATACCCTCCCGGATCAACCTTTAAACCGCTTGGAGCATTGGTTGCATTGGATGAAGGAGTGATCACCCCTGAATTCGGCTATCCCTGCGGAGGCGCTTACTACGGATGCAGCCGTCCCGTAAAATGTACACACAAAAACCCTGGTCATGCTGCCAATCTCAGGTTAAGCATCGCCAATTCCTGCAACTCCTATTATTCCCATATTTACCGGCTCAGTGTTGATAGCCGCCAATTCGGCAATGTAAAAGACGGTTACCAGAAATGGAAGGAATATATGAATGCTTTTGGTCTTGGCCAGCGAGTGGGTGTAGACCTGCCCAGCGAAGACAGGGGCAATATTCCCGATTCCAGTGTTTACAACCGCGTGTATCGCGGTTCATGGAATTCCTGTACCAATCTCACACTTGGGATAGGACAGGATATGATGCTTGCTACTCCATTGCAACTGGCAAACTCAATGTGCATTGTTGCTAATAAAGGGTATTATTATACACCCCATTTCGTGAATAAGATAGATGGTGAAACAGAAAGGGATACCATACTGCAGAAATTTCGCAAAAAACATGAGGTGCTTACAAGGATATCCGATGAAGCTTACGAGGCAGTGATCAGTGGAATGCAGGACGTGGTAGAAAGAGGAACCGCACGTGCTGCAATGATTCCGGGTATAAATGTCTGTGCAAAAACGGGTACAGCGGAAAATTACAGGATACTCGATGGAAAGAGAATTCAACTGAAAGACAATTCTGTGTTTGTATGTTTTGCACCGAGAGAAAATCCTACAATCGCAATTGCCGTGGTGGTGGAAAATGCAGGCTTTGGTTCAACCTGGGCGGCTCCTATCGCTTCATTGATGATGGAAAAATACCTGAATGATACCTTGCGGCCCGAACGCGTAAAAGAGGTTGAACGAATAGCGGGAACCGACCTTATGCCAGGGTACCTGGACAGGCTTCAGTTTATTGAGGATTCAACACGTGCTTATTTCTGGTTCAAAAAAACCACTGACAGTAACTACATAAAAAAATATCTACGTGCCGGAAGAGTGCCTACGCCCCCTACGCCTTCGAAGCCTGTGCGAACGATGATACAGAAAACCGGTGCAGTAATGCCAGATAAAATGAATCTTAAAAAAAGAATGATTGGATAAGCCATGAGTCAAAGAAAACCTGCTATATCAAAAGGTGTTGACTGGATAATGATCTGGTTGTACATAGCATTAGTAGCTATTGGCATATTTAGTATTTTCTCTGTTACCTACAGAGAAGAGATAAATGTGTTCGATGGTTTTTTTAAAATGAAAGCAGATTATGGCAAGCAGTCGTTGTATTTTGTTATCTCACTGATATTAGGTCTTTTTATTCTGCTTACCGATAGTAAATTTTTTACAGCAACAGCAAATATCTGGTATGCGTTCGGCATATTGCTATTGCTCCTGGTATTTCCTTTTCATACCGAAGTAAAAGGAACCAATTCAATTATCAGGTTTGGTGGGTTTCAATTACAACCCGCTGAGTTGTGTAAAGTGTTTGTGAACCTGGCGCTCGCAAAATATTTGTCAAGGGTTGAAACGGACTTCACTAAAACAAGATCACAATTAATAGCTGCGGGTATTGTGCTATTGCCTGCCGTGATCACCATAGCACAAAATGAAACAGGATTGGCGCTGGTGTTTTTTGCTTTTTTCCTCGTCATGTTCCGCGAAGGATTGCCTGCAGGTTACCTGATCATCGGCTTTTCATTTGCAGTATTGGTGGTAGCCACTTTATTGGTCGAAAAAAATACACTTGCAATCATACTCACAGCAATTGCATTGCTGGCCGTATACCTGATGCGCAAACAGGTGAGAAGAAGGAGGGAGGTCTTTATTATGATCGCTCTCATTTGGCTCGTCTGCGTAAGTATTCAACGATTTGCGGTCCCTTTTTTATTTACAAAAGTGCTGGAAAGTCACCAGGTAGAGAGAATATTTTCCCTGATCGGTCGTGAAAACCCGTACGCCGCATTGAATACAATAGGTGCTGATGAAGAAGTGACAGCCACAAAACGAAAAGATGCCGATTACAACGTTCGGCAAAGTAAAATAGCCATCGGTAGCGGAGGCTTCTTGGGACGCGGATTTCTTAAAGGTACCCAAACACGTTTCGATTTTGTACCTGAACAAAGAACAGATTTTATATTTTGCACTATTGGAGAAGGCTTCGGTTTTGCAGGCAGTACCGTGTTTCTCGGATTGTATCTTTTCCTGCTCTTGCGGATCATAAATATTGCCGAACGCCAAAGAAGCGTGTTCAGCAGGTGTTATGCTTACGGAGTTGCTTCCGTATTGTTCTTTCATATAATCATAAATGTTTGTATGACCATTGGTCTGGCCCCGGTCATAGGTATTCCCCTGCCTTTTGTAAGCTATGGGGGTACTTCACTCATCACTTTCTCAGTATTGCTCTTTATCCTCATCCGTCTTGATGCCGACAGACAAATGGTTTTACGCTAATTTTCGCGAATGGGGCACGAATTTTCGCGAATGGAGCACAACATTGAAAAAACATCTTAAAACAAGAACACCCATTCGCGTAAATTCGCGTCCACATTAGCGTCAATTCGCATAAAAAAAAATGAAAATCATTCCACTGAGCGAGGGATCATTCACAATCGATAAAAGCAAGGTATTTGTTCCATTTAATAACACTAAGGACGACCTTCAGCAAAGAACTGTTGGCAGTTTGCTGGTAGAGGTACAGCCCTTTGTAATTATTACTACCGAAGATGTATTGCTTTTAGATACCGGTTTGGGTTTCACAAATGATCAGGGTGTATTGCAAATTCACCAGAACCTGATGGATGCCGGGATCAATCCCTCCGAGATCACAAAAGTATTGATGACTCATTTGCATAAAGACCATGCAGGCGGGGTTTCTATGGAAGACAAATCATCGGGGACACGCAAAATGTCTTTTCCGAATGCCAAATATTATTTTCAGAAAAAGGAATTGGAATTTGCTTTTGAAAAAGGATTCCCTTCTTACATAACAGAAGAATTAGAATGCCTGAAAGATTCACCCCAGATCAGGTTATTAAATGATAATGGGGTTATTGACGGATTTATCAAATATGAAATCACAGGGGCACATAGCCCCTACCACCAAGTATATTGGATTGTTGATGGCGGTGAAACTATTTTTTTTGGAGGTGATGATGCCCCGCAACTACACCAGATGAAAAGCCGGTTCATAGCTAAGTATGATTATGATGGTAAAAAAAGCATGGAGCTGCGCCAGCTGTGGTGGGAGAGAGGCCAAAAAGAAAAATGGAAATTCTTGTTTTATCATGACACCGAAACGCCAATTTACGCTAATGGGGGCGCGAATTTGCGCTAATAATCGTTTTATAACGATGATTTTGTGTTACTTGATCAGGAAGTTGTTTGATAGATTGGATAGTTTAGGGTATGGAAGAAAAATTGCTATTCAAAGAAGAATGTTTTATGATTGTTGGGTTGTGCATGAAAATCCATAGAAAGTTAGGAAAGGGTTTTAAAGAATCTGTGTACAAAGACGCTCTTGAAATTGAATTACAGAACGCTATTATTCCATATGAAAGAGAAAAGAAATTTAAGATAGAATATGAGAATGTCATTCTGCGGCACACATTCGATGCAGATTTTTTGGTCTATAAATCAATCATCGTAGAAATTAAAGCGGCTTCAATGGTTCATGCCGATGCTTTTCGGCAAACAGTAAATTACCTGCGATCAGAGCAAATTAAACTTGGCATTCTGATAAATTTTGGCACGGACGTACTCCAGTTCCAAAGAATTATCTGCTCCTCTTACATTAGCGGAAACTTGAAGAAATAAATATTACCAGCGTCGATTGGCATTCCCGTTAACATTCTTCGTGCCTTCTCCAACCCTAATCATAGTTTCCTATTAGCGCTAATTCGCGCCCCTATTAGCGTCAATTCGCGTTTCTACGCTTGAGATTATTATTTTTTTGATTTCTTCGTTCGAGGAATTCTTTTTGTACAATATTGCCAAATTCTCTTTCAGACCTGAAAAGCGTATTCACCTTTTCGGTTGATAATGCCTTTGTGAATTCTCCGTTGTACTTTTTACGGATATTCAATATTTTTTCTTCCGTTACAATTTCTGAGGCTTTGTTCTGCCTGTTCTCTATTCTTGCCGCTCTTAACTCATCTTCATATTTATTATAGATTGGCCAGAACCTCTGTGCTTCTTCCGGAGACAGGTTCAATTTTTTCGTAAGGAAGGCGATCTTGTATGCCTGCAATCTGCCTGCATCTTTTTGATCATCCTGCGACATCGCTGAAAAAGCGATCCCCGTATATAGCAGTATAAGTAAAATTATTCTTTTCATGGTGTTAGGGTTAATTTGTTAGTAGTTCTTTAGTGTCACTATATTCTACCAAATACTGGTTTAATTCCGCATCGGGAATGTCTGCGAGCATCATCTTCACATCATCACTATCAATATCAGGGGAAGAAACCAGGTTTAAGAAATCAGGCAAAGGCGCCGTTTGATTTTCCAGGAAATTAAAAATTTCATCATCTGATAAACCTTCTACTTTTTTCTGTGTTTCCTGTTGTAGCTTTTCTTCGGCTAGAACGATCGTACCAGGGGTAACTGTGGAACCCGGCTTATTCAGAAATAAAAATCCGGCTGTAATGATGAGGCCAGCAACCACAGCTGCTGTGGCATAACGCATCCATTTTTTTCCAAAATTTATCTGTACAAGCTTGCCAGTTTTTTTCTCCTTTAATCTATTCAACATGGCAGCAGGCAAACTTTCAAAATACTGATCCGGAACTGTATAAACATTTTTTGTTTTCAGGCTGCTCATTAAAGGCGATAAATTTTCCAATTCTTCGTTCACAAAATCAATCGCATTCATTCCTCCAATCACATTAGCCGTTAACTCATCGAAGTAACCGGCCGGGGTACTAAAAGGAAGTTTTTTATCGAGTTTGCTCAACAAAGGCGACAAAACTTCCAACTCTTCTTTAGCAGAAAGAGTTTCAGTTTCCAATGCTTTGACCCGGCTAAGAATTTGATCCGCCAATTCGTCAAAATATCCCTGGGGAACCTCGTAAGGATTTTTTCCTGCATCTTTTAACAACAGGGAAACTTCATCATTCTTTATAAGAGACAGGATTTGCCCGGGCAAATTTTCAAAATAATCATCGGGAACCTTATAAGGATTGGATCCCGCATTTATTAAAACTGCCGACCCTTCTTTTTGATTTACAAGCTGCAGCATCGTGGCAGCCAGGCCTTCAAAATAACCACGCGGCACCTCGTAAGGGGTAACAGGAACAATTTCAGCTAGGGTAGGGCTGATGGATTGTAATTCTGACAATATATTATTCCTGTTTTCCATTTAAGTGGGGTTATTCTTAATTTAACAGTTTTAAGACGGGAATAGGGCTTGAAAGTTTAATGATTTAGGATATAATCTTCTATTTTCTTCACAGCATGGTGATAAGAAGCCTTTAAAGCCCCTTCAGAAGTCTCTAAAACCCTACTCATTTCCTCGTAAGGCATTTCGTCATAATATCGTAGGCTGAACACAACTCTTTGTTTTTCAGGAAGTTGCTGAATTGCTACCTGTAATTTCCATTCAAGCCTGTTTGGGTCAAAATGCTTATCAGCCTTGATCTTATTGCTTAACCCGCTTTCCACATCGCTGAGAGATACTGATGACCTTTTTTTCTGCTGTTCTAAAAAAGTCAGGCATTCATTGGTTGCAATGCGGTATAGCCAGGTGTAAAGCTGTGAATCTTCCCGAAAGTTTTCCAGTCCATTCCAAACCCTGATAAACACATTTTGTAAAACATCATTGGCATCATCGTGGTCAACAACCATGCGCCGAACATGCCAATAAAGCTTTTCCTGGTACTTTCGGATGATTGAGGTATAGGCTTTTTCCTTCGTTCCCGGATCACGAAATTCTGCAAGTAACTCACTATCGTGGGTGGTGACCGCCATAAGGTTAGCTGTTTCAGGTGATTGACAATAACTGCTTCGACAAAAATAAGGATAGCTTGTTTAAAACTTTAAAAGGATTTTAGGTCCATGCTTTCAGGATGGGCATTATGCATTCATGGAAATTAGTCTGGTAACCACGCGAATAAAAGGCGGGGCCAGAGAAGTGATGGTATGTTATGAGCTCCGGATTGATCGATGATCTCTTCTATTATTTTTTTCTTGACATTACCTTGTCCGCAGCGTCAACAATATTGGGAGTATCCAATCCGTATTTTTTAAGTAATTCTGTGGGAATACCGCTTTCACCAAAAGTATCCTTTGTTCCAACGTATTCGATCGGGATAGGAAAATGTGTTGCAGCAGTGTGTGCAATGGCATCTCCCAGGCCACCCAGAATATTATGCTCCTCCACGGTTACCGCACACTTTGTTTTTTTGATGGAGTTCACAATTGCGTCTGTATCCAGCGGCTTGATAGTATGAATGTTGATGATTTCCACGCTGATCCCTTTTTCTTCCAGGATCACTCCTGCCTCAATTGCCTTCCAAACCATATGCCCGCATGCAAAAATGGAAACATCATTTCCCTGTGAAAAAAATTGCGCTTTTCCAATTTCGAAAGTCTGGTCAGCTGAAGTAAAGATTGGCCATACCGGGCGACCGAATCGCAGATAAACAGGTCCCTGGTATTCTGCAATGGCAAGAGTAGCGGCCTTTGTTTGATTATAATCGCAGGGTACAATAACAGTCATGCCGGGTAGCATTTTCATCATCCCAATATCTTCCAGTATCTGGTGGGTTGCCCCATCTTCACCGAGCGTCAAACCTGCATGGGAGGCGCATATCTTTACATTCTTTCCCGAATAAGCAATGGATTGCCTGATCTGGTCATATACACGGCCGGTAGAAAAATTGGCAAAAGTAGTGGTGAAAGGAATTTTTCCACCAATTGTCATGCCCGCAGCTATACCCATCATGTTGGCTTCGGCTATACCGCATTGTATATAACGTTCAGGAAATTCCTTTATGAATTGATTGAGTTTTAGTGAGCCGGCAAGGTCGGCGGTCAGGGCAACAACATTTGAGTTTTTGCGTGCGGCTTCAACGATGCCATCGCCAAAACCACTCCTTGTATCCTTCTTCCCAGTGGGCTGAATGTCTTTTAACATGCTTAGATTTTAATGTCGCAAAGTAAGGGAGAAGTTTCGATTTAATAAACGAATATAATTCCCGCGGTTACAATCGTTCAACCAATAGCCAACTATTATTAAGAAGCAGCTTTAGAAAAAACGTCAGTCATCTTTCTTGATAAGGAATTTTTTTTGCAAATAAACCATTTAGGTTTTATTTTGCTGCTTCGTCAGCAGACTATCGTCGATCAGGCATTGTTATCCACCAACAAACCTGGTAATTATTTTATAAATACTACTATGCAAAAAAAACGACAATCTTCGGTTCAGGTGGCTGTGAATTATATTTATTCTTCCTGTAACTTTCTTTGTTGTTATTGTTAAGATTACCGAAATTCTAGGTTTGCCAATCGGGAACAGCATCCGGGTTAGTCATGTAAGCGTTGCTATTTTCACGAAATAACTTTATTATCAAATCAATTAAAATGGAGAATGCTATAGATCCCGCCTATATTCCAGCGGCCAGGAATAAATTATTATTTAATGAAGACTGGGTGGTGGTGATACTCGGCTTTCTTATTATACTGCTTGCCCTCGCAGGGATAAAACCTCTTACACCTGTGTATAATTGGGGCACCGTTGATGATCTGCTAAACAAAATATTCACGGTTTCAAATTTAGTATTGATCGCCGTACAATTCTTATTTGTATTTTTTATTGCATTTTTAGGTTCATCCCTGACAGGAAAACCATTTAAAAGTTACCTTATTGTTTTTCCCGCAGTTTATATCATTACCATCATCGCTATTATACTTGCCGGTAATAAACAGGTAAAGGCATTGAACCTCGAGGCGGTTATTTTTAGTTTATCTATCGGGTTAATTGTTGGCAATGTTTTTAAATTACCAGAATGGTTTCGTGCAGTTCTGTCTACTGAATTATTTGTTAAGATAGGTTTGATCCTTCTTGGAACTTCTATCATTTTTGGTGATATTTTGAAAGCCGGATCCTACGGTTTATTGCAGGCTCTGATCGTAGTATTATCAGTTTGGTATTTTGCCTATTGGATATGCAAAAAGTTAAAAGTGGATAATGAGTTAACGATGATGATATCCAGCGCAGTTTCCATATGCGGCGTATCGGCAGCCATTGCCACTGCAGGTGCTATTAAAGGAGATACAAGAAAACTTTCTTATGTGATTTCACTGGTATTGATCACCGCTATTCCAATGATGATCGGCATGCCTTACCTGGCAAAATACATGGGCCTTTCCCAAGAGGTGACAGGTGCCTGGTTAGGGGGCAGCATCGATACCACAGGGGCCGTTGTGGCTTCGGGCACTCTTGTCGGTGACATTGCACTGAAAATAAGCACCATTGTAAAATTTTCCCAGAATGTATTACTCGGACTTGCTGCCTTTGTTATTTCAGTGTATTGGACTTATGCAAAAAATAACAAAGAAAACAATAAAGAGACAAAGCCAACCTTAAAGGTTATATGGGAACGTTTTCCAAAATTCGTACTCGGGTTCATCGGCGCTTCATTGCTATTTTCTTTTTTTCTAAGTGCTCCCGCCATTGGAGAAGTCAGGGATGGGTTGAAAAATCTACAGGGATTGTGGTTTGCATTGGCGTTTACAAGTATAGGGCTTGAAACGAATTTCTCTGACTTACTCAAAACGAGTAACCGCAAACCCCTGTACGCTTTCCTTATTGCACAGCTTTTCAATATCCTCATTACTTTACTGATCGCTTATTTACTATTCCGGAACGGCACTCTCTAATGGACGAAAAAAAAATTGGCAATAAATTAAAGAATACAGGCCTGCTACAGCCTTTTATAAAATTGACTAAGTTAGGGTTTGGCGGAAGGATGGGGAGAGGCACACAATACATATCCTGGATTCATGAAGATGATTTTGTTTCTGTTATTGAAGCGGCCATTGAGAGGGAGGATTTCACAGGAACCATCCATTGTTCAAGTTCTTTTCCCATAACCAATGCCTGTTTTATGAAAGCATTGCGAACCTCATTGAAGAAATCATTTGGCTTACCCAATCCCGCATTTCTTATTCAGGTTGGTTCTATATTCGTCCGCACAGAACCGGAACTGATTTTAACGGGACGAAGGGTCGTTTCAAATGTTCTTGAAGCAAAAGGGATTCGTTTTGGGTATCCAAAAATTGAAGAAGCACTTCAGGATTTAGTGAGATAGAAAATGAGAACTGATAAAGACATTTTTTAGCCACGAATTACACTAATTAACACGAATTATTCGTGGTAATTCGTGGCAGACATGATGAGCAAACATGAATAAAAGAGATTTCGATGCAGTGGTTGTAGGATCAGGTCCTAACGGATTGGCTGCAGCGATTACGCTGCAACAGGCAGGTCTCTCTGTTTTAATAATTGAGGGGAAGAATACTATTGGAGGAGGATTAAGAACAGGAGAATTAACACTTCCCGGTTTTCATCATGATATTTGTTCAGCGATTCATCCATTGGCCATAGGATCACCATTCTTCGAAAAACTTCCACTAGAAAAATTCGGTCTTGAGTTCATCAATCCTATATTTCCTGCAGCTCATCCCTTTGATGGAGGCAGAGCCGCGGTGTTATGTAACTCTTTACAGAATACCGCGCAAGCCTTAGGGGTTGATGAACATGCTTACGCCGGTTTAATTGAGCCGGTTGTAGATCAGTGGCCGTTGATTGTGAACAATGTTTTAGGCCCGCTTGTTTTTCCAAAGCATCCAATAGCACTTGCCCGGTTTGGGTTGAATGCCCTACAGTCGGCAATGGGCATATCAAAGAAATTTTCTACAAAAGAGGCTAAAGGTTTGTGGGCGGGCATGGCTGCACATTCAATACAGCCCTTGACAAATATTTCTTCAGCGGCGATCGGAATCGTTTTAATGGCTGCGGCCCATCTGCGTGGATGGCCTATACCGAAAGGCGGTTCTCAGAGCATCGCCGATTCGCTTGCATCCTATTTTATTCATTTAGGTGGAAAAATTGAAACAAATGTTTACATACGTTCGCTGGATCAATTGCCTTCCTCGCAGGCTGTTTTGTTCGATGTGACCCCGAAACAATTGATGACTATTGCCGGGCATACATTTTCACCGCTGTACAAATGGCAATTGAATAGATACCGTTACGGAATGGGAGTATTTAAAATAGATTGGGCACTCAATGCACCCATCCCATTTACGGCAAAAGATTGTCAGAAGGCAGGCACGGTGCATCTTGGCAATAGCTTCGAAGAAATTGCTATCGGCGAACAAGAAATTTGGAATGGGAAACATTCAGAAAAGCCTTTTGTTTTGCTTGCACAGCCCAGCGTCTTTGATAGTACACGTGCTCCGGGTGGAAAACATACTGCCTGGGCTTACTGTCATGTTCCTCATGCTTCAACAACGGATATGACCGAAGCAATCGAACGGCAGGTGGAGCGGTTTGCCCCTGGTTTTCGCGAAACGATCCTCGCGAAGCACACGATGAATACCGCCGAAATGGAAAGTTATAATCCCAATTATATAGGTGGTGATATTAATGGCGGAGTGATCGATATCGGCCAGTTATTTACCAGGCCTGCGCTCCGAAGATCTCCATACCGTACTTCTGCAAAAGGTCTATATATCTGCTCGTCTTCCACACCCCCCGGCGGCGGCGTACATGGAATGTGCGGATACCATGCAGCAAAGAGAGCGCTGAGAGATATTTTTAGCCGATTAGCCAACAAAAATTTAGGATTCGCAGGGTATTAATTATTGTAGTCATTGGCTAATTTACTAATCTTCAAATTGGATAATTGTTTTCAAATTGGCTAATCGGCTAATTGCTCCAGTTGGCTAATCGTTTTCACATTGGCTAATTGGCTAATCTTCACATTGGCTAATTAATTCAAACCCGCCGGCTTGCTTTGAAAGAATTTTTCATCGGCTTTTAATCTTTGTTCCCATCGCCAGGCTGTTGCCATCATATCTTCCAGGGAATATTTTATTCCCCATCCCAAAGTACCGCGTGCATAATCGTTATTCGCATATATGGCTATCACATCACCCGGTCGCCTTGGAGCGAAGATATAATCGAGTTTTTTACCACTCACTTTTTCAAAAGCGGTTATGGCTTCCAATACAGTGACACCCGTACCGGTGCCCAGATTGAAAACCTCGCAGCGTTTTTCTGATTTTTCCAGTATTAAAAAATCCATTGCCAGCGTATGGGCATGGGCGATGTCGCACACGTGAATAAAATCACGGATACAGGTTCCATCACGTGTAGGGTAATCGTTTCCGAAAACTTTCATTTGCGGAAGTTTTCCAATAGCTGTTTGTGTGATGGCGGGAACCAGGTTTGCCGGTTTTCCTACAGGCAACTCACCGATCATGCCGGAAGGATGGGCGCCAACAGGATTGAAATACCGCAACAATACACATTGTGTAGGATTGGCCTTCGAAAATTCATTGATGATCTGTTCACCCATTTGTTTGGTATATCCATAGGGCGACTCGGCAGGTTTGGGAGGCGTTGATTCCGTCACCGGAATCTCATCAGGATTTCCATATACGGTACATGAAGATGAAAAAACAAAATAGGGAATATTGAATTCCTGCACGCATTTTAGCAAATTGATCAGGGATACCAGGTTATTTTCAAAATAAAGCAAAGGTTGTTCAACAGATTCGCCTACAGCTTTATAGGCCGCAAAATGAATGATACCCGCGATGTCGTCATTTTCCTGGAAAATGGCAAATGTGTCATCAAAATTGCAAAGGTCAACCTTATAATTCTTGACTTTTTTTCCTGTGATCTTTTCAATGCCTTCCAGAATACGTGGCTGGGAACGGGAATTATTGTCTACCGAAATCACCTCATAGCCGTTTTCAACAAGGTCAGCAATGGTATGCGATCCTATATAACCACAGCCACCCGTCACTAATATTTTTTTCATGCAGCAATAATTTTAACGTTAATTATCTTTCAGTACGTTCATTAAATATTGTCCGTATCCGCTTTTTAATAACGGTTGAGCCATAGCCAGCAATTGTTCGCCATTGATAAAACCCTTCCGGTAAGCTATTTCTTCGATACAGGCTATTTTTATGCCTTGTCGCTGCTCAATAACCTGAACAAATTGTGATGCCTGCATCAATGAATCAAATGTTCCGGTATCAAGCCAGGCTGTTCCCCGGTCAAGAATAGAGACCTTCAGCATGCCATTGCGAAGATATTCTTTATTAACATCTGTAATTTCATATTCACCCCTCGGGCTGGGTTTCAAATTACGGGCGATCTTAATCACATCATTGTTGTAAAAATAAAGACCCGGCACAGCATAACTGCTTTTCGGATCCGATGGTTTTTCTTCAATAGAAATGACCTGGTGATCTTTATCAAATTCTACCACGCCATATCGCTCTGGGTCACTTACATGATAGGCGTACACGATACCGCCAGCAGGACTGGTATTTTTTTCCAATTGTTCTCCCAGCCCTACCCCGTAAAAAATATTATCGCCCAGTACCAGCGCCACACTATCGCCGCCTATAAATTCTTCACCGATAACAAAGGCTTGCGCCAATCCATTTGGTATGGCCTGTTCGGCGTATGAAAATTGAAGTCCAAGCTTTGAACCATCGCCCAGCAGCCGCTCAAACTGGGGAAGATCATGTGGGGTTGATATGATGAGAATTTCGCGTATACCCGCCATCAATAAAGTAGAAAGGGGATAATAAATCATCGGTTTGTCGTAAACAGGCATGATTTGCTTGCTGATGGCATAGGTAATGGGGTGTAATCTTGTGCCTGAACCCCCTGCTAGTATGATCCCTTTCATATGATAGATATCTTTTTTTTAAACCTTGTGTCTCGTCAAATGAATTAGAAGCTCCGACATTAAAAAGCAGCATCCATAAGATGCTGCCTATAAAATATTAAAAATATAATTATTAGAACAGCCTGACAATAAAATATACGATCGCCGCTAACAACGCACTTACCGGGATCGTCAGTATCCATGCCCACAGCAGGTTTATAGTAACACCCCAGCGAACCGCAGACAGACGTTTGGTTGCTCCGACACCAATAATAGCACCGGTAATAGTATGTGTAGTACTGACTGGAATGCCTAAATGCTCCGCCAGGTATAATGTGGCAGCCCCGGCTGTTTCTGCGCTCACCCCTTCCAGGGGTGTAACTTTTGTGATACGCGTTCCCATGGTTTTAACGATCTTCCAACCGCCGCTCATTGTGCCGAAAGCGATAGCGGTGAAACTGGCTAACGGTACCCACGAGTAAGCGTTTACAAATTCTGTAAAAGTCATTTCAACTCCACGCCCCTTTTCATAAAAAATAATGGCAGCGCCGATAATACCCATTACTTTCTGGGCATCATTACCACCATGTCCCAGGCTGAATGCTGCTGAAGAAACCAATTGCAAACGCCGGAACCAGCTATCGGCCTTATACGGATTGGCGCGCCTGCATATATTCACAATAATCACGGTGATGATGAAAGCCACTAGCATGCCGATGAGCGGAGCAAGAAAAATGAATAGTACTGTGGGAAGGACCTTCGCATAATTGATAACAGACACACCTCCTTCGCTTAACGAGCCTGCATGCGCCAGCGCAGCTCCAATAAATCCGCCCAATAATGTATGGGATGAGCTGGATGGTATTCCGAACCACCATGTCAGTAGATTCCACGCGATGGCGGCAATCAGTCCGGCAAAAATTACATCAAGCGTAATAAAATTTTCATGCACCGATTTAGAGATGGTATTGCCTATTTTAAATTCTCCGATCAGGTATTTGGAAATAAAAAAAGCGGCAAAGTTGAAAAATGCCGCCCACAACACAGCCTGGAAAGGCGTTAATACTTTGGTAGAAACAATGGTAGCAATGGAGTTGGCTGCGTCATGAAATCCGTTGATATAATCAAAAACCAGAGCCAATATAATAATGATTACCAAAAATGTCATACAGGGAAAAATTTGATCCCGCCTTTTACGGAAGAAGATTTGAAGGCGAGGAAATTCAAAACTGAGTGTTTTTTAAGGGACGATTCGAATTTACCTGCCCGTAAGCAGGTTGTCAAATAATTATGCATATTTAATAATAATGGATTCGATCACATTACCGGCATCCTCACATTTATCGGTTACAATTTCCATTACCTGGTAAATTTCTCTTTTTTTGATTACCTCTTTGGCATCGGGTTCGGTTTCAAAAAGGCGGTCGATACTCATATCGAATATATCATCGGCCTGGTTCTCAATGCTATTCACTTTTACAAGGGCCTCTGTAATCTTACGCATATCCCGCATGTTGCGTAATTCCAGTATTGCATTTTTGATTTGCTCGCAACCCTGTTCGATCAGTTCTGCCATTTTTTGAATGCCCTGGTCGTTGGGATTTACTTTATAAAAATTTATTTTTTTTGCAGAAGCAAAAATATAATCACAGATATCGTCCAGTGCGGAAGCCAGGTAGTGTATATCTTCCCGGTCAAAAGGGGTAATAAAATTGCGGCCGAGCTCGGTAAAAATTTTGTGGGTTAAATCATCATTGACATGTTCAAGATCTTCAATTTGGGAAATCAAGGCTGCCCGCTTATCAAAATCAGGTTGGGTAACAACTTGTTTTAACATTTTCCCCATTTTAGAAACCGTTTCCGCCACTTCTTCAAACAATGTATAAAAGATCCTGTCTTTTGGCATAAAGATCTTCATCATGGAATTCAGACCCATACTAAATAGTTTGGCGCAAAAATAGAATTATTGTAGTGGGATTTAAATAAATGCGTTTTGGTAATAATTTCTTAACATAGGGGTTTTCACCATACTTATCTTTGAATGGATATTAAATAAATATGAAGTTATTGTTACGTAAATGGATGGTGCTGCTATTTATTACGATTACATGCCAGGTTCAACCGGTACGCGCCCAGTTTATAATGGATATGATCGACACAACCTCTGAAATCGGGAGAGGCATGCTTTCATTATACAAGAAATTCGATAGAATCAGGATCTCCGGGTATATTCAGCCGCAATTCCAGGTAGCAGAAGAAAAAGGCGCCAGAAGTTATAACGGGGGAGATTTCGCTCCCCAGGTTCACAATCGCTTTATGTTGCGCAGGGGGCGGATCAGGTTTGATTATGCTCATTTTACCGATACTGGTCAGGCAGTTGTACAGTTTGCTTTTCAATTCGACGGAACTGAGCGTGGCGTAAATATCCGTGATTTCTGGGGTAGAATATTTGAAAACCGGTTCGAGGTATTTTCGTTAACTACAGGCATGTTTGCCCGTCCATTTGGCTATGAAGTCAATCTTTCTTCTTCAGACCGCGAATCACCCGAAAGAGGGAGAATGAGTCAGATACTCATGCGAACAGAACGGGACATAGGTGCCATGGTTTCTTTCGAGCCTCGAAGGAGAAAGCATCCGCTTCGTTACTTGAAATGGGATGCTGGTTTTTTTAATGGCCAGGGTTTAACTGCTCCCGGAGAGTTTGATAGCCATAAAGATTTTATCACAAGACTTTCTTTAAAACCATATCACCTTTCAAAAAAAGCAACTTTATCAGTGGGTATCTCTTACCTGAATGGAGGTTTGATCCAGAATACCAAGTATGTGTACACGATACAGAAAAAAGCCCTTAAGAATTTTGAAGTCGATTCCGCGGTAACTAACATAGGCAAAATAGCACCGCGTAAATATTACGGTGCCGATGGACAGCTGAAAATAAAGCATGCATGGGGCTTTACGGAATTGAGATGCGAATACTGGCGAGGGAAACAAACCTCCACCGGCCACAATTCAGAAACACCTGGCTCGGTATTGAACGAGCCTTATTATATCCGGAACTTTGATGGTGCATTCTTTTACCTGCTTCAGAACATTTTAAATACAAAGCATCAGCTGGCATTTAAATATGATTGGTATGATCCCAATACAGATGTTCGGGGAAACGAGATCGGAGCACAGGGATCAAATCTTAACGCGACCGATCTTAAGTATTCAACATTTTCGATAGGCTATAATTATTATATGAATGAGAATATGAAACTCCTGGTTTGGTATGATTGGGTAAAAAATGAAAAAACCAGCTTGAATGATTTCAGCCGTGATATACAGGATAATATTTTTACCTGCCGTCTTCAATTTCGTTTTTAGTTCACAAAAACATAACATCCCCTTAATATCATTCGGGATAAGATGCCCACTTTACAATTCCTTAACATAGGGGTAACATGGCGATAATATAGCCCGGATACTTTTGCGGCTTAACTAAACCGAGCATTGTGAGCCCAAAGCAGCTTTTTTTTATACCTTTTTTATTACTCAGTTTTTTTGTTTCTGCTCAATCGGTAAAACTTAATGGCAAAGTAATTAATGATAAAAATGAGCCTATCCCGGGTGCTACAGTAAGCGTTCAGGGTTTAAATCGTCCGGTGGCAGCTGATATAGAGGGCCGGTTTTCTGTTACACTTGAACCAGGAAAGCAATACGCGATTACAGTGTCCAGTGTAGGTTACTCAACAAAACTAGTGGAAGATGTATCGGTTAAGGCAAATGAGGATAATGAGGTAACTATTGTTCTTGAATCCAAATCGACCCTAACGGAGGTTGTAGTAAGGACTTCAGTTCGTCGGGAAACTACTAGTGCTTTGCTGAATTTACAACGAAACAATACAGCTGTTTCAAGTGGAATATCAGCAGATTTCATTCGCCGCACACCTGATAAAAATACCGGAGAAGTTCTTAGGCGGGTGAGTGGTACTTCAATTCAGGATAATAAATTTGTTATCGTGCGTGGGTTGAGTGACCGTTATAACTCTGCTTACATTAACGGGGCACAACTGCCAAGTAGTGAACCGGATAAAAAGGCTTTTTCTTTCGATGTTATCCCATCAGCGATGATTGATAATATCATAATAAATAAAACCGCCACTCCGGATCTTTCAGGTGAGTTTGCAGGAGGATTGGTGCAAATACAAACTAAAGATATTCCAACCATCAATCAACTTAATTTCGGGGTCAGTTTTGGATTTAATACGCAGTCTGCTTTCAAAGATTTTATAAGTAATGAGCGTGGTAGTACTGATTGGTTGGGTTTTGATGATCAGCGCGAATTGCCAACAATATATCCTAAAAAGTACCTGGCTTTTAACAGGTTAAAAAATGAAGATCAGATCGCTGTGGCAAAGTCTTTTAATGATCAGGCATATAAAGAACACCAGTCTACAGCTTTGCCGATACAACAATATAACCTCACCTGGGCAAATGCTATAAAAGGAAAAGATGGTAGCTCGTTCGGTTCAGTGCTCGGTGTTACCTACCGCAGCCAGAAACTTTTGTATGAAGCAACGCGTGATTTGTATGAAAAAGGTGTTAATGGCCAGGCATTTTTTGATTACACTGATTTACAGAATAAGTATACTATTAACCTCGGTGCAATTGCTAACATTGCGTGGACAAAGGGTAAGCATAAAATAGCTTTTAAGAATTTATTTAACCAGCTGTTCGATGACAATTACTATACCCGTACCGGTATCAATACTGAAAATTTGCAGGATGTTTCATTGCGTTCAAGTGTATTGAATCAGCGTAGTCTCTACACAACGCAATTAGAAGGCACGCACCAAATTAACTGGAAGGATATTAAGTTTACCTGGAACCTTAATTACGCCTTTAATAATAAGCAGCAACCCGATCTGCGTGTTCAGACTTACGGGAAAAGTATAGGTACAAATACCCCCTACAGTATCAACTTACGGGGTAACAATACCAATAGATTTTTTAGTGACTTAAAAGATAATGCGTTTGGTTATAACGTTGCAGCTTCTGTTCCATTCAATCTTGGCGAACAAAAGCAATCCGTTAAAATCGGTGGAAGTGCTACAGTTCGTTTGCGTGATTTTAAGGCAATTATTCTGGGTTTTACAGATCCTTCGGATAATAATTTGCTCACACTTCCATATGACCAGATATTTCTTTCGCAAAACTTCGGTGGGAACGGGTTTGAGCTAAGTACTGATCTGCAAAACCCCCAGGATAAATATTATGGAGTATCAGCGCTATCTGCGGGCTACATTATGTTCGATAATAAGCTTGGCAGTAATGTTCGTTTGATCTGGGGAAGCCGGTTTGAAAATTTTGAGCAGTTCTTGAAATCAAACCAGGCGGGGACTGATAAGGCACAGGTGATCAATACCGATAAATTTGATGTGCTGCCTTCCATCAATCTTACAATCAGTCCAAACGCAAAAACGAATATCCGAATAGCTGCATCCAGAACTGTAGCCCGTCCGGAATTCAGGGAAATTGCTCCATTTACCTTCTTTGATTTCGAACAACTCGCGTCGACAGCCGGATCGCCTGGACTAAAAAGAAGCAGTATTCTTAACGGAGACATTCGTTATGAATGGTATCCAAAAGCGGGTGAATTGTTGTCGCTCGGCGTTTTTTATAAAGATTTCACCGATCCAATCGAATTGCGCCTGAATAGTGCCAGTGTTGCAACTCGTCGTCAATACCAATTTCAGAATGCGGAAAATGCTCAGTTATTTGGGGTTGAAGCGGAATTCCGTAAGAGTCTTTCGTTCTTATCAGCCAATACAGCATGGTTGGAAAAATTCTATTTCAATGGGAATGTATCAGTCATAATATCTGAAGTGACCCTGGGCAATGTAGATGCATCAGGTAATAAACTGCCTTCCACCCAGCGTCCTTTACAAGGTCAGTCTCCTTACCTGATAAATGCGGGTTTTCAGTACGATGGAGAAAAAGGAACAAATGTTTCATTATTATATAATCGTATTGGTCAACGGCTTGCTTTGGTGGGAAATGATGATTTCGGTGATATTTACGAAAAGCCCAGAGACCTGGTTGACTTTCAAATAGGACAAAAAATAATAAAAAACAAAGGTGAATTGCGCCTTACTGTTAGTGATATCCTTAACCAGCCTTATGTTACGTACGAAAATCGCAATAACAAAAAAATCTATGAAAGCAGCATAGATAAAATATTCACTTCTTACAAGCCCGGAATCAATATAACTCTTGGCTTTACGTATAATCTGGGATTGTAAACTATATAAATAACAAACAAGAATAAAATGAAAAAGTTAATTCTGGCACTTTTTGTAATCGTCTCGGCTTTCAGTGCCTGCGTTAAAGTTGAGATCGACGACTCAGTTAACAATACTACAGATAGTACGAGTGGTGGAGGTGGTTGCACGGGCACCAAGCAGGAGCAAATAATTTGCAGCAAGATAATAACAGGAGTTATTAACGACAATGTTACTCTTCCCAAGGGCAAGTACATATTGAAAGGTTATGTATTCATCAACAATCGTGCAGTATTGACATTTGCAGCTGGTAGTCTTATTGTAAGTGATACTATTCAGAAAGGTGCACTGATCGTTGAACGCAATTCCCGCTTGTTTGCAGAAGGCACTGCTTCGGAACCAATAGTATTCACTTCAGGTAAACCAGCTGGTCAACGCAAACCCGGAGACTGGGGAGGAATCGTGTTATTGGGAAATGCTCCTACCAATAGGAGCACAACGCCTATAATAGAAGGCGGAATCAATTCTGAATACGGTGGAAGTGTTGTAGCTGATAACAGTGGTACATTAAAATATGTCCGTATTGAATTTGCAGGTATTGCAGCGGATCCCAACTCTGAAATTAACGGTCTTACCTGTGGTGGTGTCGGTAGTGGAACTACTCTTGAAAATATTCAGGTTTCATACGGCAACGATGATGCTTATGAGTTTTTTGGTGGCACAGTAAACCCCAAAAATATTATTGCATTTGCTACAGCTGATGATGATTTTGACTTTGACTTTGGATTTGTGGGACGTTTACAATTCGGTATTTCACTTAGGGATCCTGCTTTTGTAGATGGTGGCGATGCTGGTAATGGTATCGAATGTGATAATGATGGTACAGGAACAGTTGCCAGCCCACGTACTCGTCCACAAATGAGCAATTTTACTTTTGTGGGACCAAATGGTGCAGCTGGTACATTGGCCAATCATAATTTCAATACAAGATTCCGTCGTTCAACTCATTTTGTTTTACGTAATTCTATTTTAGTAGGGTATGCCAAAGGTGGCTTTCAATTTGAAAGTGATTCAACGGCTCAGGGTTACATTGATGGCAGGTCGTCGTTCCGTCATAATCTTGTTCATGCAGTCGTTGAACCGTATAAAGTATCAAGCACAACATTAATTACTGCTGCTGCGGTTAAAGCAAAAGCTGAAGGTGTTGATAGTTGTAAGACCTATACGTCCGGAACAGAATTAATGCTTGAAAATCCATTCAATCTCGCAGCCCCTAATTTTGCTCCAAAGGCAGGAAGCCCGGCAACTGCCGCAGAAGTAGCAAGTTTCCACCTGTTGCCAAGTTTTACCGTTACAACGTATGTAGGCGCGTTAGGCACTACAAATTGGCTTCAGGGCTGGACGAACTTTACACCTCAAACCAATGTCTATTAATTTATTTTTGTAACATACTTTTAGAGCCGCTTACATTTTGTAAGCGGCTTTTTAGTTAAAGACTTATGATGTCAAAATTCATCTCCGTTCTCCTGTTTTCTTTTGGTGCATTATTATGCAGCTGCAATGACCCCCAGATCAAAAAAAAGCAGAATAAGGAAGATGCTTTTAAAACATTGGTTGATATTGATGAAAGACTTAGGAGTGCTGACAGCTTAGTGGTAGTCTTTTATAAGCACCCATATGGAGCCGATTCACTACGGTACACCCGATATTATACACAAATTTCTGTAGTGGGTCCGGTCGAACTCGAACTTTTGCAACAACAATTAAAACAGAAAGCCATAAGATTAGAAAAACATCGCTATTGTCGCGGAGAAGGGAAAGTCTGGTGTTATTCAAAAGGGAAAATTTTTCAAACACTTTATTTTAGTACACTTTGTGATAATTGCTGCCATGTATACCTTATTAAGGATGGATTTTTCTTTTACACCGATATTTTGAAATCGTTTACTTCATGGCTTACTTCTGTTAAGCCGATATCAAAAGAGCCTTTCAATGATTCGACCATTACTAATAATTAAATTAGGGATAGTATTGGGAAAACTAAGACTGATGAGCTATTTTCTTTCACCTGGATTGTAGGCATACACAATCTCATAAGGAGTTTTACTTAATGTCGGAATTCTTTGCCCGATACGAAGATCTTGAGTTTGAGGAGTTGGTTCGCAGATGGAATATTTTTTTCCATTATAAACGATTGGATTTCCCACGGGCTTGTCCAACTGTACAGCAATCGTTACATGCTTGGGATATACCAACACAATCATAGGAAGATTGTAAATTTCTTTCACCAGGCAAAAAAACAATGCCGCTCTGTCCTCGCAGTCACTGTGTTCGTACAATAACGTTTCTTCCGGTGATAAACGTTTTTCCTTCCCAAAAATTTCAGTATCCTTTTCGAACAAAAAAGCATAACGGGTGAAACGCATTAAATAATCTATTCCATTTTTTTTGGTCATGCCCTTAATGTTCTTTTTAATAAGGGGAATCAGTGACATGTAAGTTTCCTTACTCAATGGGATATTAAAATAATAGCTATAATCAACCACCGGATAGTTAGCAAAAATTGCCTGGATCTGCGGATTAAGTTTTACTTTGAAATGATAATTATTCTGATAATAATTAAAAGATATGTCACGTTCTGAATAATTAGCAGGATTAAAATCGGGGAGCTGCGTCACTTTATAGGAAAAGGGATGCTTCGAATCCGGGATATCAATGTTTATTTCCGAAAATTTTTCTTTTTCAAAATCAATGGTCCCATAGTCATGATAGTTTAAGCATACAAACTGGTTACCATCACTGATGCGCGATGGTATATTATATATTTTCTCTTCACTTTGAACATAAAATAGCAATTTATCTCCAGACATGGTTAAAGCAGCATGGTAGCCCGACTTCACTAAAAAAAACCATTTGTATAAGGTGTACCTCCAATAATTGTCAGCTTTAGGACTTATATGTTGTGCCGTTTTTCGGATGAGCTGGTAATAAAGCCAGTCGTCAGGGTTATTCGTTTCTTTATATAGAAGCAAAGCTTCAATGACGGACTGATAATTAGCGTCTGAGATTTTTTTATAAAACGACTGTACCGATTGTTCAGAAAGAGGCTCGCGAAAAGGAATTAATACAGAGGAATCCAGTTTAAATTCGATTGAATCACCATAAAAATCAAAACTGCTTTTTATGCCGTTTTGTGAGTATGAAGAAAGTTTAACCACACAAATACCAGTAACTATAAATAATATGATAAGCTTTTTGTTCAACGGATTTTAATTACTCTAAATGTACAAAAAATTAACAATAAGGTAATATTAATTTTTTCATTGGGAGCTGAAAAAGTACTATTATCCACATTGTGGCACGATCAGCAAGCCGGAGATTAAATCGATTTTCCTTTTAGTCGGCAAATATTCAAACAATCATTTACGCGTTAGAAAAAATATACGCCCGACACAAGAGCGCTGCTCCTTATCAAGCTTTCTTAACCTTATCGTAAGGTTTTAATCAATTCCCCGTAACACTGCCACATTACCTTGCAGCTTCAAATTCTATCTGTACACTATATGTTTTGAATGATTTTTTTTCAAGGGAATATTTTCTCAATGGACTAGTAGCCATCCGATTTCTATCGGGATGGCTTTTTTTTACAAAATGAGTAACGAAATAAGAGGTACGAAGTACGATGTACGAAGTACGATGTACGAAGTACGATGTACGAAGTACGATGTATGATGTACGAAGTACGATGTGGGAAGTATGAAATAGGAAGTACGAAAAATAAGAATAATCAGAAGTTATGACTTCTGCCTTCGTACTTCTAACTTCGTACTTCTAACTTCGTGCTTCTGACTTTTGTTCCGGTTGGAACTCATAACAAAATCAACGATCGATTCTGTTGTATGAGGAAAAAAGATGGAGGGTGTTGTGGGATCGTTTATCCAATTCAGGAAAATAGAATTAAAATTTTCATCCAGTTTATCGATTGTCTTTACTCCTATTTTCTTTAATGCCGCGGCGTTACAATTTTGCTCGTATTGTCCTTTGATGGGAATAGCTATTATTTTTTTCTTCATGTATAATGCTTCTGCAGGTGTTTCGAAACCTGCCCCGGTTATAATACCGGCACAATTGATCAGGCTTTGATTGAATGCTTTTTTATCAACCGGAATGAACTGAATATGTCCATTCTGTATAACCTGGTTTGCTTCACGCGAGAAAACTTCAAATTGAAAGTCCGTAAGTGGCTGAAGAAATTTCAACAATACATGATCGCAATATGAGGGAAGATAAACAGTAACATGACCTTTATTAATCGGTTCGGCTTTTAATATCTCTTCTTTAATAACCGGACTTAAAATAAAATCATCATAGCTTTCGAAATGCAGTCCGATATATTGGCTTGCTCTGGCGTAGTTTTTTAATACCCATTCACCTATTGCATTTTTTTGATCGGGCCTGGGTGTTTTTTCTGATAAAAAGCTTGCCTGGTGGCCAAAATTAACAGAAGGAACTTTCTTGTGTGCACAGGCCAGTGATGTTATACATTCAAAATCGTTTAGTATAAGGTCATAGTTTTCAACCGGCAGATTTCTAACTTCCTTATTCAAGCGTAACAGGGATATACTTTTTGCCAGCTTCCAATAATCCAATGTTCCATTACATGTATAAAATAAACTCAATCCTTTGCTACGGTATTTGATCGGAGCTTCCAGCGTGAGACTGCTGTTTTCTCCGCTTAGAAAAAGATCCACAGTTCCATACTGTTCCAGGTAAGGAAGCAATTCCATGGCCCGGCTGATATGTCCATTACCGGTTGCCTGTATCGAATAAAGGATTTTCATTTCTTTGGTTTAAATGGCAAGGGAGTTGATGTAGATGCTGATTTCGTCAGTGATTACGGTCAACGGAACATTTAGGTCGGTGCCTGCAGAATGATGAAAATCTTTTTCATCGTACTCAAATATCTTCCACTCTTTCTGGTGATATTCAAGAGAAGTAAGATGTTCAACCCAATCACCTGAATTCAGGTAAGTGACTTTCCCTTCGGGTGTTTCAACAATTCTTTTTTGTGGTTGATGGATATGCCCGCAGATCACATATGCGTAGTTTTTACTGATAGCCAATTCTGCAGCGATGGTTTCAAAATCATTTATTTTACTCATGGCTTTGTTAACGCCAGCCATTACTCTTTTAGAGATAGAAACCCTCTCTTTCCCAACGGCCTTCAAAAGAAAATTCACAAAGCGGTTAAATAAGATCAACATTTCATAACCGCTACTGCCAAGCCTTGCTAAAATTTTTGCGCTTCCTTTTGTTGCATTGTCGAACACATCGCCATGAAAGATCCAGGTCATATTATTATCGATCTCCAATACCAACTTATCGGTAAGGGTAAAATTGCTGAGATGGAAATCGGCATAACGACGAAGTAATTCGTCGTGATTCCCCGTTATATAGAACACGCGGGTTCCTTTGGTCATCAGGTTTAAAATCTCTTTGATAACACCCATATGTGCAGCGGGGAAATAGCGCTTGGAGAATTGCCATCCGTCTATTATATCTCCATTTAAAATGAGTATGCTGGGGGCAATGCTTTTGAGGTAGGCTACTAGTTCTTTTGCCCGACAACCGTATGTTCCAAGATGAACATCGGAAATCACTACTACATCTACCGGACGTTTTTCCATCGGTGTTAGGTTTTTCAAATTTCTGCATTTACTATGAACATTGTTTTACCTGCAGGTTAACTAATGATTAGCTTTAAGTTAATTTATTGTGAACGATGCATAATGGCTTGTATATGCGAAGTTTAGTATTTATATACAGTAGTATAACAATTAGAAGTTTTGTAGACCAATTTCATAGCAATAGAAACAAAATGTTGTTTATATATTGCGCAATAAATTTTTTGCTATGAATGAGGATCTCATTTTGCTGCTTGGTGAGAAAATTAAATCAAAGCGTTTACAGAAGCGTATTACTATGGATGCCCTATCACGCCGCGCCGGGGTTAGCAAAGGACTCATATCGCAGATCGAGAACAATCGTACAGTTCCATCATTACCGGTATTATTTAATATTATTCAATCGCTTGAAGAAGATATCAAAAGTTTTTTTGATGATATGCACGACCATTTCTCCAACGGGCATGTAATGATCATTCAAAAAGGAGAAGCAAAGCCTTTTAAGAAGGAACCCGTACCAGGATTTGTTTATAAACGCGTGCTGACAAAAAGCATAAATACCCAGGCTATAGATTTTGTTTTGCTGGAATTAAAAAAAGGAGCTTCCAGGAAGCTAATGATTAGAACGGAGGCTTATGAATGTAAGTATATCCTACGCGGCACAATTGAATATCAGATAGAAAAGCAACGGTTTATCCTTAAAGCCGGGGATACTTTGTTTTTTGACGGGCGTGCAAAACACCGGTTAAAAAATGTCGGCAATGGAGAGGCGTTGATATTTGTGACGTATCTTTTTTAAGAACCCGTTCTTCAGCGGCCATCATATTTCTTTACTGCTGACCCTGCTATTTTAACGATCTTCACGCAGGTGTATTAAATACAATTATTTAGAAATACTGTATTTGTGTTTAGTATTTATCAACATAACATAATGTTAAAATAGCCCTAACCTTCGGTTTACATTCGCCCGATACTTTCGTTGTTCATTAGGAATTCCACAAAAAAACTGTTTATGAATAAATTTTTATCCCTTAGCAATAAGGCTGCGTTTATCTTTATTCTCATCGCACTCCCACTTATTTCTCTTGCACAAACTAATATTTCAGGAAAAATTTTGTCTGCAACAGATCAGCAGCCAATTCCCGGCGTCAGCGTTATAGTGAGAGGGAGTAATAATGGTACAGCCACAGCCACCGATGGAAGTTTTTCAATCAGGGCAAAGGCAGGAGATGTATTGGTATTTACGGGGGTGGGCATATCATCACAGGAATTAATTATTAAGGAAAGCCAGATGAATTATACTGTTGAGATTCAGCAGGATTCCCGTGCAATGAATGAAGTGGTAGTAACTGCATTGGGAATTAAAAAGGAAACAAAAAAATTAGGATATGCAGTACAGGAAGTCAAAGGCGCTGACCTGGTAAAAGCGAGAGAGCCAAATGCTATTAATAGTCTTGTGGGAAAGGTAGCGGGATTGACCGTGGGAGCTTCGCCGGAAATGTTGCAAGGCCCTCAGCTGTTGCTTCGCGGTCGTGGAATCAACCTGATCGTGGTAGATGGTGTTCCGATCAACTCCGACTCATGGAATATCAGCCCCGACGATATAGAATCATATACGGTATTGAAAGGTGCTACTGCCTCTGCCTTATACGGATTTCGTGGAATCAACGGTGCGATAATGATCACTACTAAAAGAGGTACGAAGGATAGCCGGGGATTTTCCATAGAATTCAATTCATCAACCATGATGGAAAAAGGTTTTAACGCGATACCAAAAGTGCAGGACGACTATGGCCCCGGCGATCACGGCAAATATTCTTTTGTTGATGGAAAAGGAGGTGGTACAAATGATGGTGACTATGATGTATGGGGTCCAAGGCTCGATGGACAACTTCTTCCGCAATATGATAGCCCGGTTGATCCGGTTACAGGCGTACGACAGGCTACGCCATGGGTGAATCGCGGAAAAGATAACCTGAAAAGGTTTTTGGAGCCGGGTATTTTGTCGACTAATAATTTATCGGTTGCGTCAAAAACAGACAAGTATGACATCCGGTTTTCGATGTCACATACTTTTCAGAAATCCATTGTTCCAAACATGAAATTAAACATCAGCAATTTCAATATTGCGGCCGGGTATAATTTTTCTGAAAAGGTGAGGCTTGAATCATATATTAATTACAATAGGCAATACTCACCCAATTTTCCTGATGTGAACTATGGCCCGAACAGCCTTATCTACAATATTATAATCTGGGCCGGTGCAGACTGGGATATTGATGATATGCGGAATTACTGGCAGCCGGGCAAAGAAGGTGTGCAGAGTATTTTTGCCGAATACCAGCGTTATCACAATCCTTATTTCACGGTGTACGAATGGTTGAGAGAACATTATAAAACAGATGTGAATGGAAACATGAAACTGTCTTATAAGATCAATAAATATTTTGATATATATGTAAGAACTCAGGTTACAACTTATGATCTGATGAGAACCGAAAAAATGCCATACTCCGCCCATCCATATGGCAGGGAAGAGAACAAGGGCGATTATCGTGAAGACAAACGCTCTTTGTTCGAAAACAATTCGGATTTCCTGCTCACTTACAACAATAGCAATATCGCAAACGGGTTTAGTTTAAGGGCTTCGGCAGGAAGTAACATCCGTTCTTTTAAGTACAACTCAAGTTTCGTGACCACTGACTACTTAAACGTACCGGGCTTATATACATTTGCCAACTCGCGAAATCCGTTGAAAGCCACGAGTTTCAGGAGCGATATGTTGGTGCATAGTGCTTACGGCTTTGTTGATCTGGGCTTGAAAAAATATGCTAATATTTCATTTACAGGCCGGGTTGATAAAATTTCTACACTGCCAAAAGACAACAACACTTTCTTTTATCCTTCCGTTTCGCTAAGTTCAGCAATCACTGATTATGTTAATTTACCTGCGGCGATCTCATTTCTGAAAATCCGCGGCTCTTATGCAAATGTGAAAGGAGGATTGACTGCCGCAAATATTGGCGCAACACCCCAGGCATCGTACCCGATCGGTTATGGTTTCGAGTATGCGTCTTCCTACGATGGACCTACTTATGATAATTCAAACAGTTACACTACACCGATCGTTTATAACAACCTGGTTGGCGCCTATTACACTGATGTAATCGCCAATCCAAACCTGGAGCCATTTTCAAGTACAGTGTATGAAACGGGGATCGATGCAAGATTCATCAACAATAGGTTCGGACTAGACGTTACCTATTTTATCTCCAAGGATGGGCCGGGTATATTTAACCTTGCCCGTTCATCAGCTACAGGGTACAATGCTTCAAAAGAAAATGGCATCACGACTAGGAAAAATGGCTGGGAGGTCACGGCCACTGCAAATGCAATCCGAAAAAAGAACTTCAACTGGAATATTTTAGCCAACTGGTCAACATTCAGGGAAACGCTTACGGCTATTTATCCGGGTACCACACAGTTGAACAATTTTATTAAGGTAGACAAGCGATTTGATCAATTAATAGGATCGAAGTTCGTTCGGACACCTGACGGACAAATTATCAATGATGCCGGAGGGCGTCCAATCCGCAATCCAAAAGCACAATTTTTAGGGTATACCAATCCTGATTGGGTATGGAGCATTATCAATACGATCTCGTATAAAAATTTTGCACTTGGCTTCCAGTTCGATGGTCGTGTAGGCGGTAAGATGATCAACTACATTCAGCAACAGACATACCGTGGCGGCCGCCATATCAATACCGGCCAGGGAAAAATGAATGAAGCCAGATTACAGGATATTAAGGGCGTCAAATCGTGGGTTGGTGAGGGAGTTGTTATCAGTAACGCAACACCTATTCAATATGACGACCTGGGTAATGTTACCAACTATAAGGATATGCAGTTTGGTAATAACTCTACGCCCACATTTCTTCAGGACTATATCAGCTTTTATTACGCAACGAATGAAGCCAATGTGATCAACAAAACATTTGCAAAATTGCGCGAAGTAACCTTCACCTATAATCTTCCTTCTTCAGTTTTTGGAAAGGGTTTTATCAAGCAGGCCAATGTTTCAATCGTTGGGAGAAACCTGTTATATTTCGCAAAGTATAAAGATGTGGATATCGATCAGTATGCAGGCAGTCAGGGCAGCTCTGCTATTCAGACACCCACTACGAAGCGGTACGGTGTAAACCTAAATATTACTTTCTAACCTTATTAAAAATAGTAGATATGAAACAGGTTAAATTATTTTTTTGTGCATGGGTGATTTTGTTAAGCAGTGTTTCCTGCTCTAAGAAATATGATGAATACCGACAAAATCCAAATCGTCCTGAAAACACACCTCCCTCTTTAATTTTCACTGCAGTTGCCAATGATCTGAATATGGATCGGCCATGGAGTCTGGTAAGCCGTTGGAATCAATTCGATATTTGTAATTACAATTATTACGGCGATCAGCGTTACGATTGGACCGGTGCAACCTGGAATTTCATTACGCTGAATAATGTGCAAAGAATGGAACAGGAAGCCAAACGTATAGGATTGGCAGATGTTAATGGATATACAGCTGTTGCTAAATTTTTCAAGGCTTTTTTCTACTACCGCATGAGCAGTTTGAACGGCGATCTCCCTTTGGAAGAAGCTTTAAAGTCCATAGAAACACCTTCTCCCGTTTACGGCGGACAAAAACAAATCTTTCAACAAATTCTACAATGGCTTGATGAAGCAAATACAGATATTGAGTCTTTGTTAAGCAAAACAGGTGATGCAAAAGTGGAAGGTGATTTTTATTTTGATAAACTGAGCGGCTGGAGAAAGACGGTGAATACGTTCAGGTTGCGTGTATTGATTTCTTTGAGTAGGAAAGAATCAGAAGCTGACCTGAAGATCAAACAACAGTTCAATGATATCATCAGCAACAAATCAAAATATCCAATTTTCGAAAACGCTTCGGATAACTTACAATTTATATACAACAATATCAATAAGTATCCCAGCAATCCCGATAATTTGGGCCTTGATGCAACGCGATATAATATGTCGGCCACCTATCTGAATGCCTTGGTAGCCTTGAAAGATCCCAGGGTATTTATAACTGCGGAGCCGGCAACTGCACAGTTGAAAGCCGGAAAAACACCCGCAGACATCACCGCATACAATGGGGCAAGTTCTGGTGAAGATCTCGCTGATATGTCATCAAAAATGTCTACAGTAAATGATGCTGCCTATTCGTTGAGAAGTCGCAGCCGTTATTATAGCGGCTATGCTCCAGAGCCGGGAATTATTGTTGGTTATGCTGAAATGTGTTTCAATATAGCCGAAGCCATCAACCGTGGCTGGATCACGGGTGATGCTGAAAGCTGGTACAAAAAGGGAATTAAAGCATCTCTCGCATTTTACGGCATTCCTGTCGACGCTCCTGGCAATGTGAACAAGATCTATCCCTATAACGCTACAGGTTCCACAACGTATAATATTGGTTTTGATTTTGATAATGTTTACTATCCACAGTCGTCTGTAAAATATGCAGGCAATAACGCAACAGGCTTAAATCAAATATTACGGCAGAAATATTTTGCGTTCTTTCAAAATTCCGGCTGGGAAGCGTACTACAATCAACGTCGTACAGGAGTACCTGTTTTTCTCACTGGAACCGGTACCGGCAACAGCGGACGTATTCCAAAAAGATTTCAATACCCCGCGAATGAGCAAACTACCAACAACAATAATTGGAAGCAGGCTGTCCAGTCCCAGTTTGGCAGCAATGATGATATCAATGCAGAGATGTGGTTGATTAAATAGCTAAGAGATAAAGAGAGAACATGAAATTGCAATTATTCTAATAAAGGAGAGGAGATAACGAGCTATAAATAAAAAATAAATTGCCCTCTTTCTCTCTTTTCCCTCTTTTTTCTCTTAGCCCCGAAAACAAAACTTTAGGATATACAATCACCAGATATCAATGTTGAAATCGGCGAAGCTTTCTCTAAGTTTCGCCCTTTTTTTAAGTAACTTTCTGCTTAACTACTGACTTACATGAGAACTCTTTTCGCTGGGCTTTTTTTTTATACTTCATTTTGCATTTCGGTAAAAACGGTTGCGCAGAGTAAACCGGTAAAAATCCTGACTGTACCTGCAGGCAATCAATATTCAAAGATTGATCCGAAAGGCATTTCTATTCTGCCCAGTGGTCGGTATGTAAGTCCGGCCGGCAATACCATACGCATTACACATGACCCTTTTGGAATGGCTATTTCACCTGATCAGCAAAAAGCAGTTACACTGCACAACGGGGTGTTTACAGTTATCGATCTTGTTTCTCTGGAACATACCCGCATACCATCATACGATGGAAAAATTGTTTCGCCTTTGTCGAATGGCTCATTCCTGGGTGTTGCATTTTCACCGGATTCCAAAACCGTTTTCCTTAGCGGTGGTGACAATGGTGCCGTTATTGTATACGACATCGAAAAACTTCGGCGTATAGATTCACTTTCCCTGAATGCAACCGTAAATGGAGAAATTTTCGGGGATAGTTTCACCTCCGATCTTTTATTGAATGAAAAAAATAATGAGCTGCTTGTTCTTGATAGGGGAAATTTTCGCCTGGTGCGAATTGATCTTGCAACAAAAAAAATTACCGCTTCCATCAAAGCAGGCAGGCTTCCTTTTGGGCTGGCAATAAGCCCTGATAAAAAAATGGCCTTTGTTGCAAATGTGGGGATGTACGAATATCCGCTAATAGAAGGAGCGACTCCAAAAAATTATGATTCATTGCTCATTTCGCGACATCCTTATGGAGATAATACCAAAGAATCGATTGAAGGAACTATTGTAGAAGGAAGAAAGATCCCTGGTGTAGGAAGTCCGCACGCACCCGAGGCAATGAGTGTGTATACCATTGATCTTTCCACAAACAAAGTGGTGGATCGTTTTAAAACAGGTCACCAGATCGGGCAAATGATCGAAGATGCAGAAGTAGTGGGAGGAGCCAGCCCGAATTCCGTTGCAGTAGGCAGCCGCTATGCATATGTATCCAACGCCACCAATGATAACATTTCGGTGATCGATTATAAAAACCGAAAACTACTCGGTCATATACCTATTAAAGTAGATAATCGAATTGACCGGTACCGGGGATTACTTCCATTCGGGATCGCGTTAAGCAGGGATGAAAAAACTTTGTACGTAGCATTGCTTGGCTTTAATGCAATTGCCGTTGTTGACATACAATCCAGATCAACCAAAGGTTTGATTCCAACAGGATGGGGACCGGCCAGGGTATTGTTATCAAAGGGAGAAAGGGAATTATACGTAATCACCTGTCGTGGATTAGGAGCCGGGCCAAACGGCGGAAAGAACTTCATAAAACCACTCCAGGGAACTTATGTGGGCGATATTCAATTGGGTAGCTTCCAGAAAATACCGGTGCCCGATACAAAACAATTAGCGGCATATACAAAACAGGTTGTAGGCAATACTTTTCTCAGCAAACAACTTATCGACGATACAAAAAATCCCTTGCCGCCCCTGCCTGGTTTGCGTCAGAGCCCGATCAAACATATTGTATACATCACAAAAGAAAACAGGACCTATGATGAAATTCTTGGGCAACTCAAAACAGGCAAGGGTGATTCAACACTGGCAAGATTTGGAAAGCAGGTGAGCGTTTACGGAAGAAACGACACAATTTTGAATGCCGATATAATGCCCAATCATTTGAAGGTTGCTCTGGAATTTTCTTTTTCGGATAATTTTCACTGTGATAGTGATGCCTCCATTCATGGGCATCACTGGATGATGGGCGTGATTCCCAATGAATGGGTAGAAACCAATTCAAGTGTGGACAAAACAGCGAAATTTTTCTCCAGTGCTCCCGGTCGTCGCTATCCGGGATCCACGGGAAGTATGGATCCTGAAGATTATGCCGAGATAGGAGGATTATGGGAAGCGCTGGAACGAAATAATGTTTCGTTCTATAATTTTGGCGAAGCCAACGAAACAGCCCATGTGCGCGAGGAATGGGATGATACATTGACAGGCGCCGCCCACGGTGTAATGGTGCCGATGCAAAAAGCATTGTATTCACGCACCAGCCATAATTATGCTGGTTATAACACAAATATCCCTGACCAGTTCCGGATGGATCAGTTCGAATCTGAATTCACAAAGCTATGGTTGAAGGGAAGCCAAAAAATGCCCCAGCTGGTTACGATGCAGGTGCCCAATGATCATGGTGCGCAGCCCCGACCGCAGGATGGGTATCCCTATCTACATTCTTATATGGCAGATAACGATCTGGCAATTGGCCGTATACTTCATTTTTTATCACGCACACACTATTGGAAAAATATGCTGGTGATCATTGTTGAGGATGATCCGCAGGGCGGAGTTGATCATGTAGATGCGCATCGCAGTATTTTAATGATGGCTGGACCTCATGTAAGAAGAGGATACACTTCACACACACATGCCAATTTTGGTTCTGTACTGAAAGTTATTTATAATGTGTTGGGTATTGGATATGTGAACCAGTATGATGTAACTGCCAGTCTTTTACAAGATTTTTTTACTGGCAAACCCGATTATACCCCGTACACCATGGTGTTTCCTGATAAAAGGGTTTTTGATCCACAGAAAGCAATGGACCGTTATAATAAAAATATAGACTGGCGCAAGATCATGCAGGGCCCTAAGATGGATGATGAGGATGAACAACGTGCAGACCATTATCAACAACAAAAAAATAATCAATAACATGTTGCTTCGAAACACCACCCTTACAGCCACGATTGTGTTTTTTACGTTGTGCATCAATGCCCAAACGCCGAATGAACTCAGTAAAAAGCAGGTGACGCTGCCTAATGGATGGAGACTATCGCCTGCCGGGCGGTCATTACCCCTGGGAGATCTTCCACTGAATATCGCTGTATCCCCTTCAAAACAATTGATTGCTGTTACAAACAATGGTCAGAGTGTTCAAAGTATCCAACTGATACATACAAAGACGGAAAAAGTGCTGGATAATATTGTCATTCCTAAATCCTGGTATGGTTTAACATTTAGTGCCGATGAAAAGTTTTTATATGCATCGGGTGGAAATGATAACTGGATCTTGCAATATGCCATCAGCAATAACAAGCTTCAGTTAAAAGACAGTATTAAACTTGGAAAAAAATGGCCGGAGAAAATTTCACCTACCGGGATTGTGATTGACGATTTTTCAAAGATTATGTATGTGGTAACAAAGGAAAATCACTCTCTGTACCTTATAGATCTTCGAACAAAACAAATTGTTAAGCGCGATTCATTGGGTGCAGAAGCATATGCCTGTATTCTTTCTCCTAATAAAAAAGAACTCTATATTTCTTTATGGGGTGGCAATAAAGTATTGATATTCGGTATTGCGCAACGTAAAATAATAGCGCAGATTCCCGTTGGGGATAATCCCAACGAGCTATTATTAACAAAGAACGGTCAATATCTATTTGTTGCCAATGCAAACGATAACAGTGTATCGGTAATTGATGTTGCGAAAAGAAAAGTGTTGGAAGTTTTGAACGCAGCTTTATACCCTGATGCTCCGGCTGGTTCCACCAGCAATGGCTTGGCCCTGTCAGTCAGTGAGAAAACATTGTATATCGCCAATGCAGATAATAATTGTTTGGCTGTGTTTGATGTGTCCAAGCCGGGTGGCAGCACATCAAAAGGTTTTATTCCCGTGGGCTGGTATCCTACCAATGTTAAAGTAATAGGAAATAAAATATTTGTATCGAATGGAAAAGGGTTTTCTTCTTTTGCAAACCCGAATGGTCCCAACCCTGTAAAACGAACCCAGAATGTAGCTTATCAAAAAGCGGATAGTGCGGCCATCAAAAAAACTGAATATATCGGCGGTCTGATGAAAGGCACATTATCAATTATAGATGAGCCAAACGATGAAGCGCTTGCTTTACACTCTACCCAGGTGTATGCAAATACGCCCTATACAAAAGACATAGAATTAAATGCGCCGGGCGAAGCAGGAAATCCCATCCCGATGAAAGTGGGAAGCCCTTCACCGATAAAGTATGTTTTTTATATCATTAAAGAAAACAGGACCTACGACCAGGTGCTTGGTGATATGGTTGAAGGCAATGGCGATACAAGCCTTGTATTATTCGGTGAAAAAATTACGCCCAATCAGCACAAGCTTGCAAGAGAATTTGTTTTACTAGATAATTTTTATGTAGATGGGGAAGTGAGTTCCGATGGTCATAACTGGAGCACTTCTGCAAATGCCACGGATTACCTCGAAAAAACCTGGCCCACAGATTATGGAAGCCGCGGTGGAAGTTATGGTGGGGAGGCAAAAAGAGAGATTGCCAATCCAAAACAAGGATTTATCTGGGATTATTGCAAGCGCGCAGGGGTAAGCTATCGGACTTACGGAGAATTTGCGGATGATTTCAAAGCCAACATCCCCGCGCTCGAAGGCCATTTTTGTCCTTATTTCACCAGTTGGGATGAAACGGTGAGGGATACTACCAGGTTCTATCAATGGAGAAGGGAGTTTGATTCGCTGGTTGCAGCGAATGCTTTACCCCAATTCAACACACTTCGTTTTATAAACGATCATACAGAAGGTCAAAGCATAGGTCGTCCTACGCCTTTTGCGCATGTGGCAGACAATGATTGGGCGGTGGGATTGTTTGTAGAGCATTTATCAAACTCACCTGTATGGAAAGAAAGTGTGGTATTTATTGTTGAGGATGATGCGCAGAATGGGCCCGACCATGTAGATGCCCATCGTACAACTGCATATGTTGCAGGGCCGCATGTAAAAAGAAAATTTGTAGATCATACCATGTACTCAACATCTTCCATGTTGCGAACAATCGAATTGATCCTGGGCCTGCCCCCTATGAGTCAGTACGATGCGGCCGCCACTCCTATGTGGCGCAGCTTTACCGGCTCGCCGGATCTTTCTTCATTCAAATCCCTGCCCGCGAATATAAACCTCGATGATAAGAATAAGCACTTAACAGCCAGTGCGATCAGGAGTATGGAGTTTGATTTTTCAAAAGAAGATCGCATACCCGACCTGGCTTTTAGTGAAGTAATATGGAAAGCGGTAAAAGGAGAAGCATCTCAAATGCCGGCTCCCCGCCGCAGTGCATTTATAAAAGTTATTGCAGAAGAGGAAGAGAAAGATAGCGATGATGATAAGCCGGTAAAACCGATTAAAAAATAAAGATGATCATACGTATTGCTATTTCTTTCCTGCTGCTGTTATTTGTATCTCCTGTTTTTTCTCAAACCGATACAGCCGGCAAAGCATTGGATGAAGTGGTGATCACCGCACAACGGTTTAAACAAAAAGAATTATTTATTCCCTATTCTGTGAAGAGTATCGGTCAGCAATATTTAAAAGATATCATTCCAAGAACAACGCCCGAAGCATTGGCAGGGGTCAATGGTGTATTTGTGCAGAAAACCAATCATGGAGGTGGCTCTCCGTTTGTAAGAGGATTAACAGGGAATCAAACGCTTTTATTGATTGATGGTATTAGGCTAAGCAATTCAACCTTCCGGTATGGGCCCAATCAATATCTCAATACAGTTGATGCTTATTCCATTAATCGTATAGAGGTGGCGAAGGGAACAGGTTCCGTGCAATATGGAACGGACGCACTGGGAGGAGTGATCCATGTCATAACCAGTGACCCTGTTTTTTCAACTGATAAATCCAGCGTACACGGAAGAGTGGCCGGTAAGTATATGACCGGAGACATGGAGAAAACGGCACGTGGAGATATCAGCTATGCATCAAAAGATTTCGGGTTGACCGGTGGCATTGCTTACCGGAGTTTTGGCGATTTAGTCGGTGGCGATACTACAGGCAGGCAATCTTCATCAGGATATAACGAATGGTCTTTTGATACCAAGGCGAAATTTGCCCTGCGAAAAAATATGCAGCTCACACTGGCACATCAGTTTCTTCAACAATCCAATGTTCCGGTTTACCATAAACTAAAACTGGAAAATTTTGCATTGAATGAATTCGATCCGCAGACACGAAGTTTGAGTTATGCGAGATTGAATATACAGGGATTCAAAGCCTGGATGAAAGAAATAGAACTCATCGCATCGTTTCAGCATACCACCGAAGGTCGTAATAGCCGGAAAAATGCAAGTGATGTTTTAAGAAAGGAAAAAGATGGCATACGAACAGCCGGGTTTTCTGTTGATATATTGTCGCAATTCAGCAAAGCCTGGACGGCTAATTCAGGTATTGAATTGTATCACGACAAAGTAGAAAGCAAACGGGAAGAAATCAATATCCAAAATGGCATGGTCCGCCCGCAAAGAGGTCTGTACCCCAATGATTCAAAATATGGAAATTACTCCCTGTTTTCCCTGCATCATATTCATGTAAAAAAATGGTTCATTGATGCTGGCCTTCGCTGGAATACTTTCGATATTCATATTTCAGATACAACGCTGGGTAAGGTGAAGTTAACGCCACAAGCACTGGTGGGCAACCTGGCGATCCTTTATAGTATTCAACAGCGCCATAGTGTTTATGCGATGTTCAGCAACGGTTATCGCGCTCCAAATGTAGATGATATGGGTACACTTGGAGTTGTAGATTTCCGGTATGAAATTCCTGCAAGCGATCTGAAGCCGGAGAAATCCAGGCATGCCGAAATTGGCTATAAATTCAAAACAAAAAAATGGAGTGGCACGCTTGCCGGTTATTATATGCGATTGAATAATCTTATTACCCGTATAAAAGTTGATGGCTCTGCCATCAGCGGTTACCAGGTTTATAAAAAAGAAAACGTGGAGGAAGCATATATTAAAGGTGTTGAATCCGAATTGAGCTTTCAACCTGCAAAAGAGCTGCATATAACGGGCGGAATAGCTTATTCATATGGAAAGAATCTGACAACAAAAGAACCCTTGCGGCGCATTCCACCTTTTAACGGCAGGTTACTGGGTACCTGGCGGCATAAGGTATGGTATGCAGGAATTGAATGGATGTTTGCGGCAAAGCAGGAACGCCTGGCGCAGGGAGACAAAGATGATAACCGCATTCCGAAAGGTGGAACGCCCGGATGGCACCTGTTAAATTTATATGCGTCTTATCAACTATCCGTTGCTAAACTCAACCTCGGATTGCAAAATATTTTCAATAAAGATTATCGTATGCATGGTTCCGGGATCAATGGCTATGGAAGAAGCGCCTGGTGTCAATTAACCTTAAATTTTTAAAACGAAATGAATACAAAACAATCAGCTCAGGTAGCAGAAGAAATTATAGAGATGTACAAAAAACATGGGGGAGAAGAGTATTCGGGTGAAAAAATATCACAATTAGAGCATATGGTTCAATCCGCTCAATTAGCAGCTCAACAGGGGAATGATGAAGACGTGATCCTTGCGGCTTTCCTGCATGATATCGGTCATATATGTGTTTCAGCCCAGGGCGAGCAGACGATGGATGGGTTTGGCGTGAAGGATCACGAAGAAATAGGAGCCGAGTTTTTAAAAGGGAAAGGATTTTCAAAGAAAGTGGTGCGGTTGGTTGAATCACATGTTGAAGCAAAAAGATATCTTACCTGCAAGTATCCTGAATATTACGATCAACTTTCTGCTGCCAGCAAAATTACGCTCGAATACCAGGGGGGTAAAATGAGCCCGGAAGAAGCCGAGGCATTCGAGCAATATCCGCTTTTTGATCTAATCATCAAAATGCGTCGTTGGGATGAGGAAGCCAAAATCGAGAACATGCCTGTTCCTGATCTGGAGTTGTATAAGAACAGGATCATTCAGCATCTTCAAAAACAATAATTACCCTATGCGAAAGTTATGTTCCTACTGTGCCTATGTGTTAAAAAAATTCACCACATAGGCACAGTAGAAACATAGAAAATACACATAGTCATTATATTTAGATTTTAAAATATGTCCGACATTCAGCTAGTAGTATTTGATATAGCCGGCACAACGGTATCCGACAAGGGTGATGTAGCAAGAGCGTTTATAGACGCCTGTAAAAAACATGGATATGATGTGGCCGTTGAAGAAGTCAATAAAGTAATGGGATTCCGGAAAAAAGAAGCTATTAAAATTCTCCTGGAAAAATTCGATGCCGAACACGAGGATTTAAATGAGTTAATAGAAAAAATACACGAGGCCTTTCTGCAGAATATGATATCATTTTATGAAAATGACACGGACCTTCAACCCCTGCCTTACGCGCAAGAAACATTTAGCATATTAAAACAAAAAGGAATTCGGATCGCTCTTAACACGGGATTTACAAAAGCAATCACCGATACTATCTTAAAAAAGTTGAACTGGGATACAAATGACATCATTGATCATGTGATTTCGAGCGACGAAGTTCCGCTGGGAAGACCTCATCCGCATATGATCCGGTCAATTATGGATTCTTTGGGTATAGAAGAAATAAAACGTGTAGCTAAAGTGGGCGATACGCAGGTGGATATACAGGAAGGGCGAAATAGCGGCTGCGGTTTGGTTGTAAGTGTAACTACCGGCGCTTACAGCAGAGTGGAACTGGAAAAGTATGATCCGGATTTTATCATTGATAGCCTCAAGGAGTTGCCGGCTTTAATTCAATAATTTGTCAACACAAACAGCAACAACATCCGCATTTTCCCGGAAACAAATACTGGTAGCACTATACGCCGCATTGGTCGCATTTCTTGCTTATGCGTCCATTTATGCCTATCGCAAGCCATTCACAGTAGCAACATTTGAAGGAATTTCTTACTGGGGTATTTCTTACCAGAGTTTACTGATCATTAGCCAGGGGCTGGGTTATATGCTTAGTAAATTCTGGGGCATCAAATTCATTTCAGAATTAAAACAGCTTGGACGCTGGAAAACAAGTGTCATACTCATCGGCACAGCCTGGCTTTGCCTGTTGTTATTTGCTATTGTGCCGGCGCCATTTGGTATGCTCTGTTTTTTTGTAAACGGATTCATGCTGGGGTTTATGTGGGGGATTGTATTCAGTTACGTGGAAGGCAGGCGTGCCACTGACTTTATCGGTTCAGTACTTGCTGTAAGTTTTATTTTTGCCGGAGGATTTACAAGATCAATCGGCAAATGGCTGATGCTTGAATGGGATATCACCGAACAATGGATGCCTTTTATGACAGGCCTTGTTTTTTTAATTCCATTGATAATCTTTCTGTTCTTATTGGAGAGAATTCCGCAGCCTGATAAATACGATGTGGATGAAAGGTCCAAAAGATCTCCTATGACGAGTGAGGACCGCAAGAAATTCCTCCGGCATTTTGGTTTTGGAATTGTAGCGGTAACGATCACTTATTTATTTCTTACAATAATGCGTGATGTGCGCGATAATTTTATGTCCAACATCTGGAACGAACTGGGTTATGCAAACAGTTCTTCTATTTTTGCGAAAACAGAGACCAACACATCGTTGATCATATTACTGATGATCAGCCTGATGGTTCTTATACGTAAAAATATCAAAGCTTTCCGCATTGTACATATTGCAATCTTCTCGGGATTTTTGCTGGCTGGTATCTCGTCGGCCTTATTTGTGACCGGTTTTCTCAACGGAGCCATATGGATGCAGTTGGTGGGATTGGGATTGTACATGGCGTATATTCCATTCAACTGTATATTTTTTGAGCGTTTGATCGCCACTTTCCAGATCGGAGGCAACGTCGGATTTCTCATTTATATCGCTGATGCCTTTGGATACCTGGGAAGCATTTCGGTTATGCTGACAAAAGAGGTTTTGAAAGTAAAACTCAACTGGTCTGAATTCTATTCACAGGCTGCAATTCTTTTTGCGATCATAGGATGCATGGGAACCATCATTTCTTTTTTTTATTTTAATCGTAAATATCGTTTGCAAAAAATGTAAGAATGGGAAAATCTGCCATTGTTATAGGTGCAGGTATTGCAGGCCTGGCTGTGGCGAGGGCGCTTGCAGTTAAAGGATATTCGGTAAAAGTTTTTGAACGTTCACAAAAAGCAGTTGGTGCTTCCATTCGAAACTTTGGAATGATCTGGCCAATCGGTCAACCTTCTGGCAAATTGTATGAACACGCTGTACGGAGCAGGAATATCTGGAAGGAGATAAGTAATAGTGGCATTTTTTGGTCAGGTTCAACAGGCAGTCTGCACCTGGCTTATGAACCGGATGAATGGATGGTATTACAGGAGCTGTTTCAATTATTTGAGAAAGAAAGAAAAGTTCAGTTGCTTGCACCCGAACAAATTGCAACAAGATCAGAAGCTGCGGTACAAAAAAATATGCTGGGAGGATTGTTCAGTGAGGAAGAACTTATTGTCGATCCCCGCGAAGCAATCGCCGCTTTACCCGGGTACCTGCATGAACAATATGGAATTGATTTTTATTGGGGTAAATGTGTCCGTTCAGTTTCGGAAAACACGATTCATATCGGCCTGGCCGAAAAGCATCAGACAGATATAATATTTATTTGCAGTGGAACCGATATTGAAACACTGTATCCCGAAGCGCATTCAAAACATGCGCTTACCAAATGCAAGTTGCAGATGATGCGTTTGGCTGCGCAACCACAAAAATGGAAGATCGGGCCGGCATTGTGCGGCGGCCTGTCGTTAATCCATTATATTAGCTTTAAGGCTGCTTCATCCTTACAGCAATTGAAACAGCGCTTTGGCAGGGACATGAAAGAATACCTTGAATGGGGCATTCACGTAATGGTATCGCAAAATGGAACAGGCGAATTAACCATCGGCGATTCGCATGAATACGGTTTAACACATGACCCTTTCGACAAGGAGTTTATCAACAAAATGATCATGGATTATCTCAGGAAATTTGCGTATTTCAAAGACTGGTCTATCACTGAAACCTGGAATGGACTTTACACTAAACACATGAACGGGGACCCTTATCTATTTTTTTCTCCAGATCCTGGCGTTTATATCCTGAATGCCCTTGGCGGGGCAGGCATGACATTATCTTTTGGTTTGGCTGAAGATATCATTGAAGCAATATAAACTTGTGATTGTGCCTCGAATTATTGTTGAGCCTGCATTGAAATTTCTGCTTTCAATCACCCCACTTACTTTTCTACATACTGTCATTATGCAACAAAGGCGGCTCAGAATGATTGAGCTTTTGGCAGATATGGAGTAATAATCCTAAACAACCGGTTATGGCATTATTTTTTTACCGGTTAATTTATCTGATAACCACCAAAAATTAATTCTATGCGATGGTATGCCATTTTTTTGACGCTCCTAAGTTCTTTTTTTATTGGTTGTGAAAAAGATAAAGCAGTTGAAATTACCCAGGAATCATATCTTATACCCGGAGAACAATTTTTCCCGGAGGGCATAGCCTACGATCCCGAGGAAGGCGCTTTTTACACCGGCAGTACAACAAATGGAGACGTGGTGAAGGTGAATGTGAAAACAGGTGCCACTGAATTGTTTGCCGGAGGCGCTAAACAAGGCAGGGGTTTTTGTACCGGAATGAAATTAGATTCACGTGACCGCTTGTGGGTGTGTGGAGGTGAGGAAGGCAAAATTCATTTGCTGAATGCCGAAGGGGAGTCAGTCAAAAACTGGGACCTGAAGGCTCAGTTCAATGCAGGGTTTATAAACGATTGTGCGCTCGACAAAAAATATATTTATTTTACCGATTCACGTGTTCAGAAAATTTACCGCTCTACTTTTTCCAACGCAGAACCATCAGATATTGAGGAATGGTTAAGTTTCACCGATCAACAGATTCCGTATGCAGCAGGTGTTAATGCCAATGGCATTGTACTTACGCCCGATGGAAAATATATTATCATCGTTGTTTCTACTTCAGGAAAATTATACAGGATCGACAGAACGGCTAAAAGCATTGTCGAAATTAACCTGAATACGCCGGTAACCGCGGGCGATGGCTTACTGCTCACAGGAAACAAGCTATACGTTTCCAGGAACTCAACCAACAAGATATTCCCTGTTACCATGAACGAAAATTATTCGCAGGGAATTGTAGGTGATGGGTTTGGTGAAAACCTGTTGTTCAATACAACCATAGCAAAGGCAGGTAACTATTTGTTGGTGGTAAATGGCCAGTTAAACCGGCGCCCCAGCGCTACCAATCCAAATCCGCCACCACCTGTTCTGCCTTTCACTGTTTCACGTGTTTTGATTCCTTAATACGGCAAGAATTTTAATGCCTCAGTGCATCCCCCTCCTTTACCTCCTGGGGTTAAATCTCTTCGCATTTGGAGACTTTTATTGTAAGACCAATTTAACCACAGGTAAAGGAGGGGATGCACAGAGGGGCACAGAGTTGAAAGATGTGTCCGGGTTTTTTAGAACTGTTGAATGACGCTGCGACACGTACTATTGAATGATGATCTTTTGTACAGATTGTTCCCCGGATCTTTTATGGATGGTTCTAAGTAAGTACGTGCCTTTTGATAACTTATTACGCAGATCCATTTTTGCCAGCAGGGTATTTCTAAAATTATATCTTTCCAGTAGTTGTCCGCTTATCGAAAGAATTTCAACGACCCAGTCACCGCGTTGTTGATTGTGAAATAATATATTCACTTGTCCATTACCCGGGTTAGGGTATACCTGAAGATTCGGCTTCTCCCTTCCGCTTAATTCAACAACCCTTAATCCGGAATACTTGGTCTTGCCATTTTTTTCAACTTGTTTCAACCTGAATATGATTTTTCCCTTTTCCTCAGGGCCGGGATGGTAGAAGTACTTGTAATTTCCTGTTTGATTTTCTTTTGGAAAGGCTTTGAATTTTTCTACGTACTGAAAACTTCTTCCATCATTACTTTTTTCAAGGATATAAGTCCGGTCTTCGGATTCATTTTCAGTTATCCAGCTAATGCTGACGGTGGCATCATCTTTTTTCCTGGCGGTAAAGATCGACACATCCGATGCCAGAAACCAGGTTGGGCACACTACATACGTAATACTGAACCGAATAGTATCGGCCGAAGCAGGATTAAAAGTTACGGGCACGCTCGGGGTTAAGGTAAAACTGCTGGCGGTATACTCAAAATCAACATTTCCGATGCCAAGGTAATCTGCTGTATTGTAAACTGTTCGTTGTATAAGAGTGTGATTTAAAATATAATCTACCGGTTCGGAATGATAATCAGTTCCTGACCCGGGCGTTCCGTCTGCAAGTGTAAGCGTGTATGGGCCGTAAGTTCGTCTGGGGAAAGTGGTGTCTACAGGAGTTAATAATGCATCGCTTGTGATTTGGTCATTCCTGTCCACACGTACACGGTATCCGACGATACTCGAACCTGCTGTGTTTTCCAATTGGAAGCCGAAACTCAGTGTAACCTCTGATCTTATTTGCACTTCAACAAGTGTACCTGATGATGCGTTGAACTTTGGAAAGCTGAAATTGTAAATTGAATTCCCTCCGCCCGTTACAACAGTATCGTAGGTGACAGATTGTAATGCACTGACACATTGTGCACTGCTGCCTGCACGGATTGCAAGCATTATAACTACCAGGAAACGTACTGCTTTCATAGTTTGGATTGATGGGTACACAAATAAACTATGAAATGAATGTATGAGTACGTAGGTGTAACCTTATTTGTACACTATAAGTGTTTACCAGTAAATAAAACAGCAGCTTATCGTATAGAAAAACAATCGTGAATGCCCATACCGATACTTTTAATCCTTTTTTGAATCCAATGTGAATCCAATGGTTGTACCCACATCCGGCGTACTTCGAACATGGATACTTTGACCATGTGCCTCAACAATATGTTTGCAGATCGCTAGTCCCAGTCCTGATCCTCCTTTATCACGGCTCCGGGCTGCATCGGTGCGGTAAAACCGTTCAAAAATGCGTGGTAAATGTTCTTCTTCAATACCAATCCCATCATCGCTGACCTCAACGAGCACATGAAGATTGTCGGTTCTGTAAACACTCGCGATAATATTGCCATTCGGTTTTCCATATTTGCAGGCGTTATCGATCAGATTGGTAAGTACCTGTTTAATTTTTTCTTTGTCGCCAAATACTGTAATAGGAGCCTCGCATCCTTTTTTTATGACCGTTTTAATATTTTTTCCCTGAGTTTTGATAGATAGTGAGTCGAATATTTCCCGCATCAGTTCCTGCATAACAAAATTTTGCTTGTATAGTAACTGCTCTCCGCTTTCCAGTTTCGAAATTTCATCCAGGTCGCTAACAAGGTTTACCAGGCGATCAGCATTCTTTGCGGTGTTCTCCAGGAATTTTTTGCGAATAACCTCTTCTTCCATCGCACCGCTCAGTAATGTATCAACGTACCCCTGTATGGCGAAAATGGGTGTTTTGAATTCATGGGCGAGGTTTTGCAAAAATTCTTTCCGGTATGCTTCATTCTTTCTTAATAATTCAATTTCTTCATTTCTTCTTTCGCCCCAGGCTTGTACATCTTCTCTAACTTCATCAATGCTTTTCTGGGGCAAAATATATTTGAAATACACTTCTTCTTTTCTGGTGGCCTTGGTTTGGTGTATGAACTTATAGATCAGTTTAATTTTCCGGTAAATGAATTTTTCCAGAGTAAATAATATTAATCCAAAACTTCCGCCCCATATTATGACAAGGGATGCCAATCCGATCTCCCAATTGTTGGTGATAAAAAAAATCCCTATCGCAACAGGAACGGAAAGTAACAATGCTGTAAAAGCCGAGAGTTGCCGGGGTGAAAGGTTTTTAGTTGAGAACATGACTTCAAGTTAGCGTTTTCCAGAAGTGTAACACAAATTGTGAAAAAAGCTACGCAGGATAAAGTTTAAAGTTTAAAGTTTGAGGTTTAAGGTTATTCAAAGTGGGAGATGCTATAAGTAAATTGCTGACACGGGGGAACTTTAAACTTTAGACCTTACACTCTTACAAAGCAAATTTATATCCAACCCCTTTAACAGTGGTAATGCAGTCAACTCCCAGTTTTTGACGCACTTTGCGGATATGCACATCGATGGTACGGTCGCCAACAATCACATCGTTACCCCATACCTGATTCAGGATCTCATTGCGTAGAAAAACCCTTCCCGGGCGGGATGCAAGAAGATATAACAATTCGAATTCTTTCTTAGCCAAAACGACCTCCCGGCCATCGATAATCACCTCAAACTTATCCGGATCTATTTCGAGGTTGTCGATTTTTATGATCTTTTCATGCTGCTCCTTGGTTGAGCGGCGGAACAATGCATTCACACGGCTAACCAATACCTTAGGACTGATTGGCTTTGTTACATAATCATCGCCGCCGGTTTCAAGTCCCTTAATATGCGAACTTTCATCGCTGAGAGCGGTTAGGAAAATAATAAGTGTCTCTTTATAGGCAGGTTGTGATCTTAATATCTCGCACACCTCCACCCCCGTTCTCTTCGGCATCATGATATCAAGTATGATCAGATCCGGTTTCTGTGATTTTGCCTTGACAAGGGCGTCATCTCCGTCTTTTGCTGTACTCACCTCATATCCTTCCCGTACCAGATTGTATTGAACGATCTCCAGTATATCAGGCTCATCATCTGCAATCAATATCCTCTTATGCTTAGAATCCATTCACGAAAAATTTACGCAAAGTTAATTTTCCAAAGGGAAGGGCAATCTTTGGCATGATTATGAAATTGTTAACAGCATTATACGCAGTTTAGCTAATTTACCGTTTATACAACCAATTGGTCGTATTTTTGCATCTAACATTGGAATTGAACGTATTATGAAAAGATCTCTACTGTGCGGCATTGCGACTTTGATTGTTTTTAATTATGCTTCCGGACAAACCTCTTATCCATTCCGTGTATCGATGGACAGGATGTTGTGGCACGATAAAATTGATAAACAGCAAAAGAAACTTTTCAATGCTGAGGGAATGCTGAGACTTTCTTCCGATGAATCGGTCAATTTGCAAATAGAAGATGCGCTGATCAGGAAAGTGGATAATCTGCAGGAAACACTAGAAACAGACTCTCTAGCTATTGGTCAGGTAAAGGTTAAATACCTGAGGAATGTCGAGAAATTACTGGAAGGATATAATGTTAACCGGAACAAAAGAGATTTTCCTGTTTCCATGGCTCCCATTCTTTTTGAGGCCTTTGTAGAATGCATGGAGCTTGACAGGAAAAATGAAAGCATCGAGCCTGTTATTGCCGGCAATGAATATGGAGTCGGGAAGATTTTGGTCGAATGTTTCCTATTACCAAGCGTTAATGCGGGTGTTGCTCCTTCCCGTGTCCTGTTATTAAAAAAATATTGCGAATTGCACCCGGAGGAGATACTTCCCGTTCTTTCAAAAAATCCTTACGTTTCATTCTCCGAAGAGTTTATCAAGCTGGCCGCTTATAACGATATCAATAAACTATATGACTATGCTGCCGGCAGAACTCCGCTTGCCTCCCGGATCCGGAGCCACTCCGACACTTTAGTAAGAATTGTTGCGCAGATGGCCAACAGTAAGAGTGGTCAGTTATACTTCCCGTTCCTTGACAATATCAGGAAAGGAAAAATAAGCTTCGGGGAAATCGACAGAGTTAAAGACAACGAGCTCGAATATTACCGGTTAATGGTGAAAACCAGGGTTGAGTATGCCGGCCGCATGCTGCCTCCTACAAGAGATACTGTTTCCGGAATGCGAACACTTACTACCATGATGGCCCGCAAAGCGAAAGAGTATTTCATCCGCGAAATAAATGCTTTGCATGCTGTAGAAGATGAAAGAGTGAGGTTTCGAAAGCTTGACGGGTTGAGTCCGCAGGAACTTTATTACCTCATTGTTCTGGGCGAAGATGAAATATATACTTCCAGTTACCTCAATGTATACAAAAGAATTTTTCAGCGCATGAGCGTGCCGGGAGGCGATAGTTTGTTATTAAGTGTAAACGGAGACTATTTCAGAAAGTTCATAAAAATGGCCGCTGGCTACAATACATTGAATGATTTTTTGGGAAAGATGGATAAGGACAATGCCACTACCACCATGAAAGCGTTTGTGATCAGGCTGGAGGATACCAAAGAACTGGAAGAGTCCGTGGACGTTGCTGACTCGTACAGCAGTATTGTGGATAAAAACAAAGAGCTGGCAAAATATATCCTTGAGCAGGTTAAATGGAATTACGACAGGAATGTTCAGAATAATAATAAGAGGGGAGTTGTGATCTATAATTTATTAAAGATCCTTTTTGAATCTGCGGATACTACTCAAAAGATCAATTTATCAGAAAAGTTAGGAATACCTCCGGTGTATAGCGTAGACCGTTCCTTATTAACAGACGATACCGGCCGTGTGGTTCAACAGGTATTTTTTTATGGAGATGAGGATAAGGATGGCCAAAATTCATTCATCAATTTTATGGCAATGTTCAGGGGGAAATCCGAATGGAAGATTGCGGAAAATCCTAACTGGGTTTCGATCACCTCATCTAAAGGAAAGCCGGTTATGATATTTGCCAATAAGCCATTGCTGGGTGCCGATGATCCGGATCAGAAGGCCCAGGAAAAACTTGGCGAGTATTTATCGAACAGAAACCTAAAACCCACTATAGTTATTCACAGGGGTCATAGCTATCATTTGCAATATACACTCCGGCAACTTGCACCATCAGCACGGATCGTTGTTTTAGGTTCATGTGGTGGGTATAATAATTTAAATGAAGTGTTGTCCGTCTGCGAGGACGCGCATATTATTTCTTCAAAGCAGGTAGGGAGCAAGACCGTTAATGAGCCTATTTTGCAGGCTATCAACAATTCGCTGGTTGCAGGGAAGAATATAGAGTGGATCCCCCTCTGGCGTGATTTGAGCGGCCGTTTCAGGGATGAAGCTTCCAAGGAAAAATTCGACGATTATATTCCTCCATATAAAAACCTTGGCGCCATCTTCATTAAGGCTTATAGAAAGGCCATGGGAAACTGATTAGCCGATTAGCCGACAAAAGTTTAGGATTCGCAAGGTATGAATTCTGTATTGTATTCATTGGCTAATTGTTTTCACATTGGCTAATTTGCTAATTTTCACATCGGCTAATTGTTTTCACATGGCTAATTTGCTAATTTTCGCATCGGCTAATTGTTTTCACATCGGCTAATTGGCTAATCAAAAATCTATGTCGGAGAACGCCACGGTAAAAAGGATATTTGATTTTCGATTGCTGCGGAGAGTGTTGCATTATGCTGCCCCATATAAAAGAAAATTTTATATTTCCGTTGCCCTGGCCGTATTGCTGGCCGTTCTTTCTCCTATTCGGCCACATTTAATTCAGCTCACCGTTAATGACTATATCAGAGCCGGCGTCAATGGTGACGGGGGCATAAAGATCCGCATGGAAGAACTGGTTATCTGGATCACCGTGATCCAGATCGGATTATTGCTTATTGAATCGGGTTTCCGGTTTTATTTTTCATATCTCACTGCGTGGCTCGGCCAAACCGTTGTAAAAGATCTGCGGGTCAGGGTTTATAAAAAAGTGCTGGGACTTAATCTTTCCCAGTTCGATACCACGCCGATCGGAACGCTTACTACCCGAACAGTCGACGATATTGAACGTATCAACGATGTATTTGCAGATGGATTGATACCGATCATTGCAGATCTTCTTTCAATAGTGGCGATCGTGCTGGTAATGTTCATAAGTGATTGGAGACTGTCGTTAATAAGCCTTGCTCCCTTTCCTTTTCTGATTCTGGCAACCTATGTATTCAAAGAAAGTGTCAACAAATCCTTTATCAGAGTAAGAAATGCAGTTGCAAACCTCAATGCATTTGTTCAGGAACATATTACAGGGGTGCAGATCATTCAGGGATTTGCTGTTGAGGACAGGGAGTTCAACAAATTCAGGAATATTAATGCGGAACACAGGAACGCCAATATCAAAGCAATTTTTGCATACTCTGTTTTTTTCCCGATCGTTGAGATCGTTCTTGCAGTAGGCACCGGGCTTATGGTATGGTGGGCTGCTACATACGCTTTGGATCTCGAAAGAGTTGAGGCCACAGACCTGATTGGCAAAATGGTAGCATTTAACATGTATCTCAATTTATTATTCCGGCCATTGAGAGTGATTGCTGATAAATTCAACGTGTTGCAAATGGGAATGATCGCGAGTGACCGTGTTTTTAAGGTACTGGACAATGAAGACTTTATCAGTTCGGAAGGCACTTACTCACCACAAAAATTAAAGGGTAAGATTGATTTCAACAGTGTCTGGTTTGCCTATAGCAAAGAAAATTATGTTTTAAAGAATATCTCTTTTCGTGTAGAAGCGGGTAGTACCATTGCTATTGTAGGACATACCGGCAGTGGAAAGACTTCTATCATAAGTTTAATAAACAGGTTGTATCATATTCAGAAAGGGCAGATAAAAATAGATGACATCGATATCGAACAATACAAACTCGATGATCTCAGAAAAAATATCGGTGTTGTACTGCAGGATGTGTTTTTATTTTCCGGATCAATTATGGATAATATAACGCTGCGTAATGATGCCATTTCAAAAGAGCAGGTAATAGAAGCTGCCAGGCTGATCGATATGCATGATTTCATCATGGAATTGCCGGGAGGATATGATTACAATGTGATGGAAAGAGGAAGCACTTTATCATTGGGTCAGCGACAGCTATTGTCTTTTATACGTGCATTGCTGTATAATCCGGGTATCTTAATTCTTGATGAAGCAACTTCTTCGGTTGATACACAAAGTGAATTGCTCATTCAAAAAGCCATCGATACATTAATTGCCGGAAGAACCTCTATTGTGATAGCCCATCGCTTATCAACCATCCGGAAAGCAAGCAATATAATTGTACTCGATAAAGGTGAAATAAAAGAGATGGGAACCCACGAAGAGCTATTGGCAAAGGGTGGATTTTATAGTAAACTGCATGAAATGCAGTTTGCGAAGAAATTACCTGTTAAAGTGATATGAATAAATCTAATGATATTTCATCTTGGTATGCTCCCCCGGAAGTAATTGAAAGAAGACGGTTAATGGAAGCGATCCATTCATCTCCCTTCGCAACTTTCGATATGCTTATGAAACTGATTAAAGTTTCTTATATGATGGAACAATCAGCCAAGGCAAATGAACCGGAAAGTTCATGTTCCGAAAAAAAAATAAATGAATGTGTTTGATGATGAGATTCTTAACTTATGGAAGTCTTTTCATAAATATGAAGTTCGTTATATTTTAGTAGGAGGCTTTGCAGTTAATTTTCACCAATATTGGCGTGCTACAAACGATATTGATCTCTTCGTTGACGATACACTAGAAAATAGAAAAAAAATCAGACAGGTATTTAATGAAATCGGTCTTGGAGATTTTGAGCCCATAGAACGAGTTCAATTTGTTGCCGGGTGGACAGATTTCAGGTTGAATTCTGTCTTTAGATTAGATATGATGACAAGTATGAAAGGGCTTGAAAATATTGGTTTTGATGATTGCTTTAACGCCGCAATTGTTCAACAGGTGCATGATGTTCCTGTACGGGTTTTGCATATAAATCATTTATTAACGAATAAAAAAGCGGTTAATATACCAAAGGATCAGATTGACGTTATAGAACTCGAAAAAATCCGCCAAATTCTTGAAGAAACACAAAAAAAGCAAGATTAAAACTTCAAGGTCAGAATCGGTTTAAATCTTAACTGCGTGGGATTGTTATTGTCAATCTCAGTCAAATCTCAAAAATCGCCATCAATCTAAAGAATCCCGGTCTTTTTTTAAACCTCCCTCCTTATCTTTGCGGCAAATTTACAGACTGACATGGTCAACAGGCGCATAAAATCCTTATTGATATTGAGTTATAGCCTTTTTTGTCTTCTTTTTTCGCGTGAATCAATGGCCCAACATGATGAACATGAACAGGATCAAGGCCAGGCACATGCTAAAA
>JACMLY010000040.1 GCA_014379345.1 Chitinophagaceae bacterium
CCTGTTGATCTCATGATGTTTTAGCAAACCCGCTACCTGCCGGTAAAGATCCTGGCTCTCCAGTCCGGATTCGAGAATGTCCGAAAGAATAACCGTTTTTGAAGGATGCTGTTTTTGTTGAGATAAAAAATCAAGCGCAATCCGCAACGAGCTCAGATCAGAACTATAACTGTCATTAATAACCGAAGAATTATTGATCCCGCTTTTTAACTCAAGTCTCATCCCGACCGGATTCAGTTTATTCAACCTTTCTTCGATAACCTTTTCATTAATACCCAGGTAAACCATCATGCAGCAACAATGCATTGCGTTTTCAATTGATGCATCATCGGTAAACGGGATACTGAGGTGGAGTAGATTCGAATTATATTGAATCTTCAATCCGGTAGACAGGCTGCCCGTATTAATTTCCACTAACCGGAGAAAAGCATTCTCGTTTTTTCCCCAGGTTAAAAATTTAAAAACTTCAGGTAATTCTCTCCGGATAGTTCTGTCAGTATCAACATCATCATTGCGATAAATAAGTACCCCGGCATTTTTGAAAAGCAATAATTTTTCAAGCAATTTGTCTTCTGGCGATGCGAAACCTTCGCTATGTGCTTCTCCAATATTTGTAAAAATGCCGATCGTTGGACTAATAATTTTTGCCAGTTTATGCATTTCGTTGACAGTAGAAATTCCTGCTTCAAAAATAGCAAGCTGGTTTTTCTCGTTCATCTGCCAGACGCTCAGTGGCACACCGATCTGTGAATTGTAACTGGCAGGACTGCGAACAATTCTGAAATCAGGTTCCAGTAATTGATTAAGCCATTCTTTAACAATCGTTTTACCGTTACTGCCGGTAATGCCTATCACGGGAATTTCGAAGCGGCTACGATGATAGGTCGCTAACATTTGAAGGGCTTCAACAGTATCGCGCACAACGACAAAGTTTGCATCAGGGGGAACAGACATGCCTGGCAAACGGCTCACAACAAAGTTCCTGACACCACGCTCGTACAAAGTCGAAATGAAATGATGCCCATCTTTGCGATGACTTATAATTGCGAAAAACAAAGTCTCCCCGGGATAAATCAGTTTACGGCTATCAGTCAGCAGGTACAATATCCTGGTCCTCAAACCACCGGTCGTGAGGTCGCCATTAATTATCTGACTGATTTTTTCTATATCGTAGTTCATGATTTTACCGATCATCACCTTTTTAATGAAGATCGATATCCCCCTGTTTAATATCTTTTGTGTCACCCTCTAATCCTCTCGAAGCCACCGAAAGTGAGTATACTATAGAAGCAACTATACAAACAAGTATCACCAGCAACGAAACATATACCGGGATATGTATATTGATAATTACGGCCAGCATTTTCAGACCAATAAATACGAGTACCACTGCAATCCCCTGTTGCAGATGTGTGAACTTATTCACTGCACCCTTCAATAAAAAAAACAAAGACCGGAGACCAAGTACAGCAAAAATATTCGATGTATAGATCACCATCCTGTTCTGAGAAATACCAAAGACTGCAGGTATAGAGTCTAATGCAAAAACAATATCTGTGGTAGCAAGCATAACCACGACAACAAAAATAGTTGTGTAATACTTTTTCCCGCCATAGATCATGGTGAATTTGCCACCGCCATCCTGCGGTATCAGCGGGAGAAAGCTTTTTAAAAATTTATACACTTTGTTTTCTGCGAGGTTCGATGGTTCATCGTGTTTGGCTGAAAACATTTTGATCCCTGTGTATAAAAGTATCAGTCCAAAAATATAAAGAAGCCATTCAAAACGTTCAACCAATGCGATACCTACAGTAATAAAGATC
>JACMLY010000041.1 GCA_014379345.1 Chitinophagaceae bacterium
ATGCTTCCCCCACCACGAACAGGAACGGGTTTCTTGCCGAAAGTTGCTTCTATGGATTTAGCAGCGGACTGGTATGCTTTTGAATCAATAGGAGTCATATACGGTTCGCCTCCATGAAGCTCAAATGCTTTTACGGTAACGCTTTCCGGTGCTGTTTTTTTAAAGTATTCCAGTAACAGATCTGTGATCTTTCCCGATGACTGGTTTGGTACAAGCCTGGCCGAAACTTTTGCAAATGCTTTAGATGGCAGTACCGTTTTTGAACCTTCCCCAGTGTATCCACCCCAAATGCCATTTAATTCCAGTGTAGGTCGTATGCCCGTCCTTTCATTTGTTGTATAACCGTTTTCGCCCCAAAGTTCCTGCACTCCTAAATCATCCTTATATCCCTGTTCATCGTAGGGCGCTTCCCCCATTAGCTTTCTTTCTTCCGAAGAGGATTCTACCACATCATCGTAAAAACCGGGAATTGTAATATGATTGTTTTCATCGTGGCAGGAGGCTATCATCTTGGCAAGTATGGTGATAGGATTGGCAACAGCGCCACCATAAACTCCGCTATGCAGATCGCGATTGGCAGCGGTTACTTCTACCTGTATATAAGCAAGCCCGCGAACACCGATATCAATAGAAGGATTCTCCATACTGAGCATGGATGTATCGCTTATTAAAATAACATCAGCCTTTAATAGATCCTTGTGGTTGGCTACGAACTTTCCAAGGTTCGGAGATCCTACTTCTTCCTCACCTTCGATAAGAAATTTAATATTGCTTGTAAGGGTACCGGTTCGGATCAGCATTTCCAATGCCTTTACATGCATATAGAACTGCCCTTTATCATCGGCTGAACCGCGGGCATATATTTTTCCATCTTTTATAACGGGTTCAAATGGACCACTATTCCATAGTTCAAGCGGATCAGCCGGTTGAACATCATAGTGACCATAAACCAGTACAGTAGGTTTCGACGGATTGATTATTTTTTCACCATATACAACCGGGTAGCCGTCGGTCGCGTAGATCATTACGTTCTCAGCACCTGCCTCTTGCAATCTTTGCCTCACAGCTTCGGCACAAACATTCATATCGGTCTGGTGCTCGCTCTTCGCACTAATGCTTGGAATACGAAGTAGGTCAAGCAACTCGCTCAGGAACCTGTCTTTATTTTTTTCCTGATAATCCTTCCATATCTGCATAGCTAAAATTTTTTTTGTCCGGAGAACGAATATAAGTCGTTTTATGAAATCATTTTTTTGCCACGGATTTCACGGATTAGCACGGATTAAATTCGTGCTAATTCGTGGAATTCGTGGCGAGATCCTTTGCGGCAAAGGGTAGGGTTTTAATCAGTGCCTCTATGCTTTTTATCGGCTAAAACATTTTCAATCGTCCATTCTATTCTTTTTTCAAAAGGATGTTTCCTTACAGGGCAGGCATCTTTATAACAAATAGGACATTGGAAATACTGGCAACCATCAGAATGTACAAATAGCTCCATACTATTGCTAAACTGTTCTCTGATCAACTTTGACAACTCTTCAATTTCAACATGCGCTTCATTCACATTAAAATACCAGGGCACCGTAAGATGACTGTCTACATGCAACCGGCCGCCGTATTTGATCACCCGTAAATTATGCAGGTCCACCCAATTTTGACGACGATTCTTATTGAGCACCATTACCATTTCTTCCAATAAGGTGGTATCGGCTTCATCCATGATACCGGCAACTGATTTACGTAGGATGGTATAGCCTGTATACATTATAATTAACGCAAACAAAATGGCAATTGCTCCATCGAGCCACAGGAGGTTGGTAAAATAAATAATCACCAATCCTGCAATAATTCCAACGGTTGAAAACGTATCAGACTGCAAGTGTCTGCCGCTGGCGACCAACGCAAGAGAATTGTTTTTTTTGCCCTGCTTTATACTGAGAATTCCAAAAATCAAATTAATAAATGCGGTAGTAGCAATCAGCAAAATGCCATAATCCAGTTTTTGTATCGGCTGCGGATTGATGAAGTTATTGATCGCTTTGTAAATGATCACAAACCCCGCCACTACGATCAATGTTCCTTCAACAGCTGCAGATAAAAACTCTGCCTTTCCATGCCCATAAGGATGATTCTGATCGCTGGGTTTAGATGCAATATATAAACTGTAAAGCCCGATCAGTCCGGCCACCACATTCACCGTACTCTCCAGCGCATCGGTAAGTATGGCGACGGATCGGGTTAAAAAATAGGCAATGATCTTAATGGCAAACAAAACGATTGCAACAAGAACTATCCATTTTTGTAATTGTAAATTTTTTTCTGGTAGGTTCAACTGGTGTGGATTTGATAACTGCTAAAATCTTCCATAAATTTCAGGCCGCTATAAAAAACCTTTGCCCGCGGCAAAGGTGATAAATAATCTATAATAAATTTCTTTACAAGAGAGCGCGGGAATTTTTTTCTTTTCTGGTGACAATCGCTTTTCTATTTATGAAATCCAGGCGCTTATTATAGGATGATTCTGGCATTGTATATCATTAGATTAACGTTACTTGAATTGCCTGTCTGACAATTTAGATCTAAAAAAAGTTCGCATTTTTTTGAATGCGCGAAAATACGATTCCTTGTTAAACAGTTGGGAATCGTGCATGGCTTTGTAAGTAAGAAAAAGGCCAATGGGGACCAATACCATGGTAGCCATCCAAATGCCTGAGACCGGTTGAAGCACATCTTCGCGCACAAATTTTTTCCCAAAATTGTTCAGTAAAAAAAATAGTACAAAAAAGATTACGGCAAATACAACGGGCGTGCCAATACCTCCTTTTCGAACAATAGATCCCAAAGGAGCTCCGATCAGGAACAATACCAACACCGCTATTGACATTGTAAATTTATTATGCCATTCAATAAGGTATAAGCGCAGTTCTTTTCGTTGGTTATTGTAGTCTGCAGCCGCGATTTCCATCGCGGTTTTTAAAGAGCCCACGTATGAAATGCTTTGCTCAAGTACAATGCTTTTTGCACTATCCGGCAACATAGCTGCAAATGATTTTACGATCGGTTTTTTTATATCCGTTTTCTTCCACCCGGTATCCACAAATTTTGTAAAATCCAGATATGTTTTCACATCATTTTTTGTTCGTACCTCAATCTGTTTTGTTGTTTTTTCCAGCGAATCGATAAATTTATTCAACTGGCGTATGCTCAGCATTTCATAGCGGTTCTTGTAAGTACTGTCCGCAGTAAGATTTAATTGCAGTGAGCTCAGATCTAAAACTTTTTTATACTCTTTAAACCCCAGGCGGATAAAATCTGAATTGGTTGACATACGTTCGCCCCGCTCTTCGTACCGCCAGCCATCTTTCAATGTAAACTCAAGAAATCTTTTATCGTCGGATACCCGCATAATTCCTTTTTTAGCAACGATAAAATTATCCTGCAATCCCGGGCTTTGTTCATAAATAATTACGTCGATCAAAGTAGAATCATCTTCTTCTTTTTTACCCACCTTAATAGCAAAACCAGGGATCGTGGTGTAGAAAATTCCTTCTTTCAAATCAAAAGCCGGTTTTTTATTGACAATATCCGTATGTAGCGTTCGCATTTTTAGATTAGCCACAGGGATCACGTTATTATTAAAAGCGAAAGCAAGTCCGGATAGTAAAATAGCTGTGATGAGCAGTGGCCTCATAAAGCGTATCAATCCAATGCCGGCCGATTTGATCGCAACCAATTCAAATGTTTCTCCCAGGTTTCCAAAAGTCATGATGGAAGAAAGCAGAACGGCCAGTGGTAATGCCAACGGAACGAGCGTAGCGCTTAAATAAATAACCAGTTTAATAATTATCGATCCGTCTAATCCTTTGCCTACAAAATCATCGATCCACAACCAGAAAAACTGTAGAATTAATACAAATAATGTAATGAAGAAGGTTGCAATAAATGGGCCTATGAAAGATCGCAGTATAAGTATATCCAGTTTTTTGATCAACGTTCTTCGTAATTAGGTTGTAGTATCTTTAGATATGAACCTGGCAAAAATACAGCTTTCACAAGAGGAATTATTATTCGTACAAAACGCGGAGTGGCTTTTAACAAAGAATAGGATTATTGCAAAAGTGTACGAGATGTTCGGTTCATTGATTGTGGATGCGCAGAAGCTTTTTAGCGTGCCTTCTCTATTGCCTTCCGAGATTTTTCTCACTCCACCTAAAATTTCAAAAGGAGAGAATTATAATGGCTTACCTTATGTAATGCTCGATTATCCAAGGTGTTTCGGAAAGTGTGACATTTTTGCCATACGAACCATGTTCTGGTGGGGAAATTTCTTCAGCACTACGTTGCACCTGAAAGGCAAATATCAAAACGAACTGGCTCCTGTATTAAAAAAGCATTTGCCAGTTCTTGCAGCTAGCGATTTTTTTATAAGCATACACAACGATGAATGGCGGCACGATTTTGAGGCCGATAATTACCTGGCCATTAGATCTGCTGATGCTGTAACAGTGAATGAAAATCTTATCAGAAAGGATTTTTGTAAACTATCGGGAAAAGTTTCGTTAGCTGAGTGGAATGATGCTCCAGCGAAACTGCTCAGATTTTATGAAACCATTATTGGGGAATTCAAAATTAATTTCCAAGGCGGTGGAAGAGGTCTTTAACCTGGTAGTCCCATAGGCGACTTTGATCCTTCACTTCGGTTTTTTCTGCGAAATCTTTTATAACAAGTATGGTCTGATTGGAAACCTCCGACTTTTCAATCCGGAATTCAAAAAATTCTTCTTTAGGGGCATGCGTCCAATGATAGCGGACAAATTTATCCTCTTCACTTTCCAGAACTTCTGCATATTCAGTGTCACCGTTCCAGGAAAAACTAAAAACTTTATCTCTTTCATCTACTTTGTCTGCAAACCATTCCTGCAAACCGGCAGGGGTACTTAGAAATTCATATAATATGGAAGGTGAACATCTAACCGGAAATTCTAACGTAAATAATTGTTTCTTGCTCATCTACACGAATATTGATCTTTTTTTTATACCAATGATGCAATAATAGAAAATTAATACATGTCCCAAAATTTTTTATTATTTGCTTCATATGTGGATAAAAGGCAGAAAGGGGCGAATTAAATATCATTCAGTTGATAACCAAAATGTTGTGAGTGATTTATTCTAAAAGAAAGCTAAATTCTTAGATCCCATGGTATTAGAAGATCCCGGGCATATACCAATATTTAGATTCCTACGTTTTAACTAAGCGTTAATAATTAACCTTAAACCCCTTAAAGCCCTGCCCATGAGTATGCGTCAACTCAAGATCACGAAGTCTATTACCAACCGTGAATCTCAGAGCCTTGAAAAATACCTGCAGGAAATCGGAAAAGTAGAATTGATCACCCCTGAAGAAGAAGTCAGGTTGGCAAGAGCCATTAAACTAGGCGATCAGTTTGCTTTAGATAAACTTACCAAGGCCAACCTCCGGTTTGTTGTATCCGTAGCCAAGCAGTATCAGAATCAAGGACTTTCTTTGCCAGATTTAATCAACGAAGGAAATTTAGGTTTAATCAAAGCCGCACAACGTTTTGATGAAACCCGTGGTTTCAAATTTATTTCTTATGCCGTGTGGTGGATCCGCCAAAGCATCCTGCAATCATTGGCTGAACAGTCACGTATTGTACGTTTGCCTCTCAACAAAGTTGGTTTAACGAATAAGATACAGAAAGCGTTTTCTAAGTTAGAGCAGGAGTTTGAGCGGGAGCCATCTCCCCAGGAATTGGCTGAGATACTCGAACTCGATACTGATGAAGTTTCAGCCTCGCTAGGCATCGGTGCGCGCCATATCAGCATGGATACACCACTTTCTGAGGGTGAAGACAATACTCTGCTGGATGTAATGGAAAATCCGAATGCTGAAAGGGCCGAAACAAATATTGAGCACAAGGAATCTTTAAAGCAGGAGATAGATCGTTCGATGCAGTCTCTTACCGAACGGCAAAAGGAAGTGATCTGTTACTTTTTCGGAATTGGTATTGACCACCCGATGAGCCTTGAAGACATAGGTGAAAGGTTCAGCCTGACACGTGAAAGAGTAAGGCAGATCAAAGACAAAGCCATTACCAAACTGAGAACCAATTCACGTTCACAGGAACTCAGGGGGTATTTGGGCGTTTAACCGCTAAAAATTTTCAATGTAGAAGAAAAATTTACACTTCATAATCTTACTATAAATTTGCAGTTCTAAAGTGAATACTGATTGTATTCACTTTTTTATTTTTAAAGCGGAGATTATGTTTGAAAATTTAACGGAACGGCTGGATTCAGCATTTAAGCAACTCAAAGGTGAAGGAAGAATTACTGAACTGAATATTGCAGCAACAGTAAAGGAAATACGTCGTGCACTTGTTGATGCAGATGTCAATTATAAAATTGCCAAAGAATTTACTGATAGAGTAAAAGATAAAGCACTCGGAGAAAAAGTAATTAATGCGGTAAGCCCATCGCAATTAATTGTAAAGATCGTAAAAGATGAACTCGCGAATTTAATGGGTGGAACCGAGAGCGAGTTCAATGTCAAAGGAAACCCCGCCGTGATACTGATCGCGGGCTTACAAGGTAGTGGTAAGACCACTTTCAGCGCAAAGCTTGCAAACTTTCTAAAAACAAAAAAAGGGTTATCGCCAATGCTGGTAGCTGCCGATATCTATCGGCCTGCGGCTATTGATCAGCTAAAGGTATTGGGAGAGCAGATCAAGATTGATGTTTATAGCGAACCGGAGAATAAGAATGCCGTAGAGATTGCGGAGCATGCGATCAGAGAAGCAAAAACAAAGAACAAAAATGTGATCATTATTGACACCGCCGGCCGGTTGGCTATCGATGAAGTGATGATGACAGAAGTAGCGAATATAAAGTCGGCAGTTAATCCGAATGAAATCCTTTTCGTTGTAGATTCCATGACAGGCCAGGATGCCGTGAATACGGCCAAGGCCTTCAATGACCGTCTCGATTTTTCAGGCGTGGTACTCACCAAACTGGATGGGGACACGAGAGGGGGTGCCGCGTTATCTATCAAATACACGGTTGAAAAACCCATTAAGTTTGTCAGCAGCGGCGAAAAAATGGACACGTTGGATGTTTTCTATCCCGAAAGAATGGCCCAGCGTATTCTCGGAATGGGAGATATCACTACGCTTGTTGAAAAGGCGCAGGAGCAATATGATGAAGAACAGGCACGCAAGTTGGAAAAAAGGATCAGGAAAAATCAATTCGACTTTGAAGATTTTAAGCAACAATTGGAACAGATTAAAAAAATGGGAAATATTAAGGATTTATTGGGGATGATACCCGGAATCGGAAAGGCGATAAAGGATATTGACATTAGCGACGACTCCTTTAAGGGAATCGAAGCAATTATCAATTCAATGACGCCTCTGGAACGGCGCAATCCCGATCTCATCGATATGAGCAGGAAGAAACGGATCGCTATCGGTTGTGGTAAGGATATTATAGAGATCAATGCTTTCATCAAACAATTTGATCAAATGAAGGAAATGATGAAGTCTATGAACAAGATGCCTTTAGGTGGTAGGATGGGCATGGGTCGCAGGTGAAAATTAAATATATGAGAATAAGATTCAGGAAAGCCGCTATAGTTAATTTGTTTGTTATAAATTTGGAAAAATGAGTCGGATTGCTACCTTTGCAATCCTTATAAACGGTAACCCTATTCGTTCACGCATTTAAATTTCTATTTAAGATGCCAGTTAAAATTAGATTACAACGTCACGGGTCTAAAAAGAGACCATTCTACTTCATTGTAGTAGCCGACGCCCGTGCTCCGAGGGATGGTAAATTCATCCAAAAGATCGGCACTTATAACCCGCTTACTGTTCCTGCTTCCGTTCAACTTGATCGTCAGAGAGCATTGGATTGGTTGCACAAAGGCGCCCAACCCACAGACACAGTTCGCAGAATTCTTTCTTTTAAAGGAGTGTTATACCTGAAGCATTTGTTGCGCGGTGTAAAACTCGGTTTGTTTGATGAAGCTACTGCCATGGAGAAATTCCAGAAATGGCATTCAGAGCATGAGCTGAATATCAAAAAACGTCAGGATAGCCATTCTACTGATAGAAGAGCCAGAAGAGGCGCACCTGTAAGAAGACCTGAAAGAAAAGAAAACGGAGAATAATGCTCTTTCTTTTTTACAATATTAAATCCCGTTTATTCGGGATTTTTTTTTGCCACGAATTTCACGGATTAGCACGAATTTAATTCGTGCTAATCCGTGAAATTCGTGGCAAGTAATTCTAGCGCTATGATTAATTATTGTAGTATAGGAAAATTCGTGGCCACTTTTGGTGTTCAGGGCGATCTGATACTGAAGCATTATCTTGGAAAAAAAACAGCCTTGAAGGGATTAGAAACGTTGTTTATAGAAGATAAAAAAGATGAATTGCTGCCCTACTTCGTAGAGAGCATTAGGATGAAATCGGATGATGAATTGTATGTGAAGATCGACGGGATCAATGTTAAGGAATCAGCTCAAAAATTGGTACAGAAACAGGTATGGCTGATTGAAGAAGAATTTCATAAATATGCGGGTAAGTCTGCGCCTATTTCTTTATTGGGGTTTCACCTGATAGAAGACGACGAAGATCTCGGAGAAATACTCGAAGTGATTGAACAGCCCCACCAGTTGCTTTGCCGTATCGAGTGGAAGGGAAAGGAAGCTTTGATTCCTCTACATGAGGAAACGATTCTTAAAATTGATAAAAAAAAGAAAACAGTTCTGGTAAAGCTACCGGATGGTCTTCTTGACGTGTTTGTTTAACCGCCACTCAGTAAAAGCGCTTCCCCTGTCAATTTATTTATTGCTTTCAAAGTATTTTCAACCTGAACAAAATGCCTTTGATGATGTGCAATTAAGAAGCGAAACCCGTCGCCTAATTTAATTTTTATGAACCTGCTGATTGAAATCGGGATCCTGGTCTCCAGATTTGTTTTTTCCGCTTTTTCCAGCAGCTGTAATAAATGATATTCCTGTAGCAAAAACTCCTCTAACACAATTCTGCTGTCGATATCGCTTGAAGGCCGGTGATCTTTAGGAGATTTCATTTTCTTAGTTACCTGGCCATTTTTTTGGGGCAACATTGATTTTGTGAAATAATCTCCCAGCCAGCCCGGCCTGTAGAATTCTGCTGGCCGATGCGCGGGCTTGATCAATGCTGTTTTCATTACTGGCAGATAATAGCGCCCATAAGAATTCAGGTGCTCAATAACCTGCGCAACGCTCCATTTATTTTCAGCAGGCTGTCGGAGCAATAATTCGGGATCCTGTTGAAGCAACAGTTTGGTTTGAAGAACGATCTGGCGCGTATCGGCATTTAAATCTTCTAAAAGCTGCGCACTATTGATTTTTTTCATCTTTTTGAATTTGAAACTAAATTAGGCCGGGAAAAAAATGAAAATCTTGGCGCACACCAAGATTTTATATCCGGACGGTAGCCAGTAACTTACTGAATGTGCTTGGATCAATGCCAAGATAAGAAGCCAGGTATTTATGGGGGATGATCTGCAATACATGCGGACTTCTAGTGAGTAGGGTTTTAAATTTTTCCTCGGCACTAAATGAAAGTAATTCCACCTGCCGTTCTAAAACACCCATCAACGAATGTGAGGCGGCAAGCCTCACCCATCGTTCAAAATTGTGGTACTTATCCATTAATTGCTGCACCTGTTGATAGGTGGTTCGCAGCATTTTACTGGCAGTTATTGTTTCTAAAAAATATTTAGAGGGTTGCTGTGTTAAAAACGAGTCGGCCACACCAGAAAAAGAATAGGGATAGGTAAATACGATGGTCGCTTCCTGAGGGCCGGTACCAAGATAGAAGGCGCGTTGAACACCTTCGAGTACAAAGTATAGATGTCTTTCCGTTTCACCGGCGGCTGTAAGAACGGTTTTTCTTTTGTATTCTACATTCATCCATATTGATGAAAAATCCATCCATTCTTCTTCTTTCAAAGGATGAATGCGATTGACAAAATCATATAGTATTTCTCGTTTTTCCAATTGAATGGTTGCTCAGAACGTTGAACGCATAAAATTCGCGAGTAGTCTTATTCGGAAATAAAGATTACATCATCAAAAGGATATTATTTTTCACCTGCTTAAAGGATCCTTTATTCATTTTCTTAATGTTTTTTATTTCTACTACCATCCCATCAATCTTATGAATCATGGCTGGTATTGGATTTTTGTGTAAGAAAGCAATCAGCGTTTTCACAGGCGATATGCTGAATTTTTTCCCATTCATGTTCATTGGATAAATTTAAACGTTTGTTGAATACAAATGACTGGATGCTAATCTTAGAAGGCAAGGTCCACGCAAAGACGAAGGCGCAGAGGGAATACTTTTCATTGCGCCTTCGCGTCTTTGCGTGAATATTTGCTGAGTAATGAACAGAACGTACAAGGGAGTGACACAACGATGCTTAATAGTAATACCAAAGCCCTGGTCCAAAACAATTCATCTCTAATCAGTAACTTGCCTTCATGGCTGAATCGCCTCAAAGAATAATTGCGCATTTTGATCTGGATGCTTTTTTTGTCTCCGTTGAGTGTATCAGTGATCCTTCGCTGAAAGGGAAACCGCTGCTCGTAGGTGGTCACAACGAACGCGGGGTTGTGGCAGCCTGTAGTTACGAGGCCAGAAAGTATGGAATTCATTCGGCTATGCCGATGAAAACCGCCATGCGGCTTTGTCCGCATGCAACAGTGGTCAGCGGCACGCGTGGCGAATACAGCAAATTTTCGCGATGGGTTACAGAGATCATTGCCTCCAAAGCACCCCTGTTTGAAAAGGCATCCATCGATGAATTTTATCTGGATCTGACGGGTATGGAAAAATATTTTCAGCCTTATCAATGGACGATCGATCTGCGACAACACATCATGAATGAAACAAAGTTGCCTATATCTTTTGCTTTGGCTTCGAATAAAATGATTGCCAAGATTGCAACCAATGAGGCCAAACCAAATGGGTACATGCATATTCCCAATGGCATGGAGCAGGAATTTCTTGCCCCGCTTAAGGTGAATAAGATTCCGGGTGTGGGGGAGCATACCTATCAGGGATTACTTGAATTGGGTATTGAAACGATCAGGGACCTCAGTGAGAAACCGATTGCTTTTCTTGAAAAACATTTTGGAAAGTATGGCTCAGAACTTTGGAACAAGGCGCATGGGCTTCATTTTAGAGAAGTGATCTCTTATCACGAAGCCAAATCCATTTCTACCGAAAACACTTTTGATGAAAACATTGCCGATATTGACACGCTGTTAAACGAACTGATACAACAAACAGAAAAAATCGCTTTTGAATTAAGACAGGATAATAAAATGGCAGGCTGTATTGCTGTCAAGATCCGATATCCGAATTTTGAAACCACTTCCCGGCAAACGACCATTCCTTACACTTTTTATGATGATGAACTGATACCAAAGGCCAAGGAGCTCTTCAATAAACTATACCGGAAAGGAGAACCTGTGCGATTGCTGGGAGTCAGATTTAGCGAATTAACCAGCGAAGCCATACAAACCAACTTGTTCAGTGATACGGGTAAAAAAACAGAGCTTTATAAAGCCATCGATGAGGTGAAGAACCGTTTTGGTGTTTCGTCTATAACAAAGGCTACCGGTAAATGATTTAAGAATAAATTAGTCTATTAGATTAGTAGGATGTATTATCTTCGTGACCCTCTTTAATTTTCAACCTTTTAAACTTTTGTATATGAGTTTACGTTTAGGGGACCCAGCTCCCAACTTCCAGGCGAAGACAACCGCTGGTGATATTGATTTCTATGAATACCTTGGCAATAACTGGGGTGTTTTATTTTCTCATCCTGCCGATTTTACTCCGGTATGTACTACAGAATTAGGCAGAACTGCTTTATTAAAAGAAGAGTTTGCCAAACGCAATGTTAAGGTGCTTGCGGTAAGTGTAGATCCGTTGGATAAGCATCTTGGATGGGTGAAAGATATTAATGAAACGCAAAATTGTTCGGTCGACTTTCCCATTATTGCCGACGAAAACAGAACTGTCGCCAATTTATATGGGATGATCCATCCCAATGCTTCAGAAACTTTTACAGTTCGTTCGCTCTTTATAATAGGTCCGGATAAAAAAGTAAAGCTTACGATTACATATCCGGCATCAACGGGCAGAAATTTCAACGAAGTGTTGAGGGTGATCGATTCTTTGCAGTTAACGGCAAATTATAGTGTTGCAACGCCTGCAAACTGGAACTCTGGTGAAGATGTAATTGTTGTACCTGCCGTATCTACGGAGGACGCCATTAAGAAATTCTCCAAGGGTGTAAAAATTGTGAAGCCTTATCTTCGATATACGCCTCAGCCAAACATCGATTAATAAGCGGATCTGTAATAATTAATAATATTAAAAAGGCCCTTTGGCCTTTTTTTATTTTAGTACAGGTCTATGAATGTTGAGATGATGATTATTAGTTTACAACTGCCCTGTAAATCTTATCTTCAAAAAAATTTCTGCTTCATGAAAAAATTCCTAGCGATCATTTTAATAATCATCAGTAATAATTTAGTGGCCCAAAAAATCACGATTCATTGCGGACAACTGATTGATGTAAAAGCCGGTCAGGTATTAAAGGAAATGACCATTGAAGTGGACGGAAACAAGATCATCAATATATCGAAAGGCTATTTGGCTGCTGGAAATAGTAAACTGATCAATCTGAAAAATAAAACTGTTATGCCCGGCTTGATCGATTCGCATGTGCATTTGGAGAGTGAAACCAATCCAAACCGGTATATGGAAACTTTTACCTATAATCCGGCAGATTATGCGTTTCAATCAGTGGTATTTGCTGAGCGTACACTGATGATCGGTTTCACTACAGTCAGGGATCTCGGAGGAAGCGGAGTTAACATTTCCCTGCGAAATGCGATTAATAAAAAACTTATTAAAGGCCCCAGGATAGTAACGGCTGGAAAATCGATTGCAACAACAGGTGGCCATGCAGACCCCACAAATGGTTACCGGCGAGACCTGATGGGCGATCCGGGGGCGGCGGCCGGAGTTATTAATGGTGATAATGAAGCCCGCCATGCCGTTCGCCAGCGCTATAAAGAAGGTTCCGATCTGATCAAGATCACCGCATCAGGCGGTGTATTAAGTGTTGCGAAGAGTGGAGAAAATCCGCAGTTCACAGAGAATGAAATACGCGCAATAGTTGAAACGGCAAAGGATTATGGCTTCAAGGTCGCTGCTCATTGTCATGGTGCAGAGGCTATGAAAAGAGCAGTACGTGCCGGTGTACACTCCATTGAACATGGAACTTTGATGGATGAGGAAGTGATGAAATTAATGAAGGAGCACGGAACATATTATGTGCCTACGATCACCGCTGGTAAGGCGGTTGCTGACTCAGCAAAGAAGCCAGGTTATTATCCGGATCTCGTGACGCCAAAAGCCTTAGCGATCGGCCCGAAGATCCAAAATACTTTTGCCAGGGCATATAAGGAGGGAGTAAAAATAGCGTTTGGTACCGATGCCGGTGTGTATGCCCATGGAAAGAACTGGTTAGAGTTTGTGTATATGCATGAAGTAGGAATGCCTGCAATGGAAACCATTCAGTCTGCCACGGTTAGTGCAGCCGATCTATTGGGTGTTACAGATATTGTTGGAAGTATCGAGAAGGGGAAGCTCGCCGATATAATTGCAGTGGATGGCGATCCTATTAAAGAGATACAGGCAATGGGAAGGGTAAGGTTTGTTATGAAGGATGGAGTTGTTTATAAAAATGAGTAAAGAAAGCTTTTTGCTATTGCATCTTCAACAAGCTCGTGAATGAATCGATATTTAATCCCTACGGGTTTATTTTTATTTTGACTTGAGTGCTACCGATATTCAATCCCTGACGGGATTATGAAACGATCCCGTCAGGGATTGAATATCGGTAGAAACAAACCAGGCAAATATTCATCCCGTAGGGATCGTTTCATAATCCCGTCAGGGATTGAATATCGGTAGAAACAAACCAGGCAAATATTCATCCCTGACGGGATCGTTTCATAATTCCGTCAGGGATTGAATATCGGTAGAAACAAACCAGGCAAATATTCATCCCTGACGGGATCGTTTCATAATTCCGGCAGGGATTGAATATCGGTAGAAACAAACCAGGCAAATATTCATCCCTGACGGGATGGTTTCATAATCCCGTCAGGGATTGAATATCGGTAGAAACAAACCAGGCAAATATTCATCCCGTAGGGATGTAATATCGATCGGCAAGGTAATGTCATGGTAAGTTACGTCAGGAGCTTTGTTTATAGCGAGAAAATTAGCGCGTTATTATCTCTTCCACTTTCTTAACTGCTGTAATAGCGCCCGCATATCTTTGGGCATTTCCGCTTCAAGTTTTTGATTGATTCCGCCAGCATCTATAAAATCCAATTCCGCTGCATGAAGAGCTGTTCTGTTCATGATGGGTCTTTCTTCCAACTCATTTTTTGAAAGCTTGAATTTACGTTTAATGGAAGAGATAAGAATAGGTGCGGGATCGCCATATATTTCATCACATACGAGAGGGTGACCAAGATAATGCATATGCACTCGTATCTGGTGTGTGCGACCGGTGTGGATCTGAAATCGCACAAAGGAATATTTTCCGAATTCCTCCAGTACTTCATAATCGGTCACAGAAGGTTTTCCGCGTTTATGAATGATCATCACACCGCGCTTTGTAGTATTTTCTGCGATCGGCTGGTCGATGATGCCTTTCTTTTCAGGCAATATGCCATTCACAACACCAAGATAAAATTTTTGCACCCGTCTCTCTTCAAAAGCCTGCGACAAAAATTTATGAGTGGCTTCATCTTTGGCAAACAGGATAATACCGCTTGTATTTCTGTCGAGGCGATGAACAGTGAAGATCTCTCCATATTTTTCCTGCAGTAATTGCTTCAGTGAAATATCTTTTCCCTCCCTGTCTGGAATACTCAATAGCCCATATGGTTTGTTTAACGCTATCCAGTTATCCGTTTCAAATATAATATCAGGTTTAATCATACCCAGTAAACAGTAATTTTATTTTAATCTGCTGATAAATGTAATGTTGCTTCCGATCCTGGACCATCTATTGAATATTTTTAAAAACAGAGAACTATTTGAAACCGGATCGCGGCAGCTGTAAGTATGGTATTCGGGTATTCGCAGCTTTTTTTTAAAGCAGCTATTTCATACTCTTACTAGGCTTTTGTATTGTCTCAGCCATCCTATTTTGAATTGTTCGGTTTCTTGATAGACGCATTCAGGTATTTCAGCAACCTGACTTCTTTCTCCTCCAAAAATCGCCATTTGCCACGTTCCACGTTTTTTTTGGTAAGGTTTGCGTACATCACTCGGTCAAGGTTTCTTACATCATAGCCCAGCTTTTCAAATATCCGCCTTACAATCCGGTTACGACCGCTATGGATTTCTATTCCTATAACACTTTTATCTTTTGAGTCGGCATAAGCCAATACATCGGGTGATATAAAACCATCTTCCAGCTGAACGCCGGTTAGAATGGTATCAAAGTCTTTTTTATGTAATGGCCTGTCGAGCTTTACTTCGTAAATCTTTTTTATCTGGTAGCTGGGATGAGAAAGCTTTTGGGCGAGTTCGCCATCATTGGTCAATAATAACACACCGGTTGTATTCCGATCGAGCCGCCCTATAGGATAAACTCTTTCGGAAGTCGCACTCTTAACAATATCCATCACCGTTTTTCGTCCCTGCGGATCCTCAGTAGTTGTAATAAAATCTTTGGGTTTGTTCAATAAGATATATACAAGATTTTTCTGGCTGGTTATCTTTTTGCCGTTTACTTTCACTTCATCTTTTGGACTCACCTTAAATCCGGGTTCTTTTATTTGTTTTCCATTGACACTTACGCTGCCGGATTTAACAAGGTCGGCGGCATCTCTTCTTGAACAAATTCCGGCATGGGCTACGAATTTATTTAAAGGCATACCAGGATTGGAGGGCTTCGAATTATCGGCATCGGGAGGAACAGGATGCTTTACCGTGACCGGATTTTTTTGAGATGGGTTTTTAGCTGATGCCAGTTGGGGTTTGTCAGGTTTTGGGACAACAGCTTGTTTAGGGGGAGCAGAAGCGCTTTTTGGTTTATTATTATTTCTCTTATCTCTCTCTGCGAACGGTTTCCTTTCACTCTCAGGACCGGGCTTTTTCTTATTGTCGTGCATTGGTGCGGCCGCATAGCCTTGTTTCGCCGCTTTTTTTTTCTGTTCGAAATATTCTTTGGTCTCTAATCTGGCTTTTTTCTTTTCCTGGCGGATCTTTTCTTTTTTCTTTGCGCCGCTTTCTTTTTGTTTAAAACGCTGAAATGGGTTGCTGCTCATGGCTTAATGATTTGCTGTTTTACAACAGTAATGAAGAATGCTGCGAAAATACACGAAAAAAGGAGAATTGCCGGATCCGGCTTTGGGAAGAAAATTATGCGTTGATTGATAAAGCCATTGTTTTTAAATAGGGGCTGCCATGTTATCCCATACAAGGAGTTGTAATGGGGATATCTGGGGTCTTTGTTTTTTATTAACGATCCACACCACCAAACCCGTTAGGCCACTATAGTGGCCTGACGGGTTTGATGAGGAGATTGACAATTTCATCTTGTAATCTTTCCTATTGTCTATTTAGCATTCTTTCTTCCGCCCCTGTCTTTTTTCATTTCGTCCAGCTTTTGCACTTGCTCCTGTGTTAACATATTCTTTAGTTCTTCCTTGTGTTGCTGATGCAAGGCTTTGAATTGTTCCTTCTTAGCCGTACGATCCAGGGATTCATTTTTTTTCAGGCTTTCAAATTTGGTTTTGTATGTTTCATTCATCGTATTCAATTTTGAAGACTGGGCTTCAGTTAAACCCAGATCCTTTTTCATTTTTTCCATTCTTTTGGCCTGCATTTGCTTCCGATTCTCTTTGGACTTATTTCTTTGATCCTGGATTTTTGCTTTTTGCTCCGATGTCAATATGCCTTCGAAGGCAGATTTTTGTTCTTTTGCCAGGGCAGCTTTGCGATCGCGCATCTCTTTGACATTTATGTTTTCATTTTTGTTCAACTCTGCCATTTGCTTACGATGACTCTCTTTAATCGTTTTTAACTGCTGTTTCTGATCATCTGATAAATTGAGATTTTTTGTTACGTGTTCACGATGATTTTTTACCTTATGCCTGCCATGATGGCCATCCTGTTTTTCCTGTGCTGAAGCTCCAAAGGCTAAGAACGTCATTAACACAATTCCTACTGTTATTTTTTTCATGTTTTTAATTTTTGTACAGGATAGACACTCAATAATCCCATAGGTTTAAGCAACGAAGAGCTGTTGGGTTGAAAGGTTACATACATTGACTGATGGGTTATGAATTTGTTAACCCCCTATTGTTACACAGATGCTACACATTATTACGTGGATACGATCAATCCGCGTAATTCAGGTGTAATACCTAATACATTAATGTCCTTCTTTGTTTGCTAACTGTCCGCAGGCTGCATCTATATCCTTTCCCCGGCTACGACGAAGACGTGCATTTACTTTATAACGTTCCAGATATTGCATAAACTGCAGTACCGTATCCTCTTCAGGCTTTTCAAATTGCGCAGCATCAATGGGATTGTATTCAATAATATTAACAAGATCAGCGGGAACCTGGCGGTAAATCTTTATGAGTTCATCCGCATCCTGCAAACTATCGTTAAAATTTTTAAAAAGGATATATTCAAAAGTGATCTCATTTTCTGTTTGTTTATAGAAATGATTCAGGGCATCTATCAATGATTTCAGGTTATTGCTTTCATTGATTGGCATGATCTCATTTCTTTTCTTATCATTTGCCGCGTGTAAGGAAAGTGCCAGATTGAACCTTACTTTATCATCGCCCAATTGGCGGATCATTTTAGTAACACCTGCCGTAGAGACCGTGATGCGTTTTGGACTCATTCCCAGTCCATCCGCAGAGGAGATTTTTTCTATTGCTTTCAATACATTCTTGTAATTGAGCAATGGCTCGCCCATACCCATAAAAACAATATTCGACAACTTCTTATTGTAGACCTTTTCACATTGCTGATTGATAAGCACCACCTCGTCATAGATCTCATCAAAATCGAGATTTCGTTTGCGATCCATATAACCAGTTGCACAGAACTTACAACTGAGGCTGCATCCAACCTGCGACGAAACACACGCCGTATTACGTGATGATGTGGGGATCAATACCCCTTCCACCAAATGACCGTCATGTGTTTTGAATCGGCTTTTAACTGTACCATCGGCACTATATTGTGTTGCATCTACCTTTAACGCGGGGAGAGTAAAATGTTCCGTCAGTTTCATCCGCAACTCCTTACTCAGGTTCGTCATGGCTTCAAATGAATGGGCCTGTTTGTGCCACAGCCATTCATAAACCTGTTTTGCACGAAATTTTTTTTCGTTCAGGGTATCAAAGTATGCTTCCAGACCGGTCAAACTCAGGTTCCTGATATTTTTCTTTTCATTTTCCATTAACCGGCAAATATACATCAAAGCGTTGCTATCAGTTGCGAAGACCGCTAGGGTCCTTTAAAAGCCAATGTGTTTTAACTTTACTTTTTTTAAATGATCTTCGTGCTTTTCTTAGGGATTTTAAGAGGATAAACTCAATAAAAGGGCCCGAGCATTTCAAAAGCTTGTTACAACAATGAAAACAACCTACGTTATTGATGCCGTGCGAACCCCGGTTGGTAAGTATGCCGGGGCATTAAGTAGCATTCGCCCTGATGATCTGTTGGCACATGTCATAAAAAAACTATTAGAACGAAATTCGTCAATCGATACGAACGCGATTGAAGACGTTATTGCCGGTGATGCCAACCAGGCTGGCGAGGACAATAGAAATGTTGCAAGAATGGCGGCACTGTTAGCGGGCTTGCCGGTATCTGTTTCGGGAAATACCGTTAATCGCTTGTGTGCATCAGGACTGCAGGCAATAATGGATGCATCCAGGGCAATCATGTGTGGTGAGGGTGATATCTATATTGCAGCTGGTGTTGAAAGCATGACCCGGGCGCCTTTCGTGATGGCAAAATCTACTTTGGCCTACCAACGAAATACGGAGATACATGATTCGACAATCGGTTGGCGGTTTGCAAATAAAAGACTCTCGGCTATGCATTACCCGTATTCAATGGGGGAAACTGCGGAAAATATCGCAAAGCAGTGGGAAATATCCCGTGAAGCACAGGATGAGTTTGCGCTGGCTTCACAACAAAAGTATTTTACGGCGTTTGAAAATGGAAAATGGAAAGAGGAAATTACAGCGATAGAGATATTCGGTGGTAAGGACGAAAAAATATATTTTGGGTCAGATGAACATCCCCGGCAAACATCAATGGAAAAATTAGCCTTATTAAAGCCCTTATTTGCAAAAGACGGAACTGTTACCGCAGGTAATTCTTCGGGCATCAATGATGGAGCCGCTGCAGTACTACTCGCTAATGAGCATGCAGTAAACAAATATGGATTGAAACCAATCGCCAGGATGGTATCAATGGCTGTCGCCGGTGTGGATCCATCGATCATGGGCATTGGTCCGGTACCGGCTACAAAAAAAGCATTACATCGTGCCGGATTAACTATGCAGGATATTGACCTGGTAGAGCTGAATGAAGCGTTCGCTTCACAATCACTTGCCTGTATACATGATCTTGGGCTTGATATAAAAAAAGTAAACGTAAATGGAGGCTCTATCGCCATCGGTCATCCGCTTGGTTGCAGCGGGGTTCGTATTTCGGCCACTCTGCTACATGAAATGAAAAGAAGAAATGCCCGATTCGGACTGGCAACAATGTGTGTGGGTGTTGGGCAGGGAGCCGCACTGATTTATGAGGCTTTGCCGTGATACTCGCAATTGGATATGGCAAAAGTTGATAAATACCTTCATAATAAATATAATTTTATGATCCCGGTAGCCGGTTATAATAAAGGAGACATTGATATCCCTGAAGCCATACAACGGTTAGCATGGCATATTGATAACTTGCCTGAGAGATATAATAAACTTAGTGCGGAAGAACTTCATCATAAACCGGCTCCTGATAAATGGTCCAAAAAGGAAATTCTTGGCCACCTCATCGATTCTGCTATCAATAATCTAAAGCGTTTTACGGAAATACAGTTTCTTCCCCAACCTTACCAGATCATTTCTTACCGGCAAAACGAATTGGTGCTGGTAAATAATTATCAGCATCTTGCCATTGAGCATTTGTTGTTACTATGGCAATCGTTAAACCGGCAGATTATCTATGTTGTTCAAAATATCCCGGCTAATAAACTGGAATTTATTGTAGACCCCCAATACGAGAGTAAAGAAACAAAAACCTTAGGCTGGGTGATTGCTGATTATATTGCGCACACGGAACATCATTTCCGGCACATTTTTTCTTAACGCTTTTTTTGCCACGGATTACACGAATTACCACGAATTATAATCCGTGGTAATTCGTGCAATCCGTGGCAAAAATTCTTACCAATAATTTTGTAGTAACATCATTGAGCTTCGCAATCGGTTGCATCTTGAGCTGCAGACCCAAATAGATTTTTGGGAACATTGTATTCTTTCCACCAGCATCCGACCGGAACATCGGTCGGAAAATCAATATGGGTCACCAGTGCCCATTTATTATTTATTTTTTTTAGTAAAGCAAAAATTCCATTGCTATCAATCATTTCTTCCTCATACTCTTTTTTGTACTTTGAATTATTAAAGTCAACCGGCTTACCTCCCTGCTGGTACACATTCACATAAATAAAAACCCAGTTCCCATTCGACTTATAGAAGTTTCCCGTTACTTCAAATATTAATTTCTGTCCGTTAAATGCCGGAGTGAACTCATTCCGTAAAACATCCATTTGTAACTTTCTCTCCTCAGAACCTCTTGCAGGTTCATATATTTTATTTTGCGAAAAAGAAATGAAAGGCATTAAAACAGCGATGATAATAAAACAGATAGCGTGCTTCTTCATAACAATGATTTTAAAACATTTTATAAAGAAGCTTTCGGATAAGCCGGTAATTTGTAAATACGGAGAGTGCCATCAATGCCAGGCCGGTTGCAACGATACTCCAATGTACAAAGGAAGATATCTCTGGTCTTTGATACATCGCAAACCGGTGAAACAAAAATTGAATAATGCCTGTTGTGGCAAGCGCCGTCAATACTATACCTACATACACGGGAATGA
>JACMLY010000042.1 GCA_014379345.1 Chitinophagaceae bacterium
ATATTTGATGTTCGAATATTTTTATGGAAATGTATCTAAATTTATTGCTATGGCGGGTGATAAAAATATTTAATATTTCGTAATATAATTGATGAATTGTAGGAACAGAGAATCTATTGGCCACACAAAAGATAACGGAAGGGGTTGACGGTTACGACAGCGACAATGACGATTTACTCCAACATTGAGGAATTGGAAATTTGTATAATCAGAAATTTTCTAACTAAAGAATCGGGAGGTAAAAGAGAACGATAAATTAAAGGATGGAAAGTTTCACCAAAGATTATCATCCTGGTACTTATTATTTATTCAGCAACTTCTCAGTTTTAGCAAGAAAATTTTCCATTGCGGTCTCGATATCGATGTCCAGCCTATCTGCCAATACAATCAACCACCAGACAGATTCTCCTAATTTGTGTTCAAGTTCACTATCAGTGTTCGCTTTTGGCCATCGTTGTTGCTGGGACATAACATTCCGACCTACTAGACCCGCATCGGTTAGGAAAGCCAAAGCATCTTCCTCTACAGTCCATTTGCTGCCGTGCTAAGTATGTTCGACTTCATGGTACTTTTTGCGTATCTCCAAAGAGCGCTCTATGATGTTTTTAAAATCAGTTGTAGCCAGATTACCTGATGATATCATACCGTTTACTTAACGGCCCACATTGGTTTTTGTTTAAGTATTTGCTTTAACACCGGGCAGGATGAATCATGCGCTCCCGGAAGAAAACCAATGCTCATCAAAAACTCATTGACAATCTCGCCACCAGTAAATTTGAAAGTTTGTTTAAATAATTTTACCCAGTCATCTGTCGTTTTTGGATGATGATGTTTCAGCCATTTTTGGAAAGAGCCAAATTCCTTTTGCAGTTGCAGTATTGCCTTAGCATTTTCTATTGCAGCATTCACTTTTAATTTATTCCGGATGATGCCGGCATCATTTAGTAATCTGTTCCTGTCAACCTCTGTATAGGCTGCGATCTTCTTAATGTTGAAATTGCTGTATGCTTTTCGTAAGAAAGCTTCTTTTTTAAGGATTGTTTCCCAACTCAATCCTGCCTGGTTGATTTCCAGTATCAGCCGGCCGAACAACTCGTTATCATCATCCAAAGGGAAGCCATATAATTTATCATGATAGTTTTTATGTAACGTTTTTCTTTCCTCAGGCTGCATTGAATTTATAAGGGTACAATAGCTCATTTTAAATTTATATTAAGTAGACTTCAGACTTGCCAAAGGTTTCTCAACTTCCGACTACAGTGAGATTTTTCATCCAATTATAGACGATTTATTTCAAATTTCTTTAGATAATCATGGTTCACCGCAGAAGTCATGCCGCTGGAACTGTATTTTAACATGGCTCCTTAGTTGGCTATGGCAAAGCAAAAGCAATGTATTTTCCACCAGCCTTGTGTTCATTCTTTACTCCACCCGCTGCAATGACAACGTACTGTTTTCCTCCTGTCTTATAGGTGATCGGAGTTGCAAAACGTCCCGCAGGCAATTGATATTCCCAAAGAATTATTCCTGTCTGTTTATCAAATGCCCTGATACGTTCATCTTTGGTGCCAGCTATAAATACAATACCGCCGGCCGTAACAATAGGGCCACCATAGTTTTCAGTACCGGTAACCGGAATGCCTTTTTTTGTCAGTTCAGGAAATTCGCCCAGGGGAACTTTCCATAAATATTCACCAGTGTTCAGATCAACAGCGCTTAGCGTACCCCATGGTGGTTTTATAGCTGGATATCCGTTCTGATCCAAAAAACGATTCAATCCGTTTTTTAATATATATGGAGGGTTATAGGGAAAGACATTTGCATTTTTAGCATCCCTTTGACTATCGGTAATGCTATCTTTTGCAGCATGATTTTCAATTTCAGAAATCTTTGCGGATTTCTTTGATTTGGATTTCGTTGTTGAATTCGTTTCTTTATTCAATAGAAAATCAACAATTACGCTCCTGTCCTTTTCCTGCAGATGTTGAAAAGATGGCATTCTTCCGCTTCCGTTTTTTATGATAGTATGGATCTGTTGACTGTTTAATTTGCTGGTAATGTTTTCGAGTGAAGGATACTCCTGTGATGCGCCCTTCCGCTCTGCTCCATGACAAGCAGCACAATTTGTGAGATACAATTTTTTGCCCTGCGAATTTTTTTCTTCATTTAAAGTTGGAAGGTCTGTCATCTTAACATCCCAGACCATTTCATTGACATTCTGATAAAGAATTCCCGATGGATCTATAGCATTGCCACCCCATTCTGCTCCTCCGCCTATTGCGTAAAACAAAGATCCTGCTATACTCGGGGGCATAAATTTATTTTCTGACCTGGTATTAAGAAAACGTTTTTTTACAAATTCATTTGCCTCAGGTGAGATGTTCGTTATATCATCAATCGTCAATACCTGCCGCGAGAGGGGAGCAGGTTTCAATGGAAATTTTTGAGTGGGCCACGGTTTTTCACCGGGTAATCCTTCTGTTGGCAATGACCTTTCTTCAACCGGGAAAAGCGAGGTTCCTTTATCCCGGTCTAGCATATAAATCAATCCATCTTTTGTGGCCTGCACGACAGCATCTACTAAGCGACCATTTTGCCTAACAGTGACGAGGTTAGGAGGACATGCCATGTCTCTAGCCCAAAGATCATGATAGATGGTTTGAAAATACCAGTTCAATTTTCCTGTGGAAGCGTCAAGTGACAAAATGCAATTGGCGAA
>JACMLY010000043.1 GCA_014379345.1 Chitinophagaceae bacterium
CAGAGCGGACTCGAAAATATCCCTGCGTCCGCGATTGAAAAAATCGAAATCATCAACAATCCTTCTGCAAAATTTGATGCAAATGGCAACGCGGGTATCATCAACATCATTTACAAAAAAGAGAAAAAGGATGGCTTCAACGGAAAGGTTGGTTTGGCCGGCGGACTTGGGGCGTTATGGATTAAGAAGGAAAACTTTCCTGGAATCCGCCCTCAGTATGAGGCGACGCCAAAGATCAATCCTTCTCTGTCTTTAAACTATCGAAAAAACAAAGTGAATGTCTTCATGCAGGCTGATAATCTGTATACCAAAACACTTAATAAAAATGAGTTTGTGGATCGTTATTATGATGCTGGCGAGGTTGTGCGGCAGCAAACAAAACGGAATCGTACCACTAATATCATAACAGCCAGGGGTGGCGTCGATTATTTTCTAAACCCGGAGAATTCATTCACCGTTTCAGCACTGTTCAGCAGTGAAAAAATTTTGGACAGGGGTGATGCACCGTTTTTCAACGAGGACCTTTCGGAAAGAAAAAGGCTATGGCAATTCCTGGAAGATGAGTTAAAAACGACAGTTACTGCTACCGCATCCTGGCAGCATAAGTTTTCACAGCCGGGTCGCTTGTTGAGTGCGGGATTTAACTACACCTTCCACCGTGAAGATGAAAAGTATTTTTTTACGAATATACTGCCGACCTATACCGGGCTTGATTCTTTTAAATTATTGTCTGATGAGCACGTGGCGGATTTCAACATTGATTATGTACAGCCTTTAAAATACGGCAGATTTGAAACCGGCTTTAAATTTAGAAGAAGGTACATACCCGTTAACATGGAATTCAAGCCCGGGTTGAATTCACCGCTGGATGTTAATGCTGGGGGTTTTGCCAATTATGGTGAGACTATCCCGGCCGTTTATGGGAATTATGTCTTTGAGAACGATAACTTTGAAATTGACGCAGGGTTAAGGGTAGAATATGTGGACCTTGAATATGATGTAGACCCTGATCATGTAACTTACAGAAGTGATGGTTATAATTACACACAGCCATTTCCTTCACTTCGGGCCGCATGGAAAGTAAATGCGCTTAACCGGATTTCATTTTTTTACAACAGAAGGGTTGATCGGCCAAATGAAGTTGACATCCGCATATTTCCAAAATATGATGATGCCGAAATAATCAAAGTTGGTAATCCGGCATTGCGTCCGCAATTTACCAACACTCTTGAACTTGGACATCGAACAAGTTGGGATGGGGGATACCTGGTTTCTTCGTTGTATCATAAAAGAATGGATGCAACGATTGCAAGGATTGGATCGATTGTTCCAGGCAGCACGCTAATTTATAATATTTTTCAGAATACAGGTAAAAGCTATAGTACGGGGCTTGAGTTTGTATTCTCACAAAAGGCAACAGATTGGGCGACCATTAATCTTAATTTGAACGGCTACAAAAATATCATAGATGCATTTACTGTTATAAATAAATACCCGATCGAAAATGAGTTTTCAGCATCCAGGCAAGAAATGTTTTCCGGTAATATAAAATTCAATACTCAACTGAAATTTAGCAATAAGCTAGAGGGCCAGGTCAGTGCCATTTATCTTGCACCGGATCTTGTTCCGCAAGGCAAAGTCCTGTCGAGGTTTTCTATTGACCTTGGTCTGAAAAAAGTAATACAAAAAGGTCAAGGCGAAATCTTTTTGAATGCGACAGATGTTGCAAACACGCTAAACATCAGGCGGGAGATTACAGGAACCGGATTTAGATATTACAGCTCTGATTATTATGAAACGCAGGTATTCAGGTTAGGATATAACTTTAAGTTTTAAGTGTTGCCAGGCTGCTTTTGGCAATAAAAGTATTATTACTCCGTCGCATGATTCATTAATTGAGCACAGCTTGTTTTAGGACGTTCAACAATTTACGCGCGCAATTGAAAGACCTGGGCTACTGATCGGGGTTATCTTCTTCAAGGTCCTCATGATTGTCGCCCCCAAGGCTGTAATAATTATTTTCTTCGTCCTCTTCGCCTATGGCTTCATCAGCATCATCCAGTTCTGAACCGGGTATATCCAGATCACTGCCGAGTGTATTGCCAGAGTTCGTGTTTCGCCCTTTACCACTATTATCTAAATCATCGAGGGACTGTTCTTTGCCTTTTGAGTAAATATCATCACCTCTCTCATAAATAGGTAAAGGAAATTTTTCATCTTCTTTATTGCGAGCTGTTTCGTTCTCACCTGCTTCGTTCTGTTTTGCTACAGCCTGTTTTGTGGCATTGTTATTCGTATCGCTACGATCTGTCTTTGCGTTATCCTCATTGCTGCGACCTGCTTTAAGGTTACCAGTTTCCTTTTTA
>JACMLY010000044.1 GCA_014379345.1 Chitinophagaceae bacterium
GAAATCACCGGCGCTTATTTGATATTCAACTTTTCGAATGGCTACTTTTCCACTTCCTTCATGACAATAAATTAAGATGTGCTGGTCAGCGCCGTTAATCCTTTCCCGGTAATGAAATTTAGCCTTTGGATAGTAACCTATGTCTGTAATATATAAAGTACAGATTACCTGGTTTTTAGCACACCGGGTATTTAGAATTTGCCTGGGGATCACAATTGCTTTCTGTCCCTGGAAACCTTCCATTTTTTTAATAATATCTTCCATGCCCAGTAATTTTTATAAGATTAATAAAGGGTGACTATGCAAATACTCATCGTAATAAAATCCATGTAAACACGAATTTACTCCATTTGCAACTTTAACAGGACCGTTTAATTTTGAACATACGAAATACATTGTTATATGAAAGAAGGAGTAAAAGCATGGGAAGAAGATGTTGTAATCCCGACGTATCCTTTGGGATTACCTGAGAAGAACCCGATGTTTCTGGAAAAAAGAATATACCAGGGAAGCAGTGGTGTAGTATATCCTCACGCGGTTATTGAGAAAATTTACGACGAAAAGATTGACAAAATTTACAAAGCTGTTTTTCTGGAAAATGCTTATATCAAAGTAATGATCCTGCCCGAATTGGGCGGAAGGATACAAATGGCTTATGATAAAGTGAAGCAAAGGCATTTTGTTTATTACAACCAGGTGATAAAACCAGCTTTGGTCGGCTTAACCGGGCCCTGGATCTCCGGGGGTATTGAATTCAATTGGCCGCAACATCACCGGCCTTCCACATTTGAACCGATAGACTTCACCATTAAAGAAAATGAAGACGGCAGCAAAACAGTTTGGGTAAATGAGGTGGAAAAAATGTTCCGGACAAAGGGCATGGCTGGTTTTACACTTTACCCCGGCAAATCCTATATTGAAATACAGGGAAAATTGTACAACCGCACGCCATTTCCTCAAACCTTTTTATGGTGGTCTAATCCTGCTGTTAAAGTAAATGATGATTACCAATCCATTTTTCCACCGGATGTGCATGCTGTTTTTGATCATGGAAAACGGGATGTCTCCTCTTTTCCTATTGCGAAAGGAGTTTATTACAAAGTAGATTATTCACCAGGCACGGATATATCAAGGTACAAGAACATCCCCGTTCCTACATCATACATGGCAGTTAGCTCCAAATACAATTTTGTTGGCGGCTACGAGCATGATAGTAAAGGTGGATTGCTGCATGTTGCGGATCACCATCTCTCGCCGGGCAAAAAACAATGGACCTGGGGCCATGGTGAGTTTGGACAGGCCTGGGACCGGAACCTTACCGACGAAGATGGGCCCTATATAGAATTGATGACGGGTGTTTTCACCGATAATCAGCCGGATTTTTCGTGGATACAACCTTATGAAGAAAAGGCTTTTGTCCAGTATTTCCTGCCTTACCGTGATGTAGGCGAAGTAAAGAATGCTACCAAAGAGGCAGTTGTATATGTAGATTTTAATGGACCCGAAGCAGAGATCAGGTTATATGTGACTTCCGTGTATGAAAATATAGAAATTACACTGCTAAGAGGTGAAGCATTGCTATTCCGTGATACCATTTCCTCTTCACCGGAAAAACCTTACCTGAAAAAAATTACGCTCAAAGAAAGTGTTATAGCTGAAGATGTAAAATTGATCATTACCGATCTGAATACTGGTAAGGAACTGGTAGCTTATCAACAAGAAAAAGAAACAGAGCAGGAGATGCCTTCACCGGCGCAGCCTGCCAAAAGGCCGGCAGAGGTTGAAAATAATGAACAATTGTATTTAACCGGTTTGCACCTGGAACAATACCGTCATCCAACTTACGTAGCAACTGATTACTATGAAGAAGCTTTAAGAAGAGATCCGAAAGATGCACGCAATAATAATGCAATGGGATTGTGGTATTTGCGAAAGGGACAATTTGCAAGAGCAGAACCTTACCTACGAAAGTCAATTGCAACCTTAACACAGCGTAACCCCAATCCTTTTGATGGAGAAGCTTACTATAATCTTGGGTGGTCGCTTAAAATGCAAGGTAAAAATGAAGCTGCTTTTGACGCATTCTATAAAAGTGTTTGGAACGATGCCTGGCAACATGCAGGTTATTTAAACCTGGCAAGGATAGCCACGTTGAAAAAGAATTATGAAGAAGCATTGAATTTTATTCAAAAGTCGCTGATTAAAAATTATCATAGTCATTCAGCCAGGCATGCAACCGTTTTTATCCTGCGGAAATTAAACAGGCACTCCGAAGCCGCGGCTTTGATAAAAGAATCGCTTGATCTCGATCCTTTCAACTTTGGTTGTCTTTTTGAAAAATATCTTTTGGTACCCGGCGGAAAAACAGCAGATGCAGAGCAGGCGCTATTGGAATTAAAAAAGTTAAGCCGCAACTGTGCACATAATTTTATGGAGTATGCCTTTGATTATGCACATGCAGGTCTATACGACGAAGCAAGTAAACTGCTGGCTGTTTATAAAAAAGAAAGCGATCAAAATACTTTGGTTGAATATTATCTCGGGTGGTTTACCTTTCAATCAGGTAGTCAAAGCAAAGCGGTTGAACATTTTGAACAGGCATCTTTATTATCACCCGATTTTGTTTTCCCCAACAGGATTGAAGATGTTCCTGTATTGCAAAAAGCAATTGAGCTCAATCCAACAGATGCTAATGCTTTTTATTACCTCGGTAATTTCTGGTACGACAAAAGACAATATCAACAAGCCATTGAATGCTGGGAACAATCTGCCATGATTGATGATAACTTTCCAACGGTCCATCGCAATCTTTCATTAGCCTATTTCAATAAATTGAATGATCCGCGCAAAGCATTAGACTCTTTGGAAAAAGCTTTTGCATTAGATCAATCAGATGCCCGTGTGTTAATGGAACTGGATCAGTTGTATAAAAAATTAAACAAAGATCATAAAGAGCGACTTGATTTTTTAGAGCAATATCTTACACTTGTTGAAAAAAGAGAAGACCTGTACCTGGAAAGAATAACGCTGTACAATCAATTGGGAAAGTACCAAAAGGCTATGGATTTAATAGCTGGTTATCAATTCCATCCATGGGAAGGCGGAGAAGGTAAAGTGGTAGGCCAATACCTTATTTGTCACCTCGAATTAGCTAAACAGGCCATTGACCAGGGACATTATGATGAAGCTATCCGGTTACTGGATGAAGCAGAGAATTATCCATATAACCTGGGAGAAGGAAAACTTACCGGTACCCAGGAAAATGATATACATTATTGGAAAGGGCTGGCTTATGAGATGTCGGACCAACAGGATTTGGCAATCTGTTATTATAAACTTGCTACTGGGGGTATAAGCGAACCGGTGCAGGCCATATTTTATAACGATGCCCAACCCGATAAAATTTTTTACCAGGGTCTTGCGTGGATAAAATTGAATGGCAGAAGCAAGGGCCTGCAAATTTTCCAACGCCTCACAGATTTCGGACAGGCAAGACTCTATGATGAAATAAGTATTGATTATTTTGCAGTTTCTCTCCCTGATTTATTAGTATTTGATGCTGACCTGAACTTACGGAACAGGATACACTGCCTGTATGTAATGGGCTTGGGAAATATGGGTTTTGGCAATAGCCATTCAGAACAGGCGGAGAAATTATTTGACGAAGTATTGGTATTGGATAAAAACCATCAGGGTGCAATTGTGCATAAACAAATGATAAAATACCTGGAATTGGTTGAATAAAGCTGGAAACTTTATCGACCGTAAAATAATCCATCCAATTCCGAAAATCATCCATTCATGGACAATAGCCAAGTGGATAAATTTGTTGAGATTTAAAATCAAACAATCACAATAATATATCAAACTATTCTTAAAATCTAAAACTTGCTGTATGATTAAAAATTTCTCGAATAAGAGGCAATGCTATGCCTTTTTTAAACCCTTTTTGTTTCTTCTCCTCTTTTTTTCTTTCTCATTTGCCAATGCGCAAAATTCCATTACCGGGAAAGTAACAGATGCTGTTTCGAAGCCTTTGGCCAAGGTTAGTGTTAGCGTGAAAGGTAAACCCGGAAGCGGAGTAACAAACGACAGCGGTCAATATAGTATTCCTGCATCATCGGGAGACATACTGTTATTCAGTTCCGCTGAATACCAGCCCGAGCAGGTTAGAGTCGGGTCTTCAAATAAGCTGGATCTGGTGATGACACAAATCATGTCCAGCATGAATGAAGTGGTAGTGGTTGGGTATGGCACCACCGCAAGAAAGAACCTAACCACCTCCATTTCAAAAATCGATCCTAAACAAGTGCCCCAGGCAGCGAACAGTTCAGTCGCTCAATTAGTTTTTGGCAGGGCCGCAGGTGTACAGGCTGTTCAACAAAGCGCAGAGCCAGGTGGTAATATCAACATTGCTATTAGGGGCAGGGGCGCTCCGCTTGTGGTAATTGATGGTATAGTATCACCCTATTCTCCGCTTGAACCTGGAAATAGCGGTATTGCAAACGAATTAAATGGTGTAAGAAGGGGCGGA